>NZ_JABUMU010000004.1:0-581560 GCF_013336625.1 Myxococcus sp. CA033 | reverse complement strand
CTCGGCATTCCTTCTGCCTGCGCTTGACGGCCCCTACCTGGAACCTAGGAACATCAATGACTGGCAGAGACTGCGCTTTCAGCTTGAGCAGCGGCGCGTCCCTCGCATCCTGGGCCGGCGCTTCCGGGCCAACCCGGATGGCTACCTCCGAGGCATCGAAGAGGGGCTCAGGCCATATTTGCCGGCGTAGAAAAAAACGCTGTCATCCGTTTCCCAGGACGGAGGTTTCCAGGTGTCGTCATCCAGGGCGACACACTTCATTCCCTGGTGACCACCGCGTCCGAGCTGTGCGCTACCCTGGGGCAGGGGGCCACCCGAATGGCATGATGTTCTACGAGGGGGCGCACTAGCGTGGCCACGATGGAAATGCATGCGGGGCGTAACTTCCGTTTGCGAACACGAAGAGATGACACCCAAGTCGGAGTTGCGAATTACTACGCCTTTGCCCATGGCAAACGGCCATCCTGGTGGAGTGCAGAGGTGCCTCTCGCCGCCACGGCGTTCGGTGTCTACGAGAACCGCCTGCACGCCAGGGATGGCGCCATCGTCCTGACGGAAGACGGGCTCGTGGTGTTGTCGGGCGCGGAGAGCACGCAGGTGCGCTTCGACGAGATTGAGCGGGTGCTTCTCCCCTCCAAGGAGCCGCTCTCGCTCGCGCTTCAGGTGATTCTGCACTCGGGCCAGGTCGTCGAAGTTCCTGCTTTCGGGCCGGAGGGGATTGCGTTCGACCTGTTCCGTTTCCTGAGCAGTGCCGTGAGGGAGGCCAGGGCAAGGACGAGGTAGGGCCGTCGTGCGGCCATGGGCAGGCGGATGTCTTCGTCCCCTGGCGCCCGAGCGCTCCAACGACAACGGCCCGGTCCCCCGCGAAGGGAACCGGGCCGCGATGTCTGCTCAACCGAGCGAACGCCTAGAAGCGCGCCTGCAGCAGGGTGTTGAAGCCCAGCGCGTGCGGCTTCTCGAACGTGGCCTGCGCCACGCCCGTGATGTCGTCCCGGAACGTGGTCCGGTTGGTGTCGTACGTGTAGTAGACCTCGCCCACCGCCGCGACGGAGTCGGACAGGTCCCAGCGGAACGTCGCCTTGGCGGAGTAGATGGGCTCCGCGCCGCACGCTCCCGAGCCACCGCACGTCTCCGGCAGGATGCTCAGCTGATTCACGTCACGCACCACGACGGTGCGCGTGCCCACCAGGTTCGGCGGCGGGTTGTTGCCACCGAGCAGCGACGTCGGGCTGCGGAACGACGCCGGACGCTGGATGCCGAAGATGAAGCCCGGCGTGAAGTGCAGCGCCGGCAGGTGGTAGTCCGCGCCCAACGCCAGGAAGATCTCCGGGTTCAGCTCCGTCCCCTCGGGGAAGTCCTGGAACGGGGGGAAGCCCGGCACGTCGAACTGGATGTACGAGAGGCTGCGGTACAGGCCGAGCAGGCTGAGGCGCAGGAAGCCCAGCTTCGCGCGGGCCTGCAGCGCCAGCGCCGTGGCGCCCTGGGGCTCGGTCGCGCCGAACTGGTCCGGCTTCTCCAGCGTCTGGGACAGGTAGCTGCCTTCCAGCGACACGGAGTAGGACAGGCCACCCGGGTACTTCTCCGGGGCGAAGAAGCGCTCGTAGATCTCCGGGTCGTTCTTGTAGAGCCGGAAGTCCACGCTCGTGCCGACGGGCACACCCACGTGGTAGACGACCTGCGCGGACACGCCCGCGGCGTTCACCGGCGCCTCCACACCCAGCGTCGCGAGCCCGGGGACCAGGCCCTTCTGGAAGTAGCCGCCGCCCGCCTCGACGCGCAGCGTCTCCAGGATGTCCACGCCCGCGCCGGCCATCACGCCGTAAAGCGTCTCTTCCTCGAGGACGAGCTCGTTCTGCACCAGCGCCGTCTTGCCGCCCACGTACGCGTACCACCTGTCGCGGGTGATCTGCAGCTTGGCACCCGGCACGCCGTTGGTGGCCGAGCGGGTGGTGAACACGCCGCTGCCGCCCCAGGAGATGCGGTACGCATAGCCCAGCCGGAAGCGGTCCGCTGACACCGGGAAGCCCACCAGCGAGATGCCTTCCTTCTCACCCCAGCCCGGCGGCTGGTAGTTGAGCCGGATGTAGCTGGAGTTGTCCTGGATGGCGACCTGACCACTCGGGCGCTCCAGCACCAGCAGCGTCAGGGCCGCCTCCGTCGTCAGTCCCTCGAAGAACGCCGGTGCCCGCTTGTAGAGCACGATGTTCGACAGCGACTCGAAGCCGGAGAAGCGCGTGTTGAAGTTGTCGTAGAACTGGGTGTTCTGGTTGCCCGCGCCAAACCGTGCGTTGGGGCTGTTGGGCGTGGTTTCACCCGAGCCCGCGAGCACGTTGTCGTCCGCGAACACGAACGACAGACGCGTGTCCACGAAGTCACTGGCCCAGGCGGGCACACTCAGGGAGATAAGGCCGGTCAGGGCCAGCTTCTGCAGCGTTTTCAATGTCCCTCTCCACGGAGCGCCCGCTTGGGTTCGCTCCTCCCTGCACCCCGGTGACCCGGGGCGCGAGTTTCGTCAAAAGCCTACGGATTCACGCAAGGTTCGATGGGACGCGGGCACTCCATGCCCGGGCCAGGGTAGCAGCAGAGGTCGTCCTGATCTCGGGGCAGCACAATCCAGCGAGGCCGAGCCGCGCTGACGTGGCGCAGATGGCCCACGATGTCGAAGGTCGCTCCATGCAGGAACCGGCACTGCTCGGCGCGCTCCGCGTCGGCATCCGTCTCGCTGCAGTTGACCACCAGGTCCGGTACGGCGTCCTTGGTCACCAGGTTGATGCGGGTACGCGGGTGCTGGCTCACCTTGCAACTGGCCGAGCCGTTCACCGCGTCCTGCACGGAGACCCACACAAACAACTGGTTGTCCTTGAGCGTGTGCTCCAGGCGCGTGGCCGCGGCCAGGGCGACGTTGGTCGCCACACCGGGCACGCTGCTGCCGCCGAAGCGCACATTCACGGCCTTGTCGCACCAGATGTTCACCGTCACGCCCGTGGTGTAGGCGTTGGAGGAGCGCGTCCACGCCTCGGTGGCGGGGGACACGGGCGGCAGCGCGTTGAGCGCGTGCAGTCGGCCGTTCACGGTGGCGTCCAGGCCCGCTTCGGCGGCGCCCGTCGGGTTCATCTCCACCACGAACTGGCCGAAGTTGTCGTAGGTCGTCTTCTCCGCGCAGATCTGCCCACGGTACTCGCCCAGGCCCAGCGTGCAGTCGACGTTGCACTTACGCTCGGGGACGTCCGGGTCATTGGGGTCGTCCTCGCCACAGGCGCCGAAGACGTTGGTGCGCGGGTCGGGACAGAAGAATGGCACGCTGTTGTTGCCGTTGGCGTCGCAGCTCCGGAAGACCTGCGGGAACTTCACCCGGCGAATCTTCACCAGCGAGGACTCCAGGCCCTCCATCTTGTAGTTGCCGTAGCTGTAGCCGCACATCACGTCCGTGATGTAGGGCGAGCCGCTGAAGCCGCACAGCCGGCCGTTGATCTCCGTCGGCGGCGCCAGGGCCAGGTACTTGTTCCACTCGGCCTGGGGCAGCAGGCGGACCTTCTCGCGGATGCTCCACGAGGGGAACGTCAGCTGCGTGGTCGCGGTGAACTCCTGCACGGAGCCCGCGATGGACCACAGCAGGTCGCCCGGATCCAACCCTTCCGGGAAGGAGTAGTTGTAGATGTAGAGGGCGTTGAAGCGGCCTGGGAAGAAGCCCGAGGGCTCCGCCGTCTGGGTGTTGGCGCCGGGGATGCTTCCCTCACGCACGCGGCACGCCGTCAGGTCCGTCACGAAGAAGCCGCCCGGGTCCGTGCCCGTCACCAGCAGCGTCACCGGCTGGTTGTAGTTCGGGTCGTCCGGCTCGCAGTTCTGGATCAGCGGCGAGCCCGCCTCGGGCGCGCGACCAATGCGCATGAACGTGCCGTTGTACGCGGTGAGCTGGTCGCTGTTCTGCGGCACCTGCACCGTGGAGATGGTGGGCTCCTCGAAGTGCATGGAGCGCGACAGGCCAGTGGAGAAGGTGCGCGTGGCGGGCTCCTCGGGGAGCTCTCCGGCGACGACCTCACCCTCGGCGTAGTCGACCTGGACGGGCTCGTCCTCCACCCACACGTGGGCTTCACCGTAGAGCTGCGCGCTGCGCACGGTGCCCGTGCCCTTGCCATTGGTGAGCTGCACCCACCGGTAGCGATAGGGGCCGGTGAGGTTTCCCGGGACGGTGCGGAAGGAGACGGGGCCGTTGAACGCATCCATCGGCTGGCCCTTCACGTCCACCGCCTGGATATCGAAGTCGATATCCACCGGACCGCGAGGCATGGCCAGGCGGCAGTCCGGGGTGCCACGCAGCTCCATGGGCACGGCGGCCTGGGTGCCACCGTGCTGGGCAACGCAGCTGGCCACCACGGGCAGCGACGCGCGCGGATTGGAGTCCGCGACGTAGAAGCCCTTCACGGTGACTTCGAACGACGCGAGGCCCTTCGGCTGAGGCGACTCCTCGGTGTAACAGCCGACCAGGGCCAGCGCCGACAGCAGCATGAGCTTCTTCATTACTTCACCCTCCGGCCAATGCGGCCGTCTTCCACGGCGTCGGCGATGGGCATCGCCGTCGGGTTCGTGCAGAAGTTGCGCAGCTGCTGCGTCACCGTTCCGCACACGGGGTTGATTCCACTCATGACTTCGCGGCAGTCACACCGGCCGGTGAACGGGCCCGCGGAGACCGCGCAGGCGGCCTGGGCCTCCAGGGCGGTGGTGACGTCGGGGATGTTGCAGCCATCCGGGTTGTAGCCCCGGGCCGCCAGATCTCCGCAGGTGCAGGTGCCCACCTGCTTGGCGGCGATGCAGGCCGCGCGGGCCTGGTCGGGGTTGGTGACGGAGGCGACACCGCAGCTCGACGGGTTGTAGCCGTTGCGCAGCAGGTCCTCGCAGGAGCAGCTCCCCACCTTGGCGGACAGCTCGTTCTCATAGTCCTGCATCTCCCGACAGGAGGCGCGCAGGCGATCATTGATGACCCACTGGCCGTTCACCAGCGAGCCACAGCGCTGCCCGTCAGCCCGGTTGCCACGCGTCGCGTAGCCCGCGTTGATGTCGTCGCAGGTGCAGAAGTCCTGCATGTAGCCGATGAGCGAGTCGCGCAGGGAGATGCCCGTCTCCTGGCGCGTGGTGTTGCGCTTGAGCACGTTGAAGCCCGAGCCACCCTTGGCGATGTAGTCGTTCACCGCCACGCGGTAGGTGCCGAACGGGTTGAGCGGCTTGCCGCCCACCACGATGTTCGTGCCGGGGTGGGCGTAGCAGCGGCCCGTCGTGGCCGAGGTGCTCGTGTCCTGGATGCACTGCCAGGGGGCGTGGCCCTCGCGGTTGTCCGGGGGGCAGTCCGCGCCCTCCAGCGAGAGCTTGCACTCGACGCGCAGGTCGTTGATCTGCACCTGGGCGCAGTCCATGGTGAAGCTGGCACCGGAGATCTGCGCCTGACTCACGCAGCCACGCTCGGAGGAGCGCTCGGCCACGAAGTCGAACATCTCCTGCATCTCCTTGCCCGACAGGTACATGATGTTGATGGTGTTCTCGAACGGGAACACGTTGAACATCGACTCCTGGGACACGACGCCGGAGTAGAGGTTGTCGCGGATGCCCAGCGAGTTGGTGAGCGCCATCTGCGCGTCCACGCGGCGACGCTTGCGCATCGAGTCCGCGGCGATGTTGCCCAGCGGCGAGTCGCCACCCGTCGAGTTGTTCCGGCGCGTCACGTCCGTGGGCGCGTACGCGAAGATGTTCGTGAGCTGCAGCTTCATGTCCATCCCGATGATGTAGGGCTGGAGCAGGTGCGTCGTCTGCCGGTCCTCCTGCTCGCGGCAGGCGTCGATGGCCGCGCGCACGGCGGGGGTCTGGATGAACTGGCCGTCCTCCCAGAAGATGTTGGAGTCGTAGCGGTAGCGGCGCATGGCGTCGTCGCACCAGAGCCCGTCGATGGGGAACACGCGGTAGTCCTGGCTGAGGACCTCGCCGCCTTCACCCGTGCCGAGCACGTCCGGCATCTTCACGACCAGCTCCAGCCGGCCCACGTACTTGGAGAAGGCGCCGGAGTGCGCGAGCACCACCTTGCGGCCGCTCGGGTCCGCCAGCAGCTGCGGCGGGTTGAGCACCACGTGCAGGTGGCCGCCCATGATGACGTCGACGCCAGAAACGCCGGGGACGAACACGCGGACGACCGAGTTCTCGTTGCCCTCCGGACCGAACCACTCCAGCACCTGCCAGGGGCTGTCCTCGCGGCGGATGAAGCTGCGGGCGCGGCCGTACTCGTAATAGGCCTCGTAGCCCTGGACGACGTCCTGGTCCTCGGTGAGGCCCAGGTGGCTGACGAGGACGATGAGGTCCGTCACCGGCCGAAGGAGCGCCACATAGGCGCGGACGACCTCGTTCTGCTCCAGGGGGGTGACCTGCAGGCTGTTGCCACCCTCGACGATGGAGTTGAGCGAGGAGATGTTGGCCATGCCGACGATGCCTACCCGCAGGCCCTTGATGTTGCGGATGGTGTACGGCGAGGTCTCCAGCCCCGTCTCGTTGCTGCCGTTCTGCCGCCAGTCATTCCAGTTGTAGTTGGCGGCGAGCAGCGGGAAGGTGGCGTTCTGCTTGGCCTGCTGCGTGAAGTTCAGCGCGCCGGCGTCGAACTCGTGGTTGCCCACCACCGCGGCATCCAGACGTGCCTGCGACAGGAAGCGGAACTCCACTTCACCGTTGTTGAGGTTGAAGATCGGAGCGCCCTGGAAGCAGTCGCCCGAGTCGACGTGCATCACCCGCTCGCCCCTCGCGCGCTCGCGCTTGAGGATGGCGGCCATGCGCGTCGCGCCACCGAAGGGACCGGCCTCGGGCACGAGGCCCAGGTCCTGGTCCGTTTTCAGCGGAGCGAAGTCATACGGGATGAGCCGGGAATGGATGTCCGAGGTATGAAGGAGCGTGAGGCGCACCTCCTGCCCCTCGAGGTGGTAGTCCTGGCCCTCCACCACTGGCATGCATGAGGCGGTGGCCAGGGCACTAAGAAGGCCGAGCAGGAGGCGACGCATCAGGAAGAATCCGTGTTTCGGTAGGACGTCGGGAGTAAAGCGCGCGCAAGGTACGGTATCGGACACGGGCGGGCAAGCTACGCCGCCATGGCATTCCTACTCGCACACCTTGACCGTTCAACTCCAGGAGAGCAGGCAGACATGCGGCAGAGCCATTCCAGTGTGACTGACATCGAGATCATCGAGGATTTCTCGGCCACGGCGCGCTGCGACGAGGGTTTCCTCCGAGTGAAGCGCCTGCGGTGTCGCAATCGACGCGCGGACGGCTCTTCCTCGCCAGTCTACCGGGTGGACGTGGTGGACAGGCCCCGACTCGATGCGGTGTCGGTGCTCGTTTATCGACGCGGTGCGGCGGGACTGGAGGTGTTGACGCGGATGAACCTGAGGCCCGCGGCGTACTTCCGGAAGGATCAGCGGGACGCGATGACGGTGCCGGACCCCGGTGCGGGCTACCTGCGGGTGGAGGAGATCGTCGCGGGGTTGCTGGAGCCGGAGGACAAGGGCGAGGAGGGCCTGCGGCGCCGCGCGGCCGAAGAAGTCCGCGAGGAGGCGGGCTACGCGGTGCGCCCCGAGGACATCCAGTTGCTGGGGGGCTCGTTCTTCCTGGCGCCGGGCATCCTCTCGGAGAAGGTGTTCCCCTCGGCGGTGGACGTCACGGACGTGAAGCAGGAGGAGCCGGAGGGGGATGGGTCGCCCCTGGAAGAGGGGACGCTGCTTCAGTGGCGACCGCTCCAGGAGGTCCTCGATGCGTGCCGGCGCGGTGACATCCCGGATGCGAAGACGGAGGTGTCGCTGACGAGGCTGCTCGCCCGACTGGGCTGAGACATGTCCGTGGGGTTTCTCGCGGGCCGCGTGCCAGGGTAGGGTGCGCGGCGTTTCCGCACTCCACTGACGAGGTCGCTGCATGTCGTCGCTGCCCCCGTGGCTGGCCAACCTGTTGCCCATTCTCATCCTGCTGGGGGCCATCTCGCTCGTGCTGGCCCGCCTGCCCAAGGTGGAGCTGGGTCACACGGACGCGTTCCGTCGCCGCCGCTTCTTCAACTGGTTCCCACTGGGGATGACGTACGCGTTCCTCTACATGGGGCGCTACAACCTCAACGAAGCCACCAGCGCGATGAAGGGCCACACGTCCAACGCGGACTTCGGCACCATCTTCTTCTGGGGCACGCTCGTGTACGGCTGCGCCTTCCTGCTCAACGGTCCGCTGACGGACCGGCTCGGCGGGCGGAAGACCATCCTGCTGTCGGCCGCGGGCTCGTCCGTGGCGAACGTGCTGATGGGCATCGTCGTCTACAAGGTGCTCACGGACGGCTGGCAGCCGCCGGGTGGAATCGTGGGGACGCTGTCGTTCCTCTACGCCGTCAACATGTACTTCCAGAGCTTTGGCGCGGTCTCCATCGTCAAGGTGAACGCGTCCTGGTTCCACGTGCGCGAGCGCGGCCAGCTGGGCGGCGTGTTCGGCATCCTCATCTCCCTGGGCGTGTACTTCGCCTACGACTGGAGCCGCTTCATCGCCAAGGCGGCGCCCACGTACTGGGTGTTCTTCGTGCCCGCGGCCATCCTCGCGGCCTTCGTGGTGGTGGACTACTTCGTCATCCGCGACACGCCCAGCCACACGGGCCATCCGGACTTCGACACCGCGGACGCATCCAGCGGAGAGTCCCAGGCGGGCCTGGGCGTGTGGCCCGTCTTCAAGAAGATGATCACCAACCGCACCATCATCATCCTGATGGTGGAGTTCTGCAGCGGCTTCATGCGCAACGCCATCATGCAGTGGTACCCCAAGTTCGCGAAGGCGACGGGCATCGCCGACGGTTTCGTCGCGGCCAACTGGGGCATGCTGCTCTGCGTGGCGGGCATCACTGGCGGCATGTTCGCCGGCGTCATCAGCGACCGCGTGTTCGACTCGCGCCGGGGTCCTGTCTCCGCGGTGCTCTACGCGGGCATGAGCGTGGGCGCGGTGGCCACGCTGTTCCTCCTGGGCAGCCCCGCGCTGGGGTGGACGGTCATCTTCATGTCCCTGTGTGTCATCGGCGTGCACGGCATGTTGTCCGGCACCGCCAGCATGGACTTCGGTGGCAAGAAGAACGCGGGCCTCGCGGTGGGCATCATCGACGGCGCGGTGTATGCGGGCACGGCGCTCCAGTCGTTGCTGCTCGGGCGCATCCTGCCGGCGGGGGAGGTGGCCAAGGACCCCCACAACTGGGGCAACTGGCCCCTGGCCATGCTGCCCCTGTCCTTCGCGGGCCTGCTGCTGGCCACCAAGGTCTGGAACGCCCGGCCCCAGTCCAAGGCCGCCCCCGCCTCGGGCGCTTCCGCTGTGACGCAGACAGTTGCAGCTCCCAAGACTGGTACCGGGGGCTGAGCCCCCTGTGGACCGCTGGACGTCACGGGGGCGTCACTCCCCCGTGACAGGGTTGTAACGTAGAGTGGCGGTGTGTCCCAGGCACCCGCACCGCTCCATAGCCGCTTCGAGGTTCACGACCGGAAGCAGTTCGAGATCAAGCTCGAGTACCAGCCCTCGGGCGTGGACGAGACGCGCTACCTCGTGGAGGCGCATCTGTTCCTCCCTGGCAGCTTGAACATCGACCAGGAGACGTACCCCCGCGCGGACTTCTACGCGGACATCCACAACTACGTGCGCTTCAAGACGCCGGTGATGGCGGTGCAGGAGCTGCTCTCGTCGGACACCTCGCCGCTGGTGCGGCTGGAGGCGTGGTTGCGCACGGGGTTGGGCTCGGAGCGGGATGTCGTCTACCAGGCGAAGCTCCTGTCGTGCGTGCTGCGCGGGGCGCTGCGCCGCTTCGCCACGGGCGTGGAGTCCCGCTGCGAGGGGCCGGTGGCGCTGCCCACCGACGCGTGCGCGACGCTGGAGTCGGAAGTCGTGGCGATGCAGGCGGGGGTGACGCAGGTGCTGGCGCGCTTCCGTCAGTGGCTGCGCTCGGTGGGGGAGCTGCGCCTGCAGGAGCGCTCCCGCGCGTCGCTGCGGCTGGTGGACGAGTACGTCAGCCTGCTGGTGGAGAACGGCTTCCGGCGTTCGGTGGCGGACATGAAGTCGCTGCCGCGCGGAGAGCCGTGGCTGGGGCTGCGCAAGGGGCTGATGGAGGCGGTGCTGCGCGAGGAGTCCTACCGCAAGGAGCACCGGCTGCGCAGCGTGCTGAGCCCCACGGGCGACAACGAGGAGTACATCCTGCGGCTGGGCATGCTGAAGAAGTTCTGCATGAACGTGCTCTTCCTGTCCTCGCGCCGCCTGCAGAAGCGGCAGGGGTGGGAAGAGGTGCTGTTCGCGCTGGCTGCGGGCATCGCGATGGCGTTCGCCACGGCGGTGGCGCTGTGGGCGCAGATCCGCTTCACCCAGGTGAGCCTCAACTTCTTCCTCATCGCCGTGGTCGGCTACATGATGAAGGACCGCATCAAGGAGGGCCTGCGGCGGCTGTCGAGCCGCGTGGCGGCCACGCACCTGTCGGACCGCACCGCGGACCTGGTGGACCCGGTGACGGGGCGCACCATCGGCAGGTGCGAGGAGCGCGTGGACTACGGGCCCAAGGTGCCGGACTCGGTGGCGGCGCTGCGGCACCAGGACGACTTCCTCACCGTGTCCCAGGGCGAGCTGACGGAGACGGTCATCCGCTACCGCAAGCACATCATCCTGGACGCGCGCCTCCTGCCGCGCTCGGACCGGGGCCTGTCGGGCGTCACGGACATCCTCCGGCTCAACGTGGAGCGCTTCCTGCGGGACATGGACGAGCCCGAACTGGCGCTGGAGTACGTGGACCTGGCGGACCTGTCGGTGGGGCACATCCGGGGCGCCAAGCGCTACCCCGTGGACGTGGTGTTCCGCTTCACGGTGGAGGAGGAGGAGACGGACCGCCGCCAGGAGAGCACGCAGCTGGTGCGGCTGGTGCTGGACCGCAACGGCATCCAGCGCATGCTGCGCTTCGCGGACACGGTGCCGGGCGCGCCCCCTGGCCCCATGCCCTGGCAGTCAGCCGCCTGACACAGGCGGTTTCGGCGGCACGGGCGGGCGCGCGCGGGTAGTCTTCGCCGCGCCCATGGCCCACGAAGACTTCAAGAAGCGCATCCGCGACGACTGGCGCGACAGCCTGAACGCCATCCTGGCTCGGGCCCGCTCCCTCGGCGAGCGGGCGGTGCTGGCGTTCGACCTGGACTCCACCCTGCTCGACAACCGGCACCGGCAGGCCCGCATCCTCCGGGAATATGGCGAGGCGCAGGCCGTGGCGAGCCTCGCCGCCTGCGGCCCCGAGCACTGGACCTCCGGCTGGGACATGCGTGACGCGATGCGTGCCTGTGGCCTGGAGGAAGTCCAGGTGCAGGCCCACTTCCCAGAGGCCCGCCGCTTCTGGGGCGAGCGCTTCTTCACCAGCGAGTACTGCGAGGTGGACGAGGCCATCGACGGCGCGGCGGCCTTCACCCACGCCGTGGTGGCGACGGGCGCGCGGCTCGTCTACGTCACCGGGCGCCACGAGGGCATGCGCGAGGGCTCCGTCGCCTGCATGCGGCGCCACGGCATGGCGGTGCCGGACGACGCGCGGGTGCTGCTCTTGATGAAGCCCACGCTGCGCGAGGACGACGACGCGTTCAAGCGAGAGGCGCACGCGAGGCTGGGTCGGCTGGGCACCGTGGTGGCCGCCTTCGACAACGAGCCCACCCACGCCAACGACTACCGGGTGCGCTTCCCCGAGGCCACCGTGATTCACCTGGCCACGGATCATTCCGGTCGACCGGTGACGCTGTTGGACGGCATCATCAGCGTCCCGCATTTCACCCTCGTTTCCTGACGCACCGCGCCTGGAACACAGGTGCGGCCCTGAGGGGTTTGAAAGGCTTTGAAGTCCCCCTGCCGCGCGCTATGAGGCGCACGGCGTTTGCCGCCCCGGGTGAGGAGGGGCGGACAGCATGGAGGCACCCGCGGTGGCCAGCCCGTACTCGAAAGACTTGCTGTTGACGATGTACCGGAAGATGTACCTCATCCGCCGTTTCGAGGAGCGCGCGGGCCAGCAGTACACGCTGGGGAAGATCGCCGGCTTCTGCCATCTGTACATTGGCCAGGAAGCCGTGGCGGTGGGCCCCATCGAGGCCATCCGGAAGGAAGATTACATGCTCAGCGCGTACCGCGACCACGGCCAGCCCCTGGCGCGCGGCAGCGACGCGGGCATGGTGATGGCGGAGCTGTTCGGCCGGGGCACCGGCTACAGCAAGGGCAAGGGCGGCTCGATGCACATCTTCGACATCGAGCACCAGTTCTACGGAGGCTACGGCATCGTCGGCGGGCAGATTCCGCTGGCGGCCGGCATGGCCTTCGCCAGCCGTTATCGCAACGAGGACCGCGTGACGGTCTGCTACTTCGGCGACGCGGCGGCCAACCAGGGCGCGCTCCACGAGACGTTCAACATGGCGTCGAAGTGGAAGCTGCCGGTCATCTACATCTGCGAGAACAACCGCTACGGCATGGGCACGGCCATCTCCCGCACGTCGGCGGTGCCGGAGATCTACAAGCGCGCCGCCGCCTACGACATGCGCGGCGAGCCGGTGGACGGCATGGACGTGCTGAAGATGTACGAGGCCGTGAAGGACGCGGCCGCGTGGTGCCGCGCGGGCAAGGGCCCCGTGCTGCTGGAGGCGAACACGTACCGCTTCCGTGGCCACTCCATGGCGGACCCGGCGACCTACCGCTCCAAGCAGGAGGTGGAGGAGGAGCGCAAGGGCGACCCCATCCCCAAGCTGCGCGACTACGCCATCAAGAACGGCCTGGGCGCGGACGCGGACTTCGAGCGAATCGAAGAAGAGGTGAAGGCGCAGGTGGACGCCGCGGTGAAGTTCGCGGACGAGTCCCCGGAGCCGAGCCTGGAAGAGCTGTGGCGCGACACCATCGTCGAGCCGGGTGAGCCGGACGTGCGTCCCCGTGAGCGGGTGCTGGGCACGAAGGTGACGAACTGGCCGTCGTACCCGAGCGGCCAGGAGCTGAAGGTGACGTGGGACCTGGAGCCGCGTGAGCAGGCGGAGCTTGCGGACAAGAAGGCGGGCCTGACCCGCTAGTCCCCCCGCCCCCTGACCAAACCAACCTTTTTGATTTCGAGTCGGAGCCGACGATGCCCGAGTTGATGTACCGCGAGGCCCTGAACCAGGCGCTCGCCGAGGAGATGGAGCGCGACGCCAACGTCTTCCTGATTGGCGAGGAAGTGGGTCGCTACAACGGCGCCTTCAAGGTGTCGCAGGGGCTGCTGGACAAGTTCGGGAGCGCGCGCATCATCGACGCGCCCATCTCCGAGCTGGGCTTCGGCGGCATGAGCGTGGGCGCGGCCATGGTGGGCCTGCGTCCCGTGGTGGAGATGATGACCTGGAACTTCGCGATTCTCGCGATGGACCAGATCGTCAACAACGCGGCCAAGCTGCGCCACATGTCCGGCGGTCAGCTGCGCTGCCCCATCGTCTTCCGGGGACCGGGCGGCGCCGGTGGCCGGCTGTCCAGCCAGCACAGCCAGGCGCTGGAGTCCAACTACGCGCACTTCCCGGGCCTGAAGGTGATTGCGCCCGCGACGCCCGCGGACGCCAAGGGGATGCTCAAGGCGGCCATCCGCGACGAGAACCCCGTCATCATGTTCGAGGGCGAGCGGCTCTACGCGCTCAAGGGCGAGGTGCCCGAGGGCGAGCACGTCGTGCCGCTGGGCAAGGCGGACGTGAAGCGCGAGGGAACGGACGTCACCGTCATCACCTGGAGCCGCATGTATTACTTCTGCATGCAGGCGGCCGAGGAGTTGGCGAAGGAGGGCATCAGCGTGGAGGTCCTGGACCTGCGCACGCTGCGGCCCCTGGATGAGGAGGCCATCCTGGCGAGCGTGCGCAAGACGAACCGCGCCGTCATCGTCGAGGAGGGCTGGGCGCTTGCGGGTATCGGCGCTTCCGTGGTGGACATCATCCAGTCCAAGGCGTTCGACGAGCTGGACGCGCCGGTGGAGCGCGTGACGGGGCTCGATGTGAACATGTCCTATGCGGCGAACCTGGAGAACGCGACCCAGCCGGACGCGCCCAAGATCATCGCGGCCGTGAAGAAGGTGTTGTACCGCCAGGGAGCCTGACCCGTATGGCCACGCCCATTCAAATGCCGAGCCTCTCCCCGACGATGACGGAGGGGAAGATCGTCAAGTGGCTGAAGAAGGTGGGGGACAAGGTCTCCTCCGGTGAGGCACTCGCCGAGCTGGAGACGGACAAGTCCAACCTCGAAATCGAAGCCTACGACGACGGCTACCTGCTTCAGATTCTCGTCGGCGAGGACCAGTCGGCCCCCGTCGGCGCGCCCATCGCCTATATCGGCGCGCAGGGCGAGAAGGTGGCGGCGGGTGGCGCTCCGGCGCCCAAGGCCGCCGCGCCCGCCTCCGCTCCCACGCCTGCTCCCGCCGCGAAGGTCGAGGCCCCCGTGGCCCCGGCCGCCGCTCCCGCGACGGGCGGTGGTCGCATCGCCATCCAGTTGCCGAGCCTCTCCCCGACGATGACGGAGGGGAAGATCGTCAAGTGGCTGAAGAAGGTGGGGGACAAGGTCTCCTCTGGCGAGGCGCTCGCCGAGCTGGAGACGGACAAGTCCAACCTCGAAATCGAAGCCTATGACGACGGGACGCTGGCGGAGATCGTCGTCGGGGAGAACCAGTCGGCGCCCGTCGGCTCGCCCATCGCCTACCTCACGCCCAAGGGTGGCAAGGCCGCCGCTGCTCCGACTCCGGCCGCCGTGCCGAAGCCCGTCGAGGCCGCCGCGCCCAGGCCCCCAGCGCCCGCCGCACAGGCCACGCCTGCCGCGTCGGCACCGGTGGCCTCCGGAGGACGACGCGTCCGGGCCAGCCCGCTGGCGAAGAAGATCGCCAAGGACCGGGGCCTGGACATCGCCCAGGTGCAGGGCTCCGGCCCGTCGGGTCGCGTGGTGAAGCGCGACATCGAGGAGGCGCTGGCTCGGGGCGTGAAGGCTCCGGCGGCCGCTCCCTCGGCGCCCGCCGCGCGCAAGGCTCCGTCCGCGGCGACGGTGGCCCGGCCCGAGGCGCGGTCCGAGCCGCTGTCGTCCATGCGCAAGGTCATCGCGCAGCGGATGACGGAGGTGAAGCCCGGCGTGCCGCACTTCTATCTCACCCTCGAGGTGGAGATGGATGCCGCGGTGAAGGTGCGCGAGGAGGCGAAGGCGATGGAGCTCAAGGTCTCCGTCAACGACCTCATCGTGAAGGCCGTGGCGATGGCCGTGCGTCGCTACCCGAAGATCAACGTCTCGCTCCAGGGGGACCAGGTGGTCCACCACGGCTCGGTGGACGTGGGTATCGCCGTGGCGCTGGAGCAGGGGCTCATCACGCCCGTCATCCGCGACGCGGACACCAAGGGGCTCCAGGCGATCTCCACGGAGGTGCGTGAGCTGGCGGAGCGCGCCCGCAAGCGCGCCCTCAAGCCCGAGGAGTACACGGGCGGCTCCATCACCGTGAGCAACCTGGGCATGTACGGCATCGACCAGTTCGTCGCCATCATCAACCCGCCGCAGGCGTCCATCCTCGCGGTGGGCGCGGTGGCGGACAAGGTGGTGGCGCGGGACGGGCAGATGGTGATTCGCAAGATGATGACGGCGACGCTGTCGTGCGACCACCGCATCATCGACGGTGCCATCGGCGCGGAGTTCCTGCGGGAGCTGCGCGGCCTGCTCGAGCACCCGACGCGGCTGCTCTTCTAGGCCGTTCTCGTGGCCCGCTCCTCGTCGTGCCCCATTCTCAGGGGCGCACGGGAGCGGGCCGCTTCGTCACTGGCGCGTCGGCTCTTCGCGGCGCGCTTCCTCTTCCAGTCGTCGCTGCTCGCACGTCACGCTCGCCTGCTGCTCGCGGCTCGTGCCCGTGGGCAGGTCATGCTCGTCTCCCAGCGAACGGCCCCTCATGCCCGGCCAGGGCTCGGGGCGCGTGGCCTCTACGTGTTCGATGTGCTCCACGTAATCACTGTCACTGGCCGCATTGCGCGGCACGTCGTCCGGCTTGTCCTGGTGCGCCATGGCGCTGTCCTCCTGGGGGTGGAGACTCGTGCGGAGTCCCTCCGTTAACGGTGTGACGCGAGGCGATAGGCGTCCACCCCGAGGCCCCGCCGCAAGGCCCGTTCCCTCGCTTGCTGAGCAGGCACGAAAAAAAGGCCGGCAGCCGCGTCGGTTCGCTGCTTAACTTCGTCCAAATGAACGACGACATGACACGCGAACGGCTCGTCCAGGGTGTGTCGGAGTTGGAGGAGCGGGTGGGCCAGCCGCTGCCTCTCGCGCAGTCGCTGCACCAGGCCCTGCTCGGCGCGGTGTTCCCCCTCACCGCTGAAGAGCTCACCTGGGTGGCCCGGGAGAACGAGGCCCCGCCCACGGTGCTCTCGCTGCTGGGCGTGCTGCCCAGGGGCAGCTTCCCCTCCGTGGACGCGGTGGCCGTGGCCCTCGAGCAGGATGCCGCCCACGCGGAGCAGCTCCCCGAGACGCGCGACTCCACCCTCACATCTCCCCGCTGAATCCTCCCTCCCAGGCGCGCCGGGCGCTCTCCCGGCGTGTCCATGCAAAGCCGCCTGGCACCTCCGTGCCCAGGCAGGGAACCATGCGGTCGTCTGGATTTTCCTGGGGGTCAAACCTGTCTGGTTGCTCTAGAGTTGAGGAGGCATTGCGTCCCGGGGGGACGGTTCCGTCGGCACCCAGAAGAAAGGGAGTCGGAGGAGGCGCTATCCTAGGCGTCACCAGCCTGGCCTCGTCGTGGGATAGCCGGCCAGGAGGAGCGTCATGAACCCGTCTGAGCTACCCGCGGTGCTGTACGTCGACGACGACGCCCTGAACCTGCGGGTCTTCGACGCGAACTTCGGACAACGCTTCCGCATCTTCCGCAGCGCATCGCCAAGCGAGGCGTTGACGCTGCTCGAGCAGCGCAAGGGAGAGATTGGCGTCATCCTCTCCGACCAGCGCATGCCGGGGATGACGGGCGTGGAGCTGCTGGAGCGGGCGCGTTCGATTGCGCCCGACGCCAAGCGCATGCTCGTCACGGCGTATGCGGACATGCAGGCCGTCATCGACGCGGTGAACCGCGGCCAGGTGACGCGCTACTTCGTCAAGCCGTGGGACCGCTCGGAGCTTCAGGCGGCGCTGGACGACGCGCTGAAGATTGCCCGGCTGGAGCTGCGCATCCGCGAGGTGGAAGGGCGGATGATGAAGTCGGAGCGTCTGGCCACGCTGGGCCAGGTGACGGCGGGCATCGCCCACGAGCTGATGGGCCCGGTGGGCTACCTGTCGCAGAACGTGGCGTCGCTGCAGCGCGACCTGACCAGCGTCATCCAGTACGTGTCGAAGCATCTGCCGGCGGACCCGAGTCCTCCTGTCGCGGAGACGGTGGAGGACCTGCCCGCGCTCATCAAGGACCTGGCGGACGGCGCGGAGCATCTGCGGCAGGTGGCGCTCGGGCTGCGCGCGCAGGCGCGTGGCGAGGACATGGAGGGCACGGCGGACGTGGCCGAAGTGGTCTCCTTCGCGGTGAAGCTGGCGCGGGCGGAGGTTCGAGACAGGGCGCGGCTGACGAGCAACGGCGAGCCGGTGCGGGTCGTCTTCGGTCCGGTGAAGTTGTGCCAGGTGTTGCTCAACCTCGTGGTCAACGCGGCGCAGGCCATGGGTGGCACGGGACGTCAGGGGCGCATCGAGGTGCGCTGGTCCGTACGCCCCGAGGACGTGGTCCTCACGGTGGCGGACAACGGCTGCGGCATCCCCATGGACCTGCAGGAGCGCGTCTTCCAGCCGCTGTTCACCACGAAGCCGGTGGGCATCGGCACGGGCCTGGGCCTGTCCATCTGCCGGGAGCTGGTGACGCAGGCGGGTGGCAACCTGCGGCTGTCGTCCACGCCGGGCGAGGGCACGGACATCGAAATCACCCTCCGGCGAGCCCCGCTCCCCTGAGGCCGAAGGCGTTGCTGAGCACGCGCCACATCCGGTGGAGTGACTCGCCTTCCGAGCGGCGCACGTCCTCCACCAGCACCGCGCGCTGGGGCTGCGCCCCTTCTCGGGCGTACTCCACGACGAGCGCGTAGCGGGGCCCGGGACGCTCGACGAGGTGCACCGCGCGCACGGCGTCGAAGGGCACCAGCTCCGAGCGGGTGGCGCCGGGGGTCCAGGCCAGCCGCTCCAGGCGCAGCGTCTCCGAGCGGAAGTGCAGCACGAATCGGCGGCGTCCCAGCCGGGCCTCGAATCGCAGGGCCACTCCGACGAGGGCCGCGGCGACGAGGGCCAGCGTCCCGGCTGTGATGGGGAAGGCGCCCTTCTCGAGGCCCACCATGACGGCGGCGCCCAGCGCGCAGCCCACGGCGACACCCACACACAGTCCCGGCAGCATTCTCCGCTCCCAGCGCGGAGGGAGGGATTCGCCCAGCAGCCGCCCCCCGTCGTAACGCAGGCGCACGTCCCCCAGCAGCGGGGGCACCCGGTTCTCCAGCAACGCGTCCTCGAAGCTCGCCACGGACGGCAGCATAGCGGCCCTCGCATGCGAGCCTCGAAGTCCGCGTGAAGCTGTGCGAATCTCCCAAGTCATGGATCTCCCGTTCGAGACCGGTGAGGGCGGCGGTGGGGAGGGGGGAACGCTCGCCTCGACGGTGTTGGTGGTGGACGACGAGCCCGTCGTGCTCGACATCTGCGCGCGGCTATTGGAGCGCGAGTCGGACCTGGTGGTGTTGGTGGCGGCGAGCGCGGAGGATGCGCTGCCCATTCTTCGCGAGCAGCGCGTCGACGTGCTGGTGACGGACAAGAACCTGCCCGGCATGGGTGGGGTGGAGCTCGTCGCGGAGGCGCGCAACCTCCAGCCCACGATGGAGGCGCTGATGATTACGGCCTACGCGAGCAGCGAGTCCGTCATCGCCGCGTTCGCCGCGGGGGCGAGTGACTACATCCTCAAGCCTTTCGACGACTTGCGTGTGCTGCGCGCCAAGGTACGGGCGGCGCTGGAGCGGCGGACGTCCGGGACGCAGGTGCGGGAGCAGGCGCGGGAACAGGCCCGGGAAGCGGCCGCGCTGTTGGCGGCAGGGCAGGACGCACCGGAGCCGGCGCATGTGGCGCTGGAGGTGGAGCTGCGGGCCTACGAGGAGTCCTCTCGCACGGTGCTGGAGGGGAAGGTGGCGGTGGTGGGCAGCGAGGATGCGCTCCGCGCGCTGAGGGAGGCGGGCTTCGAGGTGCGGGAGGTGGCGCCGTACGCGCCTGAGCTGGAGACGGTGGACGTCGTCGTTGTCGAGACGGGCGATCCGCAGTGGCGCACGCTGGCGGAGCGCCTCCAGCGACGGCCTCCGGACGTGCTGCTGCTGGCCAGTCCGCAGGCGGACCTGGGGGACCTGCTGGAGGCCATCACCCTGCGCATGGACCTGGTGGGATTTGGCAGCACGCAGGGCGCGAGCGCGCTTCCGGAGAAGGTGCGGATGCTGCTCCTGCGCCGGGGCGTGCAGCGGGCACAGGACCGGCTCGCCGCCGCGCTCTCCGTGTTCCGCCGGAGCATCCCCACGCCGTCGGCTTGAGTCGGTACAACAGGGGAGGGGACGGGGCGCGAGCGCCCTCAGGGGGCAGTGCCGTCGAGCTGACGCGCGAACTCGAGTTGGACGTTCAGCAACTCCGTCATGGGGACCGCGCGCCGAGACACGAGGGCAGGGTCCTTGCCCTCCGCTGTCCATAGCGGAGGGTGGAGGGAGAAACCCTCATCCGGGGAGAGGCGTGAGACATCCTCGCTCCAGCCGGACCAGCGGTACGCGCCGTAGAACTCGGAGAGATCTCCTTCAAGAAAGAAGGCGAGCAGGTCCGAGTAGCCGCGTCCCAGGTCCTCCCACTTGAGCGAGTCGGGGGCGAAGTAGAACGCGCCGCCACGTCCTTCGCCGAGCGCCCCGCCGTCGAGTGCGAAGTGGCCACCGAGGACGTCGTGGGCGACGAGTAGCATCCCTTGTGTCGGTGCCACCGCCAGATGCGCGCCCAGGGCATTCCAATTCGCCAGGCTCCCGCGCATCCGCACACCACCGCTGCCCAGGACTCGGAGCCAGCCCTGGTCGACGAGCAGCCCACCTGTTTCATAGGCCACCGCGCCCAAGGTGGAGCGGGTCGTCACTTGAAGCTGCTGGAGCACCTCGCCCGCAGCCACTTCATCCCGAGGCAGAACCTCGACGGGGCTGCTCGCGGAGGCGAGCCACTCCTGCACGAGGGGCCAGGCCGGCGAGGTTGCGTCGAGCAGCTCCTGCAACGTCCGCATGGCGAGCCACCGTGCCCCGGAAAAACAAAACGCCGCCTTCTTTTCAGAAGGCGGCGTCGGAGTGACCCTGCCGGGATTCGAACCCGAGTTTGAGCCGTGAGAGGGCTCCGTCCTAACCGCTAGACGACAGGGCCGACATTTCGCTGCAACCACCGTGTTTCTGCTGCTGCTTCCTACATTCTCGTTTTGCTCTCGTCAACCTTCTGATTTCGAGCTTCCTGAGGTGCTGCGGACTGCGGTGCTGCGAGCTGGGGAACTAGGATTCGAACCTAGATAAGCAGAGTCAGAGTCTGCTGTCCTGCCGTTAGACGATTCCCCAATCACTGCGGCTGCCTCTACTACCAACACCGCCCAGCGACTGCAACAACTTCGGTGGGCGGCTGCTGCTGCGACTTCTACTTCTTCTTCCCCGACTTCGTCTCCGGCTTTTTCACCGGCTTGACCGCCTGCTGGGTCGGGACGATGTAGATGCGAACTTCCTCGTTCGCCTCGTAAATATTCAGCCCCGCGAAGTTCTTCCCCGAGGGGTTGGTGATGTGGACCGCTTTCACGCCCGGCTGGTTGACGATCTGCCGTCGTGGATAGCTGCTCGTCGAATAGACCGAGCGGTAGTAGTCCAGCGTCGCCTCGAAGTCCTTCGGCACCCTGTAACGGTTCTCCCCCACCTTCTGAGCACCGTCCGGAAGCTGCGCGCCGCTGACCACGTCGGCACTCGCCCCCGCCACCCAGAGCGCACACAGCGCCGCACCGAGCGGGCGCGCCTTATAGAAATGCCGTTTCATGGTGTCAAGTGCACGCATCATGGGTGGTGAAGATAGGTGCCGAAGCGGCGGACGTCCACCGCTTCGTCGGGCGGTACGTCACCCGCCCCGCGTGAGCGCGGCGTCGATGCGACGCAGGGCCTCGTCCCGCCCCGCGAGCAGCAGCGTCTCTCCGATGCCCGGGCTCGTGGTGTTGCCGGTGATGGCGACCCGCACCGGCTGCGCCACCTTGCCCATGCCCACGCTGGAGGACTCGCTGACGGCCTTCACCACGCCGTCCAGCGACTCCACCGTCCACTCGGACAGCGCGGCGACGCCGTCGCGCACCTTGCGCAGCAGCACGAGCGAATCACCGACGAGGTGCTTGGCCGCGGCCTTCTCGTCGAGCGTGACGCCCGTGCCGAAGTAGAGCGCCGCCGTGGTGGCCATCTCCTCCAGCGTGCGAGCGCGCTCCTTGAGCGCATGCACCAGCGGAACCAGCCGCGAGTCGCCCTTCGCCTGGAAGCCCTTGGCCTCGAGGAAGGGCACCAGTCGCTCGGCGACGGTGGCCTCCGGCAGAAGCTTCATCCACTGCTGGTTGAGCCACAGCAGCTTCTCCGGGTTCCACACGCCGGACGTCGTGCCGACATCGGAGAAGTCGAACCACTCCTCCATCTGCTCGCGGGTGATGACCTCGTCGTTGCCGTGGCTCCAACCCAGGCGGATGACGAAGTTGCTCAGCGCCTCCGGCATGATGCCGGTGCGCTTGTGCAGCATCACATCCGCCTCCGGGTGCTTGCGCTTGGAGAGCTTCTCGCGGTCCGGCCCGAGGATGAGCGGCAGGTGCGCGAACTCGGGCGGCTGCCAGCCCAGTGCCTGGTAGAGCATCAGCTGCGGGAAGGTGGAGTTGACGTGCTCCTGCCCGCGCGCCACCAGGGTGATCTCCATCAGGTGGTCATCGATGACGCAGCCGAAGTTGTAGAGCGGGATGCCGTCCGCGCGCAGCATGACCCAGTCGTCCAGGTCCGAGTACGGCTTGGTGATGACACCCAGCGCCTTGTCGTCGAACGACACGGTGCCCTCGGTGGAGGGCATCTTGAAGCGGATGACGGCCTCCACCTCGCGACGGCCCGCCGGAGGACCCTTCAAGTCGCGGCACGTGCCCGGGTACTTGTAGAAGCCGCCGGACTTCTCCATCGACTCGCGCTGGGCCTCCAGGTCCTGCTTCGTGCAGTAGCAGCGGTAGGCCTTGCCCTCGGCGAGCAGCCGCTGGGAGTGCTCGCGATAGGTGTCCAGGCGCTGCGTCTGGAAGTAGGGCGCGTGCGGGCCCTCCTTGCCAGGGCCCTCGGTCCAGTCGATGCCCAGCCACACCAACCCGTCGAGGATGGCCTGCACCGACTCGGCGGTGGAACGCACGCGGTCGGTGTCCTCCATGCGAACAATGAACGTGCCGCCGAACCTCCGGGCCTGGAGGTAGTTCATCAGCGCCGTACGGGCACCGCCAATGTGGAGGTAGCCGGTGGGCGAGGGAGCGAAGCGGACGCGTGGGGCAGTGGGCATACGGGCGCGCGGATTAGCAGGGAGGCGGTAGGGGGTCAACGCGGATGGGCACGCTGAGGTATGGTGCGCGCCGAGGAGAGAAAGCGTATGTCGATTCGTCAGCTATTTCGCATGGGGATGGTGACGGTGGCGCTGTTGGGCGCCCTGCCCGCGGCCGCCACCACGCAGCTCCGGGTGGACCTGTCGCAGCTCTCCCGGGACTCGGACGCCGTCATCCACGGGGTCGTGCGTCGAGTGGAGAGCCGATGGAGCGGTGATGGTCGGCGCATCGTCACCGACGTCGAAGTCGAGGTGAAGGAGCCACTCAAGGGACAGCCTGGGGGCACGGTGCTCGTGACGCAGCCCGGCGGTCAGGTGGGCGATATCGGACAGGTGGTGCACGGGCTCGCATCGTTCAAAACGGGCGAGGAGGTCGTCATCTTCCTGCGCAAGCGCGGCACGCAGGCCTTCCGTCTCTCCGGTCAGGCCCAGGGCAAGTATCAGGTGGTGCGCGAGGAGGCGGGCAAGCCCGCGATGGCCGTCCCGGAGCCCTCGGAGGCGCTCCTGCTGGACCCCGTCACGCGTCAGCCGAGCACGGTGGTGGAGAAGCCGAGGACCCTCGCGGAGCTCAAGGCGGCCATCCGCGCCGCGCTGACGGAGCCGGCGCCGTGACGCCCGCGGCAACCCTGCTCGCGGTCCTCGTGCTGGGACAGTTCGACCCCTATGTCCGCAGTCGGGTGACTCCGGGCGATGACGCCACCCAGTGTCTGTACTGGACGCAGCCGAGCATCACCTGGAACCAGAGCAGCTTCGGCAATCCGGACACGACGAGCGACACGGAGTTCGAGGCCATCCGCGTCGCCTTCCAGAGCTGGGAGGACATCTTCGCCGCCTGCGGCAACCTGACGCTGCGGCAGGGCCCCGTCATCGACGAGCGCAAGGCGGGCTATCTGCGCGGACAGCAGAACCAGAACGTGGTGCTCTTCCGCACGAAGGTCTGTAGCGGGTTGGTGGCGGCCACGGACGCGTGTTGGAAGGCGGAGACGTGCGGCAATCAATACGACTGCTGGGATGACGACGAGAGCACCCTCGCCATCACCCTGACGACGTACGACAAGCGCTCGGGCATCATCTACGACTCGGATATCTCCTTCAACGCGAGCCAGTACGTCTTCACCACGGCGAATGGGCCCACCTGCTTTCCTCCCGTGACGACGAACTGTGTCTCCACCGACGTGCAGAACACCGCCACGCACGAGATTGGTCACTTCGTCGGCCTGGACCACACGCGCCTCGCGAGCTCCACGATGTTCCCGAGCGCTCAGGCCGGAGAAGTGTCCAAGCGGACCATCGACTCCGGCTCCCGCGACTTCGTCTGCTCTGTCTACGCCAAGGGCGGCGCCAGTCAGGCGTGTCTGCATCCGGTGATGAACGACGAACTGGGCCCCAAGGGTGGGGGCTGCTCCGCGACAGGCGCTTCGTCGCTCGGCCCCGCGCTGATGGCCTGGGTGCTGTGGCGGCGACGTCGTGCGCGGGAGGGCCGCTCATGAGGACGCGGTGGCTGCTGGGCCTTGTGCTCCTCGCCTCCTCGCCCGCCCTGGCGCAGGAGGAGTTCCCCTATCGTCGCACCGTCGTTCCGGGCAGGCCCTTGTGTCTGCTGTGGCCGGTGCGCGAGTACATCTACCACCTGGACGCGGACGGCAGCGCGCGCACGCCAGGGGACACCGAGGTCGCCGCCATCGAGGCGTCCTTCGAGTCCTGGCGACAGGTGTCGAAGACGTGCAGCGACTACGCCTTCAAGCGCGGTGACGACTGGAGCCTTCCCGTGGTCGTGGGCTACGACCAGGAGCGGCCCTTCGCCAACTACAACATCGTCACGTTCCGCGAGACGTCGTGTGATGACGTCGTCGCGGCGGACGACCCGTGCTGGGACGCGGAGACGTGCGGAAACCAGTACACGTGCTGGGAGCACGGCGATGGCACCATCGGCCTCACCACCTCCACGTTCAGCTTCACCGACGGCCGTGTGCTCGACTCGGACATCGAGCTGAACGCGTCCCAGCCCGGAGGCAGCACGGGCTTCCTCTTCACCACGGTGGACTCGCCGCCGTGCCTGGGCGTCCCGGCCACGAACTGCGTGGCCACGGACCTGCAGAACACCATGACGCACGAGATTGGCCACGTCGTGGGGCTGGACCACGTGCCCATCTCCGGGGCCACCATGGAGCCCACCGCGCCGCCGGGCGAGACGCGCAAGCGCATCATCGACGCGGGCTCCGCCGCCGGCTTCTGCTCCATCTATCCCCGGGGCCTTCCGCCCAATCAGTGCCTCATGCGCGCGGAGGCGGGCATCGTGCTCCTGGCGGACGGGCGGGGCACCGGTTGCGCCGCCGCTCCTGGCGCGGGTGTCATGGGGGCCTGGCTGGCTGCCGTGGCCTTCTTGCGCGGGAGGCGGCGGACGGGCGGACGTCGGGATGGCACTGCGTCCACACGCGAGCGGACTTAGAACGAAGAGCGTGGCTGTCGCTTTCTTCGACCTCGACAAGACGTTGATTGCCGCCAACTCCGGCTCGCTGTGGGTCCGCCGCGAGCTGGAGCTGGGGCACATCACCCGGTGGCAGGCCGTGCGCGCGAGCCTGTGGATTGCCCGCTACCACCTGGGCTTCGTGTCCATGCAGGACGCGCTGGAGCGCGCGGTCGCTCTGCTCGCGGGCTCGCGGGCCCGTCCCATCCAGCAGCGCACCGCGGACTTCTACGAGCAGACGGTGCGGTCGCTCTATCGCCCGGGTGCGCTCGTCGCCGTGGAGGAGCACCGCCGCGCCGGTGACAGGCTGGCGCTCTTGACGTCCTCGTCGGGCTACCTGTCGGAGTGGGTGGCGCGCGAGCTGCGGCTGGACGCGGTGCTCTGCAACCGCTTCGAGGTGGATGCCGAAGGTCTGCACACGGGCCGTCCGCTGGGGCCCATCTGCTTCGGCGAGGGCAAGCTCACGTACGCGGAGGGCTACGCTCGCGAAGTGGGCGTGCCGCTGGCCGCGTGTGCCTTCTACACGGACTCGTACTCCGACTTGTCCGTGCTGGAGGTGGTGGGGCGGCCGGTGGCCGTGCATCCCGACCACCGGCTCAAGCGCGAGGCCCGGAAGCGAGGCTGGCCGGTGGTGAGCTGGGGTGTTCCGTCCGGAGGGGGCGCCATGTCCTTGCCGCCCGCGCCTCCGGTGGTGCCTTCCACCGGGCCCTGAGCGCGCGACGCCCAAGGCCCGGCGAGTCGCGCGGACCTCAGCGGCGCGGCGCGACCAACCGCATGCTGAAGGTGTAGTCCACGTTCACCGGATGGCCCTGGTACATGATGGGCTTGTAGGTGCGGGACTGGAGCGAATCCAGCACCGGCTTCTCCATGTACGTGACGGACTTGATGACGCGGCACTTCTCCACGCGGCCCTTGGTGGTGATGGTGCAGCGGACAATCATCACGCCCTCGGCCTTCGCCGCCATCGCCTCGCGCGTGTAGACGAGGTCCTTGCTCTGGTCGACCATCTCCGGGCGGGACATGTCCTCGTTGTAGGGCAGCACGTCGCCGCGCGCGGAGGCGAGCGCCGCGGTGGGCAGCACCGGCACCGCCAGCCCACCCGACACGCCCTTGGCCTGCGTCGCCGCCGCCGCACCCACGCCGCCCGCGGTCTGCGGAGCCGCCGGCTCGGCGGCAATCGCCTGGGTGGGCGAGAGCAGCACCGGCGCGGACATTCCACCCGGCGTCGCCACGGGCTCGGCCACTTCGACTTCGTCCGTGGCGGCGGAGGCGGACGCCACCTCCACGCCACCGCCCCGACCCGCGCCACCCCGGCGCTTCTGGAGCTTCTGCGACAGCACCACGTCACCGGAGCCGCCCGTGACGACGGTCTCCATCTGGTAGCCCTCCATCGCGAAGGTGAGCTCCACGGTGATGGAGCCGTCCTGTCCCGCCGGCAGCTCCAGGGTGAAGGGCGTCGTGCCGCGCTCCTTGCCCCGGTAGAAGACGCGCGCGCCGCTGGGCTGGCTCATCAGCTTGAAGCGGACCTTGTGCGCGCCGGCGGGAATGGGCGCCTCCTGCGCGGGCGCCGTGGGCGGAGCCTGCACGGGGGCCTGCGCCACCGCCTCCGGCTTCGTCTCCGGCGGCTTGACGGGGTCCTTGTTGCTCATGAAGAAGACGGCGCCCACGGCGACGAGTCCCGCCACCGCCAGTCCGCCCAGTCCGCCGATGGCCAGCGTGCGCTGACGGGCGCGCTGGACGGCCACCGGCACCTCCACGCTGATGTCCACCGCGAGCGTGTCACCAGAGTCCGTCCCCGAGCTGCCGGCGCTGGAGAACAGCGGGGAGGGGTAGGGGCCCGTCGTCGTCGCGCCACCGGGGCGCTTGAAGATGCCGCTGTTGCCGCCCGCGGACATGCTCGCCTCGCGCAGGCCCTCCAGCAGCTCGTCCATCGTCTGGAAGCGACGCGCCGGGTCCTTCTCCAGGCAGCGGCGCACCACCGCCTCGATTTCCGGCGGCACCGCGATGTCCGGGCGCAGCTGCTGGAAGGTGGGCGGGGCTTCCTTGTAATGAGCGAAGATGAGTTCGATGTGGTCCCGCGCGATGAACGGCGGGCGCCCCATCAGCATCTGGAAGAGGACGATGCCCAGCGAGTACACGTCGCTGCGCGCGTCCGTCGCGTTGCGCGCCTGCTCCGGCGCCATGTACTGCGGCGAGCCGAGGAACGTGCCGTTCTGGGTGATCTCCGGGGCGATCTGCCCTTCCTGCGGCTCGGCCACCGACTTCACGAGCCCGAAGTCCAGGACCTTGACCAGGTCCTGATCCTGCTCGTTGAGCAGCATGATGTTCGCGGGCTTCAGGTCCCGGTGGATGATGCCCAGGCTGTGCGCCTCGCGCAGCGAGCGGCAGATCTGCTGGGTGATGGCGATGGCGCGCGACCACGACAGCGGCCCCACCTGCCCGAGCACCTGGGCCAGCGTGCGGCCGTCCAGGTACTCCATGGCGATGTAGAAGATGCCATCGTCCGTCTGCCCGTAGTCGATGACGGTGACGGTGTTGGGATGGCGCAGCTTCGAGGTGAGGGAGGCCTCGCGCAGGAAGCGCTTCTGGAAGCCGGGGTCCCGGGTGCTGGAGTAGCTGGGGTTGAGGACCTTGAGCGCGACGACTCGCTCCAGGGGGGCCTGGAGGGCTCGGTAGACCTTTCCCATGCCGCCGATACCCAGGGGATCCAGGATGCTGAATCGACCGTTCAGGGTCCGGCCGATGAGCGGATCCGCGCCCGTCGCGGCGGGCGTCTCGGGGTTCGGCGAGTCGCCCTTGATCATTCGTACCCCCTGACTACAAGCAACATGGATTCTCCAGGAGTGTGCCGGGTACGCATCAAACCATATCTCCACTTCCGGACGCACTCCCGGCCTCGCGGATCCACGACGTACCAAGGCGGCTGACAGCACACACCTGGGCCGTCGGGTGTGGGACGGTCCATTTCACCCCGCATTGAACTCCTTCACGGCCCGGACTACCGTGAGTCCACCCGCGCGCCAGGGCTGAAGCGGGCGGGGACGCCCCCCATGGCAGACACCCCCAACTCCCCCGTCGTGGATGCACAGCTTCGCCGCGCCTCCGTTCAGGAGCGTCTTGGCGCGCTGGAGGTCGAGCAGGCGCGACTGCGCCAGGAGCTGGTCTCCCTGTCGGGAGAGCTGCGACTGCCGGGCCTCTATCTCACCCTGGACGCGGCGGGCACCAGCGCGCTGCTGGTGGCGGACGCGGTCCAGGAGGTGGTCCGTCTGGTGGAGCTGGAGCCGCTGCCGGGAGCCCCCCCTCATGTCGCGGGGACCTTCATCTACAGAGGAAGCCCCGCTGTCGCCGTGGACCTGGCCGTGCTGCTGGGCGTGACGCGCGAGCCGGCGCTGGATGCGCACCTGGTCATCTGCAAGGGCGCTCGGCCGGTCGCCGTGCTGGTGGACAGGGTCCGCGACCTTGTCGAGGCGCCGGTGCTCGTGGAGGGCACTCCGGATGGTGACGTGGCCCTGCCGTGGGATGGCACCGGGTTGATGGCGGGCCTGTGCCGGACGCCCGAGGGGATTCGCCCGCTGCTGCGCATCTCCGCGGTGCTGGTGGGGTCGGAGGAGACGTGAGCGAGGCCGTCCTCGACGACGCGACGCTCGTGAAGGTCGAGGAGGTCCTCCGGGCCGCCTGCGGCCTGACGCTCGCGCACAGCCTGCGACGCTCATTGGAGACGGCGCTGGCGCGCTCCGCGGAGTCTCGCGGCCTGGAGCCCGAGTCCTTCCTGCGCGGCCTCTTGCGGCGGGACGCGCAGGCGGTGGAGACCTTCATCGAGTACGCCGTCATCGGCGAGACGTACTTCTTCCGTCACCCGGAGCACCTTCGCTCGCTCGCGCGGCTGGCGCTTCCCCAGGCCGGCCCGTTCTTCCAGGTGTGGAGCGCGGGCTGCGCCAGCGGCGAGGAGCCCTATAGCATCGCCATGGCGTTGCTCGCGGCGGGCGTGCCGGAGGGGCAGTTCCACGTGCTGGCCACGGACGTGTCGGGCCGGGCGTTGGAGCGCGCGCGGGACGGGCTGTATGGCCCCTGGTCCCTGCGCCACATCGAGCCGGAATTGGAGCGGCGCTTCCTGGAGCCTCGGGGCGAACAGCTCTCCGTCGTGGCCCAGGTGCGGCGTATGGTGGAGTTCCGTCGTCACAACCTGGCCACGGAGCCGCCACCCCTGAGCGCACCGAGCGCCATCTTCTGCCGCAATGTCCTCATCTACTTCCCACCGGAGCTGGTGCGGCGGGTGCTGGAGCACTTCGTCTCCGTGCTCGCGCCGGGGGGACTGCTCTTCGTCTCGCCCGCCGAGGTGCCCCTCACCAACGGGCTGGGCCTGGAGGCGGTGGACGCCGAGGGCAGCGTGGCGCTGAGGGTTCCTCCTCCCGGATGGACGCGTCCCGCGCCGCCCACTCCGCGCGCCGTTCGCGACGCCGCCACCGCCCTGCGTGCCGCGGCGCGCGCGCTGCCGCCTCGTCCTCCGCCCCCCGTGGAGCCTCCGCCGAAGCCCGTCGTCGTGGCCCCGACGGCGACGCCCCCCGTCTCCGCCCTCAAGGACCCGATGGCGCGCGCGGTGGACGCGGCGCGGGCCGGACAGTTCGAGGAAGCGGAGGCGCTGGCGCGCGAGGCCGCGAAGGCGCTGGTGCCGGAGGCGTACCTGCTGCTGGCGATGGTGGCGGAGGGGCGCGGAGAGCTGAACGGGGCGGTGGAGGCGGTGCGCAAGGCGCTGTATCTGGACCCGAGGTTGGCGCTCGGTCACGCGACGCTGGTGGCGCTCTATGGGCGCATGGACCGGCCCGAGGACGCGGAGCGCGCACGACAGAATGCGCTGCGCGCGCTCGAGGGGCTGGACGACGAGCAGCCGTTGCGCGGAGTGGAAACGATGACCGCCGGAGGCCTGAGGCAGGCCCTGGCTCCAAGAACGCAGTCCGGCTGGCAGGGTGTGCGCTGATGGCGCGCGTCCTTCACCGGTGGGAGGCAACGTGGACGACAAAGAGACGAAGCTGACGCTGCCGGGACGGCTCGCGGTGGGACGCCTCAGCCTGCGTTTCAAGATTGTCGCCGTGACGGGCGTGACGGGCGTGCTGGTGGCCGGCATCCTCATCCTCGCCTTCTGGGTGCAGATGAGCGGTGCGCAGCGGGAGGACCTGGCGCGGCGCTCGCGCTCGGTGAGCTCGGAGCTGTCCAGGACGCTGGCGCCCATGCTGGTGGCCAACCAGGACGCAAGCCGCATCCAGGCCACGGCGCACGGCGTGCTGCGCCACGTGCCCGACGTGGCCTACGTGCTGGTGCGCGACGCGAAGGGCGAGCTGTTGGCGGAGGTCGCCGCGGAGCGCTTCGCGGGCGCGGACCAGCCGTCCGCCGAGGGCGAGGACGCGGTGGAGCGCAGGCTCGTCATCCACGGCGAGTCGGTGCTGGAGTCCACCGTGCCCGTGCTCGCGCCGCAGGGGGGCTCCAACCGCCGCGTGGGCACCGTGCAGGTGGCGCTCCACGAGGAGGCGCTCACCAACGCGCTGAAGGGCACCACGCGCTTCACCCTGGTGCTCGGCCTCTTCATCCTGTCCGCGTGCCTGCTGGCGTCGTGGTTCATGTCGGGCCTGCTCGTCGTCCCGCTGGAGCGGCTGGCGCGCGCGGCGTCGGGCATCGCGGGCGGAAACCTGCGCCAGCAGTTCGACACGGTGGCCTCGGATGAGATTGGCGAGGTGTCGCGCAGCTTCGCGGCCATGTCCGAGGGCCTGGCGCACCTGCTGGAGGACCTGCGCGGCGCGGCGGCGGAGATGGAGAAGGAAGCCGTCGGGGTGCTGACCACGTCCACGCAGCAGTCGGCCATGGCGCACCAGCAGGCCTCCGCCATCAGCGAGACGAGCACCACCGTGGCCGAAATCGCCCAGACGTCCAAGCAGGCGACCGCCTACGCGGACTCCGTCATCTCCCAGACGCAGAAGTCGGAGGTGCTCAGCACCGAGGGCCAGAAGGTCGTCTCGGAGAGCGTGGCCGGAATGGAGAAGCTGGGCGAGCAGGTGAAAGCCATCGCCCTGTCCATTACCGACCTGAGTGAGCGCACCCTTCAGATTGGCGACATCATCAGCACCGTGAAGGACGTCGCTGAACAGTCCAACCTGCTGGCGCTCAACGCCTCCATCGAGGCGGCCAAGGCGGGTGAACACGGGCGCGGCTTCGCGGTGGTGGCCACCGAGATGCGCACCCTGGCGGAGCAGTCCCGATTGGCCGCGGAGCAGGTGCGCGGACTGCTCAACGAAGTGCAGAAGGGAACGCGCGCGGCCGTCAGCGCGACGGAAGAGGGAAGCCGGCGGGCACAGGCCGCGATGGAGCTGGCGCGCGGCGCGGGCTCGGCCATCCTCGGACTGTCCGAAGTCATTCGCGAGTCGTCCGGAGCGGCCCGACAGATCGCCGGCAATACCCGGCAGCAGACGATTGGCGTCGAGCAAATCGCCGCGGCGATGGGCGAGCTGACGTCCGCCATGGGAGACTCCGTCATAGGGACGCGACGCATCGAACAGGTGGCTGGAAACCTGACCAATCTCTCGAAGCGCTTCTCGGACCTGGTGGGTAGGTACCAGCTATGAACGCGAACGTGGCGACGTCACGACAGGCCTTGAAGGTCCTCATCGTCGAGGACACAAGGACCATCACCAACTTGCTCCAGGTCTACCTGATGGGATGGGGATTGGAGTTCTTCGACGCGCCCAACGGCGTGGAGGGTTTGAGCAAGGCAAGAGACCTCAAGCCCGATCTCATCATCTCCGACGTGCAGATGCCGCTGATGGACGGGTTCGCCCTGTGCGCGGCCGTCCGCGCGGACACCCAGTTGCACAACATTCCCTTCATGATGCTCACCTCCCTGAAGGACGACGCGAGTCGCCAGAAGGGCAAACTTGTGGGTGCCAACGCGTTCCTCAACAAGCCGGTGTCGGTGGATGACCTGCGCTCGAAGGTGAGTGACATGTTGAAGCTGCCCGCGAAGACCCGGTGATGCCCGCATGCCGAGTGACGAGGTCAAGGTGAACGACTCCTTGGGCCCCCAGCCCCAGCTCGACGTTTCCCACGCGCCCGGGGTGAGCGCGGACAAGCGCCGCGAGGTGCTCGGCGCCCGCGCGCGTGCCCTGGCCGAATCTCGTCACGAGGAGCACCACGAGGTGCTGTCGGTGCTCGCCTTCCAGGTGGGAGGCGAGCGCTACGCGGTGCGCATCGAGCACGTGGACCATGTGCTGGAAGCGCGCGGCATCTCCCCGTTGCCTGGCGCGCCGCCGCATGTGCTGGGCGCGCTGGCCAGCCGCTCGCGGGTGGTGCCGGTGTTGGACCTCCGCCAGTTGCTCGGGCTGGAGGGCGGCGGCATGTCGGACCTGGGAAAAATCGTGGTGGTGGAGGTCGGTGAGGAGACGTTCGGCCTGGCGGCGGAGTTGGTGGAGGGCCGCAAGGAGTTGCCGAAGTCCGAGCTCTCGGAGCCTCCGCCGGGACCCTTCTTGTACCTGACTCCGGACCGGCTGACGGTGCTGGAGTTGGAGCAGCTCGGAGGCCCGGCCGGCCAGGCGCGGGAATAGAGGCGCGACATGGACCCGCAGCTCTTGCGCAGCATCTGGCCGGTGTTCTCCGCGGAGACGCGTGAGCAGATCCAAGCCATTGGAGCGAAGGTGCTCGGGTTGGAGGGCCCGGCTCGCGAGCGCGAGGCGGACCTGTTGCCCTCGCTCAAGCGACTGGTGCACAGCCTCAAGGGCTCGGCGGCGAGCCTGGGGCTGGACGACATCGAGCAGGTGGTGCACGCCATCGAAGACGGGCTGACCCACATCGAGCCGGATACAGGCCTGCCTCGCGCCGCCGTGGAGTCCATGCTGCGCGGCCTGTCCGGCATCGAAGCGGCCATGGCCCGGGGTGACGCCGGACAGTCTCCCGAAGTGGAGGGCCTGAGCGCGCTCCTGAAGCTGCTGGGGCGCGACGTCTCCATTCCCCAGTCGACGACGGTGGCCTCGGGCCTGTCCGCCCAGGGGATGGAGGCGCTGGACTTCCTCGAGGCCTCGCTCGGCGCGCTCTGCTCTCCGGACGTCCCGGACAGGGCGGCCGTCGTGCGCAAGGCGATGGAGCGGGCGCGCACGCTGCGAGGCGCGGCGCAGGAGTCCGGCGCCACGCGACTGGCGACGCTGGCCGAGTCCGCCGCGCTGGGCTTCGCGCGCATGGAGCCCGGAGGTGACGCGGCGAGCCTGGCCGCTTCCGACGTGGCCGGTACGCTGGTGGAGCTGCGGGCCCAACTGGAAGAGGGTGGCGCGCAGGGCAACATGGCGCGCACGGTGGATGCGCTGCGTGCCGTGCCCGCGCCGACTCCCGCTGACTCGGGCACCCCAGGCGCGCAGACGACCGCGCCGCAGCCGGAGGTGCGAGGTACCACGGCCGACCACACGGTGCGCGTGGCGGTGAAGACGCTCGAGTCACTGGCGCTCCAGGTGGAGCTGCTCGTGGCGGGGCGCGCGCAGCAGGCGCGGCGCTCCGAGGGCTATCGCGCGCTGTCGGACGGGACGCATGAGGTGCTGCGACACCTGGAGCGCGCGTCGTCGCAGCTCACGCTGGCGGGTGGCGGGCCGGCGCTGGAGTCGCTGCGCTCCGGCGTGGCGCTGATGCGGACGATGCAGAAGCGTCTGCTGGAGGTGTCGCGCGAGGCGCACCGCGACGGCGAGCAGCTGGCGCTGGTGGCGCAGGTGGCGCGCGATGACCTGCGCGATTTGCGCATGGTGCCCGCGTCCCAGCTCCTGGAGCCGCTGCGCCGCACCGTGCGCGAGGTGGCCACGCGACTGGGCAAGGACGTGGCGCTGGAACTCACCGGCGGCGATGTGCGGTTGGACCGGCGCATCCTCGATGCGCTCAAGGACCCACTGCTGCACCTGGTGCGCAACGCCATCGACCACGGGCTGGAGTCGCCGGCGGAGCGGCGTGCCGCGGGCAAGCTGGAGACGGGCCGCCTGACGGTGCGAGTGGAGCCTCGAGGCGCGCGCATTGGCGTGGTGGTGGAGGACGATGGCTACGGCCTGTCACCGGAGCGCGTGCGCGCCACGGCCGTGCGACGGGGGCTGCTGTCGGAAGAAGAGGCCGCCCGGCTCTCCGACGCGCAGGCCGCGCGGCTGGTGTTCCAGCCGGGCTTCTCCACGCGAGAGCAGGTGACGGCGACCTCGGGACGCGGCGTGGGGCTGGACGTGGTGCAGGCCATGGCGGCGCGGCTCCAGGGCTCCGTCGACGTGGAGTTCTGGGCCGGCCGGGGCACGCGCTTCACGGTGGACCTGCCGCTGACGCTGGCCTCCGCGCTGGGGCTCCTGGTTCGCACGGGCACGACGGTGTCCGCCATTCCTTCCGACAGCGTGGAGCGCGTGCTGCGCCTGAAGCCCGAGGACGTGGGCACGGTGGCGGGGCGCGTGGTGGCCCGCGTGGACGGCTCGCAGCTGACCTTCCTGCCGCTGGCGGAGGCCATTGGCCTGCCCCGGCTTCCCCTGGCCATCGAGTCGGGGAACGTGCAGACGGCGGCGCTGATTGTCGTTGGCGGCGACAAGGTGCTGTACGCCATCGACGAGGTGGTGGGGCAGCAGGAAATCGTCGTGCGCTCCCTGGGTAAACATCTCCAAACCGTGCGGCACCTCGCCGGCGCGGCGGTGCTGGATGACGGTCGCGTGGTGCCGGTGCTCAACGCGCCGGAGCTCGTTCGCGTGGCCCGGCCGGAGACGCGCTCGATGGCGGCGGAGGTGCGGCGTCCGCGCATCCTCGTGTGCGACGACGCGCTCACCACGCGCTTCGCCATGAAGTCGCTGCTCGAGATTGCCGGCTTCCCGGTGGTGACGGCGGCGGACGGTGAAGAAGCGTGGGGCATCCTGGAGCGCACGCCGTGTCAGCTCGTCGTGAGTGACTGGCAGATGCCGCGACTGGATGGCGTGGGGCTCGCCCGACGCATCAAGTCCCACCCGACGCTGCACTCCACACCCGTCATCCTCGTCACCTCGCTCGACAGTCCGGAGGACCGCGCCGCGGGGCTCGAGGCGGGCGCGGACGGCTACCTCGTCAAGCGCGAGGTGGAGCGCGGCAAGCTGCTCGAACTCGTGCGGCAGCTCCTGCCGACCCGCTGAAGTCGCTCAGGAACTAGAGGCTCCCGGAGGTCCCAGCTCCGCCGGGAGCTGGAGGACCCAAGGGTGTACGCCCGGGGCAGGGGAGCGCACGCTGCCGCCGAGTCGCCGCGTGAGTTCTCCCAGCAACATGAACGGGCGCTCACCTGGCTCGCGTCCTCCTTCTGTCGATGCGGCCAGTCGCCAGCAGCGCATGGGTTCGAGCAACTCCAGTTGAAGTGTCACGGACGTGGCATGCGTCGACGCGAGCCCGCGCACCAGGGCTCGCACCCAGGCCTCCAACTGCGCCGGGCTTGCCTTCACCATCACCGCCCGGTCCGGCACCGCCAGCGCGACACTCCACCGGGACGCCCGCTTCGTATCGGGGCCGAACGCCGAGTGGAGCAGTGGACACAGGTCCGTGGCGCTGCCTCGTCCCAGCCGGAAGTCGATGAGGGCCCGCTGGTCCTGGGCCGAGCGCATCATCCGGTCCAGATAGCGCTGCATCGTCGCGCTCAAGGGACCGGCGGTGCCCTTCATCATCATGTCCAGGTAGCCCTTGATGACCATCAACGGGGTTCGCAGGTCATGTGCCGCGAGCGAGCGGCGCTGCTCCCAACTGGCCGCGTTGCGTTCCTGTTCGCGTCGTGAGGCCAACAGGCGCGCGTGGCGGGCTTCGGCGGCGGACTCGCGGGCATGCGCGGCGAGCAGGGCGCTCGCGAAGGCGGACAGTCGTTCGAGCACCCGCTCGTCCGAGCGTCCTGTTCGCTCGGGCCACACCTTCAGGAGCCGTCCGCCTCCCGACGATGGACCGGCGACGCCCGTGCCCGCCCTGGCCACGCAGGTGCGCCCATCATAGAGGGCCGCGCCGGAGGCCTCCGTCAGCCGGAGCGTCTCGCGCAGCAGCAACTCCATCCCCGCATGGGAGCCACAGCGCAGCGCGCGCTCGGCCACCGCCGCGAGCGCCTGCTCCACCCCTGCGTCGAGCGTGAGGTCCACGCTCCGCCCACTCCAAGCACCGGCTTGCACGCGCAGAGGTATGGGCACGCCTCGGTCAGGGCGCAACACTGCCCACGGAGGGCAAAGAAAGGGACGCCTACCGGCAATCCTTTACCCACGTCCGCCGACGGGCTCCCGACTTTTTACTGTCCCGCGGGGCAGGGTGATCGCCCAAACCCGCCCAACTCCTCGCATGCACCCCTTGGCCGGACCCTTGCTAACGGCCACTGCGACGGGCGGCGGAAGGGACGAATGGGGACTCTCGACTACTACGCGGCAATCGCAAGACTCGCTCCGGGGGCCCTGGCCCTCAGTGCGATGCGGCGAGTGCAAGGCGTGGCACGGCAGGCGCGATATCGAAGGCGCGAGCGCACCGATGAGGTGTTGCTGCTTCAAGCCTTCGGCGCGGCCCGTGCGGAGGAGCTGGCGGAAAGAGCCCTCGGCAATCGAGCCTCCCGTGTCTGGTGTGAGCTGTCCCAGCGTGACTCCGTGCTGGAGGCGCTCGCGGCCATTCCCGGAGCGCGTGAGCGTGCCAGGGCCCGCGCCCAGGCCGCGCTCCGTCAGGAATGGGACGTCTTTGGAACGCGCGTCGCCTTTGGTGAGGGCCGCCCGGTGGACTGGTCGCTGGACGCGCTCAGTGGCCACCGATATCCGCTGGCCCCCGTGGATCGGATGCCGCTCCACTCGAAGGGGAATGACCCGAAGTACCCCTGGGTGATGGGGCGGCTCGACAGCGCCATCGCGCTGGCCCAGGGCTACTGGGTGGAGAAGTCACCGGACGAGCGCGACAGGCTCTCCTCCGCCTTCGCCATGCAGGTGCTCGACTTCCTGCAGGCCAATCCCGTGGGGCAGGGCGTCCACTGGACGTGCGCCATGGAGGTGGCGCTGCGCGCGGCCAATCTCGCGCAGGCGCTGGTCATGTTCTCCGATGCCGCCGTGGTGCGCCGTCCGGAGTTCCTGGTGCCGGTGCTGGGCTCGCTCGCGGACCATCTGTCCTGGGTGGAGGCGCATCTCGAGGACCGGGGCGCGGTGCCCAACAACCACCTCGTCTCCAACTACGTCGGCCTGCTCGTGGTGGGGCTGCTCTTCCCCCAACTGCCGGACACGTCGCGCCAGGTGTCGGTGGCGGTGTCGGGCCTGTGCGAGCAGATGTCCGCGCAGGTGCATGTCGAGGGCACGTCCTTCGAGGGCTCCATTCCCTACCACCGGCTGTCGGTGGAGCTGTTCACCCTGGCGCTGCTGGTGGCGCGGGGCTCGGGCGTGGCGCTCGGCACGGCCTATGAGACGCGCCTGCGCAGGATGTTCCATGTCGTGCGCGCGTGGTGCTCGGAGACGGGGCTGGCGCCGCAGTTGGGTGACAACGACTCCGGTCGCGTCTTCCCCCTGCGGGAGCGGGGCGACCTGGAGCAGGGCTATCTGGTGGGCCTGGGCGCGGCCCTCTTCGGAGACGCGGGCCTGGGAGGCGGCGAGCCGCCGGACGAGGCGGCGTGGCTCCTGGGCCAGGCGGGCATGGAGCGTCACCGTCGGCTGTCGCCCGCGGCGCCTTCTCTGTCCGTGAGCTTTCCCGAGGGAGGCTTCCACGTGCTGCGGGGCGCGGGAGCCGTCGTCACGGTGAGCGCGGGCAAGCAGGGGCAGCGCGGAGTGGGCGGGCACAGCCACAACGACAAGCTGTCCTTCGAGTTGCACCTGGGCGGCCGTCCTCTCATCGTCGACCCTGGCACGGGCTCGTACACGAGAGAGCCGGCGATGCGGAACGCGTTTCGTGGCACGGCCGCGCACAACACCGTGCAGGTGGATGGGGCGGAGCAGGCCCCGTTGGACCCCGCGCGGTTGTTCGCGCTGCCCGAGGGTGCGAAGGCGCGCGTGGTGGCCTTCCTTCCTGGCTCGAGCGTGGACAGATTGCGTGTCCGTCATGATGGGTACCGCATGCTCCCCGCGCCGGTGGGCATCGAGCGCACGTTCCGGTTGAACCGGCACGAGCGCGCGTTGGCGGGGTGCGACAGCTTCATCGGCACCGGGCAGCACGAAGTCATTGGACGCTTTCATCTCCCCGACGAGCAGGCGCGGCGCGTGACGCCGGATGCGCAGGTGCTCGCCCGGGCGCAGCGCGCGGCGGAGGAACCGCTGGAGTTCGAGCCCCTCGCGGTGGAGCTGGGCCCCGCGGGCGCGCCGCTCGCATGGATTCTGCTGGAGCGCGGACTGGAGTCTGGACTGGTGGCGTCTGGGTATTCACCCGGCTACGGGCGGGTGGTGCCGGCGATGACGGTGGAGTTCCGGAGGCAGGTGAAGCCTCCGACGGGTTTGAGGTGGTTGGTTGTCTTCAGGTGAGTTTCGGGTCGGGGCGTGACCGTCTTGACGGCACGTCGCATCAGGAGAGGTGAGGACGATGAGGGTGATGGTCGGCAGCCCGCTGTTGGAGCGTATTCGTCGGCGGGAGGCGAAGGTCGGTGTGGTGGGGTTGGGGTACGTCGGTCTTCCTTTGGGTATGGCGTTCGCGGAGGCGGGCTTCCCGGTGTTGGGGCTCGACGTCGACAAGCGCAAACTCGACAAGATTGAGAAGGGCGAGAGCTACATCAAGCACATCCCCAGCGGGCCGCTGGCGGAGCTCACGAAGTCCGGCAAGCTGAAGGCGACGAACGACTTCGCGAAGGCGAAGGACCTGGACTGCGTCATCATCTGCGTGCCCACGCCGTTGACGGCTTCGCGTGAGCCGGACATGAGCTACATCATCCAGACGGGTGAGTCGCTCGCGCCGCACGTGCGCCGGGGACAGCTCTTCATCCTGGAGTCCACGACGTACCCGGGCACCACCGAGGAGGTGCTCAAGCCCCTGCTCGAGAAGAACGGCCTCAAGGCGGGCGTGGACTTCCACCTGGCCTTCAGCCCCGAGCGCGAGGACCCGGGCAACAAGAACTTCAACACGAAGACGATTCCGAAGATTGTCGGTGGCTACACCCCGGAGTGCTCCGAGGTGGCGGCCGCGCTGTACGGCAGCGCGCTGAAGGAAGTGGTGCCGGTGTCCTCCACCCGCGTGGCGGAGCTCGCCAAGCTGCTGGAGAACATCTACCGCTGCGTGAACATCGCCATGGTCAACGAGATGAAGATGCTCTGCGACCGGATGAACGTGGACGTGTGGGAGGTCATCCAGGCCGCCAGCACCAAGCCCTTCGGCTTCCAGCCGTTCTACCCGGGCCCGGGTCTCGGTGGGCACTGCATCCCCATCGACCCGTTCTACCTGACGTGGAAGGCGCGCGAGTACGAGTTCCACACCAAGTTCATCGAGCTGGCCGGCGAGGTGAACTGGCAGATGCCGTACTACGTGGTGCAGCGCACCATGGAAGCGCTCAACAAGAGCCGCAAGACGCTCAACGGCGCGCGCGTGCTCTGCCTGGGCGCCGCGTACAAGAAGGACATCGACGACATGCGCGAGAGTCCTTCCCTGCGCATCATGACGCTCCTGGCGGAGAAGGGCGCGGACATCAGCTACCATGACCCGTACGTGCCCGAGCTGCACAAGGGCCACGGCTTCAACATGGAGATGAAGTCCGTCCCGTTGGTGCCGGAGAAGCTGGGCGACTACGACGTCGTCATCATCCTCACGGACCACTCCAACATCGACTACGCGGCGGTGGTGGCGAATTCGTCGTGTGTGATTGACACCCGCAACGCGACCAAGGGCGTGTCCCTGGGCCGCGAGAAGGTGACCAAGGCGTAAGCAGGGGCCCGGAAGCCGACCCTCCGGGCAGGGGTCCACGACTCCAGGTGTCGGGAGGGGCACCTGGGGTCGGCGGACCTGCTCGTCTTGCGGGGTGGTTTGGGTACAGTGGGGGCCGTGAATTCCCTCACCCGACCCGTTCTCCCCTTGCTGGCGGCCTCGGCCGTGTTGCTGGCGGCGACGCCCGCGCAGGACTCGCGACTGACGCTGCTCGATGCGATGTCGAGCGAGCTGTCGCGCAACCAACAGCAGCTCAAGCTCCAGAGCCACGAGCCGCCGTACTTCATGAGCTACCAGCTCAAGGACTACGCGCAGGAGGTCGTGGCCGCGCGTTATGGCGCCGTCTTCCTGGACGACGGCTACCGCGAGCGTCGGCTCTACGTCGACACGCGGGTGGGCGACTATGCCTTCGACAGCTCGGTCGAGGAGGGGCTGGAGTTCTCCTTCTCCACCAAGGGCACCAGCTACACCTCGCGCAAGGAAGGCCCGCTGGATGACTCGCCGCTGGCGCTGCGCACCGCGCTGTGGCTCATCACCGACGAGAAGTACAAGTCGGCGCTCTTCCAGTTCCTGAAGAAGAAGGGCGAGGACGTCTACTCGGTGGAGGACCCGAAGCGTCCGGCCTCCTTCACGAAGGAGAAGGCGAGCAGCTTCGTCCAGCCGCCGGTGGCGAACCCGTTCAACCGCGAGCGCTGGGTGAAGCTGTCGCGTGAGGTGTCCGCGCAGTTCAACGCGCATCCGGAGATCTTCGATTCGGAGGTCCGAGTCACCTCGGACAAGGTGACTCGGCTGTTCGTGTCCACGGAGGGCACGCGGCTGGTGACGGAGGAGACGTTGTATGGGCTCCATGTCACGGCGGTGACGCGGGCGCCGGACGGGCAGCTCCTGGATGACTCGCGGGACTTCTACGCGCCCACGGAGGCGGGGCTCCCGGACGATGAGCGTGTGCGCGCGGCGGCGGCGAAGGTCATCGAGGAGCTGCTCGCTCTGCGGCAGGCTCCCGCCATCGACCCGTACTCGGGGCCCGCCATTCTCGCGCCGGAGGCCTCGGGCGTGCTCTTCCACGAGACGGTGGGGCACCGGCTGGAGGGCGACAGGCAGGATGGGGACAACGAGGGGAAGACCTTCAAGGGGCAGATCGGGAAGCTGGTGCTGCCCGCGTTCCTGTCCATCCACGATGACCCGTCCCAACGTGCACTGGCCGGGGAGCCGCTCAACGGGTACTACCTCTATGACGAAGAGGGAGTGAAGGGGCAGCGGGTGACGCTGGTGGAGAAGGGCGTGCTGCGAAACTACCTGCTGGGTCGACGTCCGGTGGATGGGTTCCTCAACTCCAACGGACACGGGCGCAGCCAGGGCACGCTGAAGCCGGTGGCGCGCATGGCGAATCTGATGGTGGAGAGCACGCGGCAGGTGAGCGATGCGAAGCTGAAGCAGATGCTCATCGACGAGGCGAAGCGGCAGAACAAGCCCTATGGCCTCATCATCCGCGACATCACCGGGGGCAACACCAACACGTCCAGCTACGGCTACCAGGCCTTCAAGGGGGTTCCGCGCATGGTGTACCGGGTGGATGTGAAGACGGGAAAGGAGTCGCTGGTGCGTGGCGTGGAGATTGTGGGCACGCCGCTGTCAGCGGTGAACCGCATCATGGCCACCGGCGAGAAGCGGGGCATCTTCAACGGCTTCTGCGGCGCGGAGAGCGGCAATGTGCCCGTGTCCACGGTGGCGCCCGCGGCGCTGCTTCAGGAGATCGAGCTCCAGCGCGCGGTCGAAGGCAAGGACCGTCCGCCCATCCTCCCCAGCCCGACGACACTGCAGGCGTCGCCGGCTCGCGAGAAGCCCTGATTCGCCAATGCGGGGGGCCTGGCACAAAGAACGTCCGGCACCGCCGGGCGGATGGCCGGAGAGCGGCGCGGTGCTCCTGAGGGGAGCCCGCGTCGTGTGGCGTCTGTTGTCGGCTCGAGCCGCTGATTCAGGCGCGGAGGGCAACTGGCCTGGTTGGAGCCTCGCTGTGCCGCGAGCGAGGACTGGCGTCGTGTGGAGTCATGCGAAGTCCCGGGACGTAAGTTGCGTCGCGAGGAGTCTGTTGAGCCGCATGGCGCCGCGAGCAAGGACTGGCGTTGCGTGGAGTCGTGCGACGTCTCATGACGAAGGTCGTGTCGCGAGGAGTCTGCTGTCCGCGTTGGGTGTCCTGTTCGTGCTCCTCGTGGGCGGTGTCGGAGGCGCGGAACCCCTGCCCACGGGCGAAGCGTGGTTGGAGTTGGTGCATGAGGACAGGCTGAGCCCGGGTGGTAACTGGGAGCTCATCTCGGTGGAGTCCACGTTGGATGGACGCCCCCTGCCATCGGCCCCAGAAGATGGCGCGCGGAGCGCGTCGGGCGGTCCCCGGCATGAGCTGCCGCTCGGGCTGCACTGGCTCGACGTGACGACGGTGTATGAGGGACGCTCGGACGTCTTCTCGTACGTGGAGGGCTATCGCTTCGTGATGCGCGGGCGCGTGACGCTCGACGCGCGGCCCGGCGACACGGTGCGCATCACCTCCACGGCGTATGAGCGCGACGGCGTCACCGTGCAGTGGCAGCAACGTCCCGCCTTCCTGCTCATGGGGCAGCCCCAGTCAGCGGTGGTGGGAATCGAGTACGGCGCCGCTGCGAACAGGCCGCTCCCGGAGGACGTGGCGGCGCGGGTCGTCGATGAGGTGCTCGCGGAGGCTCGACGGCTGTCTCCCATTCAATCCGTGGCCACGGCCTCCGTGTCCTCTGGTGCCGAGCCTCCTGGCACCTGCGAACTGGAGCCCATCTTCTTCGCCTTCTTCGACACCCGACTCTCCCCGGACGGGGAAGCCTCGCTGCTGCGCGCGGCGGACTGTCTTCGTGAGCGTCCGAGCCTGCGCGTCCGGCTGCGGGGCCACGCGGATGTGCTGGGGACCGAGTCCGTCAACGCGTCGCTGGGCTTGGGGCGCGCTCAGTCCGTGGCAGCGAGGCTCGAGGCGCTCGGCGTGGAGGGAAGCCGCCTGCTGCTGGAGACGCACGGCGCGGACCAGCCTCCGTGTGATGACGGGACTCCAGGGTGCTTCGCGCGCAGCCGCCGCGTGGAGTTGGTCGCGGAGCCGTCGCCTCTCTGAGTCGCGAGCCTCCGCCTGGCGCTCACTCCAGCCGCGCGGAGCCCACCGTCATCACCATGTCGCGCAGGTGCTGCGCCTCGAAGGGCTTGGCGAGCACCGGGTTGCGCACTTCCTGGAGGAAGCGCTTCGTCTCCGGGGTGAACGCGCCGCCGCTGATGAAGACGATGCGGTCATGCAGCCCCGGCCAGGTGTCGCGGACGGAGTGGTACACGTCCATGCCCGTCAGCTCCGGCATCATCAAGTCGCAGAGGATGACATCGAAGGCCCTGTCCTGGCCCAGGTGCGCCAGTGCCTCGCGGCCATTGGCGACGGTGACCAGCTCGTGGCCTCGCAGCAGCCTGCGCATCAAGTCGAGCACGCGAGGCTCGTCATCCACCACCAGCACGCGTCGCCCCAGGGACGGAGGGCCGACCCGGGGGACCGGCGCGACGAAGGCGTCATGCTCCGCACGGGGCAGGAACACCTCCACGGTGGTCCCCTGGCCCGGCTCACTGCTCACGCCAATGCGTCCCCCCAGCGCGGAGATGATGTCGCGACAGATGGCCAGGCCCATGCCCATGCCTTCGCCCGAGCGACGCGTGGTGAAGAGCGGGTCGAAGATGCGGGGCATGACGTCCGCGGCGATGCCGCAGCCGGTGTCGCTGATGGAGAGCCGCACCTCATCGGCCTCGGCGCGCAAGGCGACGGTGATGCGGTGCTGGGAGGCGTGCCCGTCGGGGATGGCGTGGGCGGCGTTGAGCACCAGGTTGAGCAGCACCTGGCCCAGCTTCGTCGCGGTGCCACGCACCCGGGGCACTTCCGTGTCGTAGTCGCGCACGACTTGCGCCCGGTGGCGCAGTTGGTTGGCCGCCATCCGGAGCGTGCTCTCCGTGACGGCCTTGAGGTCCACCGGCTCCATGGCCTCGGCGCTCGTGGCAGAGAGGGCCTTGAGGTCCGCGACGATGCGCTGGATTCGCAGCGTGCCCTCCAGGGCTTCGTCGAGGACCTGGCGACATTCCTCGTCGGTGGGCTCGTTGGGGCCGGGCAGTCGCTCGCGCAGGTATTCGAGATTGCCCGCCGTGTACGCGAGCGGGTTGTTGATTTCGTGCGCCAGCCCCGCCGCGAGGATGCCGAGGGACTGCGCGCGCTGCTCCCGCTCCTTCTCCTGGAGGAGCTGCGCATCCCGGCGCTTGCGCTCCACCGCGTTGACCAGCACGTGGCCCGTCAGGCGCATCAGGTGCCGCTCTTCCGGCTTCCACTCCCGCGGCTGGTCCATGGCGTCGAACCCCATCCAGCCGATCAACCGGCCCGCGAGCAGCAGCGGCGCGTTGATGTAGGAGCGGATGGACAGCAGGGCGCAGAGGCGACGCTCCTCGGTGGCCTCGAGGGGAAGCTTCGCCGCGTCCGTCACCGTCACCATGCGGCCCGCGCGCAGCTCGTCCAGCGACCAGCGGAAGTCCACCACGGAGCGTCCCCGGTGGGTCGCCAGTCCGTGGGGCTGCATGCCGTGAGTGCACCACTCGTAGGAGTCCGACAGGTGCTCGCCGTCGTCGGAGAGCAGGTTGACGTAACCGCGCTGCGCGTCGATCTGCCGGCCAAGCACTTCCAGCGCGGCGCGGACGCCAGCCTCCAATTCGTCGGGTGGCAGGTTGAGCAGCTTCTGGGACGTGTCGGTGAGCAGCGACCAGCTCTTGAGCAGGAGCCCCAACTCCCCGCGCATCTCCCGCAGGGCCTCGGCTTCCTGGCGCAATGTCACCTGCGCGCCCTCGGGAAGCCCCGGGGCTCGCGTCACGCTGAGTTGATCCAGGACGTCGGCGGACTGCTGGAGTCGCTCCAGCAGTGTCCGAGAGTCCGTTGCCTCGGCGGACAGCGCTGGGCTGCTCCGCTGCTGCTCGGCCATTGATTACCCCCTCCCGTCCCCGCACAGGCTTCCCCAACCTGTGGCGCGGATTTCAGCTCGGCCGAAATTGTGCCACCAGTTTGTTCTCTGCATCCAGTGTGCAGTTTTAAAAAATGCAACCGGGCAACAGGTGGTGGCGGCGACTCAGGGGGAGGTGGGGGGAGGGATGCCCAGCGGCTCCGGAGTAGGAGGGGGCGCGAGGCGAAGTTGCCTGCCGCCCTTGAATCCGCGCCATTGGATGTAGCGGCGGAAGTCCTGGAGGAAGGTGTCGGGGGAGAGGCCCACGGCCTGGGTGAAGGCCTCGGCGAAGTCGGGCCCCTGGCTCATGGCGTGGAGGATGCCCCGCACCACGGGCTCGCCGTAGCGGCGGGCCAGGAAGGTGAAGGCGTGGTGGGCGGCCCCGTAGACGATGTCGCTCTCGCGTCGGTAGAGGGTGTCGGCCTGGGCCAGCGGGTCCGCGCGGGGATGGGTGCTCCAGTAGCGGGCGAGGTCCTCGAGGGAGGTGACGCGGTAGCCCTGCTCGGCGGTGTACGAGGCCATGCCCTCGCGGAACCACAGGGGGATGCGCTTGCGCGTCCAGCCCAGGCGGTCCGAGGCCACCTGATACATCAGGCTGTGGGTGAGCTCGTGCAACAGCAGCTCGTCCACCTGGGCCTGGCTTGCGCCCAGGAGCGTCCAGGTGCGGGGGCTCTGGAGTTCGATCTGCTCATAGCGGGCCCACGCGCGCAGGAAGTCATGGTCCGGGCGGTTGGCGGCGCGCTCCAGGGCGGCGTGGTTGGGGTGGATGATGATGGCGACGGAGTCGTCGAATGTGCCCCAGCGGGCCATGCGCGGCAGGGCGCGTTCGACGGCGAGGCGGACCTGGGTGGCGGCGTCGGAGTCTCGCGGCTGGAACTCCAGGGTGATGCGCGCTCCGCTGGCGGTGGGCGTGCCGGGCCTTCGCATGGCGTCCGTCGGAACGTCCATGGTGGTTCGTCGCGGCGCGGAGCAGCCGGCGAGAAAGCCCAGCACCAGCAGGACCAGGGCGTGGCCGAGGCTCCCCTGTCTTCGCATCCATCCCCTCGTCACGAGCCTCACTCCACCCCGAGCCAGCGCAGCACCGCGCGCCCCACGTCCGCGACGGTGGTGAAGCCGTCGACGTCCGGCGCGGGGGGGCCGAAGTAGAGCACGGGGACGCGGTGCAGGGTGTGTCCTCGCGTGGACAGGTCCTCGACGTTGCCGTGGTCGCTGCACACCATCACCCGGGCATCGGCGGGACGGTGTGCCACCACGGCGCGCAGGAAGGCGTCGAAGGTGTCCAGCGCGGCATGGGCCGCGACGAAGTCCTGCGCGTGGCCGGCCTCGTCCGCGAGGTAGTGCTCGAAGAAGGTGAAGTCCGCGCCCGCGGCCACGCGCCAGAAGATGTCGGCGGCCTCCTCGGGCGTGCGCTCGGGGGCGGGCAGGCCGTAGGCGCGAGCGTTGGCGCCGGTGATGTCCGGGGTGAGGCCGTCTCCGGCCCGGGCGTCCTCCAGCGTGCGCAGGGGCACGGGGCCCGCGGCGAAGGCCAGCTTCGAGGCGGAGGGCTTCATGCGGCGCCGGGCCTCGGGGGTCGGAGTGAACTCCGGAGGCAGGGTGGTGGGGCGCCGGGGGACGCCGAGCGCGTCCAGGTAGGGCGCGGGGTAGGCGTTGGCGAAGGTGGCGGTGCGGCCGGCCGCGAGCAGGCGCTTGACGATGGAGCGGTCCGCGAGCATTCCGCGCAAGGGGGCGTTGGGGTAGCCCAGCACGTGCTGGCCGATGAGGGCGGGGGCCGGGTCTCCCGTGAGGATGGCCGTCTGGTTCGAGGCGGACTGGGGCCTTCCGGACACGCCGAACGTCGTGTCCACGGGGCTACAGCGCCCTCCGTCCGGCAGGGTGGGGCCTGGGGCGTCCTGGAAGAAGGAAAGCAGGTGTTCACGGTGGGCGAGCGGGTTGATGGCCGGGTCCTTCCGGCCAATGCCCACACCATCGATGAACAGGAGCGCGACGCGCACGGCTCGCGACTGTATCCTCGAAACAGAACGCATGGCCCTCCACGGCGACCTCTTCAGCTATCCGCTTCCCGAGTTCCTTCAATGGTTGGACAGCTCCCGCAAGACGGGGACGCTCCAGCTCTCCTGGGAGGCCGGCGAGCGGAAGCTCTTCCTTCTCTCCGGTCAGGTCGGGGCCACGGCCTCCGAAGGCCTGCGTGGGAGGGTGGCCCGGCTCCTCGCGTTGGCGAAACTCGCCTCCGGCGCCAAGGTGCTCGCCGCCTTCGACGAGCTGTCGCGCACGCCGGACGTGGACGCCGCGTTCGACGTGCACGGGCTCCAGTCGCGGTGGATTCGGGATTTGGGCCGCGAGGAGCTGTTCGCGGCGATGACGGACCTGACGATTGCCGAGCGGGGGACGTTCCACTGGACGGAGGACGCGGACCGCTCGGGCGAGGACTGGGTGCCGTCCGACATGAGCATCCGCGAGCTGTTGTTCGAATCGCTGCGCTGGGTGGATGAGCAGCCGGACGTGGACAAGGCGCTGCCCATCGACGCGCTCAGCGTCCGCGCGTTGACGCCGCCCAGCCCGAGCCAGCCGCTGATGCATCGAATCATCCTGGGGTTGTGCGCGACGCCGCAGAACCTGGGACGTCTGCGGCTGTCGATGGGCGTGTCCCGCTCGTCGGTGACGCGGCGGGTGTACGAGTTGCTCCGGGCGAAGCTGGTGGAGGTGGATGGGGCGCCGCAGGTGGAGGCGGACCCGGTGGCGGAGATGCTGGAGAAGGGCGCGGTGCTGATGCGCGAGGGCCAGTTCGACGCGGCGGGCATCGTCTGCGCGTCCTTGCTGGCGAGCGACCCCGCGGACCGGCGCGTGCGCGAGTTCGCCCGGCTGGTGCAGCGTGAGCACGTCGCGGCGCTGTACTCGGACATGCCGCCGCTGCTGGTTCCCCTCGTGATTCACGACCCGCAGGGCATGTCGCTGCTCAAACCCGAGGAGCGGCAGATCGCGGGCCTGGTGAGTGGGACGTGGGATGTGTCCACCATCGTCCTGGCGAGTCCCGCGAGGGAGCTGGAGACGCTCAAGACGCTCGCGAAGTTGCACCGCATGGGCTTGCTGCAGCTCACCGCGCCGCGCTGACCGGTGCGCCCGAGTCGGCTCCGCGCTGCTCGAGGCGGCGGAGTCGGCTCCACACGGACCGAGGTGCAGGAGTTGGCTCCGTGCTGGCGGAGGCGCCCGAGTCGGCTCCGCGCCCCGTGCGAAGTGCCGGGGCGCGCTGCCGTCCGCGCTGCTACTCCGAGGCGGGGAGGCCCACCGCGTTGAGGCGGACGAAGGTCTGCATCAGCACATAGAGCGCGAACGCCGCGTCATCGACGCGCAGGTGTTGCTGGGTGGCAAGTCCCTGGATGCGCAGCAGATCCGCCCCATCCACGCGGAGCAGGAACGCCTGTTGCGCCAGCGTGCCCTCACCCGCGAACGCCAGCGAGCGCCGGATGGCGTCCGTGCAGGCCGTGACGCAGGTGGAGTAGTTGCCCGCCATGAACGCGGCCTCGGCCGCGCGCGCGTGGTCGAACAGGTCTCCCGGCGCCAGCGCGCTCACCGCGCCGAGCAATTTGGCGGAGGTGGCCTGCGAGATGGGGGCCGCGATGGGAGGCGGAGGCGGCGCCACCATGGGCTCCACCCGGGGCGGGGGAGCAATCGCGGGGAACGAGCCCGAAGGACGATGGGGCACCGGCGTCGGCATCATCGCCACGGCGGGGCCATGGCCCGAGGGCGGGGCCAGATGCGACGAAGGGGGCGGCTGCCGGTGCTGGAGGTGCTGGGCGAGCTGCGCTTCCAGTCCCGCGGGCTGCACGCCACCGACGGGGGCCACCGGGCGCGGCGGCGGGACGATGCGCTTGGCGCGCAGGTCCTTGATGACCAGCCGGGTGATGGCCTTGAGCGTGTCGAGCACCCCGCGCCCGTTGGTGGCGGCGGTCTCGAAGTCCGGCACGTTGCGCGGGTTGAGCTCCTGACGGAGCTGCTCCACGGGCAGCACATTCTCCAGGTCGCGCTTGTTCCACTGCATCACCAGCGGGAAGCGGTCCAGCCGGATGCCGTGCTCGAAGAGGTTCTCTTCCAGGTTCGCCAGCGACTCGCGGTTGGCGTCCATCGCGTCCGGCTGCGAGTCCGCCACGAAGACGACGCCGTCGGCGCCCTGGAGCACCAGCTTCCGCGTCGCGTTGTAGAAGACCTGGCCGGGCACGGTGTACAGCGCCAGCCGCACCGAGCAGTCCCCGACGCGCTCCACCTTCACGGGGAGGAAGTCGAAGAAGAGCGTCCGGTCGCCTTCGGTGGCGATGGACATCATCTCGCCCCGGTGCGCGGGCCGGACGGTTTCGTAGATTTTCCGCAGCGAGGTCGTCTTGCCGGACAAGCCAGGTCCGTAAAAGACGATTTTGGCGGCCACCTCGCGGGCCATCAGGTTCACGCTGCTCACGGTGTCAGCTTTCCTAGAACGACTCGACGCTTCGCGCCAGTTGCGGACGGGACATTCGCGGGGGTTCCCACGAGGAATTCGGCGGCCAGCAACGCGAACAGGGCCGCTTCCTTCGCTCCTTCCGGAAATCCCAGGGTATCAAGCCGGCGGACGGGAAGGGGGGCCAGCCGCTCCTCGAGCCGCTCCATCAACCGGGGATTCCGGGTACCCCCTCCCGAGGCGTACATCGCCTCCAGACCTGGAGTGCGAGGCAGGACCCACGTCTCGTACGCCCGTGCGGTGCTCTCCACGGTGAACTCCAGCGCGGTGGCCATCAAATCATGGGGGCGGTCCGCGTAGCGCGCCCACAGGCGCTCCACCATCACGTCACCGTAGCGCTCGCGCCCGGTGCTCTTGGGAGGAGGCTGCGCGAGGAACGCGTCCGTGAGCAGCTCCGCCAGCAGCTCCGGAATCACCTGGCCCTGTCGCGACAGGCTCCCGTCCAGATCGCACGCCAGTTTTCCCTGGGTAACGCGCCGCGCCAGCCCGTCCATCACCATGTTGCCAGGCCCGGTGTCGAAGGCGAGGGTGTCATCCAGTCGCGCGCTGATGACGGACACGTTGGCGATACCGCCGATGTTCTGCAGGGCGCGAGGGGCCTCGGGGCTTCGGAAGGCCACCCAGTCGAAGTAGGGCACCAGCGGCGCGCCATGGCCTCCGGCGGCCACGTCCCTTGTGCGGAAGTCGCTGACGACGGGCAGGCCCGTGCGCTCGGCGATGACGGAGGGTTCGCCAATCTGCAGGGTGGAGGGGAAGGCCGAGGTCCCCGGCGGCAGGTGCGCCATCGTCTGCCCGTGAGAGCCGATGGCGCTCACGTCCGAGAGCGCCACCCCGGCCCGCTCAATCGCCTGGAGCGCGGCGCGGGCGAAGTGCTCGGCCAACTCGAAGTCGAGCTGACTCAGGGAGCGGGCGTCCTGGGGCCCCAGCATCCGGACCACCAGCTCTGGAGGAAAGGGCGCGGAGACGTGGGACAGCAGGCGCAGCCGGGCTCCGCCGCCCGTGCCCGTCACCTCGCACAGCGCGGCCTCCACCGCATCCGCGCTGGTGCCGGACAGCAACCCGACGCACAGGCGCGGGCGCTGGGAGTCAGGGAGGGGAGGTTGGAGGCGCATGCCTCCAAGTCTAAGACTCGCCCCCCACGCCGCGCCGTCAGCGGCCGGGCGAGCGGGGGCTCCGTGCGTGCGCGCCCTTACGTCCCGGGCCGCCAAGCGCACGCAAGCCGTTCTCCTGGAGACGCTTCCGGGCCCCCCGGGCGTCCAGCCCCGTGAAGTGCATGGCCACGGCCACCTTCACCTCGCCGCCGGAGGCCTCCAGCAGACGCGAGGCTTCTGGAGCGGGCAGGTGCGTCAGCTCGGCCACCATTCGCGCGGCGCGGGCTCGCAGCTTCGCGTTGGCGGGGCGCACGTCCACCATGCGGCCCCGGTACACCTTGCCCAGCGCCACGAAGGCCGCGGTGGTGATGGCGTTGAGGATCAGCTTCGTCGCCGTGCCGGCCTTCAGCCGCGTCGAGCCCGCCACCAGCTCCGGCCCCGTGCGCGCCAGCACCAGGGTGTCCACGTCCGCGCGAGCTCTGGGAGGGTTGCAGCACACCAGCACCGTGTGCGCCCCACGCCGCTTCGCTTCACGCAGCGCGCCCCGGACGTACGGCGTGGAGGAGCTGGCGGAGATGCCGCACACGACGTCGAGAGGGCCCGCGTCGAAGGCGCGCACGTCGGAGGCGCCCGCGTCGGCGTCGTCCTCGGCGCCTTCCACGGCGCGAGTCAACGCCCGGCGTCCACCGGCGATGCGAGCCTGGACCTGGGAAGGAGGGCTGCCGAACGTAGGAGGACACTCGCTGGCGTCGAGCACGCCCAGACGTCCACTGGTGCCAGCACCTACGTAGAGAAATCTGCCGCCCGCCCGCAACGCATTCGCCACGGCCGTCGCTGCCTGGGTGACAGCGGGCAACGCGGGGCGAACCGCACGGACGGCAACGACGTCCTCGTCATGTAACCGGCGGACGACCGACCCGATGGAGCGTAGATCAAGGTCGTCCGCGCGGGGATGAAGCCGCTCGGTGGGAGGGAGTTTCTTGGATGAAGCGCGTGAGGACCCCACCCCCGAGCGCATTACTTCAAGCCGCCTTCGTCACCTTGCCCGCTTTGATGCAGCGGGTGCAGGCGAGAACGCGCTCCGTGCGGCCCTCGACGCTGGCCCGGACCTTCTGCAGGTTCGGGAGGGTTCGCTTCTTGGTCTTGTTGTTCGCGTGGCTGACGTTGTTGCCGACGAGCGGACGCTTGCCACAGATGTCACACTTCCACGCCATGACCTCTAACTCCTTGAAAACTGGGGCGTTGGACGCCTGCCGATAAAGAGCGGCGGAACCTGCCAGAAAGCCGCTTGGAAATCCAGCCTTTCAGCCGTTTGGATCAGCCCTTGAGCGGATCCTTCTTGTTCAACATGTCCTGAACCAGGCGTGCGGCGCGCACTCCGGCGAGCAGCTCGCCCTCCAGGCCGAGGCCGGGAAGCACCTCGCGGCCCGCGAGCAGCAGGTTCTTCACCGGGGTTCGCTGACTCAAACCGGTGACGCCCAGCACTGCTTCCGACTCGAAGCTGTAGAGCGGGTGCGGCATCAGCCGCGTGCCGCGCGAGCCGCTGGCGTCGAGGTAGGGCACGGAGCGCAAGAGCCGGTGCTGCGCGGTGAAGGGCATCACGGCGTCCAGCTGCGCGTCGATGCGGGTGGCCAGGGCCTGAAGGTGCTCCTCGCCCAGCTCCCGAGCGGACGCGGGGATGAAGACGCCGGCGCACACGACACGCAGGGCCTCCGCGTCCTTGCTCTCCTTGCCACCCGTGGCCGAGGCGCGCGCGGGGTGGAGCTGGAGCAGCATGGCGCCCAGCTCCGCGTCCTGGGTGTCCACGAGCGTCAGCTCGCCCAGGCCACGAGGGAGCGCTGTCTCCGGCACCACCCAGTTGACGGTGAAGAGGATGGATTTGGTCGTGGACTGATCCAGGTGCTCCATCAGGCCACGGTGGTGCTTCTTGTCCGTCACCAGCCGCCGCAGCGCGCCGGAGTCGGTGGCGGCTACCAGGCAGGCCGCGCGGTAGATGGTGTCCGAGCGGACCAGCTTCACGCCGGCGAACTTGCTGCCGTCAAAGGATAGCTCCTCGACGATGAAGCCGGTGGGGCTGTCGCGTCCGAGCACGTCGCCGCCCAGCTCCGCCAGCCGCCGGGTGAGCATCTCGCGCAGGCCGTCGTGACCGCCGGCGAAGAAGGAGGGCGCCGCCAGCACCTGGGACAAGGTCCGGGTGAGCGCGAGCGGCGACTCCGGCTTCTCCAGGTGGTTGATGAAGGGGCGCAGCCCGCGCACCAGGGAGGCCGCGGGGGCGTCCGAGGCCAGCCGGAGCGGAGTCTCCAGCCCGGGGTGGGCCTTGATGAGCTTCTTGAGGCCCCATCCCTCGAAGAATCCATCCGGGGGCAGGGCGGGGCGGGCCTTGAAGAAGGCGTCGCTCGCCTCGTGCTGCGCGGTGGTGCCGACCAGCGCGCCCAGCAGCGCCTCGCCTTCCTCGCCCAGCTCGCGCGTCACCTCGGCCTTGCGGCGCGTGGCGTCGGAGTGCAGGTCCATGCGGTTTCTTGGCAGGACGAGCTGCAGCTCGGGGGAGTGGGGGCGCAGCGCGCGCTGCACGGTGGTGGTGAGGCCCAGCTCGGTGAGGGCCTCCTCCACGGCGGGCATGGCCTTGAGGGGCGGCGCGACGAAGGGCGCGTAGGGGAGCACGTAGCCGCCGTGCTCGTAACCCGGGCCCATGCCGTCGTGCTCCACCAGCAGGACGCGGTGGCCGCGCTTGGCGAGCAACGCGGCCGAGAGCGCACCACCCAGCTGACTGCCCAGCACGATGACGTCATACACGTGCCGGGATGGACCCGAGGGAAGCTTGAGTTTGGCTGCGGACGTCATGAGGCGGGCAACACTACACAACGTCCCGCGCCGCTGGCTCCCTTTTGGCGCGCCGTGAAGGCCGGTGGGGGCGGAGTGACCCGGCCCCGGGCTCAGCTCCCCACGCCGAAGAGGCGCGCCTCCAGCTCGGGCGGAAGGGTGGTGAAGTCCGGGAGCGTCCAGAGGGCGCCGGCCTGTCGCAGCTGCGTCGAGGACGTCGTGGTGGTGATTCCCACCACGGGCATTCCAGCGTCGTGCGCGGACATGACGCCAAGGATGGCGTCCTCGAAGGCCAGGCACTGGGAGGGGTCGACGCCCAGGCCCTGGGCGGCCGCGAGGAAGATGTCCGGGAAGGGCTTGCCCCGGGAGACCTCCTCGGCGCCGACGATGCGGTGGAAGACGGGGCGCAGGCCCAGCCCGTCAATCACCAGCTCCCGGTTGCCGTGGGGGGCCGCGGTGGCGATGGCCATGGGGATGCCGGCCGCGCGCAGGCGGGAGATGAAGGCTTCGGCGCCCCGGTGCAGCCGCAGGTGGGGCCGGTAGAGGGTGCGGTAGTGGTTCTCCTTCTCGTCCGCGAGCCGCTCCAGTTCGTCGGGGGCGAGCGCGCGGCCGAGCAGTTCCGGGAGGATTTCTTCGTTCTTCTTGCCGGCGAAGCGGGTCTGGAAGTCGTCGGCGGTGAGGGACAGGCCGAGCTTGCGCGCGAGCGCCACCCAGGCCTGGTTGTGGAACACCATGTTGTCGACGAGGGTACCGTCCATGTCGAACACGGCGGCGCGCAGGGGCGTGTCGGAAGGTGTCATGGTTTCCCACCCATAGCGCGGCGGGGGACGGGGCGGTCCACGAATCGCGCGCGTCAGGCCGACATGACTGATATTCGGGGCTCCACATGAGTGATGGCGTGCTGATGGAGACGCGTGGGGCGGTGGGCGTGGTGACGCTGAACCGTCCGAAGGCGCTGAACGCGCTGAATCTGGAGATGTGCCGACAGCTGCATCCCCAGTTGGATGCGTGGGCGGCGGACCCGGCGGTGAAGGCCGTGGTCATCCAGGGCGCGGGTGGCCGGGCCTTCTGTGCGGGAGGCGACGTGCGCGCGGTGGCGGCGTCCGTGGCCGAGTCTCCTCGGGGCGAGCAGGAGCGGGTGTCGCGTGAGTTCTTCCGCGCCGAGTACGCGCTGAACCACCGCATTCACCATTTCGGCAAGCCGTACGTGTCGCTGGTGGACGGCGTCTGCATGGGCGGCGGGGTGGGGCTCTCCATCCACGGGGCGTACCGGGTCGTGACGGAGAAGCTGGTGTTGGCGATGCCGGAGACCGCGCTGGGGTTGTTCCCGGACGTGGGGGGCGGCTGGTTCCTGCCGCGCTTCCCGGGTGAGTCGGGGACGTATCTGGGGCTCACCGGGGCCCGGTGTAGCGCGGCGGACGCGATGTGGCTCGGCTACGGGACGCACCACGTGGAGTCCGCGCGGCTCGCCTCGGTGTTGGAGGCGCTGGTGAAGGCGGAGTGGGGGACGGGGCCGGCGAGCTCGGTGGTGGAGCGGATCCTCGCGGGCTTCCACGCGGACGCGGGGACGTCGGTGCTCGCCACGCAGCACGCGGCGATGGACCGGTGCTTCGCGGCGGAGCGGGTGGAGGACATCCAGCAGGCGCTCGAGGCGGAGGGCACGGCGTGGGCCCAGGAGACGTGGGCGACGCTGGTGCGCATGTGTCCGACGAGTCTCAAGGTGTCACTGCGCCAGCTGCGGATGGGGCGCACGCGGGACTACGACGAGATGGTGGCGGTGGAGTACCGGCTGAGCCAGTCGATGACGGCGCGCGCGGACTTCCGCGAGGGCATTCGCGCGGTGCTCGTGGACAAGGACAACAAGCCGCGCTGGCACCCGGGCACTCTGGGCGATGTCACCGAGGCGGACGTGGAGGCGTGCTTCGCGCCACGGGCGGGTGACGAGTTCGTCGTGTCGTCGAACTAGATGAGAGCGCCCAGCTCCACGGGCCCTGGCGGGCGGCTTCGTCGCCGGGATTGGGGAGGACCTGGAAGTCCCAGTCCAGGCGGCCGCAGCCTCGGCATGGAGGAGGCAGGCCGCCGACGTTGCGCCAGACGACGGTGAGGTCCGCCGGGTCGAGGTAGAGCGCCTCGGTTTCCGAGTCGTGCAGGTACTGCGTCTCGCACGAGGCGCAGCGGACGAGCTCGAAGTCCTCGTCGCCGAGCACCTCTCCGCCCCTGCGGCGAATCTCCTCGGGGCATGGCGAGAGCACGGACATGGAGGGGCTCTGGCGCGACAGGCTACAGGTCCTCGTCACTGACAACGGTGACGCCCTCGGAGCGGAGCAGCGCCGTGGTGATGCCCTCACCGGGCCGCAGTGTCCCGGACTCGTAGACGCGCTGGCTTCCGCAGGAGGGGCTCTTCTCCTTCAACAGCGCTACCGAAGCACCGAAGTTGCGCGCGGCGTCCAGGGCCAGCCGGGCGCCTCGCTTGAAGTCCTCGGTCCGGTCGACGCGAGCTTCTCGTTCCAGCGCCCGCGCCTGTCCCGCCCAGACGTCGACACCCGAGCCACCGCAGAGGTCCACGGGAGGACGAGGGATGGGAAGGCCCGAGCCCACTTCGGGGCAGACGGGAACGACGGCCTTGCCCTCCAGCGCCGCGAGCACTCTCTCAGAGCGCTGCGAGCGACCGTCGTACCGGCAGGCTTCCCCGAGCAGGCACGCGCTCACGAGCACCGTGGATGCCTCGCGAAGCGCCGTGCGCCTGTCGTCCTTTGACGGGTCCTCGCAGGTGCTTCCTGGCCCTCGCGAGCCCGTCACTTCACGGCTCCGGGGCTGCGCAGCGACAGCTCTCCCGCCGTCGCCACCGCCGTCACGCGAGTGCACATCCCATCCAGCGCGACCTGTCCCGTCACCGCGAGCCGCACGGCCAACGGATAGAGCCGATGCTCCTCGACGAGGATGCGAGCGCTCAGGCTCTTCTCATCGTCATCCGGCAGCACCGGCACGGCCGCCTGTCCGATGATGGGCCCGGTGTCCGTGCCCGCGTCCACGAAGTGCACCGTGCACCCGGCCACCTTCACGCCACGCTCCAAGGCCTGCCGCTGCGCATGCAGCCCTGGGAATGACGGCAACAGGGAAGGGTGGACGTTCAGCACCTTGCCCGTGAAGCGCCCCAGGAAGTCCGCGCTGAGCAGGCGCATGAACCCCGCAAGGCACACCCACTCCACGCCCGCCGCGCGCAGCGCCTCCAACAGCGCCGCCTCGAACTCCACCTTCGACGCGTGGGCCTTGTGGTCCACCACCACGGCCGGAACTCCCGCCGCGCGGGCCCGCTTGAGCGCGTAGGCGCCAGGCATGTTCGAAACGACGCAGGCCACCTCGGCCGGGAAGTCCTCCCGGGCGCACGCGTCGAGCAGCGCCTGGAGATTGCTCCCGCTGCCGCTGACGAGCACGCCCAGCCGGACCCGCCGTCCGCTCATGGCTCGATGACCGCCGTGGCCTCGCCCTGGCCCGCTTCCACGCGGCCCACCTCGCTGGCCTCCACGCCCCGTCCGCGCAGCACCTCCAGCGCCTTCGCGACGTCCTCCTGTGCCACCACGACGATGAGGCCCAGGCCCATGTTGAACGTGTTGAACATCTCGTCCCGGGCCACGCTGCCCAGCTTCGCGATGAGGTCGAAGATGGGCGGCTTCACCCAGGACTTCTCGCTCAGCACCGCGCGCGTCCCATCCGGCAGGCACCGGGGCAGGTTGCCCGGAATCCCGCTGCCGGTGATGTGCGCCATGCCCTTCACCTTCACCTCGGCCAGCAGCGCCAACGCGTCCTTCACGTAGATGCGCGTGGGCTCCAGCAGCGCGTCGCCCAGCGGACGCCCCAGGCCCTCGGGCGTCGCGTCCAGCGCGAGCTTCGAGTCCTCCAGCAGCACCTTGCGCGCCAGCGAGTACCCGTTGCTGTGCAGCCCCGAGGACGTCAGCCCGATGAGCGCGTCACCCGGCTTCACGCTCTTGCCGTCGATGATGGCCGACCGCTCCACCACGCCCACGCAGAAGCCCGCCAGGTCGTACTCGCCCCGCGCGTAGAAGCCCGGCATCTCCGCCGTCTCGCCGCCCAACAGCGCGCAGCCAGCCTGCTCGCAGCCCAGGGCGATGCCCTTGACGACCTCGGCCGCCGCGTCCACCTCCAGGCGCCCGGTGGCGAAGTAGTCCAGGAAGAACAGCGGCTCCGCGCCACAGGTGAGGATGTCGTTCACCGACATGGCCACCAGGTCGATGCCCACCGTGCCGTGCCGGCCCGCGGAGAAGGCCACCTTCAGCTTGGTGCCCACCCCGTCAGTGCCCGCCACCAGCACCGGCTCCCGGTACTTGCCCGGCGGCAGGGCGAACAGCCCGCCGAAACCGCCGACGCCCGCCAACACCTCCGGACGCATCGTCCGCGCGGCGAAGGGCTTGATTCGGTCGACGAAGGCGTCGCCGGCCTCGATATCCACTCCGGACTGCTTGTAGGTCGTTCCCACGGGCGGCCTTCTATCGGCCGGCGCGCCCGTTGTCTCGGCCAGCGAAAAGGGGGTGTCGGGTTTGAGGCGCGGACGCCTGCACACACTCGCTGTCCCACTGATCCGCACAACATGGAATTTGACCAGGGGGGGAGGGGCTGATTGACTCCTCGCAGGATGGGCGCCGAGGAAACCCTCTTTCAACGTTTCGGCAAGGAATTCTCAAAGGGCACCGAGCTCTTCCGCGAGGGAGAGGCCGGCCGGGAGATGTATGTCATCCAGGCGGGCAAGGTCTCCATCACGAAGCGCGTGCGCGACGTGGAGAAGACGCTTGCCGTGCTGGGCGCCGGAGAATTCTTCGGGGAGATGGCCATCATCTCCAACAAGCCCCGCAACGCGTCCGCGGTCGTCAACGAGGACGCTCGCCTGCTGGTCATCGACCCCAAGACGTTCGAGGCGATGATCCGCGGCAACGCCGAGATCGCCGTCCGGATGATCAAGACGCTGGCGGGGCGGCTCTCCGAGGCGGACGCCCAGATTGAGAACCTGCTCCACAATGATCCGGCCAGCCGGGTCGTCCACCAGCTCATCCTGCTGTCCCAGACCCGGAGTCGCCCGTCCGAAGAGGGCACCGAGGTGGATTTCGTGGTCCGCGACATGCCCCGCCAGATTGGCGTGGGCGAGCCCGCGGTGCGCAACGTGCTGGACCGGATGATCCGGGCCGGCCTCATCTCACGCAGTGGTGACAGAGTCACCGTGTATGACACGGCCAGACTCCACGACTTCCTCCAATACCTGGAGATGAAGTGGAAGTTCGGAGACCTCTAGCGTGAAGCTCCGAGTCCTCGGCTGCCACGGTGGCGAGCTTCCCACGTGCAAGAGCACGTGTTTTCTCGTCGATGACGTGCTGGCGCTCGATGCGGGCGCACTGACGGGGACGCTCTCGTTGGAGGAGCTGTGTCGGGTGGACCACGTCCTCGTGGGCCACAGTCACTTCGACCATGTGAAGGACCTGCCGCTGATGGCGGACCTGGTCATCGGTCGCCGCGACAAGCCCGTCACCATCCACGCCTCGCGCGAGTGCGCCAAGGCCCTGCGCGACAACATGTTCAACAACGCGCTCTGGCCGGACTTCACCCGCATCCCGACCAAGGCCAACCCCGTCCTGCGCATCAAGACGTTCCGCGCCGGCGGCACCTTCGAGGTGGGGCCCTACACCGTGCGCAGCGTGCCGGTGAGCCACCCCGTGGAGTCCTGCGGCTTCATCATCTCCAATGGGAAGACGTCGCTCGCCATGAGCGGCGACACCGGCCCCACCGACAAGCTCTGGAAGGCCCTCAACCAGACGCGCGACCTCAAGGCGCTCCTGTTGGAGACGTCCTTCCCCAACGCCCTCCAGTCGCTGGCCGACATCTCCGGCCACCTCACGCCCCACACCCTGGGCCTGGAGCTCCAGAAGTTCGAGCGCAACGGGACCTCCGTGATGCTCTACCACCTCAAGCCAGCCTTCGTGGCCCAGCTCAAGAAGGAGCTGGCGAGCATGCCGGTGGAAGTCCTGGAGCTGAACGACACCTTCGAGTTCTAGCCCCGTCCCAAGAGGGACGACGCGGCGCGCCACACGGAACGGTTGACGGGCGGAGACGGTCGGATTAACCCCCGGCCCCTCATGGCCTGGTTTTCGAAGAAGCCCCGCATCGCCGTCGACACCCAGCAGCAACCCGAGCCCGGTCCGTCTCGCATGGAGGGCTTGTGGGCCAAGTGCGAGAACTGCGACGAGATCATCTACCGGCAGGAGCTGGAGAAGCACTGGATGGTGTGTCCGCACTGCGACCACCATCATCCGTGGAACGCGCGCGCGCGGCTGGCGACGCTGCTGGACCCGGACAGCTTCGAGGAGTTCGACAAGGAGCTGGAGCCGCAGGACCCGCTCGGGTTCAGTGACACGAAGAAGTACAAGGACCGGCTGAAGTCCACGCGCAAGAACCTGGAGGAGAACGACGCCTTCGTCTCGGGCGTGGGCCGCATCGCCGGCCACCAGGTCTCCGTGGGCGCTTTCATCTTCGAGTTCATGGGCGGCTCCATGGGCTCGGTGGTGGGCGAGAAGGTGGCGAGGACCTTCGAGCGCGCGCACGAGCTGAAGTGCTCGGCGCTCATCTTCTCGGCCTCCGGCGGCGCTCGCATGCAGGAGGGCATCTTCTCCCTGATGCAGATGGCGAAGACGTCCGCGGCCATCGCCCGCTTCCGCACCGGCAACAAGCCGTACATCTCCGTGCTGCTGCACCCGACGACGGGTGGCGTGGCGGCGTCCTTCTCCTGGCTGGGCGACGTCATCATCGCCGAGCCCAAGGCGCTCATCGGCTTCGCCGGCCCTCGCGTTATCGAGCAGACCATCCGCCAGAAGCTGCCGGAGGGCTTCCAGCGCTCGGAGTTCCTGCTCGAGCACGGGATGATCGACAGCATCGTCAACCGCAAGGACCTGCGCGCGAAGCTCGGGCAGATTCTCGGCCTGCTGGGCTGAGTCCGCGCGGCTCGCGTCCCTGGCATGAGCGCGCCCCGCACACCGGAGGAGGCCCTGGGCTTCCTCTCCCGGCTCAACCCCTCCGGCATCAAGCTGGGGCTGGAGCGGGTGCGCGAGGCGCTCGAGGCCCTGGGCCACCCGGAGCGCCGCTATCCGGTGCTCCACGTCGCGGGCACCAACGGCAAGGGCAGCACCTGCGCCTTCGCCGCCACCGCGCTCCAGGCCGCGGGCCACCGCGTGGGGCTCTACACGTCCCCGCATCTGGTGCGCGTCAACGAGCGCATCCGCGTGGGCGGCGAGGACATCTCCGACGAGGACTTCGGCCGCGCCATCCTCGACGTGTTGGAGCGCTATCCCTCCGCCGTCGCGGAGCCGATGACGTACTTCGAGTTCGGCACCGTCGTCGCCCTGTGGCACTTCGCGCAAGCGGGCGTGGACGTGGTGGTGCTGGAGACGGGCCTGGGTGGGCGGCTGGACGCCACCACCGCCGCGCCGTCGCTCGTCACCGCCATCACCCCCGTCTCCTTCGACCACATGGAGTACCTGGGCAACACCCTGGGCTCCATCGCCGGTGAGAAGGCCGGCATCCTCAAGCCCGGCGTGCCGTGCGTCGTCGCCCGTCAGGAGCCCGAAGCCCTGGAGGCGATCGAGGCCCGTGCCCGTGCCCTGTCCGTGCCGCTCTGGGTGGAGGGCCGGGACTTCTCCGTCGAGACTCAGGCCGACGGCAGCCTGGCCTACAGGGGACCGGGCTGGAGGCTGGACGGTTTGCGGACCTCGCTGCGCGGACCGCATCAGCTCCAGAACGCTGGAGTGGCGCTGGCCTGTCTGGAGGCCCTCGACGCGCGAGGCATCGCCGTCACCCCCGAGGCGGCGCGAGCGGGCCTGGGCTCGGCGCGCTGGCCGGGACGGCTGGAGGAAGTAGGGCAGGGGCCCACTGTCCTGTTGGACGGAGCCCACAACCCCGCGGGTGTGGCGGTGCTGCTGGCGTCCCTGCGGGCGCTGTACGCGGGTCGCCCCATCCACTGCGTCTTCGGCGTGGTGGCGGACAAGGACCGGGGGCCGATGATGCGGGCCCTCTTTCCCGCGTGTGCTTCCGTACAGCTCACCCCCCTGGACACCCCGCGCTCGTTGTCACCGGCGGCCTATCTGGACGAAGCGCGCGCCCTGGCCGCCGACGTGGCCGCATGGCCCGACGTGGATGCCGCGCTGGCGGAAGCCCGGCGGCGAGCGGGCGTGGACGGCGTCGTGCTGTGCACGGGTTCTCTCTTCCTGGTCGGCATGGTGCGAGCCCGGAAAGACCGGACCCGAACGCCCTGAAGGGCCACCGCGAGACACCTGGACGACGGTGTTTCACCCAGAAGGACCAGGGCTCACCAGACGAGGCTCGTTGGGGTGACCTTGTAGGGTGGACCTTCGGTCTTCGCTGAGCAAGACGGGTGAGCAGAGGGACTGAATCCTTGGCGCGCTGCATCAGCCGCCGTAGATTCAAGATATGCGCCTGCCGGACTGGAGAGCCGCGACGACCACGGGACCAGCCATCCCCTCCATCGATGAAGTCGACTTCCGGGCGCTTTACTCGAAGACGAAGTACGTGGTGGAGACCGCGGACGGCTGGTCGTTGGTCATCACTCGCTACCGGCCGGTGAAGCAACCCTTCGCCCAGCCGCTGTTCGGTGAGCCCCTGCTGCTGGTGCATGGCTTCTCCCAGAACCGGCACACGTGGACGAGCGGACAGTTCGTCAAGAACCTCCTCTTCTTCGGCGTGGACATCCACATCCTGGAGCTGCGAGGGCACGGCAAGAGCTCCATCGCCTTCCAGAAGGAGCGGGCCGAGCGCTTCAAGCGCCCCCTGCCTCCAGACCTGGACTACGGCTGGGACATCGACAGCTATTTCCTCTACGACCTGCCCGCCGCCGTCTCCGGCGTGAAGCGCATCACCCGTCGCGAGCGCATCTTCTACTGCGGCCACTCCATGGGCGGGATGCTGGGCTACGGCTACACCGGCATCCACGACGACTTCGAGGGCCTCATCACCATCGGCGCTCCAGCGGACCTGGGGCGGGGCTTCATGCTGCTGCGCATGGTGGCGCGCGGCGCGCCGATGCTCGGCGGCATGGTGGACCTGACGCTCGCGGGACTGAATCTGGGTGGTGAGGTGGAGGGGCTGGGCAGGAAGGTGCTCGCGCGAGGCGTGGGCACGGTGAACGCGAAGCTGGGCAAGAGGCTGGAGCCCGAGGCGCGCCGCAAGCTGCGCTTCAACGCGATGCCGGTGGACCTCATCCTCAAGTTCGTCGAGCGGCAGATTGGCAAGGCGGAGGACTCGCCGCTGTATCAACAGCTCACCACGCGGATGAACCGGCTCATCAACCCGGAGCGCGTGGGCTCCGACGACATCCGCTGGTTGTTGCGCGAGGGCGGTGAGCGCGAGCCGCGCAAGGTGCTGGAGCAGTTCGCCCGCTGGATTCGTCGCGGGGAGATGGTCTGCTACCGCACCGGCTTCGACTTCAAGCGCGGCTTCGAGAAGATTCAAATCCCCATGGCCATCATCTTCGGGGACATGGACCCGCTGGCGTCGGTGGAGTCCACCCGGAGCGTGTATCGCGCCGCCAAGAGCGAGTACCTCCTCTGGCGACCGGTGAAGGGCAACAGCCACATCGAGCTGACGATGGGGCACGACATCCGGCAGATCTGCTACGACATCAAGAACCTCATCGAGTACGCCCGGACGCACCGTCACCGCACGCCGGCCCTGCCGCGCCTTCGCTGAGGGCCGTACGGCTGGAAAGTTGGAGGGTGAGGCGCGCGTGTTAGCATCCGCGCCCACTGTCAACGTGAAGGGGAGTGGTTGATGAAGGCCTCAGCGGTGTGGCTGCTCGGTGTGGTGCTCGTGCCCTTCTGGGCGCTCGCGCAGGCTCCGGCGAACCTGAACACCATCACCGGCGTGCAGGTGAATGGCGGGACGGTGACCATCACCGGCTCGAAGAAGGCGAACTTCACCACCTTCACCATGACGGACCCGCCCCGGCTCGTCATCGACATCGCGGAGGCCGTCTTCTCCGGCGTCCCCGAGGAGACGCAGGTGGGCAATGGCACGGTGACGGGCATCCGCACCGCCAGCTATGGCTCGGATGACTCCGCCATCGCCCGCGTGCTCATCGGCTTCGAGCGCGAGGTGGAGACGGACATCCAGGCCACCGACACGCAGCTCGTCGTCAAGGTGGTCGGCGGGGGCGGACAGGCCGTGGCCCAGGCTCCCCAGGCTCCCACCACACAGCCGGAGCCCGCCGCCGCGCAGCCCACCACGGACGGCACCGCCGCGAAGGCCGCCGCCGCGGCCGAAACCGAGCGTCAGGCCCAGGAGAAGGCCGCCGCCGAAGCCACCGCCCGCGCCGAAGCGGACCGTCAGGCGCAGGAGAAGGCCGCCGCCGAGGCAAGCGCCCGCGCCAAGCAGGACGCGGATGCCGAGCGCCAGCGCCAGCAGGAGGCCGAGGCCCGCGCCACGTCCCAGCGAGAGGATGAGCAGCGCGCCGCGAAGGCCGCCGCCGTCGAGCGCAAGCGTCAGGAAGAGGAGGCCCGTGCCTCCGCGCAGGCCGCCGCCGACGAGCGCAAGCGTCAGGAAGAGGAGGCCCGTGCCTCCGCGCAGGCCGCCGCCGATGAGCGCCGTGCCTCCTCCGAGTCCGCCGCCGAGGAGAAGAAGCGCCAGAAGGAGGAGGCGCGTGCCGCCGCGAAGGCCGCCGCCGAGGAGAAGCAGGCCGCCGCCAAGGCCGCCGCGGACGAGGCCGTCGAGGCCCGCCGTCAGCGTGAGGAAGAGGCCCGCGCCGAGCGCGAGCGTCGCCAGCAGGAGCGGGTGGCCTCCGCCACGCCGCGTCCGCGTCGCGAGGTGGCCAGCGGCTCGGACTCGTCCGCGGAGGTGTCGTCGCGGCGCAAGACGATGACGCTGGTGGGCTTCCAGCAGCAGCCGGGAGTCTCGCGCGTCTTCATCCGCACCAACGAGCCGGCGCGCTACACGGTGAGCGAGCAGGGCAACGCGGTGGTGCTGGAGTTGGAGAACAGCCGCATCGACCTGAACAACAACACCCACCCGCTGGACACGTCCTTCTTCAACTCGCCCGTCACGCGGGTGGAGGCGGACGCGAACGGCCGCGATGTGCGTGTCACCATCCAGCTCCGGCAGCAGGCCCCGGTGCAGGCGCGGCAGGACGGCAACGTCATTTCGTTGGATTTTCAGCGCACGGCTCGGTGATAAGGGCGACCGCGCGGCCGTGGCGCGGCATACCCTGCACCCCTGAATGAGCCTCCTCGTTCCGCTCGCCGCAGCGCTGCTGGTGTCGTCAGCGCAGATTCCGCTCGCCACCCAGGTCCAGCTCCCCTCCGGCGAGACGGTGGAGCTGGCCGCGGACTTCCTCACCTACGAGGCCGACAAGCAACTGCTCACCGCGCGCGGCCACTGCGAGCTGCGCACCGGTGAGATGCTGCTGCGCTCCGACGAGGTGACGTACGACGAGGCGAACCAGGTGGCCACCGCCACCGGCAACGTCATGTTCGTGGGCCCCGACGGCATGGCCGCGGTGGCGGACGACGTGCACGTGGACATCCGCACCTTCGTGGCCACCCTCAAGGGCGGCCTCTTCATGCAGAAGAAGGGTGTCACCCAGGAGGCGCTGCTCACGGCGAAGACGCCCCAGGAGCTGCGTGCGATGGGGGAGACGCCCATCATCCTCAGCGGCTCGCGCATCCGTCGCACCGGTCCCAACGCCTTCGTGGTGGATGACCTGGCCTTCACCCCGTGCGAGTGCGGCCCCGGAACGCCGACCTGGCGCATGGAGGCGAGCTCCGCCAACGTCATCCTCGGCGAGCGCGCCACGCTGACCTGGCCCGTCGTCTACATCCAGTCCGTCCCCATCTTCGCGCTGCCCTGGGTGTATCTGCCGCTGGCGGAGCGACGCACGGGCTTCCTCTTCCCCAGTCCGCAGTTCTCCAGCCTCAATGGCCTCGGCCTGGAGCAGCCCCTCTTCGTCACGCTGGGTCGCAGCTACGATTTGACGTTCACCCCGGGCTACTACCATGGCGCGCTCGTGGAAAAGACGCACGACCCCGATGGCAATTCCGAGACGAAGAACACGATTACCTACGAGGAACCGCGGCCCAACGGCGTGAAGGGCCCCCGGTTGCTCACTGAGTTCCGCTACGTGCCCAGCGAGCGGACGCGGGGGCGCGCCACGCTCGGGTTCCTCTACGACTCGCGGCCCAAGCTGGACCCCACGACCCTCGACTTCTTCCGCTATCCGGTGGATCCGAACGGGATCAGAAAAATCATCGACGCCCCGCGCGGACTGCGAGGAGAGGCTTCCTGGCAGCACTTCCAGGACCTGGGCTCGGGTTGGTACGACCGGGTGGACGCGTCGGTCGTCTCGGACGGCAACTACACCCGCGACCTCACCGCAGACATCCTCGTCCAGGGGCTGGATTACCTGCGCAGCACCGCCACCGTCTTCCGGCGACAGGAGGACTCCTACGCGGGCTTGGACGTCTCCCTGCGCCAGGACATCCGCTGGCCCTACCGCTTCTTCCAGGACAACCGCGTGCCGGCGGAAGTCGACCCGCTGCGGCCGGACCTGCCCTCACCGAGGACCTTCCAGCGACTGCCCGGGCTGGTCCTGTCGCTGCCCGAGCGCCCCCTCCTCGGGGGCCTCACCGGAGGACTGCGCGCGGAGTTCACCCGCCTGGCCCCCATCCATGAAGGCTTCGGGGACGAAGGCGTCGACGGCATCTTCCGACCCAATGGCAACTACCTCCTCCTGGGGGTCGGTGACGCGCCGGACCCCGGTCAATCCAATGCCCTCTTCGACTCGAGGGACCGCGAGGCCAGGGACCGCATCGACTTCACGTCCCGGCTGTCGACGTCGGTGGCGCTGGGGGACGTCGCGCGCGTGACGCCGTCGTTGTCGCTGCGCCAGGACGTGTGGGCCGGTGAGTACTCCGGCAAGTCGTGGCAGCGCGGCTATCCCATCGGCGGGCTCATGCTGGACACGCAGCTGAGCCGGACCTGGACGGGTGCGAAGACGAGCTACCGCCACAGCTTCGCGCCCTCCCTGGAGCTTCGCTACGTGCCGGGAGGGTGGGGGCGGGTGCCTTCGGCGGGCGCCGAGGATGGAGGCCTTGCCCAGCCCTACGACCAGATTGATCGGGCGGTGCCGCTCGCGCTCGATGGCTCCACCCGGGGCTTCCTCCAGGGTGTGCTCGCCGTGGACCAGTCCCTGCGCGTCAAGACGGGCACCCAGGTCCGTGAGCCCCTTCGGCTTCGCATCGGTCAGGGGTTCGACCTGACGCGCTACGTGCCGGCCGCCAACAAGCTGGGAGACCCCGAACCCGTCCTGCGAGACACCTTCGCGCGACTCAGCGCGAGCGCCGGCGTGTTGAACGCCGGAGGGCTGGTCCGGCTCGACCCCAGGTCTGGCCGCATCACCCAGCTCAGCGCGGACTTCGCCATCGACGACGGCAAGGGCAACGCCCTGTACGCGCGCTACGACGACATCCTCACTACCAGCCGGGAAGCCCTCGCCAAGGGTGATTCCCCCTTCGCCCAGGGTCCCGATACCCTCCGCCGCCCTCTAGATGCCTTGGTAGGCGGTGTATCCCGAGAAACGCCCGGCCTCCCTCCGGCCGAGCGGTCTCAAGCTCTCATCGCGGGTGCGCGTTTGAAGCTCGGATTTGGCCTCGGGGTGCGGTACGAAGCTCTGGTGCAGCCCCTTTACCAAGATCAAATAACCCAAGAGTACAAGCCCCTCGCCCAGCAGACACTGGGCGTGTCGTATGGGCCAGCGTGTGACTGCTGGCGCATCGAAGGGGTTGTGACTCTGCGACGTGATATCGGGTTGGAATTTTCCGATGTGAATGTCAGCGTCGCGGGTGTCGGATCGTTCGGTTCGGGCGGCTAGGAATCACCCCATGTGCATGGTGGTTCCACCAACCCCCAAGCAGCCAGGAGAAGTATTTCGTGTCGGACCTCGGAAAACGAATCGGCCAGCGCATCCGCGAGCTTCGTACGCAGAGGCCGGAGCGGTGGACGCAGGAGGAGCTCGCGGAGCGGGCTCAAATCAGCGTCTCTTTCCTTTCCATGATCGAGCGTGGAGAGCGTGTCCCCCACGTGGAAACGCTCGCCGCCCTGGCCAACGCCCTTGGCGTCAGCCTTGGAGAGCTTTTCACCGGAACGGAGCAGACCCTTGCCCAGACGGAGGACCTGCTGCGTCCTCTGTCTGATTTCGCGCGCGCCCGGGGCCTCACGGCACGGGACGTGGACCGCCTGCTGGGGGTCGCCCGGGTGATGTTCAGCGGCACCGCCGCCTGAATTCCACCCCGGGGGGCCCCTCGCCGGACGCAAGGGGCCCATCGGTCTTCCTGTCCTGTCCTTGACTGGACGGTAGGTAGACCGGGAAGATGATGGAAATGCGCTGTGCGCTGCTCGCGCACAGCGTGCTTCCTTCTTCGTCAAGGAGTCGTCGCTGATGCGTCCGGGTCTGGCCTCGTGGATGGCCTTCACGAGCATGGTGTTGTTGGCGTGCTCTTCGCCAGCTCCTGCCACGCTTGAGTTCGTGGATCAGTCTCCGGCTAGGCCGCGACTGGGAGAAATCACCACACTGCGCTTCCGCGCGGTGGACTCGCGAGGCATGGCGCAAGCCGGCACGCAGGTGACTTTCACCCTCCAGTCACCGGTACCGGGTGTTGAGATTTCTCCCACCGAGGGGACGACCAACCCCGGTGATGGACTTGTCTCCATGCAGGTGGTCGCCCGAGGAGGCCGTGTCGCCTCGGTGGTCGTGGTCGCGTCGGCGGGAACGGGTGCGGAGGCCAAGTCGGTCATCTCCCCGGTCATCAGCTTCGCGGGCACCAACTCCAGCTCCCGTCAGCTCACGTTCCAGTGTGGCTCGTGGTCTGGTGATGGTTCCGGTCTGCACCACGCCATTGGCGCCTGGGATGAGGCGCGGCACCTGATCGCCGGCGTGAAGGTGCGCTGCATCGCCCACGTGGGTGATCGCAACGGCGACGGCATCGAGGGCGCGCAGGTGTCCTTCCTCACCGAGGCCGGCACCATTGGCCCCACGGCCACGTCGACCACCGACGTGGTGGGCAACGCGGAGGTCCTCTACAAGACCTCGCTGCCGCTGCCGCAGGACGTGGCGCCGGGCGTGTTCACCTGGAATCCCGTCAAGGACGCCACCCACACGGGTGACTACATCGCCCCGCTGTGGATGGAGCCGTTCCTCTGGGAGAGGAACCCCCTGGCGGCCCATGGGACGCCGGCACAGCCGTTCATCGACCGTGCCGAGCCCGAGCGCGCCGACCCCATCCGCCCGGGCATCACCAACAACCCGCGCGACAACCTGGTCGCCCTCATCGCCCTCACCACGGGCGAAGAGGCGTTCAACGACGACAACAACAACGGCCAGTTCGACACCGGCGAGGACTACGAAGACCTGACCGAGCCCTTCGTCGACAACAACGACAACGGCACCTGGGATGCGGGCGAGCGCTTCGTCGACACCAACGGCGATGGCCGGTGGAACGGCGGCAACGGCGCCTATGACGTGTCCACGCTCATCTGGGTCCAGGAGCGCATCCTCTGGACGGGCGTGCCCCACGGGTTGGACAAGGTGGACACGGTGCGGCAGATCTCCCCGCCGCCGCCGGCGACCAACGTCCACATCGACCACTTCGGCTCAGCCAGCGCCACCTTCCTCGTGTCGGACCCCTGGTTCAACCACATGGCCCAGAACTCCGAGTCGGATGGCTGCACCGGCGGCGCCGAGGGCCCCGTGCAGGTCGACCCGTTCGTCACCGGGATGATTCCGCTCACGTACCCGTCGTACAGCGTGGAGCGCTACCTCATCAGCGACAAGCACGACATCACCCAGGAGCCGCAGCCCTCGCCGTTCCCCGCGCCCGTTGCCTGGAAGACGGAAGCCCTCTGCAAGTACACCGCCGCGCAGCTCGAGGGTCACAAGGTGTTCGTCACCGCCCCCCTCGTCACGGGCGACGTACTCTAGTCCGCTGTCTCGCGCGGGCCTCCCGGAGAAGTACCCATTGACCCCGGGGGCCCGCGTTCGTAGGGTCCACACCGGCTGATTGAAGAATCAACCGGCCGGTGGAGGACGTCGTGGGCCAGAGCAAGTCGGCGGCGGACAACGGGAATCGCGAGAGCGAGCGCCGCCGGACCATCCTGCGGGCAGCCATCGATGTGTTCGCCCGAAAGGGCTATCACGGCTGCCGCATCGCGGACGTGGCGAAGGAGGCCGGTGTCGCCTACGGCCTCGTCTACCACTACTTCAAGAACAAGGATGAGCTGCTGGAGACCGTGTTCGACACGGGCTGGAGCGGCTTCGTCACGCGCGTGCGCGCGGTGGTGGAGGGGGAGGGGGCGCTTTCGGCCAAGGTGTACGGCGTGGTGGACGTGGCCTTCGAGGCGTACCGGGTGGACCCGCGTGCGGTGAAGGTCCTCATCCTGGAGATTGCCCGCAGCCCAGCGGGTTCCCGCATCAACCGGCAGACGGCCTTCGTGGACGCCATCCGCCTGAGCTCGGAGCTGTTCATCCGGGCGAAGGAGGCGGGGGAGCTGCGCGCGGACACGGACCCGTTGCTGTCCTCCGCGCTCCTGTTTGGCGCCATCGAGATGGGGCTGACGGCGTTCGTGACGGGGCTGGCGGACTCGCGCGACGCGCAGGCCCTGGAGCGGGCGAAGGCGCAGATCGCCGATACCTTCCTTCATGGCGTGCTGGCGGACGCGTCGCCAGGCGCGGAGACCGCCGCATGGAAGCCGGAGAAGCCGTCGTCGGAGAAGTCCTCTACGAAGTCCAAGGCCCCCAAGCGCACCTGACCATCAACCGGCCCAAGGCGCGCAACGCCTTGTCGCCCACGGTGGTGAAGGCGCTGATGGACGGGCTGGAGCGCGCGGAGGCGGACCCCTCCGTCCGAGTGGTGGTGCTCACGGGCGCGGGCGAAAAGGTCTTCTGCGCGGGCGGAGACCTGGGGCAGATGGTGGGCGACGGCGGCTTCCTCGCCACCCACGAGGGGCGCCGCTCCTACGGGAAGCTGCTGACCCGGTTCCAGGAGGCGCGCAAGCCCACCGTGGCGCGCGTCAACGGGCACGCGCTGGCCGGTGGCCTGGGGTTGGTGCTCGCGTGTGACCTGGCCGTGGCGGTGGAGACCGCGGACTTCGGGACGCCCGAAATCGACGTGGGCCTGTTCCCGATGATGATGATGGCGCTGCTGCAGCGCCACGTGGGCCGCAAGCGGGCGCTGGAGCTGGTGCTGACGGGGGACCGGCTCCCCGCGCGCGACGCGCTGGCGCTGGGCCTAGTCAACCGGGTGGTGCCCGCCTCGGAGCTGGACGCCGCCGTCGCGGCGCTGGCGGGGAAGCTGGCCGGCAAGAGCCAGGCAGTGCTCGCCCTGGGCCGGCGTGCCTTCTTCACGGCGGAGGACCTGCCGCTGCCCGCGGCGCTGGAGTTCCTCGCCTCGCAGCTGTCGCTCAACGTGCTCGCGGACGATGCCGGCGAGGGCGTCTCCGCGTTCATGGAGAAGCGCGCGCCGAAGTGGAACGACCGCTGAGCGTCGTCGCGCTCAGGGCACGCCGAGCGCGGTGTCCCCGCTGGCCACGGCGGGCGACGCGGGTGGGAAGAAGTCCAGGCGCAGCAGCGACTCGCCATCCACCCAGATGCCGTCCACCTTCACACCCCAGTGGAGGTGGGGGCCGGTGACGCGGCCGGTGCTGCCCACGAGGCCCAGGTGCTGGCCCTGCTCCACCTTGTCGCCCGTGCGCACCTGGATGCGCGACAGGTGGAAGTACGCGGTGAACAGGTCTCCGCCGTGGTGCACGAGCACCGTCTTCCCAGCGGAGTAGTTGTCGCGCGCCATCACCACGGTGCCCTCGTTGCTGGCCGTCACCTGCGCGCCCGGGTCCCCGTCGATGTCCACGCCGAAGTGCTGGCTGGACAGCTTGCCGTTGAAGGTCCGCCGGTCTCCGAAGGGCGCGGTGATGCGGTCCTGCCGGGGCCAGACGAAGTTCTGCGCGAAGTGCGGCGCGCTGAAGGGCTGGGAGAAGGCCGCCGCGAAGGCCTTCCGGTCCGCGGCGATGCGGGCCTTCACCGAGGCCGGAGGCGCCACGTACTTGCCGGACACCTTCAGCTCGCGCGACGGATAGCCCGGCTCCGCCACGTCCAGCGTCCCCGTCAGCTCCAGCGGCGCGCCGCCCAGCGACGACGGCCCCACCACCTGCACCAACGCACTGCCGGGCGCCAGCTCCACCGGAAGGCCCGTCACCGCGAGAAAGCCATCTCCCCACGGGAAGAAGCGCAGCGCGCGTCCCGCGAGCGTGCCCGTGGGCATGCCCGCCATGCCCCGCACCGCGACCATCACCGGGTCGCCGGGCTTCGCCGTGCCGGGCTGGAGCGAGAGCAGGGGGCGACCCTGCGCCGCCGAGGGCGCCTGCACCGAGGAGGCGGGGACGACGACGGCCGCGGGCGTCGGCTCGGCGGCCTGGGCCTTCGCACCGAGGGCGAGCAGTGCGAGCAGCGCGTGGGAGGGCGCGGAATACAACCAGCGGGCGGGGTGCGGAGCCATGAGCGGTCCTTTACACCACGAAGTCCCGGATTCTTCCCAGGGTGAGAAGAGCAGGTGTCGGACGCCTGCCCCTTTCCCCGGGAGCGCCCGCTGGGGTGCCTGCCTGGCGACGTCCGGCCCCTCGGTCCGCGAGCGAGCGGCGCACGCCAGACATTGTCGGCACTTGGAGGTCGCAGGGGCCTGGAATCGCGGCCCGGTGGGCTGGAGGGCAGGCAGCCGACTGTCAGCCATGGCGTCAAGCCGTACCGGCGCGCCTCCAGGCTTCCTAGCTTCTGCTCGAACCCAATAACCCTTTGGAGATTCGTGGATGCCTCGTCCCTATAGCTTCGACCATTTCCAGGTACCGAAGACTCTGCCGCAGAGCCGCAGCATGCGCCGGCGGGACAAGGAGCACCTCGCTCAATCCCGCTCGCAGACGGAGGAGCTGGCGGCGCGCGAAGGAGTCCACTACGGCAAGTCCTTCTCCGAGACGGAGGAGAACTTCCACGCGCGACAGATGGAAGCTCAGCTCGAGGAGCTGGCGCGTCAGGAACCCGACGGCAAGTTCTCCCACGGCATGTCGACGCCCGCCCGCGCGGCGTCGAAGCGCGCCTCGCGTGAGGACAAGGTCCGGGAGGACCAGAACAGGAAGCAGGCGTCGAGGGGGGAGCCCGTCATCCGGGGCACCTTGCCCATTGGCGCGCTGCCTCCCACGCGCGAGCAGCCTCCGCGTGGCCGGTTCCCGGACCTCATCGACGATGCGGGGCGCCAGTTGCAGACGCTGCGCGGCGGTCTGGGGGACGCGGTCAAGGCGGTGGCGAGGCTGGCGGCGCTGCCCTTCGAGGTGATCCGCCTGGCGGCGCGGCGCCTCAATCCCCTCCACGGCTAGCGGCGCCCCGTGGAGCTGACGCTCGTCAGTTACAACATCCACAGCGGCATCGGGACGGACGGCCGGTTCGACCTGGGCCGCGTGGGTGAGGTGCTCCGCGAAGTCGGAGCAGACATCGTCGCACTCCAGGAGGTGGGCGACTTCCGCGCGCGCACCTCGCGCGAGGACCAGCCCGAGCACCTGGCGGACATGCTCGGGATGCACATGGCCTTTGGCCCCAACGTGGTGCGCAACGGCCGGCGCTACGGCAACGCCATCCTCACGCGGCTGCCCATCCTCCACTCGAAGAACTACGACTTGAGCGTGGGGCGGCGCGAGCCTCGGGGCGCGCTGCGCTGCGACCTGGACCTGGGCGGGGGACAGCAGCTCCACGTCTTCTCGCTCCACCTGGGCCTGCGGGTGGCCGAGCGTCGGCGTCAGGAGGCGTTGCTCCTGGGCTCGGACATCCTCCGGGACGCCGTGCGCAAGGACCCGGCCGTGGTGTGCGGGGACTTCAACTACTGGGGCAACGGCGCGGTGCCGTCGCTGGTGCGCCAGGCCATCCACGACGCGGCGCTGGAGCTGGGCACTCCCGCACGGACCTACCCCACGCGGTGGCCCGTGCTGCGGCTGGACCGGATTTACGTGGACTCGGGTGTCCGGCCGCTCTCCATCCACCCCCACCGCACGGAACGCAGCCGGATTGCATCCGACCACCTGCCGCTCGTCCTGCGTTTCGCGGCGCCCATCGCCGAGGTGGCGTCGTCCCCCTCTCCACCGGTGGAGCTCATCGGGTAGCGTGGGGGAACGGCGGGCGCGTTGAGTGGCCGACGCTTGCGAACGCCGGACAGAAACGCCGGGAGGAGGTTGTCCCGGAGGGCAGGGGTGCCTAGGTTGGCGCCACTTCTGTGAGGACGTGAGCGCCGGCCGGAGAGTGAATGCACGTGGGGAGCGAACAGACGGAGCGTGGCCTCGCCGCGCTCGTCGGCCGCATGGCGGACAGCTTCAGCCGCCTGGTGACGCAACATCTCCAACTGGCGCGCCTGGAGCTCGCGGAGGACTTGAAGGCCACGGGCATGAACGTGGCGATGATCGCCGCCTTCGTGCCCTTCATCCTGGTGGGGTATGCCTTCGCGTGCGGTGCGCTCGCGGCGGTTCTGTCCGCGTACCTGGGATGGGCCGGGGCGCTCGGGGCGGTGTCGCTGCTCAACCTGGTGGCGGGAGGGGGCGGCATCGCCTGGGCGCTGCAACGACTGAAGGCACGGCGGATGATGGACGACACGGCGGATGAGTTGACCCGTAGCATGGCGGCCCTCTCCACTCCGGCCCCGGTACCCGTGGGCAACCCGCTCTTGAAGGAGTCTTCGAATGGGCGCTAGCAATGGACACCCCAAGCCCGTGGGCCCTCGCACCAGCGCGGGGCTGCGCGAGGACATCGAGCGGACGCGCGCGGAGCTGGCCACGTCGGTGAGCGCGCTGCGCGAGGAAGTGGCGGTCGCCGCGGACTGGCGCGAGTGGGTGCGCCGTCATCCGCACGAGTGCGTGGCCGCGGCCTTCGCGGTGGGATTCCTGCTGGGCTCGCGCCGCTGAGCGCGCGGGCCGACGACTTCGTGGTTTCACCCTTTGAATCGAGGAGAACGCCTTCATGGACATGAACCCGCAGCAGGTGGCCGACCGGGCCCGACAGCTTCAGGACCGCGTGGTGCCGCAGATTGATGAGGCGCGGCAGAACCTGGTCGACATGAACAACCGCGTGGTGAGCTTCATCCGCGCCAACCCCGGGACGTGCCTGTTGGGCGCGGTGGCCGTGGGCTTCCTGGTGGGGCGCATCGCCTCGCGTCGCTGAGTGGCACCGCTGACGCAAACACGAGAGAGGGCACTCATGACGAACTATCCAGGGGCTTCAGGTAACGGCAACCCTTCGTCGCGGGAGCATGGCTCCGACGCGGGGTTCGGCCAGCGGGTGGACCAGATTGGCTCGGAGGCGCAGCAGCTCTGGAGCGATGCGAGGGGCGCGGTGGATGACCTGGGACAGACGCTGGACCTGCGGGGCCGCGTGGAGCGCAACCCGTACGGGATGATGGCGGCCGCGCTGGGCGTGGGCTACGTGCTGGGCGGTGGGCTCTTCACGCCGCTGACGGCGCGCATCCTCAAGCTGGGTGTGCGGCTGGCGGCGCTGCCCTTCGTGAAGGACGAGCTGCTGGGCATGGCCGAGACGGCCTTCCAGGGTTATCAGACGGGGCGGAGCGTGGTGGGCTCGCCCGCGCGGGAAGGCTCCGCGTCGGCGGATGCGTCCGCAGCGGGGACTCCGCGCCCTCCGTCCTACTAGCGTTTGCTGTCTCATCTCCCCACGACGTAACAGCCTGTTGGAGTCGCGAATGAACCTGAACGCCCTCAAGAAGATGGACAAGGACGACCTGCTCAACCTCATCGGTCTGGAGAGCCGTCGCAGCGCGGCGGAGGATGTGTTGCCGGTGCTGGGCGCCTTCGCGGCGGGCATCCTGGTTGGCGCGGGCCTGGGCCTGCTCCTGGCCCCGAAGGCGGGCAACCAGCTCCGCGATGACCTCAAGCAGCGGCTGCAGAGCGGCCAGGACTACCTGTCGAACACGCTGGGCCGGGGTGAGACGTCGCCCTCCCAGGGTGCGCAGCCGCCGGTGTCTCGCACCGCGTGAGCCTTGCGTCCGTGCGCACAGCGCGGACCGTGACGTGAGGGCCTCCATCCGTGTGCCGCGAGTCGGCGTCGGGTGGGGGCCTTCGTGTTTTCGCGAGCAGGGGCGGGGCCAGGCCCGGCGCGGATGAGAACGGCTCTGTTCGAGGCAGGGTGTAGACTCCGTCGCCGTGAGTGAGACGACGAAGGGTGGGGCGTTGGGGCCCGTGAGCGCGGCGGCGGGGCCGGAGGCGGCGCTGTCGCGGCTGCGCGCGCTGGAGACGCTCGAGTCGGGCTACGAGGCGTGGCTGGAGTTGAAGGGGGAGCATGCGGCCTCCTCGGCGCGGTTTCGAGAGGAGCGGGAGCGGTTGGATCAGCAAGGCTCCTTCCTGTTGGGCGCCGTGCGCGCGGCGGGCCTGGAGTCGACGTCGTCTCTGGAGCCGGGGCTGGTGCCCACGTCGGCGTCGGCGGGTGACTTCCTGCGAGACGCCGAGGAGAAGCTTTCGAAGACGCGCGAGGCGCTCGCGGCGCGCGAGGCCGAGTCCGAGGCGGGCTACTCAGCGGCCTTCGCGGAGATTCGCGCCACCCTGAAGGACCGCGTGCAGCGGCACCTGGCGGTGCATCGTCCGCGCTTGACGTTGCTGCTGCGCCGCGTGGGAACGGAGCGCTCCATCCTCCATGTCGAGCGTGTGTCCGGCGACACGCCCGTGCTGCTGTGCATGCTCTTCACGGGGAGGATTCCGTCGCGGTATGGCTTCCTCCTGGATGATTCGACGGAGGATGTGGCCCTGCCTCCCGCGCCGCTCTATCCGGACGAAGGCGTGGCGTCCGCGGACGTGAGACCGGATGCCTCCGCGCTGGTGGAGCGCGTGCGCGTGGCGGGCGAGGTGCTTCCGGTGAAGGGCATGTTGCCGCTGGCCGTTCCGCGTCCGGGAGGAGGAGAGGACTTCTTCCGACTCCTGCAGCGTGGGGCCGTGCTCGAGGTGGAGGTGGTGGAGGGCGCGACGTTTCGCAACGTCCTTGGCCGCGAGGAGTCCGAGCGCTTCGCGGGGCACCTCTTGCGCCTCAAGCTGGCGGGGCGCATCGACCTGGACATCGAAGCGGGCTGAAGTCGATGGATGGGACTGGGCACCCCGCCTTCGAAAATGGCGGCGACCTCTGGTAGACGCGACGCTCCGTGTCCGACGCCAGCCCCTCGAGCCTCAGTCCCTCGCGCCATCCGTGGTGGCCCCTGCTGCTGGTGGGGGCTGGTGCCTGGCTGCTTCGAGTCGCGGGCTTCTTCCACCGGGGCGGCGCGTTGGGCTACCCGGTGGACTACGACGAGGGCGTCTATTTCAGCGCCGCCGCGCTCCTGTCGCAGGGCGTGTTGCCTTATCGCGACTACTTCTTTGTTCATCCTCCAGGCCTGGCGGTGCTGCTGTCGCCCCTGGCCGCGCTCTCCCGCGTCTTTGATTCAGCCACGGCCTTCACCGTGGTTCGCTGGTTCATCCCCGTCCTCGGCGCCCTGAGCACGGTGCTGAGCGGACGCATCGCCCAGGAGCGGTGGGGGATGCGGGCGGGGCTCGTCGCGGCGCTCGTGTATGCGGTCTACCCAGAGGCCGCTGCGACAGAGCGAGGCCCATTCCTCGAACCGTTGCTCAACCTCACCTGTCTCGGGATGGCATGGGTGTGGCTTCGCCCGGGTGGGGATGGCGTGGCTCGGCGACAGGATGGGTGGGTGGGGGTGCTGCTGGCCACGGCCTGCGCCATCAAGCTGACGGCGGGCGTCTGGGTGCTCGCGGCGGTGTGGGCTCGCGGAGCGGCGGGGGAGTGGAGGCGCGTCGTGAGAGTCGTGGGCGCCGCGGTGGGAGCGGGACTGCTCTGGGTCGGGCCCTTCTTCGCGCTGGCGCCCGGTCCGATGTTCGACGGACTCCTGCGCTTCCAGTTGATGAGGCCACCCGATGGAGAGCTGGAGCGCTGGCGTCGGCTCCTCTCGATGCTGGGCGAGGGCCACGTCGGTGTCTCCGTGCTGAGCATGCTGGGGCTGCTCGTCGTGCTGGTGCGCGCTCGGCGGAAGGAGGCCGTCGCCGAGAGGCTCTTCGCGGGAGCCTGGCTCCTCACGTGTGTGACGTTCCTCGCATCCAAGAGCTATTGGGGCCAATACAACGCGAGCCTGGCCCCGGCCACGGCGGTGCTCGCCGGGCTCGGCGCTTCGTTGCTGTTCGCGTGGGCGGAAACGCGCTCTCGCGCCGTCGCCGCCTTCGTGACGGGAGTGGTGGGGATTGCCGCGCTCTCGCCACTGCCGGCCTCCCTCCGAGGCGCGAACCAGAAAGACCGTGGACTTCTCGCGCTGGGGAACAGCATCCGCGCCGGTGTGCCCGCTGACTCGGCGCTCTGCGTGTTCGAGCCCTCGTGGGGCATCGTCGCGGGGCGACTGCCAGGGATTCCCAAGGGCGCCCCCGTGCTCGTCGACCCCTACGGCCTCATGTTGCACGACGCGCTGGGTGGCACCGAGCGCTTCGCCTCCGCGGCGGCGGCCTTCGAGCAGGAGCGCTCGCAGCGAACGATGCTCCCGCTTCTCGCGCGCTGTGACGTCCTGGTCCTCAATGGCCGCGGCGAGTGGCAACTGTCCGCGGCCAGTGAGCGCTGGATTCACGAGCACTTCTCACAGGATGGGCCCCTGTGGAGGTCGACCTCCTCGGATTGAGGAGGCCGTGGCCCTCGTACCTGGTACTCAGTTCGTCCGGATGATGCCTACGTCGGCGGTGCCCGCGAGCAGTGCGCTGCCGATGAACAGGTTGTTGGACTCCGCGCCACCCAGGCGCACGGCCTGGAAGATGACCAGGTACGTCTGATTGGCCTTCGGGAAGGCCGTGCCCGGAATCGTCACCTGCGCCTCACGGTACGTGCCCGGCACGGCGACGAGCTGGAGGAACTCCACGGGCGTGGTGGGCACGTTGGAGTAGGTCGGCTGGCCCTTCTCTCCGTCCGAACTCACGGGCACCACGGTGACGAAGCCCAGCGTGCGCTCCTTGTTCCCCGCCGCCGCAGCGCGGTCGAACGTCAGCACGGTGCCCGAGGCGTGCCGCAGGAAGCCCTCGGGGGGGTGGAACCGGGTGATGGCCTCCTGAATCGGCGCATCGTCGACCTGACCCACGTAGCGCGTGCCGTTGCGCGAGGCGATGAACTGGTACGTGGCGCCGGACTGGTAGGCCAGCTCCGGGTCGCTCCCAGCCACGTTGGTGCGGCTGTAGCTGCCCGAGCCGTCCTCCGTCAGCGCAGTGGCCTGGCCTCCCACCGGCTGCAGCGTGGCCGTGGCGCCGGACACCCCCGAGGGCTGCGAGTTCTCCCCGGACTTGGTGCCGAAGAAGACGACCGCCGCCGTCTGAGCGGGCAGCGAGATGACGTCGCCCCCATCCGGGATGACCGTCCCGGCGTCGAAGCCCGCGAGCGCCAGGGCGCTGATTTCCACCTCGGGCGTGGCCAGGAGGGTGCCCACCATGACGTGGTCGGCGGTGAGCTGGGCCCCCGTCTTCTCCAGGTCGCACGCCAGGGGAGCAAGGGAGAGGGCAGCGACGGCGGCGGACAAGAGGAAGCGTTTCATCGGAGTTCCCGGGTTGCGACGAGTCGGCCGAGCATAGCAGGCACGTGCGACAAGCCCCGCGCACTCGGCATCTCGGGGTATCCTCCGGGCACTCGTGCAAGGACACCGCGTTCACTCCGCGAGCCGGCGCTTCTTCAAGCGGCTCGGCTTCTCCCTGGCCATGGCCGCCTTCTTCGGCTGTGTGCTGGGGATCCTCGTCTATCTGCGGGCACCCCAGCCGGCGGCGCCGCGAGGAGACTCGCCCTCGTGGATGCCCTCGGGCGTCGTGGAGATGGCGCAGGGCTGGCTGGAAGGCCTGGAGCGGCGCACCTACGACTGGCGCGTGCTGGAGCTGGGCGCGCGCTCGGAGCGCCCGGACGAGGCCGTGGTCGTCGCCATCGACGATGAGACGCTCGCCGAGGCCCGGCAGGACGACAGGCCCGGCGTCGCCACCCAGCCCTGGCCCCGGCAGCTCGTGGGCGCCATGGCGCACCGACTGGTGGAGGAGGGGGCGCTGCTGGTGCTGTTGGACCTGCCGTTCCCCGAGCTGAGCCCGAATGCCTGCGTCAACCCGAAGCTGTCACCCGGCGCCATCTCCAGCGACGACGCCTCGTTCCGAGAGTTCCTGGAGCGTGACTCGGGCAAGGCGCTGCTGTCCTTCTCGTGGGAGTCGCAGGGCTCGCGGGTGCTGCCTCCCGCCAGCCGCCTCTGGCCCTACCGGGTGAAGGTGGGGACGTTCCCCGGCACATCCGAGGCGCGCGCGAAGGCGCAGTCGGTTCTCGCCGTGCAGCGGCCCGCGTTCGTCATCCCCGCTGGAAGTCAGGTGGAGGTCTGGGGTGGTGCCTCGGACGAGGCGGATGCGCGCGAACTCGGGACGCGGCTGGGCTCGCCGGGGGCCGCTGTCGCGGAGCGCCGTGCGGCGGACGACACGTTCCGCATCGGCCCGACGGAGCTCTTCGTCTCGCTGGCGGAGGTGCAGGTGGTGGGGTTGGACCCCGCGAAGCTGGTGGAGGTCCGTCAGCTCCAGCACCCGGTGGCGCCGCTCATGGGCGGTGGCGCGGGCTATGGGGCCGCCACCCTGACGACGGACCCCGACGGTGTGGTGCGAGGAATCCCTCATCTGGTGGCGTACACGGCGAGGGATGGGCGTCATGTGCTGCCCTCGTTGCCGCTCGCGGCGGCGATGCGGCTGGCCAACACGCGCTCGCTTCACTACGCGGACGGCCGTCTGCACGTGGGAGATGCGTACTCGGTGCCGATGGACACGTCGGGCTTCAGCCTGATGCGCTGGGATGCACCGACGGCGGGGCGGGGCTCTCGCGGCTCGCTGGCGCGCTCCATCCGTGCGTGGAACGTGCTGCTCAATGTCTTCGACGTCGCGGACGAGCGCCCGGCGCGCTTCGACAACGATTTGGAGGGCCGCACCGTCGTCCTCACGCGCACCGCGGGCGAGTCAGGCCACTTGCGGCCCACGCCCATTGGTCTGGAGACGCCGGGGGGCGCGATTCTGGGGCAGGCGCTGGCCAACATCCTGCGCTCCGAGGGCATCTCGCGCGCACCAGCGGATTACGACCTGGGGCTGACGGTGGGCCTCGCCTTCCTGGGGGCCTTCCTCGCGCTGTCGCTCAGCTTCCTCTTGCGTTCGCTGCGGGGCGCGATGCTGTACCTGAGTGGCCTGGCCCTCGCGGGTGCGGGCTACACGGCGGCGGCCTTCTACGTGTTCATCGAGCAGCGGCTCTGGGTGGCGATGGCGGGCCCGCTGCTGGCCATGGTGGGGGCCTTCGCCGTCACCACTGTCTACGCCTTCCGCAACGAGCAGCAGATTCGCGACTTCGTGCAGACGGCGCTGGGCCGCTACGTCAGTCCGGAGGTCGCCCGGCTGGTGACTCGGGACTTGAGCCTGATGCGCCCCGAGCGCCGACGGATGTCCGTGTACATCTGCGACATCGAGGGCTTCACCCGCTTGTCGGAGGGCATGACGCCCGAGCAGCTCGTGGGCCTCTTCAACGAGTACCTCCTGGAGATGGCGGCGGTGGTGCGTTCCACCGCGGGGCAGGTGGACAAGTACATCGGCGACTCGGTGATGGCCTTCTGGGGCGCGCCGGTGCGCACCGAGCGCCACGCGCATCTGGCCTGTGAGGCCGCGCTGAAGATGCGCGCGGTGCTGGCGGAGAAGCAGGACGCCTGGGAGAAGAAGTACGGCCGCCGTCTGAGCTTCCGCGCCGGAGTGGACACGGGCGAAGTCGTCGTCGGCGACATGGGCAGCGAGTTGAAGTCGAACTACACCGTGCTCGGCGACGCCGTGGGCATGGCCGCCCGGTTGGAGTCGCTGAACAAGGTGTACGGCACCTACGTGCTGGTGGGGGACGGCACCGTGTCGCTCGCGGGCGACAACTACGTCTTCCGCGTGGTGGACCGGGTGCGACTCAAGGGGCGCGCGGAGCCGCTGCGCGTGCACGAGCTGGTGGGGCGGAAGGGTGAAATCACCAGCCCGCAGCAGGAGCAGCTCGCCCTGCACGAGAAGGCGCTCACCGCGTACCACCAGCGACGCTTCGCGGAGGCACACGCCCTCTTCGAGCGCTCCGCCACCGAGTTCAAGGACACCGTCTCCTCCGTGTATGCCGCCCGCTGCGCCCGTTTCATCGTCACGCCGCCGCCCGCGGAGTGGGATGGGGTGCACGGCGTGGAAGAGGGTGAGCACCTCGCTGTCGCCGCGTGAGGAGCTTCGCCGCCGGACGGCGCTCGCGTTCCGCGCTGGAGCGCGAGGTGTTCCGCGTCAGCCGTCGTCGGGGTCCGGCGTGTCCGGCTGGCCGAACAGCTCGCTCACGGGAGCGTCCTTCGCGATGTGCTCGTTGACCACGCGGCGCATCTTCTCCGGCGTCATCTCCGAGTAGTACACCTCGCCGTCCCAACCCATGAGCTGGTAGTCCTCGGGCGACAGCGGGTCCCTCTTGCGGCCCGTGTCCTCGCGGACGACGACGTTCGGCCCCATGTGGCAGAAGCCGTAGCAGCCGCCCCGGTACAGCTCGCAGCGTGGCACCAGGCCCTGCTCGGACAGCGAGTCCCGGGCGGCGGCATACACACCATCCGCGCCGCCGGCCTTGCAGGTCGACCCTTTGCACACGGACAAGCGGTAGCGCTTCATCGCCAAGACACCACCCACCCTACGGAGTCCACGCCCCGAGCGAAAGCAGCCAGCCCCCACCTTCGTGTGCCAGGCCGCACTCCACCCCGTCCCGGGGCCGAAAGCCCGGACGCCAGACGCCAGGGCCATTGAAGAGCTGCAACGTCATCACCCGCACCCCGTAATGAAACCGGCCCGCCTACCGCTCGAGGAGCGGGGAGGCGGGCCGGGGCAGCTACACATTCGTACGCGCGGAGCGCGCAGGTGGATCTACTTGAGGAACTTCGTCACCTGGATGGGGCCCTGCTGTGTGACGACGGTCTGTCCGTGCGTCACGACGGCCTTGCCGTGCCCACCCTGGTGGTCGTGCCCCGCGCCCAGCTGCGGCGTCTTGAGCTGCACCAGGCCCTCGCCAATGCGCGTGTGGGCCTCCTTGTGCGTGTGGTGCGGCTCCTCGGAGCCTTCGCGCTTGTTCCACGGATCCGAGGGGTGCGAGACGGCCGGCCCCTTCAAGAGCTTCGGGATGTCGTAGACGAAGTTCTGCCGCGTGTACTCGGAGGGCGTGTGCATGTACGTGTCCATGCGGATGGCGTCCTTGGGGCACGCATCCACGCACAGGCCACACACGATGCAGCGCAGCTCGTCGATGACGAACTGGGTGGGGTACTTCTCGATGACGCGCGACTCGCCGTCAGCGTCCGTCTCCTCGTACTCACCCGCCTCGATGTAGATGCACTGCGCCGGGCAGATGGTCGCGCACATGTAGCAGGCCACGCAGCGCGGCTTGCCGTCCTCGCGCGGAACCAGCCGGTGCAGACCGCGGTAGCCCTCCGGGTAGATGGGCTTCTCCTCGGGGTACTCGACCGTCGTCATCAGGCTGGTGCCCGTGCGGTCCTGCACCTGCGTGTTCGTGTCACGCGTGCCGAAGAGGTTGCGGAAGAAGTGCTTGGTCGTGATGGCCAGACCGTGCAGCAGCCCCGGGATGTACATCCGCTCCCGGATGTCCGTGCGGGGGTCCTGGGTGACCTTGGTAACCTTGATGGCCATGATGGTGTCTCGATTCCCGGTGCCCTAGGGCCTAGTGCGAAGACGTCGCGCTCGCGTGGGACGGCAGCCCATGCGCGTCGTGCCCGTGGTCATGGCCATGGGCTCCATGCGCGCCGTGCGCACCGCCCTCCGCCGCTTCTGCCTTCTTCGTCATCGTCAGCACCACCAGCACGCCGATCTCCAGCATGCCCACCACCGCCAGTGCCCGCAGCGACGGATCCCACAGCACCAGCGCACCCGAGACGAACACGTTCACCAGGGCCAGCGGCAGGAGGATCTTCCAGCCCAGCGTCTGGATCTGGTCGTAGCGGAAGCGGGGGAAGGTCCAACGAATCACCAGCTGCACCCAGATGAGGAAGACCACCTTCACCCAGAACACGGTGCCGAGCAGCGTGCCGTACAGCCAGCCGTGCTCCTGCATCAGCGGCTGGCTCGCCAGCCACTCGCCGCCGAAGGGCAGGTGGTGGCCGCCGAAGAACAGCGCCGTCGTCACGCCGGCCAGCACCACGACCTCCACGAACTCGGAGATCATGAACATGCCGAACTTCATGCCGGAGTACTCCACGAAGTAGCCGATGATCTCCGACTCGCCTTCCGGCACGTCGAAGGGTGCGCGCTTGGTCTCCGCGAAGGACGCGGCGAAGAAGCCGATGAAGCCGATGGGCTGCAGGAGGAAGCCCCACGCCGGCACGCCGAAGTCGAACCCGCCTTCCGTGCGCCACAGGTACTGCGCCTGGCCCGTGGCCTGCGCTCCGGCGAGGCCCAGCTCACCGACGATCGCGGGCAGCTGCAGCGAGGAGAACGCCATGAACAGGCCGATCAGCGACAGGCCCAGCGCCACCTCGTACGAAATCATCTGCGAGGACGCGCGCACGCCGCCCAGCAGCGCGAACTTGTTGTTGGAGGACCAGCCCGCGAGCGCCGTGCCGTAGACGGCCAGGGACGCAATCGCGAGCAGGTACAGCACGCCGAAGTCCGGCGTGGCGACCACCATGTCCACGCGGTGACCGAACACCGTCACCGAGGGGCCCGCGGGCACCACGGCGAACAGCGCGAACACCGGCGCGAAGGCGAGGATGGGGCCCAGCTTGAACAGGAACCGGTTCGCGGTGCCGGGGATGAAGTCCTCCTTCGTCAGCATCTTCAGCACGTCCGTGAGGATGTGCGGGATGCCGGCGAGGGAGCGGTTGCGCAGGCCGGGCAGGTCGATGCGCGCGCGGTTGGGGCCCACGCGGTCCTGCATCAGCGCGCTCCACTTGCGCTCGGCGAGCGTGAGGAGCGTGGCGATGATCATCACGAAGACGAGCATCAGGAAGATGATGTTCGACAGCCGGCTCGCACCCGGGAAGAGGTGCTTCTCGGCCAGGCCGGCCACCACATAGGCCGCCGCCGAGACACCCGCGAGCGTCGCGACGATGAAGCCCGTCGCGAAGAGGACAGTCAGTACGCGCTTCATCGCTAGATACCCCTCACCCGGGGAGAACCGAACTCACGGTAGCCCGGAGGACGCCCATCGGCGCCGGTGGGCAGCGGATTGATACCCGGCTTCTCCCGGTCCGGCGGAGAGGCCTTGTCCCAGTTGAACTCGGCGAACTCGGCCACCTTGCCGGACAGCTCGCGCCACACGTCGCGCGCGGAGGTCCAGGCCGGCGTCTCGCCGCCCACTTCGCGCGTCAGCTCCGCGACCCACTTCCAGCCCGGAGTCACGTCGCCCTTGGGCGGGTACGCCTTGCGGAAGCGCTGGGTGATGCCGTCCATCTGCGTGAAGGAGCCCTCGTCCTCGACGTGAATCGAGGCGGGCAGGAGCACCGTCGCCTGCGCCGTCACCGGCGACTCGTTCTTCTCCTGCACCACGAAGACGTCCAGCTTGGAGGCGGCCTTGGCGAAGGCCTCCACGTCGCCCGGCACCTCGGTGCCGATGGCGTAGAGCGCCTTGACTTGACCCTTGTCCAGGGCCGTGGTGAGCGCCTCGAAGGTCTCCACCTTCAGGCCCAGGCCCTTGGCGATCCACTCCAGGCCCTTGCGGTTGGGGTTCTTGTCCGCCGTCTTCAGGAAGTGGTCCGCCTTGCCCGCTGGACGGCCGCCCACGTAGACGGTGGAGATGCCCAGCGTGGCCTTCGCGAAGGTGAGGCCCGCCAGCAGCTCCTCGTTGGAGGACACCGGCGAGGCGAGCACCGCGAGCTTGCCACTGCCCACCAGCGGCTTGAGCGCCTTGGCGGCGGCCTGAGCGGCCTCCTTGCGCGTCACCACCGGAACGACCTCGGAAGCGGCCTGGACCGTGGCGCGACCAATCCTCGCCTGGAGCACGCGGCCCAGGTTGAAGGACTTGTACATGAGCCGGCCCTGGTCACACATCCAGCTCTTGTTGATCTCCTCGTTCTCACGAGGACGGATGCGGTAGGTGTCCTGCGACATCCAGTCCGCGTACGTGTTGCAGCCCTTCGCGCAGCCCGTGCAGATGGACGGGGTGGCGGAGAGGAACCACGCGCGCGCCTTGAAGCGGAAGTCGCGGCTGAGCAGCGCGCCCACCGGGCAGACGTCCACGGTGTTCAGCGAGTAGTCGCTGTCCAGCTCGTTGCCCGGGAACACGTCGATGCGCTCGTGGCTGCCGCGGCCGAACACGCCCAGCTGCGGCTCCTTGGCCACTTCGTTCATCACGCGCACGCAGCGGGTGCACATGATGCAGCGCTCCTGGTCCAACACGACGCGCGGCCCCAGCACCTTGCGCTTGTTCTTCAGGGCCTTGCCGCCCTCCAGGCGCGAGGGGCGGTAGTCGTACTTCATGTAGTAGTCCTGCAGCTTGCACTCACCGGCCTGGTCGCAGATGGAGCAGTCGACCGGGTGGTTGAGCAGCAGGAACTCCATCACCGAGCGCTGCTGCTCCTTCACCTTGGGCGTCGTCGTCTTCACGACCACACCTTCGGCGAGCGGCGTCTGGCACGCGGGCACCATCTTGGGCGCGTTGGACGCCTCGATGAGGCAGATGCGGCAGTTGGCCGCGATGGAGAGGCGCGGGTGGTAGCAGTAGTACGGAATCTCCGAGCCGACCGACTTGGCCGCCTCGATCATGTTCGTCCCCGGCTTCACGACGACTTCCTTGCCGTCGATGGTGCAGGTGACGAAGCCCGGGTTCTTCGGCGCGGGCTTGGGCGGCGGGCCCGGAGGGGCGGCGGCCTTGGGCGGCGCCGTGACGCTGCTGGCCGCCGCGGGGGGCGTGTCCAGCTTCGCGCCGGCCGGAGGGTTGGAGGGCTCGGGACCGATCTTCGCCGCGGGGGTGTCCGTGGGCGCGCCCTTGGGGGGCGGCTGCGCATCACCGGTCGGCTTCTTCGTGTCGTCGTTGCTCACTGCTCGACCTCGCCGCCAATCATGTTGATGGTGTCAAACGTGGGGATGAGGTCCGCCAGCATCTTCCCCTCGATGATATGGGGCACCGCCGCGAGCACCGGGAAGCCCGGGGCGCGCACATGGACCTTGTACGGACGACCGCGCCCGTCGCTCACCAGGTACCAGCCCAGCTCGCCGTTCGAGGCCTCGGTCGCGTCGTAGCACTCGCCGGGCGGCACCTGGATGCCCTCCATGACGAGCTTGAAGTGCGCCATCACGCCTTCGATGGTGCCGTAGACCTCCGGCTTGGGCGGCAGCGCGATGCGCCAGTCATCCACGATGATGGGGCCCGCGGGGATGGTCTCCAACGCCTGGCGGATGATGCTGATGGACTGACGCATCTCCTCCATGCGGACGAGGTAGCGGTCGTAGTTGTCGCCGTGCTCGCCCACCGCGACGCTGAAGTTGAAGCGCTCGTAGACCCAGTACGGGTGCGCCTTGCGCAGGTCGTGGTCGATGCCGCACGCGCGCAGCGCCGGGCCCGTCCAGCCGTAGTCGATGGCGTCCTCGGCGCTGATGACGCCGGTGTTCTTGGTGCGGTCCACGAAGATGCGGTTGCGCGTGAGCAACCCGTCCATCTCCACCAGCAGCTCCTCCGTGCGGGTGAGCGTCTTGTGGACCTTGTCCGCCCAGCCCTCGGGCAGGTCGCGGTTGATGCCACCCACGCGGCCGAAGCTGGTGGTGAGGCGCGCGCCGGTCAGCTCCGTGACGCGGTCCTGGATGAGCTCGCGGGCCTCCATGCCGTAGAGGAACGGCGCGAAGCCGCCCATCTCCAGGCCGGTGGCGCCCACGCACGTCAGGTGGTCCGTCAGCCGGTGCAGCTCGCTGCCGATGACGCGGATGTACTGGGCGCGCTCCGGAATCTCCAGGCCGATGAGCTTCTCCACGGCGTTGAGGAAACCGAAGTTGTTCATCATCGCGGACAGGTAGTTGAGCCGGTCCGTGTACGGCAGGCACTGCGTCCAGGTGACGTTCTCGCAGCTCTTCTGGAAGCCGCGGTGCAGGAAGCCAATCTCGGGGTCGATCTTGACGATGGTCTCGCCGTCCAGCTCCACCTTCAGCCGCACGGTGCCGTGCGTGGCCGGGTGGGACGGGCCCATGTTGATGACCATGTGCTTGCTTTGGAGGTGGGCCTCCAGCTCCGAGCCCTCCGGCGGCAGCGAGCCGTCGGTGTCCGGATTGTGGCCCTTCGCATCAAACGTGTGGCTGTCGGCCATGGTGTCTGTCGTCCTCAGGAGTGCCCGCTGGTGCCGGGACCGCGGAAGATGTCCTTGATGGGGCGCTCGGGGATGAGCGGCTGCCGGTCTCGCAGCGCGTAGTCCTTGCGCAGCGGGTGGCCCTGGAACTCGTCGTACAGGAGGATGCGGCGCAGGTCCGGGTGGCCCTCGAAGCGGATGCCGTAGAAGTCGAAGGTCAGACGCTCCCACCAGTTGGCGCCCCGGTACACCGGCACCAACGAGGGGATGACCGGCTGGTGCTCGCTCACGCGCACCTTGAGCCGCACGTGCTCATGGCGCTTCAACGAGTAGAGGAAGTAGACGACCTCGAACCGAGGGTCGTTCTCCGCCAGGTGCAGCCGGTCCACGCCGTCGATGGAGCCGAAGAGCTTGAACTCCAGCTCCGCGTCGTTCTTGAGGAACGCGGCGACCTTCGGGAGCGAGTCGGGATGGATCACGGCCCAGGCGCCACCGGCCCGGTCCACATAACGCTCCACCACCGCCTCGGGAAAGTGGGCGGAGACCCTGTCCAACGCGAAAGTGCTCAAGGGGGACCCGATGACTGAGGGAGAAGAATCCGCGGCTTTATAAGGAGCCCAGAAGGGGGGCGTCAACGTAAACCCTCAACCATGTAGGCCACTTAGGAAGCCCAGAAGCCCGCGTTGCGCACGCGGCGTCCGAGCGGGCGTGTGGATCGGTGGAAGGGGAGGAATTCAGGCCGCCGAGCCCGGGGAGCCGACGAGGGCGGGGGCCGTCGCCAGGGGGACGAAGGTGGCCACCGGCCGACTCTTGCCGGGCACGAGCGCTTGGGTGATGGCCTCCCAGTGGAAGAGGGGGCCCGCCTGGTCCCGGGTGGCCTCCGAGACGAGCACCGGGACGCCCACCCGCTTGGTCAGCCCCTCGATCCGGCTGGCCAGGTTCACAGTGTCGCCAATGGCGGTGTAGTCCAGGCGCCGGGCGGTGGACCCGATGTTTCCCAGGATGACGGGGCCGGTGTGGACCCCCACCCCCATCCGCAGGGCCGGGGCCCCCTGGAGCGCCCGGTCCGCGTTGAAGTCCTCCAGCTCCCGCACCATCGCCAGGGCGCAGCGCACAGCGCGCTCGGCGTGCTCGGCGTCCGCCAACGGGGCCCCGAAGTACACCATGAGTGCGTCCCCGATGAACTTGTCGAGCGTTCCTCCATGGCGGAATACCACCTCCACCATCCGGCCATAGTAGGCGTTGAGGAGCTTGACGACCTCGCCCGGGGGGAGCCGCTCGCTCATCGAGGTGAAGTCGCGGATGTCGGCGAAGAGGACGGTCACCTCGCGCAGCTCCGGCTCCGGGGAGGCGAGGCGCTGGAGTCGTTCCGCGACGGCGGGGGCGAAGTAGCGGCCGAGGCGGGCGCGCTTGAGCTCCTCTTCTGAGACGGCGGCGGAGAGCGCGCGGATGCGGTTGAGCAGGTGGCGGGCGCCGGCGGCGGCCACGGAGAGCATGACCACCGAGGCCAACTGGGCGCCGATGCCGATGCCGGCCTGGTGCTGGAGCGCCATCTCCGCGACGGCGGCGAAGGCGGTGACGACGAGCGTCACGGTGTTGCGCAGCGACAGCGCCGCGAGGATGACCAGCACCGCGAAGATGCCGAGCGTGAAGCCGGCGACGCCCCCGGGGGAGGGCGACACTGGAATCGCGTGGCTCTGGAGCCAGTACACCGCCGGCACGTCGATGAAGGCCACGGACAGGCCGGCCCAGCGCACGGCGCGGGGCGAGCGGGCCACGGCCACCCACACCGCCGCGGTGCAGAGCCAGTAGACGGAGAGGGGGCGGAGGTACTCGACCCAGTCCGCCTTGCCCACGCCCAGGCCCAGACAGGCCGACATCACGAGCATGACGGTGACGGCGACGAAGCGAATCCTCGAGAGCTGGCGCGCGTTGCGTCGCCGCTCGTCGTCGAGGGCCCGGTTCACCGAGTCCTGGATGCCTTCTGGCGCGTTGGACCTCAGGCCCTTACCCCCCATCCCAGGCTCCACGGGTCGACTTCCGCAGCACGCACATCTTGCACCGTCTGGACCGCGCTCGCACCTTCCGGGCCGGAAAGGGTCCTTGCCTCGCGAGCCTGTCGCGTTGCGGTATACACGCGGATGCATGGCTGAGTCCGTTCCTCCTCATCCGTTCCGTTCGCTCGGTTGGCGCCTCGTGCTGGGCGCGGGCCTGGGGTTGGTGTTGTTCGCTGGAGAGTCCTGGCTGCTCTTGCGCTCGGGGCTGGTCGGCGTGGACATCCCCGTGGACGGGCCCTACGCGGCGCTGGCGGCGGCGGTGAGGCCGGTGCTCCCGGGCCTGCTCCTGCGCGTGGCGGCCGTCTACCTGATGGCGGGGATGGTGCTCGCGGGCGTGGCGTGGGGGCTCGCGCGCGTCTGGGGCCGGGGTGGGGTGGGGGCGACGGCGACAGGCTGGTGCGTGCTCGTCCTGCTGCTGGCATGGGACCGCGCCATCTCCCGGCCCGCGCTCTTCGACGACCTGCCCGCCGTGCGTCCGCTCCTGGCCTGGCTGGTGGACAATGGCGCACCGTGGCATCCGCGCGCGGCGGCGGTGCTGCTCGCGCTGGTGCATGTCGCGGTGCTCCTGGCCCGACTGGGGACGTGGAAGCGCCGGCTCCAGGTGGGCCTGGGACTGGTGGCCACCGTGGTGGTGTTGTTCGTCGCGGGGCGCGCGGGCGGTGGCGCGACGACGGACGCCAGGCCTCCGCTGGTGGTGCTCATCGGCATCGATGCCTTCCGGCCGGACCGGCTGCGCACGCTGGGCGGAAACGGAGAGGTGGCGCCGCACGTGGACCGGTTCGTGGAGGACGCCACGCTCTTCACGCGGGCGTATACGCCGGTGGCCCAGACGGAGCCCGCGTGGCGCTCGCTGCTCACCGCGCGCTGGCCTCACGAGACGGGCGTGCGCTACGCGCTGACGTCCGAGTCGCGGATGAAGCTCCAGCCCACCTTCGCGGAGTCCTTCGCTCGGGCGGGGTGGCGCACGGTGTTCGCCACGGATTGCTCGCGCTTCCACGCGGAGGGGCCCGCTTCGGGTTTCGCCACCCGGTTGCAACCTCCACGGGGCGCGGTGAACTTCCTCCTGGAGAAGCTGCGTTACCGCGCGCTGGGCGTCTTCGCGGACCATGCCGTCGGTGCCGCGTGGGTGCCGGAGTTCATCGACAACCGCGCGCTGGCCGGCATCCATGACCCCATGGGCTACGCCGGGCGGCTGACGTCCACGCTGCTCGACGAGGCGAGCCAGGGCCCCACGCTGTTCGCCTTCCACGCCACCGCCGCGCACTTCCCGGGCGACCCCGTCCATCCCTTCTACCGGCGCTTCGTGTCGTCGTCCGAGCCCCTGGAGCGCCGGCTGCGCATGCACTTCGCCCCCGTGTCTCCCGGCGCGAAGGGCGGATGGAGTCGCGACGGGGCGGAGGCGCTCTACGACGAGCTCATCTCCCAGGCGGATGCGCAGGTGGGCATGCTGCTGGACGCGCTGCGCCGCTCGGGGCGGTATGACGACGCGCTCATCGTCCTCATGTCGGACCACGGCGAGAGCTTCCACGAGGACCGGCCGGACCTGGCGGGCGCGACGCCCGTGCACGGCGCGCGGCTGTCCGAGCTGGAGAACCGCATCCTGCTCGCGGTGAAGCCGCCGAAGGGACGCACGGGTGCGCCCGCGACCTCGGAGGCGCTGGTGCGTCTGGTGGATGTGGGGCCCACGCTGCTGGAGCTGTCGAGCCTGCCCGCGCTCTCCGGTGTGGACGGCGTGTCCCTGGCGCCACTCTTGCGCGGTGAGTCGCTTTCGCCGTTGAACCTGTACGCGGAGACGGGCTTCACGCACGTCTCGCCCGAGGTGTTCGACAGGGGGCACTGGCCCGGCGCGCCTCGCGCGTTCGACGCGTACCGCATCCGCCCGGACGGCGTGGTGGAGCTGGGTGACGCGGCGCACGAAGCCGTGGTGTTGGAGAAGGACCGGGGCGCGTTCGACGGACAGCGTTGGTGGGTGGACCGACCGCAGGCGGATGGCACCCTGCTGCGCGTGTGTGAAGGGGACTGTGAAGGGCTGGACGCGCTGGCGCTGGAGTCGTGGCTGGACACGGTGCGAGGACGGACGCCGGAAGGGGACTCGCGTAAGGTGGCCGGCCATGTCGACGACTCCAGACGCCCCGTCTCTCCAGGAACAGTACGCCCCCCACAACAGCTGCTTCGGCTGCGGCCCGGCCAACACCCAGGGCCTGCGCATCCGCAGCCGCGTGGAGGGTGACCTCGTCGTCGCCGAGTGGACGCCCTCCGAGCACCACCAGGCCTTTCCGGGCGTGCTCAACGGCGGAATCATCGGCGCGCTGCTGGACTGTCACTGCAACTGGACGGCGGCGTACCACCTGATGAAGGCGCAGGGCGCGTCCTCTCCTCCGTGTACCGTGACGGCCGACTACTCCATCACCCTCAAGCGCCCCACGCCCATGTCCGGGCCGGTGCGGCTGGAGGCGAAGCCGGTGGAGCTCAAGGGCGACCGCGCGGTGATTGAAGGCACGCTCACCGCGGGCGGCAAGGTGACGGCGCTGTGCCGGGGCACCTTCGTCGCGGTGAAGGAAGGCCACCCCGCGTACCACCGCTGGTGAGGGCGGAAACACCAGGGGCCCCGACGCCACCCCTCTGGAGGGGAGGCACGCGGGGCCCCGGGAGCAAGACGAAGGCTTTTTGACTACTTGCCCATGGAGATGAGCAGGTCGTGCCGGGCTGCCGTCTGGTTGGGCTGCTCGCGGTCAGCGATGCGGTGGACCTGGTTGGCGATCTTGTCCTGGAGGAGCATGAGACCGTCCAGCACCTGCTCCGGACGGGGCGGGCAGCCGGGGATGTAGACGTCCACCGGGAGGATGCGGTCGATGCCCTGGAGCACCGCGTAGTTGTCGTAGAAGCCGCCCGAGGACGCGCACACGCCGAAGGACACGACCCACTTGGGCTCGGTCATCTGCTCGTACACGCGCTTGAGGATGGGGGCCTGCTTCAGGTTGATGGTGCCCACCACCATCAGGAGGTCCGCCTGACGCGGCGAGAAGCGGGGGAACTCGGCGCCGAAGCGCGCGATGTCGTGACGGCTGGCCGCCACGGACATGTACTCCATGCCGCAGCAGGCGGTGGCGTACGGGTAGGTGAACAGCGAGTACTTACGGGCCCAACCCAGGCCCTTGGAGACCATGCGCTGGAAGAAGCCCATGGCTTCGTCGCGGCGGGTCGTCAGCACTGGAGCGATGTCTGAATCAGCCATGATGTCTCAGCTCTCCCAATCCAGGGCGCCCTTTTTCCAGACGTAGATGAGGCCCACCACCAGGGTCACCGCGAAGACCAGCATCTCCACGTACCCGAACCAACCGAGCGCCTGGAAGTTCACCGCCCACGGGTACATGAACACGGCTTCCACGTCGAACACGATGAACAACAACGCGACGACGTAGAACTTCACGGCGAAGCGCTGGCGTGCCGGGCCGCTCGACTCGGAGCCGGCCTCGAACGGAGTGGACTTGATGGCGCTCGGGCGACTGGGGCCCAGCAGCGAGGTGATGAAAGGAATCGCGACGCCCATGATGCCGGCCAGCAGCAGCACCACCGCCAGGGGCAGGTAGGGCGAGAGGGGAGAGGGAGTCATCGCGCGCGGAACCTAATGACACCGGCCTTGCCATGTCAAAGGGAAAGTCCCCCTGCTCGGTGCCGCAACCCCTTGAGATAACGATGAAAAGCAGGGCTTGTCGACTCCGGCGGCGAGCAGGGGGCCTGGGACGGTTCCCCGCACGCCCCGCGAGCAGCGGGCTCGTTTGACGCTTCTGGGGACGCACGCCTACCGTCGGGCGGCGCCGGCGGCCGGCGATCAGCGCGTCACTTGGGAGACGACAGGCATGTGGGGGCGGCTCGGCTTGCGGATGCAGGTGGCCATCGCGGTGCTCGTGCCCTGTCTCACGGTCATCGGCCTGTGCATCTGGAACTTCTCCGCCCGGCAGCGCGAGGTCTCCCTGGAGCTGCTCCAGAAGCGGGCCCGGGTCCTCGCCACGCTCGTGGCCAACCACCCGGCGACGCGGGAGTGGGACGGCACGGAGGCTTCCAAGGAGCGCCTGGACACCGTGCTGGCCCAGTTGGAGGCCCGTGACGTCAACGGTGAGGGTGGCTTCACGGTGAACTATCAGGGGCTGCTCGGGCCGGACGGCCGCCCCGTGTACGAGTCCGCGACGCGACTGCCCGAGCATGCGCGCGGCCGGACGGCGGTGACTCGGGAAGGTTGTGTGACGTCGCTCCTGGCGCTGCGCGAGGTGTCGGTGCGCTGCGCGAGCGGCGAGCGGACGTATGTCGTGGGCCTGGGCCTGGACGAAGCGGCGGCCTCCGTCACCGAACTGAAGGGCTCCGTGGTGGCGGGGCTGGTGGGCGCGCTGGTGCTGGGGCTGCTGCTTGCGGCGCTCATCGGGCGGACCATCGTCGAGCCCGTGTCCCAGGTGACGGACGTGGTGCGGGACGTGGCCCGTGGAGACGTGTCGCGCGTGGAATTGGACGTGCCGGCCACGGGCGAGGTGCGGTTGATGGCGCAGTCCTTCAACCAGATGCTCGGCACGCTGCGAATCACGGTGCTGGAGCTGGTGTCGCGCACGGAGCAGTTGTCTGGCGCATCACGCGGACTGCTGGGCGCCTCCGCGGACCAGGAGCACGTCATCAGTCAGCAGGCGGCATACGCGCAGCAGATCGCCGCGACGTTCGAGGAGCTGAGCCGCACGGCGGAGCAGATCTCCAGCTCCACGGAGGTGGTGGAGTCGAGCGCCCGTCGCACGCACGAGGCCGTGGCCGAGGCGATGGCGGTGGTGGCGCAGGTGGTCGCGGGCATCAACGACATCCGCACCGAGTCCAAGGGCGTGGCGGACGCGATTGTCGGCCTCAACCAGGACCTGCAGCAGGTGTCCAAGATTGCCCACGTCATCAATCAGGTGGCGGAGCGCTCGGACCTGCTGGCGTTGAACGCGGCGCTGGAGGGCACCAAGGCGGGCGAGGTGGGGCGGGGCTTCTCGCTGGTGGCGGCGGAGATGCGCAAGCTGGCGGAGAACGTGTCGGCCTCCGCGCGGGACATCGGCCGCATCGTCGAGAAGGTGCAGGACTCCGGCGAGGAGGCCGCGTCCAAGGCGCGCGTGGGCATGGCCACCAGCGACCGGGGCGTCGAGGTGGCGGAGCAGGCTTCCTCGGTGTTCCAGCGAATCGTGGAGTTGGCGCGCGGCACCAGCGAGGCCGCTCGGCAGATCACCATCGCCACGCGGCAGCAGCGTCAGTCCAGCGAGCAGGCGGTGCAGGGCGCTCGCAACGTGGCGGAGCTGGTGAAGCAGGGCGTGGACGCCACGGGCCGCACTACGCGAATCGCCCAGGACCTCCAGGCGGTGGCCGAGGGGCTCACCGCCGTCACCAGTCGCTTCAAGACGACGCGGAGCTGAGAGAGGCGCCTACTCGTCGCGCGTCCAGCGGACCTGGAGCTCCAACTCGTCCACGTCGCCTTCGCGCTCGTGCTCGATGCTGAAGTGCGCATGGGCGGGGACGTGCAGGCGCTCGCCGGCCACCTGGATGCTGAACCCCTTGCCGCTCTCCACCGCGTCCGCGAGGCGTCGCAGCTTCGCGACGAACTGTGCGCGGGGATAGACCTTCTCGATGTCACGCTTCGGTCGCTTCGCCATCGCTTCATCCTGCCAGCGACGTGCAAACCCGTCGAACTTCATTACTGTGCGCGCCCATGGGCTCGCTCGAACTGTCCCCCGCGCATTTCCGGCGTCTGGCTGACCGCGTCTCCACCCTGGCCGAGGAGTGGCTCGAAGGGCTCGACTCACGCCCCATCGCGCCCTCCATCACCGGCGCCGCATCGGAGGCGATGTTCTCCGAAGGGCTCCCCGAGCAGGGCCTCGGAGACGCCGCGCTGGATGCGCTGCGGCCCTTCATGGAGGGCTCTCGCGCGGGCAACGCGCGGTTCCTCGCCTACGTGTTCGGCTCGGGCGAGCCGGTGGGTGTGCTCGGCGACTACGTGGCCAGCGTGGTGAACCAGAACGTCACCGCGTGGCGATCGGCGCCCACGGTGGTGAGCCTGGAGCGCTCGGTGATTCGGAGCCTCGCGAGCGCGGTGGGCTGCGAGGGCTTCACCGGGAGCTTCGCGGGGGGAGGCTCCTCCGCCAACCTCATGGCCCTGGCCATGGCGCGTGAGTCGCTCGCTCCCGCCAATGAGGACGGCGCCCCGTCCGGCGTGGTGTACGCGTCGGCTGAAGTCCACATGTCCATTCCCAAGGCTGTCGCGCTCCTGGGCCTGGGGCGCAAGAACCTGCGGCTGATTCCCACGGATGCGCAGTGGCGGATGCGTCCGGACGCGCTGGCTCGCGCGATAGCCGAGGACAAGGCCGCGGGCCTACGTCCCCTGGCCGTGGTTGCGACGGCGGGCACGGTGAACACCGGCGCGGTGGACCCGCTGACGGCGGTGGCGGCGCTGGCGCGCGAACACGGCCTGTGGATGCACGTGGATGGCGCCTACGGCGCGCTCGCGGCCATGGCCTTCCCGGAGCGCTTCGAGGGACTGGGTCTGGTGGACTCACTGTCCATGGATGCGCACAAGTGGCTCTATCAGCCAGCGGACTGCGGCGTGCTGCTGTTCCGCGACGCGAAGGCCGCGCGGCGTGCCTTCTCCTTCACGGGGGATTATGCGCGCGCCCTGAACGCGGACCCGGTGGAGGGCTTCGCGTTCTTCGACGAGTCGATGGAGCTGTCACGTCGCGCTCGAGCACTGAAGGTGTGGCTCTCCGTCCGCTTCCACGGGCTCGCCGCGTTCCGCGAGGCCATCCGCCGCGACGTGCGGAACGCGGAGCGCCTGGAGGCGCTCGTCCGGGACACGGCGGGACTGGAACTCCGCTCCCCGGCGACGCTGAGCGCGGTGTGCTTCCGCTACACGGGCGGACTTCCGGACGCGGGGCTCGACGACTTCAACACGCGACTGCTGGCGCGAATCAACCGGCGGGGCCGTGTCTACATCTCCAACGCGACGCTGGAGGGACGCTTCTTCCTGCGCGCCTGCTTCGTGAACCACCGCACCACGCCCGAGGACGTGGCGACGGTGGTTCACGAGGTGCTCGCGGCGGCGGAGGAGCTCAGGGTCTCGTAGTCACGTCACGCGGCCCTGGGCGCGGGCTCAGGCGTGACTCTGCTGGAAGCGGTGGAGGGCCTCCTCCACCTCGTTGGCGAGCGCCATCACCTGGTCGCCGACCTCCGACTTCCCGTCGCGCTGAGCCTCCTTCATCTTCTCCTTCACCTTGTCCTTGAGGGGGCCGATGCTCAGGCTGCCCGGGGCCTGACTGGGCACGTAGTCGATGAGGCTCTCCGCGAACTTCTTCACCAGCGCCTGGGCCGGGACGAAGAGGAACATGCGCTGGCCGTACCATTGCGTGTACAGGCCGGAGAAGAGCGCCTCCTCGAACGGGTCCGAGCGCAGGTTGAGGATGTAGGGCCAGGAGGGGTTGAAGCGCTTGCCGCTGAACCACATGTCCGGGCCCCGGCCATCCTGGTAGCTGAAGATGACCTTCCAGTCGTCGTAGCGCACCGCCGCGATGTTGCCGCTGTCGAGCACGTAGATGAACTCGTGTCGCTGTCCCGGCTCCTTGCCCGCGAGCAGCCCGCGCTGGTCATACCCATCCAGGTGCACGCGGAACTTCTTCTTCCCCACGGTGTGGCCCTGCTTGCACTTGTCCACGATATCCTCGGGACCGCCCGACGCCGCGACGAAGGTCGGCATCCAGTCCTCGTGCGCGAAGATGTCGTTGATGACGGTGCCTGGCTCGATGACCCCGGGCCACTTCACGACGCAGGGGACACGCACGCCGCCCTCCCACGTGGAGCCCTTCTCGCCCCGGAAGGGCGAGTTGCCGCCGTCGGGCCAGCCCATCTTCTCCACGCCGTTGTCGGTGGAGAACACGACGATGGTGTTGTCCGCGATGCCCAGGTCATCCAGCTTCTTCAGCAGCATGCCCACGTGGTCATCCAGCTCCGTCATTGCATCCGCGTACAGGCCCTTGCCCGTCTTGTTGCGGTACTTCTCCTGCAAGAACGTCCACACGTGGGTGCGCGTGCTGTTGTGCCAGAGGAAGAAGGGCTTGTCGTCCTTCGCCGCGCGCTCCATGAACGACAGGGAGGACTTGAGGAACTCCTCGTCCACCGTCTCCATGCGCTTCGTCGTGAGCGGCCCGGTGTCGACAATCTTCTGCCGACCCACGCGGCCCCAGCGTGGATCCTCCGTCGGGTCGTCGCGGTCCGTGGACCAGCAGTGGAGCACCCCTCGCGGACCGAAGCGCTCCTTGAACGCCGGGTCCTTCGGGTAGTCGGGGCACTCGGGCTCGTTCTCCGCGTTGAGGTGGTAGAGGTTGCCGTGGAACTCGTCGAAGCCGTGCACCGTGGGCAGGTAGCGATTCGAGTCGCCCAGGTGGTTCTTGCCGAACTGCCCGCACACGTAGCCCTGGGGCTTGAGCAGCTCCGCGATGGTGGGGTCCGAGTCCTGGAGGCCGTAGGCGGCGCCTGGCATGCCGATGGTCGTGAGCCCCGTGCGCAGCGGGTTCATGCCCGTGATGAAGGCGGCGCGGCCCGCGGTGCAGCTCTGCTGGCCGTAACAGTCCGTCATCATCGCGCCCTCCTTCGCGATGCGGTCGATGTTGGGCGTCCGGTAGCCCATCATTCCCTGGTTGTAGGCGCTGACGTTCCACAGGCCGATGTCGTCACCCCAGATGACCAGGATGTTCGGCTTCTTCCCCGGCTGCTTGCTGTCGTGGCCGTTGCCGTTGCCGTTGCCCTTGCTCTTGGATTTTCCGATGAACGCCATTCGCTCCGCCCCCCGCTGTCCCGCCGTCGGTGAAATCCGTCCGGCCGACAGGCAAGGTGAGGCGGGGTGGTGTGAGGGGCGACTTGCCCTGCGGGGCAGTGGTCGGCCGGCTCCATTCCCGAACCCGTGCGTCCAGGCGAGCGTCGCCCCGCCCCAATGACTCACACCCGCGGCCGTTGCGCCTCCCTCTTTCGAGAAACGAGGGGGGACCCATGACGCTGGACCGCATTCGCCGCATCGCGCGCACGTGGCGCATCAACACGCTCAACACCGCTGTCTATGTCGCGTCGGGTGGCACCAAGACACTTCACGAAGGTCACTTCGCCCGCTGGCGCGGAACCTGGCGCAACTGGAGCCGGACCTTCGAATGTCAGCCCGAGCGTTTCGAGACGCCGGGCACGGAGGCGGAGCTGTGTCGCATCGTCCGTGAGTCGGAGAAGGTCCGCGTCGTGGGCGGGGGACATTCGTTCAACCGCTGTCCGCTGACCCAGGGGACCCTGATTTCGCTCGACGCGCAGAACCGCGTCCTGGAGGTCGACATGGAGCGGCGAGTGGTGCGCGTCCAGGCTGGCATCCGGCTGCGCGACTTCACCCGGCGGCTCCTGGAGCACGGCCTCGCGTTACCGGTGCTCGGGTCCACGAACGCGCAGAGCCTGGGGGCGCTGATTGGCACGGACCTGCACGGCACGGGCAGGTCGCATGGCTTCCTCTCCGAGCAGGTGCTGTCGCTGCGCGTGGTGGACGCCGCGGGCGAGGCGCGCACGCTCCGGCGCGGCACGCCCGAGTTCCATGCGGTGGCGGGCTCGATTGGCACCTGCGGCGTCGTCACCGAGTTGGAGCTCCAGTGTGTCCCCGCGTTCAACCTGGAGAAGCGCCTGGAGGTCGTCCCGCGTCGGTGGGCCGAGGACCACCTGGACGAAATCCTCGGCACCCATGACCACGTCAGCTTCTATTACGTGGGCGGGATTGACGCGGAGCACGTCCGGATGAACGTGTGGAACCGGTCGACGCGGCCTCCATCGCGGTTCTGGCACCTCCGGAAGATGGGGCTGGAGCTGCTGGACATGTCGCTGTCGGGCTATCTGCTCGGCTTGTCCCGGGTGCTGATGTTGACGGAGCCCTTCGCGAAGGTCGGCTTGTTCTTCATGAAGCTCACGCAGCAGGGACGCAAGACGGTGCTCCCCATGTGCTCCGCCTTCTCGCGCCAGCTCTTCTACCACCACGATGAGATTGAGTACGGCGTGCCCTTCGCCGTGCATCAGCGGTGTCTCCAGGAGGTGTTCGACCTGCTGAAGCGACGGCGCTTCGTCTGCATCGTCGAGGTGCGCTTCACGCCCGCGACCTCCATGGCCACGGTGGGGCCGGGCGTGGGGCGGCGCACGTGTTTCATCGAGCTGGCGCCCAGCCTGTCCGTCGACTCGAGCTCCGTCTTCGCGGAGGCGGAGCAGATCTTCCTCAAGTACGGCGGGCAGGTTCATCTGGGGAAGGCGACGCGCGCCACCGAGGGGGACATGGAGCGGATGTATGGCGTGCGCTGGCACGCGCTGCGCACCGTGCAGCGCGCCCAGGACCCCGATGGGAAGTTCGTCAACGACTTCGTGGCCCGCGTCTTCGGCCCCACGCGGAGGCTGGAGACGCGGGACGAAGACGCGCCGACACCGGAGCCTGTCGTCTCATGGGGTTGAATCGCCACGCTCCCTTCCCGTCGTGTGCGGGAAGGGAGGCGGGCCCGCGCGTTACTGGTCCAGGACGTAGGCGAACAGCAGGGGGGCGACGATGGAGGCATCGCTTTCGACGATGTACTTGGGCGTTTCGAGGCCCAGCTTGCCCCAGGTGATCTTCTCGTTCGGCACCGCGCCCGAGTACGAGCCGTAGCTCGTCGTCGAATCGCTGATCTGACAGAAGTAGCCCCAGAGCGGCACGCCGGTGCGCTGCAAATCTTGATGCAGCATGGGCACCACGCAGATGGGGAAGTCGCCCGCGATGCCGCCGCCAATCTGGAAGAAACCCACGGGCGTCTTCGGAGCCACGTCCGTGTACCAGGCGGCCAGTGTCTGCATCGCCTCGATGCCGGTGCGCACCGTGTGCACGTTCTTCACGTCCCCGGAGATGCAGTGCCCCGCGTACATGTTGCCGAGCGTCGCGTCCTCCCAGCCCGGCACCCAGATGGGCAGGTTCTTCTCGCACGCGGCCAGCAGCCAGCTGTTCTTCGGGTCGATTTCGTAGCTCGACTCCAGCTTGCCGCCGCGGAGCACGCGGTACATGAACTCGTGCGGGAAGTAGCGCTCGCCCGCGCGGTCCGCCGCCATCCACTCCTCGAGCACCACCGCTTCGATGCGCCGCATCGCCTCCATCTCCGGGATGCAGGTGTCGGTGACGCGGTTCATGTGCCGTCCGAGCAGCGCCAGCTCATCCGCGGGCGTGAGGTCCCGGTAGTTCGGCACCCGCTCGTACGCCTCGTGGGCCACGAGGTTGAAGAGGTCCTCTTCCAGGTTCGCCCCGGTGCAACTGATGGCGTGGACCTTGTCCTGGCGAATCATCTCCGCCAGGGAGATGCCCAGCTCGGCCGTGCTCATGGCCCCCGCCAGTGTCACCAGCATCTTTCCGCCGCCATCGACGTGACGGCGGTAGCCCTCGGCCGCGTCCACGAGCGCGGCGGCGTTGAAGTGACGGAAGTGCGTCCGACAGAAGTCCCTGATTCCCATGCGTGCTGCTCCCGGCGACCACGAGGTACAAGCGCGGGGGCTGTCGCCAGGAACACACCACGCCTGAACGCTCTACGGTCCGGACTGGCACCGCCATCGAAGCGTCGGGTGGCTCGGCGGGGTTCGTATATTCGCTTCACCCACGCGCCGCAACATGGGCGGCGGGCCTGCTCGGCGGGCAGGGAGCTCAGGCGGCGGCGCGGGACTTCAGCTTCGCGAACAACTCCGGCGGCATCGCGGCCGTGCCCAGGCGGTGCTCGGGCGACACGGCCTCTCCATGGAAGTCACTGCCGGCGGTGGGCACCAGGTCGTGCTCCTTCGCCAGAGCCAGATACTTCTGCCGCAGCCCCGGGTTGTGGTCCGCGTGCAGCACCTCCAGGCCGGAGAGCCCCGCCTTCGTCAGCTCGCGAATCTCCATCCGCTCCGCCTTGGACGAGCCCGGGTGCGCCAGCGTCGCCGTGCCGCCCGCGTTGCGGATGAGGCGGATGGCGTCCGCGCCGTCCAGCTTGAAGCGCTCCACCCAGGCCATGCCCCGCGTCCCCAGGAAGCGGTCGAACGCGGCCTTCATGTCCACCGCCCAGCCCTGGTCCACCAGCACCCGCGCCAGGTGCGGCCGGCCCAACTGCGCATCCCCCGCGACGGCCAGCACATGCTCCATGCGCACCGGGAAGCCCAGTTGCTGCATCCGGGCCACCATGGCCTCCATGCGCTGCTCGCGCTCGCCGCGCAGGCGCTGGGCGAACCGCGCGAGGTCCTCGTCGTCCGGCCTCACGAAGTGCCCGAGGATGTGTACCTCGCGACCCAGGACGAAGGCGGACACCTCGATGCCCGGCACCAGCTCCACGCCGTGAGCGCGCGCCGCTTCGCCGGCCTCCGCCAGCCCCGCCACCGTGTCGTGGTCCGTCACCGACAGCACCGTCACCCCCGCCGCCGCCGCGCGCGCCATCAGCTCCGTGGGCGTGTACTGGCCGTCGCTGGCGGTGGTGTGGGAGTGCAGGTCGATCATCTCGGGCTCCGGGGCGAGCGGTTGAAAGCCGCACTGTCGCGACCTAGGCTCTTCGTCAAACCACGGACAACGTCAAGAGCGATGCCGCAGCACCCACTCCAAATCTCACGAAAGATTGAGTACGGGCTGCGGGCCATGACCTTCCTGGCCTCACAACCCCTGGAGCGCATGGTTCCCTTCCGGGAAATCGCGCGCCGGATGGACGTTCCCGAGGACTTCCTCGCCAAGATTCTCAAGGTCCTCGTCTCCCAGAAGCTCGTGCGGTCCACCCGGGGCGCGCACGGGGGCTACGCGCTGTCCCGGCCCGCCCGCGAGGTGACGTTCCTGGAGGTCATCGAGGCGGTGGAAGGGCCCGTCCACGTCAATGTCTGCCAGGACACGCAGCACGATGGCTGCAAGGCCACCGGCAGCTGCACCATGTACGGCGTCTGGAAGCTGGGGCAGCAGCGGATGCTGGACGTGTACCGCTCCACCACGCTGGACCGTCTGGCGATGACAGAGCTGCGGGCCCCGTCGGAAACCGGCTCGCCGGCCGTGACGGCGCGGGCCTAGACTGCCCGCCCCATGGCCAAGAAATCCGACACGAGCATCGAGAACCGGGTGTACCTCTTCGAGTCGCTCGCCAGCAGCTACGTGGCCGCGGCCTCGGAGGCGCTGGGCTCCAAGGACTCCGCCGAGCGCGAGCGTGCCCGGAGGGCCCTGGCGGAGCTGGCCTTCGTCTCCTGTGTGGTGGCGGACACCGGGGACCTGACGCCCGAGCAGGTCCGGGAGCGGGTGCTGAGCGCGCCCGCCGTCGACGCCGCCCCCCAGAAGCGCGGCAGCCGTCGCAAGCGCGACAAGTAGGGGCGGGGGCTCAGGCGGTGCTCCCCTTGGCGGGCGGGCGGTGTTAGATCGCCGCGCCATGGCCAAGACCTCCTCGAACCCGAAGAAGTCCCTCCGCTCCGCGTACTCCGGCGCCCGCAAGGCGGACCCCCGTCCCATCACCGGCAAGGAGAGGCCGGCGGAACTGCTCGCCCACGCCTTCAGCGCCTACGTGGGCCGCCAGGAGCGCACCGCGTTCGAGCTGATGTCCAAGTCGATGGAGGACGACGCGTCCATCTTCCTCACGCTGTCGGGCGCGATGACGCCGGCGGGTCTGCACCAGAGCTGTCTGATTCCCCTCATCGAGAAGGGCGTCATCTCCGCCATCACCACGACGGGCGCGAATCTGTACCACGACGCCCACCGCATCATCGGCCACGCCATCCGCGAGGTGAACCCCAACGCGGGCGACCTCCAGTACCGGCTGGCGCGCATCATCCGCATCTATGACCTGGGGTTCTGGGAGGAGGCGCTGCTCGACACCGACCGCCTCTTCTCCGCCATCATCCGGCAGCCCGAGTTCCAGAAGAAGATGACCACGCCGGAGTTCCACTTCCTGCTCGGCAAGGCCATCCACGGAATCGAAAAGCAGCTGGGCGTGAAGCAGCCGTCGCTCCTGTCCACCTGCTACAAGCACGCGGTCCCCATCTGGGTGGGCGCGGTGCAGGACGGCTCCATCTTCCTGAACATCGTCAAGCTCAAGCGCCTGCTCGGGCCCGAGTTCAAGTTCGAGCTCGACATCAACGACGACGTCTACTCCATGGCGGCGATGCAGCACTTCTGCCGGCACAACGGCAGCAAGCGGCTGGCCATCTGGATTCTGGGCGGCGGCGTGCCGAAGAACTACACGCTCCAGGGTGAGCCGCTGCTGGACCAGATTCTCAACGTCCCCACGTCGGGCTTCGACATCGACGTGCAGTTCTGCGTGGACCCGGTGGACAACGGCGCGCTGTCCAGCTGCCCCGCGGGCGAGGGCCACACCTGGGGCAAGGTCTCCGTGGAGGCGGTGGAGACGGGCTCCGTCTACGTCCACTGCGACGTGACGGCGGTGTTCCCCTGGCTGACGCACGCGCTGCTCAACGAGCCGAAGAACAAGCGCAAGCCCATGCGGCTGATGGACCGGCTGCCGGAGGCCATCACCTTCCTCGACGCCGATGTGAAGAAGCGCAGCAAGGCGCTGATGAAGACGCTGGACTGGAGCGTGGAGGAGGCGGAGCCTTCCACCAAGAAGGACGCGAAGAAGCACGAAGCCTACGTCCGCTGAACGCCCCAGGCCCCCAGGCTCCAAGGAGCTTCCGACCCATGAGCACGCAACAGCCCCCTGCCACCGGCGTGGTGATGACCCTGGTCAGCCACGCCCAGTTCAAGACGCAGCTCACCCACGGACCCTCCAGCGCGGGTCTCCAGACGGAGGCGCCTCGCGACAACGGCGGCACCGGCGGCAGCTTCTCGCCCACGGACCTGGTGGGCGCGGCGCTGATGTCCTGCGCGGTGACGACGATGCACCTGTTCGCCTCGCGCGAGGGCATCGCCCTGGGAGAGATTCGCGCGAAGGTGGAGAAGCGGATGACGCCGCCGCCGCGCCGCATTGGCGAACTGGTGCTGGACATCCAGATGCCCGCGGGCCTCTCCGCCGAGCACCGTGCTCGCCTGGAGCAGGTGGGCCGTGAGTGTCCGGTGGCTCGCAGCCTCCACCCCGAGGTGAAGCTGCCTCTGACGTTCAGCTACCCGGACTGAGCCGGGCGCCCGGCTGTCCGGCCGTCCTCCAGTGGAGCCTCCGGGCCTTTGCTGCCCGGAGGCTCCCGCGTGAGAACCCTTCCCCCGCGGCGGTGTGGGCCGCGTGGCCGGGAGGGGCGGATGGATGCGAAGCGACTGGGTATCTATCTCAGCGATCACCACGCGGGCTCGGTGGCGGGCATCGCGCTGGCGCGGCGCACCGAGTCGGAGAATCACAGCAACCCCGTGGGCCATTTCCTGGCCGCGCTCATCCCCGAGCTGCGCCAGGACCAGCGGACGCTCGAGGCGGTGATGCGGGCCCTGGAGCTGCGCAAGGACCCGCTCAAGTCCCGCGTCGCGTGGGTGATGGAGAAGGCGGGCCGCCTGAAGCTCAACGGCCACTGGGTGCGCTACTCGCCCCTGAGTCGCCTCATCGAGCTGGAGGGCCTGTGCACGGCCACCGAGGGCCGCATGTCCCTGTGGAGCACGCTGGCGCGGCTCCAGCTTCACGACTTGCGGCTGGCGGGCTTCGACTTCGAGTCGCTCGTCGCCCGGGGTGAGCTGCAACAGGCGGGGCTCCAGCGGCTGCGCGCCCGCGCGGCGGATGTCGCCTTCGCGGACGAGCCCACACCCTTCGGCGCCGGGGAGCCCGCCATCGCCAGCTACTGAAAACACCACGCCCCCCGACGCTTCCCCTCAAGGGGCGCGGCGGAGGGCGGGGTTTGAAGCGTCGAAGGCGAAGTGACTACGTGCCCGACGGAGACACCGGAGGACGGGTGGCGTCCGGCACCGGCACCAGACGGAGCTGGCTGGCGCTGCCCGCGAAGGTCGCGTCCACGCCGCGCTCCAGGTACGTGTAACCGGACAGGCCGTCCTCGTACATGCGCAGCAGGGTGCGCGACTCGTCCAGGGAGATGCGACCCTGGCGCAGCGCCATCTCGGTGAACTTGCGCAGCCGGGCCACCAGGTCATCCCTGCTGTAGCTGACGTAGTTCAGCACTTCCGTCACGGTGTCACCGGCCACCACGTGGTCGATGAGGTAGCCGCCGTTGGGCGCCAGCGACACCTGCACCGTGTGCGTGTCCCCGAAGAGGTTGTGCAAGTCGCCGAGAATCTCCTGGTACGCGCCGACCAGGAAGATGCCCAGGTAGTAGTCGTCATCGTTGAGCGCGTGCAGCTCCAGCGCGTCCTTCACCTCGCGCTTGTCGATGAAGTGCTCGATCTTGCCGTCCGAGTCGCAGGTGATGTCCGCCAGCGTCGCGCGGCGCGTCGGCTTCTCCGCCAGCCGGTGGATGGGCATCATCGGGAAGAGCTGGTCAATCGCCCACGAGTCCGGCAGCGACTGGAACACGGAGAAGTTGCAGAAGTACGTGTCGCTGAGCGCCTTCTCGAGCGAGTCCAGCTCCTCGGGAATCTCGCCGGCCTCCTTCGCGATGCGCATGATCTTGTGGCAGGTGGCCCAGTAGATGTTCTCGGCCGCCACGCGCTGCTCCAGCGACAGGTGACCCAGCGAGAAGAGGGTGAGGCTCTCCTCCTTGGCGTCCTGCGCGTCGTGCCACGCCTCCAGCAGGTTCTTGTTCGTCACCTCGCGGAAGGTGGACAGGAGGTTGCGCACCACGGAGGGCGCCTTCTCGTCCACCTTGTCCGGCACGTGGGCCGGGTCGAACTCGCTGGTGCCCAGCACGTCCACCACCAGCACCGCGTGGTGCGCGACGACGGCGCGCCCCGACTCGGAGACGAGCGTCGGGTGCGGCACGCCAGCGCGGTCACACGCCTCCATCACGCCGAAGACGACGTCGTTGGCGTACTCCTCCGTCGTGTAGTTCATGGAGGAGGCGAAGTTCGTCTGGGAGCCGTCGTAGTCCACGCCCAGGCCACCGCCCACGTCCAGGTACTTCAACGGCGCGCCCTGACGCGCCACCTCCACGTAGAAGCAGCCCACCTCGCGCAGCGCGTTCTTCACGTTGCGGATGTTGGAGATCTGGCTTCCCAGGTGGAAGTGCAGCAGTTCGAAGGCGGGCAGCAGGCCCGTGTCCTTCATGAAGCTGATGCAGCTCATCAGCTCCGACGAGGACAGGCCGAACTTGGAGCGGTCTCCGCCGCTGGCCTCCCACTTGCCGGCGCCACGGGTGGACAGCTTCACGCGCATGCCCAGCCGCGGGGTGATGCCCGTGCGGCGCGAGACCTCCGCGATGAGGGGCAGCTCGCTGGGCTTCTCCACGACGAGGATGACGTTGCGGCCCAGGCGCGAATAGAAGAGGGCCGTCTCGATGTACTCCTCGTCCTTGTAGCCGTTGCAGATGACGAGCGCTTCCTCGTTCTCCAACAGCGCCATCACCGCCATCAGCTCCGGCTTGCTGCCGGCTTCCAGGCCGTAGTTGTAGCCCTTGCCCGCCTCGATGATGGTCTCCACCACGTAACGGTGCTGGTTCACCTTGATGGGGTAGACGCCCCGGTAGCCGCCCTTGAAGCCCTGGTCGGCCATGGCCTTGCGGAAGGCCTCGTTGAGGTGGACGACGCGGTGGCGCAGCACATCCGTGAAGCGCAGCAGCAGCGGCAGTCCAATGCCCCGGCGACGAACTTCGTCCACCAGGTCCTTCAAGTCCATGCTGGGGGCCTGGGGGCCGTCCGGATGGACGCAGACGTGGCCCTTGTCGTTGATGCCGAAGTAGGGCGAGCCCCAGTTCCGGATTCCATAGAGCTCGTGCGCGTCAGCGAGGGTCCAGCGGTGCGGAGGGGCGTTTGCGGGCATCGGCGGTTCGAGGCTCCCAGGGAAATGGAGGGTGGACTCCAGTCAACACTGGAGGGGCGCGGGAACTATAGGAAAGCCCCCCCGCATACAACAGCCGGCTGAAGGGACAGCAAGCTGGCGGGCAGGCGACCACCCCGGGCCCCTGTCCTGGCGGGCGGACCTTCCATCTGATTCCTACCCTTTGGACGGAGTGTCGGGAGGACGCGTGGATAGAAGGGAAGGGTACATGGAGTCGTCCGCACGCAGGGAAGAAGCGCCGCTGACCCCTCGAGAAATCTACGAGCGACTGGACCGCTACGTCATTGGCCAGGACGCCGCCAAGCGGGCAGTGGCCATCGCCGCCCACAATCACCTCAAGCGCGTGCAGGCCCGGAGGCTGCGTCGGCAGTCGCTCATCAAGAAATCCAACATCCTGCTCATTGGCCCCACCGGCAGCGGCAAGACGCACATCGCCCGCAACCTGGCGGACATCCTCCAGGTGCCCTTCACCACCGTGGACGCCACCGAGTACACGGAGGCGGGCTACTACGGCAAAGACGTGGAGGTGATGATCTCCGACCTGCTCCTCAAGGCGAACCACTCCGTCGAGGACACGCAGCGGGGAATCATCTTCGTGGACGAGGTGGACAAGATTGCCCGCCGCTCCCAGGGCGCCCGCAACGGTGCGGGCAGCCGGGACATCGGTGGAGAGGGCGTCCAGCAGGCCCTGCTGAAGCTCCTGGAGGGCCGCGAGGTGTACGTGCCGCTCAACGTCACCCAGGCCTGGAACAAGAGCGACTTCGTCCAGGTGGACACGCGCGACATCCTCTTCATCTGCGCGGGCACCTTCAGTGACTTGCACGACGCCGGCGACGAGGCGTTCAGCAGGCCCCTGGGCTTCGGCGCGGACGACGCCTCCAAGCGGCTCCGCAAGCGCATCAGCACCAAGCAACTGGTGGAGTTCGGGATGCTGGCGGAATTCCTCGGCCGCCTGCCCGTGGTGGTGCAGTTGGATTTGCTGGGCGAGGCGGACCTCATCCGTGTGCTCACGGAGCCGCCGGACTCCATCGTCCGGGAGTTCCGTGAGCTGTTGGCCATGGACGAGCTGGAGCTGGAGTTCGACGACGCGGCGCTGCGCGAGGTGGTGCACTACTCGGTGTCGCGCGGGCTGGGGGCTCGTGGGCTGCGCTCCATCCTGGAGCACGTGATGGCGGACATCATGTTCGAGGCGCCCGAGCGTCGTCGTCGGCAGTTGAAGGTGGACGCGGACTACGTGCGTCCCCGGCTGGTGGGGCTGGACGCCGTGCAGCTCAACGTATGACGTCCCCGGCATGCTCCGAGGCCCGGGCCGCCGCTCCCAGTCGGGCGGCGATGTCCGGGTCCTGGATGAGCTGGAGGACCAGGTCGTTGCGCAGGAGCGCGGCCGTGTCGCCCCGGACGAGCGCCTGCTTCACCTTGTCGTCCTGGAGGAGCCGCTGGAAGCGCGGGTCCTTGCGCAGGGCCTTGAAGGCGGGGTCGTTCTTCAGTGACGCCGCGCGCTCCGGGTCCCCCGCGGCCTTGGCCACCTGGACCATGTCGTCCATGGGGGCGAACTGGGTCATCTCGAAGAGGTTGTAGCGGCGCGCGGCGTGGGCGGCCAGGGAGTCCTTGGGCGACACGCCGATGCGCTTGCCGGCGACGATGACGTGCTGCTCGAAGAAGGTCATCGCGCTCAGGGCCATCCAGGCGAAGGCCGCCGTCTTCCCCGCGCCCAGCACGAAGCCGAGGAACCGGTCGATGCCCCGGTTCTCGTTCTGCTTGCCCGTGGCGAGGAAGCGCTGGAGCAGGGTGCCCAGCGCGTAGCGCACGGTGAGCCACACGCCGACGAAGAGGAGCACCGTGCCCAGCAGGAGGCCCAGCAGCAGCGGGCCGTCGAGCGCCTCCGCCAGCCGGGGTGCGACGAAGGGGCCCAGCCGGCGCGAGGCGAAGAACCCCAGCGCCAGGCCCACCCAGTTGGCCACCTGGCGTGAGGCGCCGGTGAGGGCGCCGATGAGCCCGAAGAAGAGCACCATGCCCAGGATGATGAGGTCGATGACCATGGGGCTTTGCCGCGCCTCCGGACGACGTCAGCGAATCTTGAACGAGTCGCCCTTGGCCTTGGCTTCTTCAGACAGGCGCTTCTGCGCCTCGGCCAGGCTCTCCTTGTAGCGGGGATTGGAGGGCTCGTAGGTGAGGGCCATCTTCAAGTTGCGCTCGGCGGCGGACCAGTTGCCGGCGTCGATGTCCTTCTGGGACTGCTGGTAGAACTGGCGCCCCTTGGGGTGGGTGCCAATCTGTTCTTCCTGCTCCTTCTTCGCGGCGGCCTTCGTCTCGGATTCGGACGCCTCGGTGAAGCGCAGCTTCTGCGCGCGCTCGGCGCCCGTCACATCGACGAGGTACTTCTTGCGCTTCGTGTCGTCGCGCAGGACGTAATAGGCCTCGGTGACGCGCTTGTAGAGCTCGTGCACCTGCTCCTTGAGCTGCTTGTCGTCGATGTGGAAGAAGCGGTCCGGATGGTAGGTGCGGCTCTCCCGGTAGAACGCCTTCTTGATGTCGGCGGGAGTGGCCGTGCGCTCCAGCAGGAGCACCTCGAAGTAGTCGAGCTGGTCCAGCTTCGCGCAGCGCGACTGGAGGTCCGCGAGCTGGTGCTCATCCAGGCCCGGGCCCTTGGCCGCGCTCGGCGGTGGAGGCGGCGCCATGGGCGCGATGGAGGGGACCGCCGGCGCGATGGGCGGCACCATGGGGCTGATGGCCGGAACGCGGGGCGCCGTCATCGGCGGGATGCCCGGGACGGTGGCCGCGGCAGGATGTCGGGGCGGCAGGTCCGAGGGCGCCAGTGCCGGCAGCGACATCGTGGGCCGTGCGCCCGGACGTGCCTGCGGAGCTGAGGTCGGCGGCGGAGGCGGGACGACCTGTCCGACGGCGAGCGTCGGAGGTGGACGGGGCGTGAGCGCGGGACCCCGTGGCGCGGCGCCTTGCGGCGGTACGGCCGGGGCGATGCTCGGAACGGTGGTGTGGGGCGGTCCCGCCAGGGAAGTGGTCGCCGGACGGACGGAGGGGGCCGCCGGGGCGATGCTCGGCACCGCGGGCGCGATGGACGGGACTCCAGGAGGAATGCTCGGCACCGCACCATGGGGCGCGGCGCCAGCGACGGGAGGTGGCGGCGGCACGATGGCGCGAGGCGCGACGGGCGGAGGCGTCAGGGGCGAGGTGCCGGCGGATGCCACGCGAGGCGGGGTGCCCGCGACAGGCGGAGGAGGCGGCACGGTGCCGACAGGAGCCGCGCGAGGTTGCGTGCTGGCGACAGGAGGCGGCGTCGGCGGCGTGAGACCCGCGGGAGTCCCACGCGGCGCGGGGCCCGAACCTGGAGGAGGCGGCGGCACCGTTCCCACGGGCGCAGTGCGAGGCGCAGCGCCAGCGACGGGAGGAGGTGTCAGCGGCGCGAGGCCCGCAGGCGTCGGACGCGGGGCGGGGCCCGAAGCGGAGGGGACTGCGCCCCCGGGTGCCCCGCCCGCGACAGGCGGGGGAGTCAACGGCGCGATCCCGGAAGGTGCGCCTTGGGGCGAGGGCGGTGGTCCTGCTCGCGCGGCGGGCGCTGTGGGCCTCGCTGTCGCTTGCGCCTGCGGCGTACCCGTTGCGGGACTCGCGGGTGCACCGCCGGCGGCGGGCATGGCAGCAGCCACCGTGGGTCTCGCACCTGTTGCCGGAGTCGCGGGCGCAGCGACGGCGGGAATGCCTGCGGCGATCGATGGCCTCGCACCCGTTGCTGGAGTCGCGGGCGCACCGACGGCGGGAACGCCTGCGGAGACCGTGGGCCTCGCACCCGTTGCTGGACTCATGGGTGCACCGACGGCGGGAATGCCTGTAGCGACCGTGGGCCTTGCGCCCGTTGCTGGACTCGCGGGTGCACCGACAGCGGGAATGGCGCCCGCTACCGAGGGCCTCGCACCTGTCGCCGGAGTCGCGGGTGCACCGACAGCGGGCACCGTGGAGACAGTGGGCCTCGCACCTGTCGCCGGAGTCGCGGGCGCACCGACGGCGGGAATCCCTGCGGAGACAGTGGGCCTCGCACCCGTCGCCGGAGTCGCGGGCGCACCGACGGCGGGCATGGCGGCCACCGTGGGCCTCGCGCCCGTGGGCGTGGAGGTGGGGCTTCCCACCGAGGGCAGCCCCGTGGCGCTCGTGCGCTGCGGCGTGGGCGCGGTGATGGCGGGCACGGACACCGTGGGCCGCTGCGATGGAGGCACGGCCGGCGCCGCGACGCCCGGAGGTCTTGCTGTCGGCACTCCAGCGGGCGCGGCTTCCGTTCCGGGAGGACGCGGCGGGGCGGCGGCGGGAGGCCTGGCCACCGGCGCCGGAGTGGGCGGCACGGGGCCCGGGGTGGCCGCCGTCATCCGCGGAATGGCGGGGCGCGCGGGAGCCGCCGGTGTCCCGGGCGGGCTTCCCGGCGGCCTGCCGGAGCTGGGATCGGAAGGCTCGGACATCGCGCTCGTCTACTGGGCCACGGCGGGCAGGTCGTTGTTGTTGTGTCCGGCGAGGCGGGTGCTCCGGTTCGCCTGGATGGACTTCTGGATGTCGTCCTCCGACATGCCAGACGACAAGGTGATGGTCGTCGACGTCTTCTGTCCCGTCTCCGTGTCACACGCGGACACGTTCACCAGTCCGTCCGTGTTGATCTCGAACGTGACTTCGATCTTCACCTCGCCGCGATAGCCGATGCGGAAGCCCGCGAACTCGAACTCACCGAGCATCTCGCACTCGTCGGCCCGGTTGGACTCGCCCTGATACACGCGAATCTTCACCTTCTCCTGCCCGTCACGGCTGGTGGTGAACGCCTTCGAGCGGTCAATGGGCACCGGCGTGTTCTTGTCGATGATCTTCTCGGTGTACCCACCCACCGTGCCGATGCGCAGCGTCAGCGGCGTGACGTCCACCAGGAACGTCTCCGTCTTGCTGTCCAGCAGCGCATGCGACTGGAGCGCCGCGCCCATGGCCACGACCTGGTCTGGGTTGATGCCCTCCAGCGGAGCCTTCTGGAAGTAGTGCTTCACGGAGTTGCGGATGATGGGCAGCCGCGTGGGCCCGCCGACGAGGATGACCGCGTCGATGTCCGCCGCCGTCAGCCGCGCGCTCTGCAGCGCCTCGTCGCAGACCTTGAACGTGCGCTGCACCAGGTCCATCACCATCCGGTTGAACTGGTCCTGGTTCAACGTGTGGCGCAGGTCCATCACGTTGCCCTGCGCGTCCTGGCAGATGCCCGCGCAGAGGATGTCCGCGGAGCCCGTCTGCCCCACGTCGATCTTCGCCTTCTCCGCGGCCTCCTTCAGCATCTGCAGACAGAACTTGTTCTGCCGCAAATCCAACCGCGTCTTGCCCAGGAAGTCGTCCGCCAGCCACGTCATGATGCGGTCGTCGAAGTCGTCGCCGCCCAGGTACGTGTCGCCCGCCGTCGCGAGCACCTCGAAGACGTCCTTGCCGATCTCCAGGATGGACACGTCGAACGTGCCGCCGCCCAGGTCGTAGACGACGACGCGCTGGTTGACGTCCCGGCCAAAGCCGTACGCGAGCGCCGCCGCCGTGGGCTCGTTGAGGATGCGCAGCACCTCCAGCCCGGCGATGCGGCCCGCGTCCTTGGTGGCCTGGCGCTGGTTGTCGTTGAAGTACGCCGGAACGGTGACGACCGCCTTGGTCACCTCACGTCCCAGGTACGTCTCCGCGACGGCCTTCATCTCCTTGAGCACCAGCGCGGAGATTTCAGGCAGCGAGTACGCACGCTCCCTCACCCCGATGCGCACCGAGTTGTTCTCGCCCTCGACGATGCGGTACGGCATCACCGCCTGCGCCTTCTTCACCTCGTCGGAGAAGTAGTAGCGACCGATGAGCCGCTTGGCCGAGTACACCGTCGTCTCGGGGCTGGTGATGATGTTCTTCTTGGCCGCGTTGCCCACCAGCACCGAGCCATCCTCGAGGAAGGACACGCAGGAGGCATGCGTCGTCTCTCCCCACTCGTTGGGGATGACGATGGGCTGGCCATCCTGGACCACCGACACGCACGAGTACGACGTGCCAAGGTCGATGCCGATTGCGATGTCGTCCGACATTCCATCTCCGGTGAAGGGTCTAGCCCGAGGCCGTCGGTGAAGCGCCCGGAGGTTAGGAGCCTCCGGAAGAGGTGTCAATGTTCGATCAATGTAAAGCCCAGCCATTTCAAGCACTTAGCGAAGTGGCAAGGGGGCGTGCCCGCTGGCTTGAGGGGGGGAGGGGACGTCATTATCTATGGAGCAAAGGAGTTCTCCCTCATGTCCGTCGTCCTCGCAGCCCTCACGTCAGACCCGAACCTGCTCAGGTGCGAGCTCCACCGGCTCGCCGAGCAGGTGCTCGTCCAGACGGAGCCTCGCGCAAACGCGGTGGGGGTGGGAGCGTACGCCCAGGACGAGGTCCTCCTGCGCCGTTTCTCCAGCGCGGAAGGGGAGCCCTCGCTCGTGGGGCTCGCCCCACCGGGTGAGTCGGAAGCCCTGCTGTTCCACGCCAGCCGCATTCCGGTGGGCCAGTCGCTGGAGGAGAACACCCAGCCGTTCCGCTCGCGCCGCTGGCTGTTCGCCCACCAGGGCAGTGTCAGTGGCTTCGACGAACTGCGCGCGGCCCTGTTGGATTCGCTGCCAGAGCACCTGCAGCGTCAGGTGCACGGCGGAACGGACAGCGAGGTGCTCTTCGCCCTCTTCCTGCGTCACCTGCGTGACGTGGGGCGCACCGACGACCCCCGGCTGGAGGCGCACGTCGCCGGTCGCATGCTGGCGGACACCGCGCGCGAGGTCATCAAGCGCTCCGTGGACGCGGGCATCCCTCGCGCGTCCACGCTCAACCTGGTGGCCACCAATGGATACCTCCTCGTGGCCTGCCGCTTCGGCGAGGAGCCGCTGTTCTATTCGCGACTCGAAGGCGGCGCGGAGTGCGTGCCCTGCGGAGTGACGGCCAGCTCTTCAGAGTCGCAGCCCGCGGTGGGCGCCCACCGGCGTCGCCGCACCGTCGTCCTGGCCAGCCACCTGAAGCGCCCGGGGAGTTGGGTGGAGCTGCCTCGCGGAACCACCCTCGCGGTGGGGTTGGACCTTCAGGTGCAACTGCTCAACGGCGGCTGAGCCCGGAAGGCGCTCTCCTGGTCGAATGCCCACGCACTTCGCGTGGGTCGTTCCCGCCCCGTGGCTTTCGGAGACGCTGGAGCTGAAGTGACGGATTCCCGGAGCATCCCGGCGCAAGCGGGTGAAGCACGGGAGTAAAACGAAAAAACCCAGGAATCTAGACGCCTCTTCCGGGAAACCGAAGCGGATTCCATGGGTGGAATGTGAACCGCTTTACAGGCCCCGCAGATTTGTTGCCTCATACTGGCGTAATTCCAAGGGTTTTACTCCGGGAATGAGTTTTGCCGCTGCCACTGCCTTCCTCTGCTTCGCTTGAGTCTCGGCTGTCCGTCGTCGTTCGCCATCCCGTGGATGCGGTGGTGGCGGCCTCGATGGGCCGGCGCTTCGCCCGGGACGCGGGATTGTCGGCGGCCTCCAGCGCGGAGGTCGCGGTGGTGGTGAGCGAGCTGGCCACCAACCTGGTGCGTCACACGCGGGCGGGCGGGACGGTGGAGGTGTGGTGTGAGGACGGCTGGCTCTGCATCCGCTCGCTGGACCGGGGCCCGGGCATGGCGGAGCCGGAGCGGCTCTTCGTCGGCCGCGAGGGACGCCCAGGGCCTTTGCCAGGAGAGAGCCTGGGTGAAGGCGGCGCCGCCGTGCGACGGCTGACCGACGAGGTCCGCGTGTCCAACCGCGAGGGCGGTGGCCTGGAAGTGTTCGCGCGCAAGCGCATGAGTCTGGAAGCAAGGAGACCGTGGTGAGTCGGGGCGTAACGAGTACACAGCTGCTGGGCGTCTTGCAGCACTTCATGACGGAGACCGCCGCGCGGCTGGTGCTTCGAGGAACGCTGGAGCCGCTGCGATTGTCGGCGGACACGCTGGGCGCGGCGGAGCTGCCGCGGGTCATCGAGGCGCTGGAGCCCGCCACGCGCCACTTCGTGGACCCGGCCCGACGTCCGGACCTGGCCGCGCGGTTGCGGGCCCTGACGGCGACGGCCACCGTCCCCTCGGGGTTGAGCGCCGCGCGCGAGCCGACGCCGGTCCCCGCGACGACGACGATGGACGCGCGGCCCACCACGTACCTGGTGCGGACGGAGGCGGACGCAAGCCATGCGCGGCTCGCGGCGCGCGCGCTGTGCGAGTCGATGGGGGGACGCGGCTATGAGTGCCAGAAGGTCGCGACGGCGGTGAGCGAGCTGGCGCGCAACCAGATCTCCTACGCGGGCGGCGGCACCATCCAGCTCATCCCCGTGCAGACGCCGCGCAAGCTGTTGCGCGTGCGCGCGGAGGACCAGGGGCGGGGCATCCCGGAGCTGGAGCGCGTGCTGTCGGGCACCTACCGGAGCAAGACGGGCATGGGCCTGGGCATCCTGGGCGTCAAGCGTCTGGCGGACCGGTTCGAGGTGAAGACGGGCGCCACGGGAACGCAGGTGGAGTTCGAGGTGTGGCTGTGAGGTTGTCCATCGCCCACCGGACCCGTCCGAAGGTGGGCGAGGTGGAGAACGGCGACGGCGTGGTGGTGCGCGTCGACGGGCCGCACACGCTGCTGGCGGTGGTGGACTCGCTGGGCCACGGGCCCGCTGCGGCACAGGCGACGGCGGAGGCCGTGCGCTGCCTGGGCCAGGCGCCGCTGGGCCCGTCCGTGGAGCCGCTGATGGAGGCGCTGCACGCGGCGCTGCGCCATGGCCGGGGCGCGGCCATCATGCTCGCCGTGTTCGACGGGCACACGCTGCACTGTGGCGGCGTGGGCAACGTGGAGCTGCGCACCGTGGGCACGCGCGTGCCCGTGCTGCCCACGCCGGGCATCCTCGGCCAGTCCTTCCGCACGCTGCGCACCGTCTCCACCGTGCTGTCGCCCGGAGACCGTCTGGCGGTCTTCACCGACGGCTTGAGCTTTCGCCTGGACCTGGAGCTGGTCCGTACGCAGTCCCCCGATGCGGCCTGCGCGTTCCTGATGGAGCGCTTCGGCCGTGTCACCGATGACGCCACCGTGCTGGTGGCGGATGTGGAGCCGTCGTGAGCCACCCGGACAGTCCCCTCCCTTCGCGCGACCTGTCGCGCATCCCCATCATCCCCCTGTGGGGACAGCTCATCGTCCCCCTCCAGGGCGACATCACCGACGCGCAGGCGGCGCAGCTCTGCTCGGACGTGCTGCGCGACATCCAGCGCACCAGCGCGAAGGGGATGGTGGTGGACATCTCCGGCCTGTGGCTCGTGGACAGCCACCTGTGCGCGGTGCTGGCGCGGCTGGCCGCCTCGGCCCGGCTGATGGGCACGCGCACCGTGCTGTGCGGCATGGGCGCCGACGTGGCGCTCACCCTCCAGAGCATGGGCATCCAACTCGACGGCGTGGAGACGGCGCTGGGGCTGGAGGAAGGCTTGTCGCTACTCGGCGTCCGAGCGGTGGGCGCCCGCACGGCCGAATCGGAGCGCGAGGAGGCCCAGCGCCTCGCGGACGAGATGCTCGGCATCATCGCTCCTCCCGTGGCCAGGAACGTCGTCTGAGGGAGACCCCATGAGCACCGCCCTGCCCACACCCCTGACCGTCGACCCCGAGCGCGTGGGGCGCATCATCGACGTCCTGTCCCTCATCTCCGTGGGGGAGTTCTCGCCCGAGCGCACCACCATCTCCATCCGTGAGCAGGACGAGCTCGCCGCGTTGGAGGAGACGCTCAACGTCTTCGTGCGCGAGCTGGCCACCACCCGCCGCGAGCACGAGGAGGCCCTGACGCGCCTGGCGGCGAGTCACCGCGAACTGGAGGAGAAGCTCTCCACCATCGACCGGCAGCGCGACGCCATCCGCGACCTGTCCACGCCCATCATCGAGCTGTGGGAGGACATCCTCACGCTGCCCATCGTCGGCGTGGTGGACACGCAGCGCTCCGTGGAGATGACGGAGCGGCTCCTGCAGCGGGTGGTCCAGGGAAAGGCCCGCTGCGTCATCATCGACATCACCGGCGTGGAGGTGGTGGACACGATGACGGCCAACCACTTCATCAAGATGGTGAACGCGGCGCGCCTGCTGGGCGCCTACTGCGTGGTGACGGGCATCAGCCCGCTGATTGCCCAGACGCTGGTCCAGATTGGCGTGGACCTGCGGGAAGTGAAGACGCTCGGCAGCCTGAAGGAAGGCCTGCGCGATTGCTTCCAGCACCTGGCCGGGCGTGGCGGCAACACCTCCACCTCCCGGCGCTGACCCCTTCGATTTCCGAGAGGAGACACGGCATGGTCCGCATGTGGACGTTCGGTGACAACAAGGTGTGGCTCGAGTCGCCCGACATCATCCGACTGGTCAACGTCGGGGTGTTCGACCTCAAGCTCCTCCACGAGCTGAACCAGGTGGCGCTGGAGCTGAGTGCGACGCATCCCCGGCTCTATCTGATCTCCGATGTGCGTCGCGGGACGAGCATCTCCGCGGACGCGCGCAAGACGCTGAGCGAGAACCCGGAGGCGATGCCCTTCGTGGCCACCGTCCTCTTCGGCGCGAGCTTCGCCTTGCGGACCATGGCCAACATGATGGGGCGGGCCTCGGCCCTGCTCGGGCGGACGCAGGGCGCTCCGTTCGGCATGGTGGAAACGGAAGAGGAAGCCCGGGGCTGGGTGGCCGCCCAGCGCGCGCTGCAGGGCGCTGCCCGAGCCTCCTGAAAGGGCTGTCCGGAGGAGGCGCGAGAACCTCCGGACGCCGACCCGCTCACCGCCGCCGGCGCAGCCCGAGCAGGCCCACCCACGCCAGCCAGACGAGGCCGAGCGGGAGGGCGCCCGCGGTGCTGGAGCAGCCCACGCCGCCTCCCTCCACCAGGCTGGGACGGATGACGTTCCACTGGTGATGGGCGGGAGTTATCTGCACGTTCCCCGCGATGTCCGTCGCCAATACATCCAGCGAGTGGATGCCCTCCGACAGCGAGCGGACGGTGAGGGGATTCTCACAGGGCGACAGCTCCACGCCGTCCAGCGTGCACTTGAAGCCGGAGACGGGCTCGGAGGTGTTCAGGGTGAAGGTGACCTCCGAGAGCGTGCTGGTGCCCGTGGGGCCCCCGCTCAGCGTGGTCGTCGGCGGCAGGCTGTCCACCGTGAAGGTGCGAGGCGTGGACTTGTCGCCAATGTTGCCCGCCATATCCGTGGCGAAGACCCGCAGGTCCTGCAGTCCGGTGACGATGGCCAGCGTCACCGCCACCGTCCACTCGCCGCGCTCGTTGGCCAGTGTCGTCCCCACCGTCAGTCCGTTGAGGGTGGCGGTGAGCGTCGTCCCCGGCTCCGAAGTGCCGGTGATGGTGTAGTTGTCCGGCCTGACGATGGCGTCGACCGCCGGGGTCAGGACGACGGGGGGGGCGGGCTTTGAGGTGTCCACGGTGAAGGCGTGGGTCGTGGAATCGGGGCCGGTCCGCTTGAAGGCGTCCGTGCAGTACGCATTGACCAGATGGAGCCCATCCGACAGGGCCGCCGAGGGCGTGAACTTCCACTCGCCCGTGCTGGCGATGACCGGATGCTGGTCCTGGGGCAGGCCATCCAGGCGCACCGTGAGGACGCATTGCTGCGGGGCCGTGCCGACGATGAGCGGCGTCGGCGAGTTCACGAGTGCGGCATTCGCGGGGGTCCGCAGCTCGGGCTTGCCCGGGGGCTCCAGGTCGAGCGTGAAGGCGCGTGTGATGCGAGGCCCCTCGTTGCCGGCGAGGTCCATCGCCTGCACCAGCATGTCGTGCCGCCCGTTGGCGAGGCCCTGGGGAGGCACATAGAACCAGTTCCCCGCGCCATCCACGGTGACACCCGGGAGGGTGGTGCCATCCAGGGTGATGAAGATGGTGCTGTCCGCCTCCGCCGTCCCTTCGATTCGAGGGGTGGGAGTGGTGAGTGTCGCGTTCTGGGCGGGCACGGAGACCACCGTGGTGGGAGGCGTCGTATCCACGCGGAAGGACCTCGAGGAGGACGGGTCTCCCGTGTTCCCGGCGAGGTCGGTGGCCTGGACCTGAACGTCGTGTCTCGCCTGGCTCAGCCCCGCCACGGGGGCGAACGTCCAGGCACCGGTGCTCGACGCCGTCACGGCGCCCGCCAATGCGCCGTCGATGAAGATGCTCACCTTGGCGCCCGCCTCGGTGGTTCCGATGAAGTCGGGGCGCGCCTTGCCCACCACGGCATCGGCGGCCGGGCTGGTGAGGATGGGAATCGCCGGGCGGGAGGCATCCACGGTGATCTGGATGGCCACGGAGGGGGCGCTCTCGTTCTTCGCGACGTCGGTGGCGGTGGCCGTCACGGTGTGGGGGCCATCACCCAGCGTGGTGCTCACAGGCACGGCCCACTGTCCGTTGATGTTCGTCACCGCCGTGACGAACACGGCCTCGTTGATGAGGAGCTTCACGGTACTCAGTGGCTCGGCGGTGCCCTCGAAGGCCGTTCCGTTCGCGTTGACCAGGGTGCCCGTCGTGGGTTTCAGGATGGTGGGGGCGCTGGGGTCCGTCACGTCCACGGTGAAGCGGACCTCCGCGGGCGCACTGGTGTTGTTCGCGGGATCCGTGGCGGTGGCTGTCACCAGGTGGGTGCCATGCGGATATTCCACCAGGGTGGGCAGTGACCAGTTCCCGCCGCCATTCACCACGGCGGTGCCGACGAGGTCCCCATCCACGAGGACTCTCACGCTGCTGCGGGGCTCGGCGGTGCCGGAGAAGCCCGTTCCGTCCTCGCCCACCACGATGTCCACGGTCGGCGTCAGGATGACGGGCGCGGCGGGGGGCGTCAGGTCCACGGTAAAGGTGGACGTCGCGGTGGTGCTCGTGTTGTTCAAGGCGTCGGTGGCGATGGCCGTCACCGTATGCGAGCCTGCGCCGAAGCCCGTGCGAATCGCTATCGACCAGGTGCCCTCGGCGGTGGTCTGCGGGGACGCGATGAGGCCGCCGTCGACGCTGACCCGGACGGTGCTCAGTCGCTCGGCCGTGCCCGAGAAGGCCGTGCCCGCGGCGCCCACCACGGTGTCGGGATTGGGGGTCTGAATCACGGGAGCCGCGGGGGCGGTGATGTCCACGGTGAAGGTGGACGTCGCGGTGGCGCTCGTGTTGTTCGACGCGTCGGTGGCGGTGGCGGTCACCGTATGTGCCCCGTCCGTGAAGCCGCCCTGCGTGGGCAGGGACCATGCGCCGGAGGTATTGGCCTGGGCGGTGCCGACGGGCGCGCCATCCACGCTGACCTTCACCGTGCTGTCCGCCTCGGCGGTACCGGAGAAGCCCGTTCCCGCGGGGCCCACCACCGTGGTGGAGTTCGGCGTCTGGATCACCGGCGCGGTGGGCGCCTCGATGTCCACGGAGAAGTGGCGCTCCGCGACGACGCTCGTGTTGCCCTGCACGTCGGTGGTGGTGGCCGTTACCGTGTGAGGGCCGTGCGTGAAGGTCGTGCTGACGGGCAGGGACCAGGCCCCCAGGCCGTTGGCCTGGACGGTGCCATGCGCGGCGCCATCGACGCTGACCTTGACCGTGCTGTTCGCCTCGGCGGTGCCGGAGATCCCCGTGCCAACGGGGCCCACCACCGCGCCTTCGGTGGGAACCTGGATGACAGGCGCGGAGGGGGCGATGATGTCGACGACGATGCCATGGCTGGCGGTGGCGCTGAGGTTGTTCGCGGCATCGGTGGCGGTGGCCGTCACGGTGTGGGCGCCGTTCGTGAATCCCGTCCGGACGGGCAGGGACCAGGTGCCGGTGCCGGAGGCCTGGATTCCGCCGACGGACTGGCCATCCACGTAGACATTCACCATGCTCAGGTTCTCCGCGGTGCCGGAGAACGAAGTGCCGGCCGGGCCGATGACCGCGCCCTCCGCCGGCGTCTGAATCACGGGCGCGGCGGGAGCGGCGATGTCCACGGTGAAGGTGCTCTCCGCGGTGCTGCTCGTGTTGCCGAGCGCGTCGGTGGCGATGGCCGTCACGGTGTGCGTTCCATGGGTGAAGCCAGCCTGGGGCGCGAGCAGCCAGTTCCCACTGGGGCCGGCCTGGGTGGTGCCGACGGGCGCGCCATCCACGCGGACCGTGACGGTGCTCACGTTCTCCGCGGTGCCGGAGAAGCCCGTTCCCGCCGTGCCCACCACGGTGAGGGGGTTGGGGGTCTGAATCACGGGCGCGGCGGGCGGCGTCACGTCCACGACGAAGCTGATGGCCGTGGGGAGACTGGTGTTGTTCGCCGCGTCCGTGGCGGTGGCGGACACCGTGCGGGTGCCGTTGGCGAAGCCCGTGCTGACAGGAAGGGACCATGCCCCGCCGGGGCCGCTCGCCTGGGCGTTGCCGATGGGCACTCCGTCGACGCTGACGCTCACGGTGCTGTTCGCCTCGGCGGTGCCTGAGAAGCCCGTGCCCGCGGGGCCCACCACTGTGTCGGGATTCGGCGTCAGGATGACAGGCGCGGAGGGCGCCGCGGTGTCCACGGTGAAGGTGCGGGTCGCGGCGGGGCCCACGTTGTTGCCAGCATCGGTGGCGGTGACCGTCACGGTGTAGGAGCCGTGCGTGAAGCCCGTCTGCGTGGGCACCGACCAGGCGCCCGTGCCAGTGGCCTGCGGGGTGCCGACGACGGTGGTACCCACGCGGACCGTCACGATGCTGTTGGCCTCGGCGGTGCCGGAGAAGCCCGTTCCAGCGGTGCCCACCACGGCGCCCGAGGCGGGCGTCTGAATCACGGGGACGGCGGGCGGCGTCTTGTCCACGGTGAAGGTGCGCTGCGCGGTGGGGCTCGTGTTGCCAGCGGCGTCTTTGGCCGTGACGGTCATCGTGTGCGAGCCTTCGGCGAGCGAGGTGTTGTTGGGCAGGGACCAGGCGCCGGTGGTTGCGTGCGCCGTGGTGGTGCCAATGAGAAGGCCGTCCACGAGGACTGTCACGGTGCTCGAGTTCTCGGCGGTTCCGGAGAAGGTCGTGCCGGCGCTGCCCACCACGGTGCCCGCGACGGGTGTCTGAATCAGGGGGACAACGGGCCCCGCCGCGTCCACGGCGAAGGCGTTCTCCGCGGTGGGGCTGATGTTGCCGACGCCGTCGGTGGCGGTGGCCGTCACGGTGTGCGGCCCTTCATCCAGGGAGCTGCTCGCGGGGACCGTCCAGGCACCCGTGGTGGCGTGCGCCGTGGTGGTGCCGACGAAGGCTCCGTCCACGTGGACCGTCACGATGCTGTTTGCCTCGGCGGTGCCGGAGAAGTCCGTTCCAGCGGCGCCCACCACGGCGCCCGAAGCGGGCGTCTGAATCACGGGGACGGCGGGGGGCGTCTTGTCCACGGTGAAAGTGCGCTGCGCTGCGGGGCTCGTATTGCCAGCGGCGTCTTCGGCCGTGACAGTCATCGTGCGGGAGCCCTCGGCGAGCGAGGTGTTGGTCGGCAGGGACCAGACACCGGTGGTGGCGTGCGCCGTGGCGGTGCCGATGAGGAGGCCGTCCACGAGGACCGTCACGATGCTGTTTGCCTCGGCGGTGCCGGAGAAGTCCGTTCCAGTGGCACCCACCACGGTGCTCGCGGCGGGCGTCTGAATCACGGGGACGGCGGGGGGCGTCTTGTCCACGGTGAAGGTGCGCTGCGCGGCGGGGCTCGTGTTGCCAGCGGCGTCTTCGGCCGTGACGGTCATCGTGCGGGAGCCCTCGGCGAGTGAGGTGTTGTTGGGCAGCGACCATGCGCCAGTGGTGGTGTGCGCCGTCGCGGTGCCGATGAGAAGGCCGTCCACGAGGACCGTCACGGTGCTCGAGTTCTCGGCGGTGCCGGAGAAGCCCGTGCCAGCGGTGCCCACGGCGGCGCCCGAAGCGGGTGTCTGAATCACGGGGGCGTCAGGCGCCGCCGCGTCCACGGTGAAGGCGTTCTCCGCGGTGGAGCTGATGTTGCCGGCGGCGTCGGTGGCGGTGGCCGTCACGGTGTGCGGCCCTGCTCCCTGGGAGCTGCTCGCGGGCACCGTCCAGGCACCGGTGGTGGCGTGCGCCGTGGCGGTGCCGACGAAATTGCCATCCAGATGGACCGTGACGGTGCTCGAGTTCTCGGCGGTGCCCGAGAAGTTCGTTCCAGTGGCGCCCACCACGGCGCCCGAAGCGGGCGTCTGAATCACGGGGACGGCGGGCGGCGTCTTGTCCACGGTGAAGGTGCGCTGCGCGGTGGGGCTCGTATTGCCAGCGGCGTCTTTGGCCGTGACGGTCATCGTGCGGGAGCCCTCGGCGAGCGAGGTGTTGTTGGGCAGCGACCATGCGCCAGTGGTGGTGTGCGCCGTCGCGGTGCCGATGAGGAGGCCGTCCACGAGGACTGTCACGGTGCTCGAGTTCTCGGCGGTGCCCGAGAAGTCTGTTCCGGCGCTGCCCACCCGTGCGGCGTTGATCGGCGTCTGAATCACCGGTGCGACGGGGGGCGTCTTGTCCACGGAGAAGGTGCGCTGCGCTGCGGGGCTCGTATTGCCAGTGGCGTCTTTGGCCGTGACGGTCATCGTGCGGGAGCCTTCGGCGAGCGAGGTGTTGTTGGGCAGCGACCATGCGCCAGTGGTGGTGTGCGCCGTCGCGGTGCCGATGAGGAGGCCGTCCACGAGGACCGTCACCGTGCTCGAGTTCTCCGCGGTGCCAGAGAAGCCTGTCCCGGCGCTGCCCACCCGTGCGGCGTCGATCGGCGTCTCAATCACCGGTGCGAGGGGCGGCGTCGTGTCCACGGTGAAGTGGCGCTCGGCGACGGGGCTCGTGTTGTCGTCGGCGTCGGTAGCGGTCGCGGTCAGCGTGCGCGCCCCCTCGGTGAGCGGGGTGCTCGGCAGGAAGGACCACTCGCCGGCGGGGCTCGCATCGATGGTGGCGTAGGGGACGCCATCCAGCAGGAGGTCCACCCGGCTATCGGGTTCGGCGGTGCCCGAGAAGTCGGTGCCGCCGGTGCCCACCAATTCCCCTTCGGTCGGCGTCAGAATCACGGGCGCGAGCGGGGGCGCGAAGGCTTCCACGGTGAAATAGACGGGGTCGCTCGACAGGCTGCTCAGCCCTTCGAACTCGGCGTGCGCGGTGAGCGAGTAGACGCCGTCATCGAGGTCCGTTGGCACACGGACCGAGAAGTCTCCAGCGTCGCCCACCGGCGTGGCGGGAAACTCCCACTCCGGCGTGGCGGGGCGCTCGATGTTGCCCATGCGCAGGAAGACGGTGGCGCCGGGATCTCCCGTGCCCGTGACGACCGGCGTCGGAGCGGTCAGCGCCTGGCCGTCGCCGGGGGTGGTGATGACCGGCGTCCTCGGAATGATGAGCGCGTGCTCCACCAGCGTGACATCACCCGGTTCACCCACGCTCGTCCCCACATCGCCGGAGACGCTCTCTCCGCCCGTCACGCGGACGGGACAGCCTGTCAGGCTGCCTGCCTGGAGCAGCACTTTGCCGCCCGCTCCAGGGCCAAATCCCTCCTGGGCGCCGAAGGACTCCGCGGGAACCCCGGGCCCACCCTGGGCCATCAGCGCTTCGCACTCGGCGCTCTCCACCAGCCGCGCGGAGATGCTTCCTCCCTCGCCACCGCCCTCGGTGCCCAGGTCCCACGGCAACGCCTGGCCATTGGCTTCGATGCGGCCCGCGCCCGTGAGCTTGCGCGCCCGGAAGAAGACGACGCCGCCATCACCCAGGGGCTGCTGACGCAACAGCGCGCCGCTCGCGGTGATTATGCCGCCGTTGTGCAGCGTGCCGGAGGCCAGGAAGGCCACCACGCCACCAGAGGTGCCATTCCAGCTCCGGGCCTTCAGCTCCCCGGTCGGATGGATGGTGACGCTCGTGTACTCAGGCACGCGGATGACCTGCGTGGACAGGGGCACGAAGTCATTCAGCACGGGACGGGTCAGCGTCAGCACGGCTCCCCGCACCCGCGCCACTCGCGCCAGCTCCCAGACTCCCCCCGGGCTCTGCTCCCGGGGGCCAAAGGTGAACGTGGCCACGGACGAGGACCGCACGGGGCCGACGCCCAGCGTCTGCAACACCATCACCAGGTCACCGGCGACGAAGCCCTCGGGGGCGTCGACCTGAAGCTCGTGGTCCCCCTTGCTCAAGGGCGACGTCACCGCGGCATAGCTGTTGATGACCCGGCTCTCATGCGCCTGGACGGTCAGCGTCTCATCACGCCCCGCGCCGAGCCCGAAGACATCCGCCTCCGCGAACGCGGGAAGCGCGACCAGCGCCAGGGCGCAGGTCAAAAGGTGCATCCATCCCGATGATTTCATGGCGAGGCTTCCTGAGTGGTCGGCAGCATGAGGAGGAGCTCAACCCGGCGGTTTCGCTCCCGGCCCTCGGGGGTGCTGTTGCTTTGAGCGGGATGCTCCGGGCCGTAGCTCCGGAGCCGCAGCTTGTTGGGGGACACCCCGTGTTCCACGAGGTAGCGCCACACGGCCTCGGCGCGGCTTCGGCCCAGGCGTGGATTGAACGTCTCCGCGGTCGAGTCATCCGTATGCCCGTCGACCGTCATCATCTTCACCGCGGGATTCGTGAGCAGCATCTCCACGGCGCGGTCCAGGTCCGCGGACTCGGCGGGCAGCTCCGTGCTGCCACTGCGGAAGTACACCTTGCCCTCGAGCACGAAGCGGTCCCTCGACACGTTCGCGATGGGCGACATCTCCCCGGGATTCGGAATCATTGAACCCTGGCTGCTCTGGAACTCGCTCGCGCGCCTCGTCGGGATGGGCAGGGGCACGGACTCGTGGACGATGCTCGTGTCCGAGTCCGGTCGCGAGTCCTCCCCCAGCATGTACGAGAAGGAGACGCCCGCGAGCAGCCGGAAGAGAGGGATGCCCGGCTCCGCGCCGAAGCCCAGGCCGCCGAGCGCGAACAGCTCCACGCCGTCCCGAGGTGCATAGCGCCCGCCTCCCAACAGCTCCACCGCGCCGCGTGCCTGCTTCCAGGAGAGGCCCGCGTTGAGCGCCAGCTCCGCCCGCAACGGCGAGCCCACCGTCATCAACCCCGCGCCAATCCGGAGCTCACTTCCCAGCTCACGTGACTCCAGCGTGGGGACCTGGATGACCGCGGTGGGGCGCACCAGCATGCCCAGCTCGAAGGACGGAGCGAAGCGGGTGCCCAGCCTTCCTCCCACCATCACCTTCGCGAGGAGGCTCGTCTCCGCTTCGCGCGCCAGCGCTCCCTGCGTTCCCATGGGGAGGAAGACCCCCACCTCCGCGGCCAGGTCCACGGAGTCGTCCTCCTCCGTGCGCAAGAGCCCCACGCGGGCCCCCACGCGCGGCGCGCCGACGCCATGGCGCGTGGGGGCGATGACCCCTTGCGACGTCAGGTCATCTCCCTCTCGCTGGGTCAGCACGGGCAGCCGGACGTCCAACTGGAGCCGGGAGCTCAGGCCCCAGCCCATGACGAACACCGCCGTCGAGCGACTGCGCAACAGGGGCATGTTCTCCCCCTTGGCGTTCAAGGTCAGCGGCTCGTGTTGATAGTGACCGAGCACCATCACCCGCAGCTCGCCGTCGCGCAGCACGGTTCCGCCGCCCGTCGCCAGGGGGCCAGGGCCTGGATTCACCTCCAGGCGCTCCAGGGCGAATGCTGGAAGGGACGCTGGCTCCTGGGCGCGAGCCACCTGCGCCAGCAGCAAGGCCGCCAGAGTCCATCTTCGCTGCCACCTGGCGCGCCAACCGCTCATCCGCATCCCATGGCACGTGACAGACAAGGGGTTCATGCGGGAGACAGCCCGCGGACACATGCCGGGTTGAGGCCGAGAGCAAGGCACGTACCAAGGCCGCTGCGTCGCAAGCACCCCAGGCGAGGCCTCGTCATGCGTGCCGGTGGAACGCGGTTGCGTCCTCGCGGACCGCAAGCGAGGCGCAGGGCGGCGGGTTTCGGGGCCAGGGGCCCGGCTTCGGGCTGGCACGGAACGGGCAAGTGCTCGCGGACGCATGGCCTTCCAGGAACGACTCGCGCTGTCCCTCACGCTGACCCAGGGCGGGCAGACCTTCGTCATTCCCGGCGGACAGGTGGAGGCCTTCTCCGTCCAGCTCCTGCCGCACGGCTTCACCGCCTCGGTGCGCTTCTGGACCGGACTGGAGAAGGATGACGCGGCGCTCTTCACCGCGTTCTCCACCCAGGACCTCCTGGACGTGAAGCTCTCCATCATCAAGGGGGGCTACCCTGTTCCGAAGACGCCGCCGGAGCCGCTCACCCTCCATGGGCTGGCGCGTGCCCGGGGGATGGAAGCTCGGACGCACGGCCCGGTGGAGGGCGCGCCGGTGCGCTTCCGGCGCTACACGGTGGAGTTCGAGGACGCCGCCCGGGTGCTCTGGCGCCAGCACCGTCCCACCGAGCTGCGCACGGACACCACCCTGGCGGCCCTGCTGACGGAGCACACGGCGGGGGCCTTCGCGCTGGACTGTGACTGGGACGTGCTCGACGAGAAGCGGCCCCTCATCTGTCTCGCGCTGGGAGAGGACGCGCCGGGCGTGGGCTTCCATGACTTCGTCGCGTGGCTTGCGGCGAGCCGGGGCGGCGTGTGGACCTATGACAGCGTGAAGGACCGCTATGCGCTCCTGGGCCGCAAGGCGCCCGTGGGCACGGCCGCGCCCCTCTCACGCGAGAAGGTGGAGCGGGTGGAGGTGGTGATGCCGGCCGTGCCCCGGCACGCAGCTCGGGTCCTCAATGTCTCCGCGCTCAAGCCCTCCACGCTGGATGTCCCGGCGACCGTGGGAGTCGTGGGGCTCCATCAGGACCATCTGGTGCGCACGCCCATCGTCTCCCAGGTGGAGCAGCGGCAGACGCTGGAGGTCTCCCGCCTGCGCGTCCCCCAACGACGGATGCGACTCACGTTCCGCCACTACCCCACCGTCGCGGTGAATCCCGGCGCGGGGATTCGGCTGGAGGGCGTGCTGTGGGGCAGCGCGGCGGTGGGGATGGGGGAGGACCTGCGTTCCGTGGAGCTGAAGCTGGAGGCTCGGACGCTCAACGAAGGGCCTCACGCGGGGCTTCAGATGCAGGACGCGGGGTTCACGGTGGAGATGTCGCTCCTGGTGGAGCGCACGACGGACACCATGGTGACGCTGCCGGTGCATCGGACGCCGCGCTATCCCATCCACGTCGAGGGCAAGGTGCTCAGCCCTGGAGGCGGGGAGAAGGACCGCATCTATCTGCTGTCGGAGGACAAGAAGACCTCGGTGCTCACGTGGCGGGTGACGGTGCCGCTGTGGAACAAGGCGGTGAGCGTGCCGGCCGAGCCGGGCTTCTTCCCCGGACACTTCTACTTCCCGCCGTATAAGAACGCGCGCGTGCTGGTCGCGCTGCACTTCGACCGGGCGGAATTGCATCGTCACCTCGACTGGGCTGACGCCGCGCGGCTTCCCCAGGCAGGGCAGGGGGACGGAATCCTGCTGGGGAAGAACGACACCAGTCAGACGTCCATCGTCCACGACTACCAGGACATGAAGCCCGTGTGGCACCTGCGCCGGGTCTCCGGTCCGGACACCGAGACGGTGCGCATGGCCGAGGGCGTGATGATGTTCCGCACGAAGGAGGAGCCAGGCGCCGCCGCCGCCGAATCCACCTACGATGTCTCGCCGCAAGTCGAGACGGCGCGCGCGGACCTCACGGCGGGCGTGAGCGGGGCCATGGGCGAGACGACCGCCGCGTACAAGACGGCGGCCGGTGCCTCTCAAGCGAAGCTGGACGGCGCCACGGCGGAGACGCAGGCGAAGCTGGAGGCCGCACAGGCGGCGGTGAACGCGAAGGTGGCCGAGACGCGGGCCGCGCTCAACGGTGCCCTGTCGGGACTCAACGGGAGCACCGCTCCGCTGGATGGGGCCGCGGCCGAGGCACGCGTGGCGCTGGAGCGACTCAAGTGACGCGCGAGGGCCTGTCGCCCGGGCACGGCCCATGGGCGCGAGTGACGTGGGGCCTCCATGCGTGGGCCCGGAGCCGAAGGGAGGTCGAACCGTGAAGGCACTGCTGGGGACGCTGACGGAGCTTCGAGGCGACCTGGAGTCGTGCGGGACGGGCTGCACGGCGCGCGTGGGCTCCTCGCGCACGGCCGTCGAGTCCGTGGGAAGTGGCATCGATGCCCTCATCACGTCGATTCGCCCCGAGCTGGAGCCCGTGCTCGCGGCGCTCCTGGGGCGCATCGACGCGCTCGACGCGAAGCTGGCGTCGCGAAAGGACGACGCGGACGCGGCCAGGCTGCGCGCGGAGTTGTCCCCCCTGCGCACCCAGGTGGATGGCGCTTCCGTATCGATGGCGTCGTCGTTGGCCGCGCTGGAGGGGAGCGTGGGCTCGCCACTGCGTTCGAGCCGCGAGGGCGCGGCGACGTCGCTGGGCACGCTCGAGTCGACGATGTCCGGGCAGGTCGAGTCCCTGCTCTCGCAGGTGGAGACGGTGGAGAAGGCCGTCGTGCCCGCGCAGGCCCAGGTGGAAGGCATCATCACCCAGGCGAGCGAGGCGCTGGATGCCCTGGTGAAAGGCGCGGTCGCCGCCGTCGCCGCCATCCGCGAGCCGCTGCAACAGGCGGTCAACACCGCGCTCGCGACGCTGGAGTCCGTCCTCACGCAATTGGCCACGGTGAAGGAGCAGGTGCTGTCGCTCTTCACTCCGCTGCCCGCGGTGCTGGAGCAACTCCAGACGCTGTATCAGACGCTCGTCGGCTCGCTGGAGGCGCTGCTCACGCGCGTGAGTACGCTGTTGGATGCGATTCCGGCGGCGAACCTCCCCAAGCCGCTCGTGACTCCGGCGGTGCAGTCCATCCAGCAGGTGGTGACGCAAATCACCACGCAGCTCGGCACGTTCTCCTCGCAGATGGCGACGCAGATGCAGTCGCTCCAGGAGCAGGTGCTCACCCAGGTGGACACGGTGCGGACCCAGGCGCTCCAACAGGTGGACACGCTCCAGCAGCAGCTCGTGCAGCAGGTCGACTCGCTGAAGCAGGCCGTTCTCTCGCAGGTGCAGCCCGCGAGCGCGCAGATGGACGCCGCGGTGTCCGCCGCCGTCACGCAGGTGGGGACCGCGAGGGACCAGGCTGTCGCGCAAGTCACGGCCATCCAGGACCAGATGGCCGCGCAGGTGGAGGCGGTGAAGTCCCAGGTGACGGCGCGGCTCCCCGCGCTGGAGCAACAGGTCGACGCCGGGGCCCAGGCCGCCCAGGCTCAGATGGAGGCCGCGGGCGCTTCCGCCGAGGAGCAGGTCACCACGGCGCGCACGGGTTTGAAGTCGCAGGTGGATGGCGTGGCGGGCACCGTCGGTGCGTCGCTCGACTCACTGGAGGCGCGGATGGCGCTGCCGCCACCTCCCGTGACACCAGGGCCCGGAGGCCCGCTCCGGGCGTGAGTCGCTGACAATCCGTCGGGTGATTCCGAGACAAGGGGTTGTCGCGGACATGCGACAACTCGCACGAATCCAGGCTCGTAGTCGTTCGAGAGACACTTCTCGACGGAGCCTGGTCGGATGTTCCAGGACCCTGGGCGTTACAACTCCCCGAACAGGTTGGCCAGGAAGTTACCGACGGGCACGCGCGGGGGCATCACCCGGGTGTCGTAGATCTTCACCTCGCCGGCGGAGGCGAAGTAGTCGGTGGCGACCAACGCGCCGCCGACGCGCACGGGGTTGGGGACTGGGATGATGTTGAACGTGCCCGGGGTCTCCAGGGCGACCGTTGCCGCTCCGTTCCACTGCTTCAGTTCAATGGCGGGCGGCGCGCTTGCCTGGGTGCGCAGGCCGTCGACGTTGAAGACATACCCCGTGTTCACGACACGGACGGCGGGATCCTTGATGTCCATCCCGGCGGAGGGGATGACTTGAATCATCGGCTCGATGGTGTCGATTCCCTCCGGGCTGTTCTTCATGCGCCGCTGCAAGTGGTCCAGGCAGACCTCCACTCCGATGCAGACCTCGTTGATGTCCTCGTGGGCATCGCCGAGCCGGAAGATGCAGCCACCCTGCAAGGAGTTGGTGGACCACTCGTCGCGGTTCTGGCTTCGGGTAGGGGCCTGGGACAAGGCGTCGTGAGAGCCCAGGGTGGGCACCGTGGCGCGGTACTTGTTGACGGAGCCGAGCAGGCTCATTCCTCGCGTGTCGACGTGTCCGATGCGAGCCCAGGCGGCATCGAAGGTCGTCGTCGTCTCGTTGATGTAGTCGATGCCGGAGACGTATTCCTTGTAGACGAGCCGCTCGTGCTTCCCATCCGGGTTCAGGAAGCCCCCTTGTTGGATGAGCGCGATGTTGAAGACCTCGACGCCCGTCTTCCTGTTGGGCACCACGGGGTCCATCACATCCATGTACCCGATGATGGTCCCGAGGACGAACAGCCAGTTCCTGAACCGATCCGGCCGCGCATTGAACGACCACTTGCGGAAGTCCTTGAGCACGTCGGCGATGAGCTCCAGCGGGTAGCCGCCGCGGACGCCCCGGAAGAAGAACTCCGGCATCACGAACACCTTGAGCGTGGTGGCGTCCATGTCCGTGTGCGGACTGTTGGCCGCCGCCAGGATGGCGTTCTTCACGTAGGAGCACCGGTTCGTCAGGTCGGTGCGGTCGTTCGCGTGGCCCTTGTACGCCTGGGTCCCCTTGCCGGCCACGACACGGTGTGGAGGGCCAGGGAAGAGCTTGTGCGTCCCGTTCCAGATACGCCCAGGGGCGCCCGGGTTCTTCGCGTTGTAGCCAAGCTGGTGGTGATAGCCGATGAACTGAACGTCGTCGTAGCTCATGGGGTCTGCTCGAAGTGAGGGGCTTCGGTGGGGCTGCGCCCCGCACGACGGCACGGGACGCCTTTGGACTACTTCCCGGCGGAGGGGGCCTCGATTTTCGGGCCCTCCACCTTGGGCGGCTCGACCTTGGGCGGTTCCACTTTCGGGGGTTCGACCTTGGACCCCTCGCCCTTGGGGGCGCGCTTCTTCTTCGGAGCGTCCGTGCGGATGCGGCTCTCTTCCAGCTCGATATCCACGCGCCCCGGAATGGGCGTGTCCAGCAGCACCTGCCAGGCCCCGTCCGGCGTGGTGAAGAGGAAGGAGATGGCCAGCGGCGACTCCTCCGGAATCTTCACCTTCGTCTGCGTCTTCTCGCCGGGATAGACGACGAGCGTCTGCACCACCGAGTCATCCGGGTGGACCACGCGCTCGGCCACGTCGGCGTAGAACTCCGTCATGTATCGCTGCGAATCCACCGCGCGCACCAGCATGTGCATCGGCCGTCCCTGGTTCGTCCCGGGCGGCGACTTCACGTTGATGGTCAGGTGCGTCGGCGCGCAGGCCACCGTGCCCAGCGCGAGCGCCAGCATCACCAGCCACGGCCCCTTCGTCGCGCTCATCGCGTCACCTCCTGGAACAGCGTCCACGGCCCACCGCGCATGCCGAAGCGCAAGCGGATCTCCGAGTGCTCCGAGCCATCCGGACCCGGCAGCGGCCAGATGGCGTTGTGCTCGGCGTCGAACGTGGCGGAATCCAGGATGCGGAAGCAGTTCCACGACGAGCGCGACAACTCGGTGGAGCGATACCGCTTGCCCTCGCGCCCCGGCACCCGCAGCTCGACACCCACCGACGCCGACCGCGGCTCCCACCACGCCAGCGCGAAGTCCTGCCACGCGGGCGTCTGGTTGAAGCCGAAGGCCGCCGCCGCGCCGCACTTCAGGAAGGACATGGTGACGAAGCCGTTCTCGCCCGACGGCGGCAGCGGCAGCGGACGCACCTGGAGCATCAGCGCCTGGGGCTTGCCCTCGTCATTCCAGAGCAGCTTCGCCAGCTTCGAAAGCCGCCCGAGCATCGCCAGCATTCGCGGGGGGACGGACAGCTGCTGACGCAGCGCCCGGCGCAGCATCCACTCCGTGCCGCGCTCCTCCACCACCGGCGACAGCACCTGGTTGACGAACTGCCAGAAGGCGCCGTCCTTGCGCTTGAGCACCTCCAGCTCCGTGGGGTCCAGCTCCTGGCTCGCCTCCACGGCGAACGGATAGCGCCGCAAGAGGGGCGTGAGCAGCGTCCGGAAGCGCCACTCCCACTGCTCCTCCAGCACGCGCTCCAGCTCGGCCCGGCCCAGCTCTCGCGTCATCAGGAAGGGCTCGCGGAACGGCCGGCGCAGCTCCCCGAGGATGCCCTGCTTGTCCAGCCACGCATCCACGCGGCGCAGGTAGGAGCCTTCATCGTCCAGCAGCATCGACAGGCCCACGCGGCCCAGCGGCGAGAGCAGGTCCGTGAGCTGCCGGCCGCCTTCCTCCGTCGACGCGGGCACTTCCTCGCCCGCGGCGCGCAGCGACGCGGGAACGACCACGCGCTCTCCCAGCACCGGCGCCGCGTTGAAGCCCGACACCTCCGTGTGCAACTGCGACACCAGCAAGAGATAGGCGGCGAGCTGCGCCGTCTGGCCGTCCTTGTCCGGCGTCATGAGCTGCACGATGGGCCGGAACGCGGACAGCTCCTGCCGGAGCGGCTCGTAGTACGGGCCCTCCATGGGGCCGATGCCCGCCCCCGTGGCGACCTCGCGCAGCATCGACACCAGCTCCGACGTCGGCTGCGTCACCGCCGACAGCTCCGAGGCCAGCGACGTCGTCAACGCGGTGAAACGGTAGTCGCGGTACTTCACCAGGAGGTCCTGGCGGTAGCGCTGTCCGAAGTTGGAGACCTTCTTCAGCACATAGCCCTGGCGCTGCGCGGCCTCCGCCCGCGACAGCTTCGAGTCCGTCATGCGGATGGTGAACTCGTCCACCAGCGGCCGGATGTCCGTCTCGAAGGTCAGCCACTCCGAACCATGGCGCGAGGGCAGGGTGTCCACCCGGCCCATGTCCATCGCGTCCTCCATGGACATGCCCATCCCCATCTCCGACGCGGACGCCACCGCGCCCGCCGGCAGGCGCACCGTCTGCCTTTGGAACGGCCGCTGGCCCTGCTCCATCTGCCGCAGCAGCTTGTCCAGCAGCACGCGGGACAGCTCCTTCGGGCGGAACTCGAAGGACTGCTGCAGCACTCGCACCTCCAGGCGCGCATCCCCGTTGGTGGGCACGAAGAGGCCCCCGGTGCGCGTCAGCAGCTCCGCGGTGGACATCTCCGCGGCCGCCTTCAGGCCCGCGTCGATCTCCTCCTCCATGCGCAGCACCGCGGCCAGCATCGGCTCGTGCTCGCGGTGCCAGTCAATCGAGTCGAGCGTGCTCTCCACGCCCTTGAGCGTCGCCTGGCTCTCCGGCGCGCCCGACGCGTCCAGCAGCGCGAGCATCTTGCGCGCGGACGTGTACGCGACGCTCTGGGCCAGGGTTATCTGGAGTCGCTTGCGCTCACTGGTCAGCACCCGCCACTGCTCCAGGTCCAGCTCGCTGGCGCCCATCACCAGCTGGAGCCGCTGGAGGTGGTCTCGCCACGGGCCCAGGTAGCTCTCCTCCGTCAACCACTCGTAGGGCCAGCGCATCCACGGCAACTGACCCTGCGCCTGCATCCCCGCGCGCCACGCCTGGTCGCTGGAGATGATGTAGTCGCCCACCACCTCCTCGCGCAGCTTGGTGGCCTGCATCCAGTTGGATTCCTTCGCGGCGGCGTGCGTCCCGATGAAGCCCAGGGAGTCCGCGGCCCAGTTCCAGCGCTTGCGGTACTGCACGTCCAGTCCGGACAGGATGAAGCGGCCCATGTCGTCGCCGCGAGAGGCGCGCGTCACCGCCATGACGTGCAGCATCTGCTCCGGGCGGCACAGCGTCTCGCGCTCGCAGCGCTCGTCCGAGTGCGTCGGCGCCCAGCGCGAGCGGTTGCCCACCAGCTCCGCCGGCGCGCAGCCGGGGATGAGCGTGCCGCAGCGCTGGCACTGCTCCTGGCAGCTCTCCAACAGCGGCTTGAGGTACGAGAGCCGGACGGTGTTGGCGAGCTGATCTCTCAGCACCTCCTGCTCGTCGAGGAAGCTGTGGCTCAAGAGCGGGAAGTAGCGCGCCGCGGCCAGCAGCGTGTCCATGGACTGCATCGCGCCCTGACCCTTGTCCACCACGACTTCGCCCGACGCCGTCAGGTGCTGCTGCCCCAGCCGCTGCACCGTCGCCTCGAAGTCCTCCATGTGCCGCTGGGCTTCCTCCAGCTTCTTGTAGAAGTTCCCGTAGGCCCCGAGCACCGGCAGACAGCCCACCGCGAGCAGCAGCGCGCAGCGGCTCAGGTGCTTGCCGCGGTAGCGCGCGCGCAGCTCGATGTTTCGCTTCTCCGGGGCGATGGCGAACACGCCCGTGGAGCGCGCCTCCGGCATGGGCGACGACAGGTACACCCGCGACAGCTCCGGGCGATACGACAGCGTGCCGCCTTCCCACAGCCCGGTGACGAAGCGCGAGAGCGCCGCGAAGGACTCGCCACCGCGCGCGTAGAACTCCTCCAGCCGGCTGAAGGCCTCCACCGACAGCGACACGAGCCCGAGCGCGAAGTACTGCTCCATCGGCTGGAGGCCCGCGGCCAGCTTCGCCTCCTCACCCGGCGGCGGCACGTCCCAGTGCAGGGGAATGCCATGGCTGCGCAAGAGCTGGGCGAAGTCCGGGAAGCCCACCATCGCATCCATGTGCGTCAGGCACAGCCGCGTCTCCACGGCGCCCTTGCACACCTCGGAGAGCAGGTTGATCTTCCCGCGCACCAGCTGGATGACCCGGCGCACTTCGTCCGGCGGAGTCTCCGCCAGCCAGCGTGCGTCCAGCGCGATGGCGACCCGGCCCTTCTGCCGTCGGAAGCTCGCCTCCCACAGGCGCCGCAGCGCGCGGCGCGCCTCCTGGGTGTCATCCTCCAGCAGGGACGCGGAGACCTCCTGCACGATTTTGTCGGGCCCGAGGAAGATTTGGAGCAGCGGGTCCGAGGTGAAGCTGGGCATGAACTGACGCTCCTGCCGCCGCCAGTCCACCTCCAGGTCGATGAGCGTCGTCTTGCCGGCGCCCGCCGGGCCGAACACCACCACCGTGGGGAAGTCCATCACCGCCACTCGGTAGCGCCACGGCAGCGCGCTCAGGAACTGCTTGCGGATGCGCACCAGCGCGTTCGCGTCCAGCTTCCTGCGCGGCTCCACCTGCGGCGCGGCGCGGCGCCGCTTGCGCCACCACCACACCAGCCCCACGACGAGGGCCACGGCGAGCAGCACCGCCAGACCTATCAACACCCAGGTCAGATAGGGCTTCGCTGCTTCCACCGTCGCAGGACTCGCGTTCGCCGCAGCGCTCGCGGCCGCGGCGATAGGGGTCTTCTCGCCCGCCATGACTCAATCCCTCTTCCCGCCCGCTTTCGCGCGGGCCGCGAGCTGGAGTCCTTCGAGGACGTCCTCCAGTCGCTCCAATGTCGCCTCCAGTTGCACGCCCCATGCCTCCCGCTCCTTCGGGGAGAGCCGGGCGCCGCCAGGGCCGGGTTCCAGGGCACGGGCCCCCTCACGAAGCACGTCCAGCAGGGGGCGGGTGCCCTCCGCGAGGCTTCCCAGGGACGAAGTGACGACCTGCTCCAGCCGCTCCACCAGCTCGGCCATGGCCTTCCGGGACGCGCTCGCGTCCATTCGTGACGCGGGGGGCGGCGGATTCATGGGGTGGCTCTCAGTTGGACAGGTGCCAGAGCAGCACGGGGACCGCGACGATGATGGACATCGTCACGGCGTAGTAGCGCCAGGGGAAGTCGTAGAGGGTGGGCGGGGGGCCCATGTCCTCGGTGGTGACCTCCGGCGCGACGGCGTGCGGCTGGGGGATGCGGGCCACCAGCTGCTCGCGGTAGTCGCGAAGCCGGGCGGGGTGGCCCACGTGCCGGCCCACGAAGCCCGCGGTGAGGCAGAAGTGCAGCATCTCGAAGAGCAAGGGCGGCGTGTCCTGCTTGCGCAGCCCCGCGTCGGCCAGGTCGAAGAAGAGGTCGCCGCCGGAGTCCACGCCGAAGGCCTTGAGCTGCAAGAGCGGCCAGTGCTGCGCGTCGTCATTCGCCAGCCGGCCGAGCACCTTCTCGTCCACGAGGAACGCGAAGGGCTGGAGCACCTGCTCCACGTCGTCTGAGCGCAGCCCTTCGCCCAGGTGGATGCGCAGCTGCTCCAGCTCGAAGACCAGGCCGCGCGACATGGCCTCCATGGCGCCCGGGGAGAGCCGCTCGCGCAGGGCGGAGTCCAGGCTCGGTGAGCCCAGCTCCCGCTCGAGCAGCTCTTCCACGCGTCGATAGGCCAGGAGGATGGCTTTCCAGTGAGACATCTTCATGTCAGGAGGCTCCCGGAAGGACGAGGGGACCCGCGCCGGCGATGGTCGCTCGCAGCTCCACCGTCGCTTCGTTGTTCCACACGTCCAGCAATTCCCGTACCCGCGTCAGGAAGCACACCACGAGGGGTTCGAAACCTTCCTCGAAGGGCTCCAGCACCACCTCGTACACGTGGCGCAGGCCCGAGCCGCGCCGGGCGCTGTCCGGCACGCGCTGCACGCTCAGCTCCCGCAGGAGCGGAAGGACGCGGCGGAAGGGGCCCTCGCCGGGGGTGCCCAGGTGCTCCAGCACGGCGCGCAGCTCCTCCAGCCCCAGCGTGGGCTGCGCCTTCCAGGCCAGCAACTGGGTGAGGGCCGTCAGGTCATCGCGCAGGGGGCTCTCGCGGTCCGGCTGGAGCTGGCCCACCAGCCGCCAGTCCAGACCCTCGATGTGGCGCCCCGGCACGCCCACGGTGAGCCGACCCAGGGCCTCCGAGGCGAAGCGCGGCTGGTGCCACAGCGCCTCCACCAGCAGCTTCCGGGGCGCGGAGAAGGCCTCCGGCATGCGCAGCACCAGGTGGGGGGAAGGGCCGTGCTGGGTGGGGACCTCCTCCACTTCGTAGCCGGGGCCCTTTCCGGGCAGGTGGGCGGGCCGCAGCGGGGACAGGCCCGCCTTCGTCATCTCGTACACGCCCGTCACCGAGTGCAGCGCCAGCTCGCGCCCCGCGCTCATGTTGCGGATGGGGTGTTCGGAGCGCGTGCCGTCCGTGGTGATGACCTGGGCGGGCTCCGCGCGCAGGTTCTCCACCGGGACGGCGAAGGGGACCAGGAAGTCCGGCCGCAGGGAGCGGCCCACGGTCCACTCCTGCGCCAGGTCGAAGCAGAGGCTGAAGCGCCGCCACTCGCCGCGCGTGGGCGGCACCGCGACGTGGAGGAACAGCTCCGTCTCCGGGAAGAGGAAGAACGAACGCAGCCGCTGCAGGGGGTGCGCGAAGCTCGCCGAGTCATCCGGCGCGGGCGGCTCCCGGTCGAACGACACCTCGCACTTCGCGCCCGTGGAGTGCTCATCCGCCAGCTCGCCGTACACCACGCTGACGTCGCGCAGGTGCTGGCGCAGCGAGTGGAACACGGCCAGCGACGGCAGGTACTCGTCCAGGTGGCGCACGTGCAGGCTCATCGTCTCCACCGCGTCCGCGCGCTCGTGGCGCGACTCGAAGTGGAGGATGAGCCGGTGGCCGCCGCGCACCAGGGGGCGCACCTGCGTGGACTCCAGGGTGACGGGCAGCACGCGCAAGTCACGCTGGAGCCGGAAGATGCCGGGCTCGCCCTCCGTGGGCGTCAGCCGCAGCTCCGTGCCGCGCGGCAGCAGCACCGGCTCGCCCATCTTCCCCGCGGGCATCGCCTGGACGACGGCGCGCGTGGGCAGCGGCTCCAGCAGGAAGTCGAAGAAGCCCGCGAACAGGCGCCGCCAGGTGGAGCGCAGGTTGTGCAGCGTCGCCTGCCGAGTCTGCACGGAGAAGAACGCCATCGCCTCGATGAGGCGGCGCACGTCCGGGTCCTCGCGCTCCAGGGGGGCGGCGGGGTAGCGCTCGTGGAAGCGCTGACGGAAGCGCTCCAGTGAGGCCATCTCCTCGAGGAAGTCCTGGTGCAGCTTGTCCTTGGTGCCGCTCATCGGGTGTGCTCCCTCAACCCAGCTTCACCAGCGCGCCGGACACGCTGGTGACTCCGGAGGCCTTGAGGTTGGCCATGCCCTGCGCTTCCAGGTCAAGCGCGGCCTGGCCCGACACCTTGACGTTCAGCCCGCTCATGGAGGCCTCCGTCGTCCCCGACAGCTTCAGCGTGAGGCCGTCTACCTTGGCCTCGCCGCCGGTGGCCTGCATCGACGCCGTCATGCCCTTCATCGCCAGCGCCTGGGTGGCCTCCACGTTGATTTTCGCCGAGGAGGAGAGGCTTGCGTCCTGCATGGCGCTCTGCGTGAGCTTCGCCTGCGAGGTGAAGGTCATGTCCTTGGTGCTCTCCACCGTCAGCGTGTCCTGACTCTTCCAGTCGGACGTCTTGGAGGAGAGGAGGGTGATGGTCTCCGCGTCCACCTTGAAGTCCTTGACGGTGACGACGATGCTGTCCGCCTTCTGCACCACGGTGCTGGTGTCCGTCTGGCCCGCCACCTTGAGGGTGATGCTGGTGCCGTCCATCGTCACCGTCTGGAGAATCTGCCCGTCGGCGTTGTCCACCGTGACGGTGATGCCCTTCTGCTTGTCCAGCTCGATGGTGCAGACCAGCGTTCCCATGGTTCCTTCACGCCTCCAAAGCGCGCCTACGCGGGCTCTTCCTTCACCCGGATGGTCAGCGTCCCCTCCTTGATTTCGATGCGGGCCGTGTCCTTGGCGTTGGTCCTTTGCAAGAGGAAGACCGGCTTGCCCTCCGCATAGGAGTGCCGCATGGAGGTGCCGTTTTCGGGCGTCTTGCCCACCAGCAGATGGGTGCCCTGGCCGTCCGCGGGCATGCGCGCCGTGTCACGCCAATCCAGGAATCGCTTGAGCCAGGCCTTCTGGAAGTCGAGCCCCACCAGCACCCGCTCCCCCTTGTAGGCCGGGAAGTAGAAGTGCCCGGGCAGGAGGTTCGGGTTGAACGGGAGGGTGACAATCTGGTTCTGCCAGAGGGGAATCTTCACCTTGTAGCCGTCCTGCGACGTGGCCGAGTCGGTGTAGGCCTGCCACGTCTCGTGCGGCTGCTCGCCCATCTCGCTGACGATGAGGCCCTCCACGTAGCGGGGCCAGGTGGGCGGCGTGTAGGCGGGCAGCTCCACCCAGGTCTCCGCCTGGGGCTCCAGCACGGTGTGCATGGCGAAGTCGAAGCCGGTGCTCTTGGCCAGGTGGTCCGCGTCCGGTGAGGACGCGAGCGCGTCCCCCCGCAACGCGATGGAGCGCACCCGGAACGTCTGCCCGGCGCCCAGCCCCGCCGCGGCCCAGGCCTGCGTCGTGGGCAGCTTCACCAGCATGCCCGGCGTCAGCGCGGTGGCGGGGAAGCGCCTCCACGTCAGGTCGACCTCCATGCCGCGAAGCTTGAGCCGCCCGGTCTCCAGCGTCACCCGCGCGTCCACCTCCGTGGTGATGGGGGTGCGCACGAGCACGTCCTGGCGGATGCCGGTGACGGCGCGCGCTTGGGTGATGGGCCGGGTGGCGGGGCCCTCGGCCACCGCGTTGAGCACATTCACGTCGTGGCGCGCCACCTCGGGGAAGCGCAGCGCCACCTGGTCCATCTCCGGCCCCACCAACTGCACGGGCGTGCCCGTCGCGGCCTTGGCCGTGGACAGCGCGTACTTGCCCGCCGCGTAGTCGTACGCCAGCACGCCGTTGCGCGTGTCCACGTACCAGAGGAGGAAGTCGTAGAAGCTGGCGCCTTCCTCCGGCGTGAGGCCCAGGAACAACTGCGGGCAGGTGCTGTCCAGGCCTGCGCTCCAGTCGTAGTTGAAGGTGATGTGCGAGCCCTTGTGGGCGTCCAGCACGTCCTTCATCGACTTCTGCGTGTAGAGGATGCAGGGGAAGTGCTGGCTCCACAGCAGCTGGGCCGCGTCCTGGAACGTCACCCCGTAGCGGCGGTGCAGCAGGGGCGCGCCAGGGGCGGTCGTCGCGGGCATCTCCACCAGGGTGCGCTCGGAGACCAGGCCCTTGATCTTGAGGCACGTGAGCGCCGGCTGCTTCGCGGTGTCGGTGAACGTGCTCTTGAGCTCGAGCTGGACCTCCATCAAGTCCTGCTGGAGGAAGGCGGCCTTGAGCGCGTCCGTCTCCATGCCCCCCGCGGACGTGTTGTCCGCGAGGTCGAACTCCACGCGGCCCTCGAAGCCCCAGGGGCGCAGCTCCAGCGCGAAGGACTTCACGTCGCCCGCGGGAATGGCGTGCGCGGTGCCGCCCGCCGTCAGGGTGACGGACATCACCAACTTGTCGTCGAAGCCGCCGGTCGTCATGGCTCCTCCTCCACGCGCACGTGGGCACTGAGGGTGTCGAAGCGCAGGCGCAGCTTGTGGCGCTCGCCGGCCACGGTGCCCGTGAGGCCGAAGTGCAGCCACAGCCCCGCGTCGCGCCCGCGCAGCGTCAACTCCACGTCCGACAGGCGCGGCTCGTGGTGGGCAATCTCGTCGCGCAGCTCGCGGGTGAGCGTCTCCACCAGCTCGCGCGTGCCGTACTTCTCCGTGTACTCGCCCAGGCCGAAGTCGCGGCGGAAGAAGCCGTACCCCGCCTTGGTGTTCAGCACGGCCTCCAGGTTGCGCAGCACGTGCTCCAGCTCATTCGAGCCCTTGCGTCCGGTGCCCCGGCTGTCGCCACGGACCGCGAACTTGTCCAGGAAGGAAGCGCGGGCCATGTCAGGACCTGCGCCAGAAGAGGGACACCTGGGCGCCCTGGAGCGCCGGGGTGGCATAGAAGGCCAGGCCGTCCTCGCGCAGCGCGAACTGCCACTCCTCGCCCTGGGACAGCTTGTACCAATCAATCTCAGGGCCCAGCGCGTGCGGGAAGGACGGGTGCGGCACGTGTTCGAAGGCGATGCCCTTAAGGGCCATGCGGCGCACCGTGGCCAGGCGCGAGGGCCCCGCCAGCTTCACGCCGTCCACCGGCAGCGGCTCTCCGGCCAGCCGGCGCTGGACCAGGAGGTACAGCTCGCCGCTCTCCCGGACCTCGGGCGGCAGCGGGGAGAAGATGAACTGGCCGTCGCGCGCCGTGAAGGCCCGGTGCGTGGCGCGGGTGGCCTCCGGCTGGAGCGCGCGCGTGAGCAGCTCCACCCAGCGGCTCAGCCCCTTGCCCGGGGCCTCGTGCTGGTAGGTGGGCAGCGACTTGTCGGGCATCAGCTCCAGGTAGCAGCACGCCTCGAAGTACAGGCGGCGCAGGGAATCGAAGAAGACATACGGGTGCGGGGAGACATGGCGGTGCATGTCCTCCAGCAGGGCTTGCAGCCGCTGCACCTCGCACAGCGCGCGGCGGGCATTGCTGAGCCGGTCCGTGCGCAGGTAGCTGTCGGAGAGCCGGGCGATGAGCTGCAGCCGCGACTGCTCCAGGAGCGCCTCCAGCCGCTCCAGCAGGGCCCCGAGGAACGGGTGGGGGCCCACGAGCAGCAGCGGAGGAACCAGGTCCTCCGCCAGCCGCCACACGCCCTCGGTATCCCTTCGGAAGACGGCCAGGGGGAGCGTGTCCTTCGCTCCGTCCAGGACCGGCTCCGCGGACAGGCGCAGCCGCCGCATCACCCGCTCGACCACTGGCGGGTCTTCGGCGTACAGCCGCACGCTCTGCGCGTTCGTCGTGTCCCCCATCACATGCAGGTAGATGGTGGCCTCCGCGCGGCCCGTGCCCTCCAACGAGAAGGGCGGCAGCACCGCGTTGCCGGGCACATCCACCACGAAGCCAGCCGGGGTGACCGCCGTCAACGTCGAGACGGACAGGCTTCCACCGGCCAGCAACGGCTCGCTCCAGGCCATCGCCGCCACGCCGTAACCCGGCGTGCCAGACAGCGAGGCGTGGAGGCGGACCTGGGCCTCCAGCGACTCTTCCTGGGCCTCGAAATGCTCCGGAAGCAGCGTCTGGCCGACGTGCCACCGGACCCGTGCGAGCTTGAAGGGGGGCATGTTGTTTTCGTGGCGGAGGGGCTTACGCCGTCTCCGTGACGCCCCACTTCTTGACGATGTTCTTCGAGGACGCCGCCGCGACGTTGATGGACTGCTCCAGCGTCTTGGGCTTCACGCCAATCTGGAACGTGAAGTTCTTGGGCGACTGCACCTCACGCGACTCGTTGTCCGCCACGTTGATGTTCAGCCGGTCGCCGTTCTTCTCCAGCAGGCCGTTGAGGTCCGCGTCCACGAAGTTGGACTTGAAGTACTTCTTCGCGAGCGGGTCGTACTCGTAGATGACGTACTTCATCACCACTTCGATGTTGGAGAACGTGCCCAGCAGCATCTCGGCGATCTTCTGCTTGTTCGCCGTGGAGATCTGCGCGGAGAGGTACAGCGCGTCGGTGACGCCCGTCTCCCACAGGTAGCTGTTCAGGACGCCGACACACTTGGTGGCCAGCGCCTTGTCCGGCTGCTCCGGGTCGGCAATCGTCTCCTGGTCCGCCACGAGGACGATGCCGCCCACGGTGATGGAGGTGATGAAGCCCACGGGGGTCTGCTTGTCCTTCTTGAAGTTGAAGCCCTGATAGACGTCCAAGTCACGTGCGAATTGAGGCATGACTCACTCCTGGATGGTTGGGGGTTGGGTGAAGAGAAGCGGGGCCTACCCGAGCCGGGACTCGAGCATCAGCTCCACGTTGAGGCCTTCGAACTGGATGTGCGGCAGGACGGCGACCTTGCAGTCGTACCAGCCGATTTCACCCGTGCGCTGCTCCACCACCACGCTGGTGGCCTTGAACGGGAAGCGGCGGACCGTGAGGTCATCGGGGCTTGCCACCGTCGTGACGTAGCCCGCCAGCCACGCGTCGAGCTGACGCTGGATGTAGGGCGCATCGGCGGTGCTGCCGATGTTGTCGCGCATGATGCACTTCACGTAGTGCGCCAGGCGGGTGATGGAGAACGTGTACGCCAGGTTCGTGACGAGCTGCGAGTTCTCCGAGTCCTTCGGGTCCTTGAAGCGCTTGGCGACCTTGGCGGACTGGGTGCTGAAGAACGTCGCCTCGCTGGAGCCCTTCTTGTACACGAGCGGCATGAAGCCGCACCGCGCGAACTCGAACTCGCGGTAGTCCGGGATGGCGATCTCCACCGGGGCCTTGAGCTCCTCCTGGCCGCGCATGAAGAACGTGTCCACCGGAAGGCCGGTGAGCAGACCGCCGCCCTTGGGGCCGCGGATGGACTGGCACCAGCCGGAGTTCTCGAACGCCTTCACCATGTTGCGGGCGAAGAGGATGGACGAGTTGCCCCAGAGGTACTTGTTGGAGTCACCCTGCGAATCCTCCGTGAAGTGGAGGTCGTCGCACGGGTTCTTGTCCGGATGCCAGGGCAGGCGCAGCACGTAGCGGGGGAACGTCAGCCCCAGGTACGCGGCCTCCTCGCTGTTGCGCAGCTCGTTCCACTTGCCGTAGCGCGGGTGGGCGAGCGCGCCCTCCAGGTCCTTGATGGCCTCCATCTCCTCGACCTTGTCGCAGCCGAAGAACTTGGGGCTGACGGCGGCGATGAACGGGCAGTGCGCCGCGTTGGCCACCTTGCCCATCTGCGTCAGCCACTTGATGTCGCCCGGCGTGGAGGAGAACTCGTACAGGCCCACCAGGGCGCCGAAGGGCTGGCCGCCGTACTGGTCGTACTCCTGGATGTAGACCTTGTTGAACAACGAGCCGGCGAACACGTCCGCGGAGTTGTTCTCGAAGTCCTGACCCAGCTCGTCCTGCGCGGCGTCCAGCAGGTCGATGGCGATGTTCGCCTTGAAGTTGGTGTGGGAGACCAGGTCCTCCAGGCCCCGCCACGCCGACTCCATCTTCTGGAAGCGCTCGTGGTGGAGGATTTCGTTCATCTGGTCGTTGATCATCGCGTCGATGCGGTCGACGACGTCGAGCACCTGGCCCTTGTCGAAGCGCACCGCGTCGCCCGCATCCGTCGTCGCCGGCGACACGTTCTGGACGAGCGCGGCGAGCGAGGACATGAAGCGCGCCTCGATGGTGACTTCCTTCTCATCGAGGGCGGGGACGAACTTCTCGGAGATCATCGGCTTGGCGTCCACGGGACGCTCCAGCCGCACGCTCTTGAACAACCCAGGCAGATATGAGGTTTCAGCCATGACGGTTACCTTCGTGGAAATGGAGTGGACGTGAGCGGCGGCTTACGAGTTCACGGTGGCGGGGACGGTGGCCGGCGCGGTCGCGGGGGCCGTGGCGGCGGGCGTGGTGGCCCCAGCGCCGTTGGCGGCGGGCGTGGCGTTCGCGGGAATCGCCTTGGGCAGCTTCAGCGACTCGTAGTCCTTCAGCTCGGCGAGGACGGCCTTGAGCGCCTCCTTGTTGGAGAACAGCTCGTAGACCATGTTCCGCAGCGCCTTCTGGTTGTCGATGCTGGACTGCATCTCCAACAGCAGCTTCTTGAGCAGCCGCAGCGCCTTGAGCTTGGGGACGTGGTTGACGATTTCGTCCGGGTGGAAGGACTTCATCTTGGTGATGGGCAGCTCGACGTTCAGGTCGGCTTCCACGTCCGGGTTGATGCGGTTGGGCACCTGGAAGTTCACGGACATCTTCATGTCCGCCATCAGCTCGTTCAGGTTGCGCCCGTTGACCGAGCGCAGCTTGCGCGCATCGAGGTCCACCTTCCGGTCCTCGGAGGAGCCGAGCGAGAAGTCTCCCAGCATCAGCATGCGCAGCGGCAGGTCGACCGCCTCCTGCTCGCCATTGATGGTGGTCCGGTACGTGAGCGTGATGCGCGACTTGGGCAGTTGTTCCTGGATTGACATGGCTACGTTACTCCCCTCGGGTGGAAGGCCTTTCTGCGACCCGGCGGGACGCGCCGGGGTCCTGCGTCACTGCGGAGGCGGTGAGGTCGGCGTGGTGTCACCGGAGAACAGGACCACCTGCCGCGACTGCTCGGGTCCGCCGATGATGGGCTCGTAGCCCAGGTGACTGGAGTCCTCGACGCGGGCGTGTCCGTGCTGGTCCCTGATGACCAGCACCACGGTGAGGAACACCGGTGTATCGATGAGGTGAGGCAACACGCGCGAGCGCAGCCGGCGTCGCGCTTCAATGGCCCATGCAGTGCCGGTGCCACAGAAGGCCTCGTTCATGTGCAGCCAGGCTTCCAGGCCACCGGTGGGCACGGTGGCGAAGCCGCCCATGGAGGTGCCGTCGCCCAGCGCCGCGCCGCCCAGTTGGATGCCGCGCGTGTCGATGCGCTGGCGGCGGGTGGCGCGCCGCACGCGGACCTCCGCCTCCGGGTACGCGTGGGAGAACAGCCAGTGCAGCGTGGAGGGACAGGCGGGGCGCAAGAGGCGCAGGCGGTGCGCGGCGGAGCCCTCCCAGCCCGGCAAGAGCGAGCCGTCGCGCTCCGGGAAGAGGCCGGCGAAGCGCGCGCGCAGGAGCAGGTGGTCGAAGTAGCCCAGGAAGCTCTCCATCGCGTCGTGATGCAGCGACTCCATCGCCTTGAGGAAGAAGGAGGGCAGGGGCGACTGGACGCTGAGCAGTCCCAGGTTGACGGTGATGATGGCGCGGCGCGGGTTGCGCGCGAACTCGATGGAGTGGACGAGCTGGGGGGCGTGCACGGTGCCCCGGTGGCTGCGCAGCTCCAGGTCATCCGGGCCGTAGCCCTCCTTGAAGAGCAGCTCCACCAGCGCGGGGATGTCGAACTCGTGGGCGCGCTCGATGATGCGCGCTTCGATGGAGGGCTCCCCGGCGGCCGGGGTGGAGGAGGTGGGCGTGGCGTCGAGCATGGCGTCAGTCCTCCTCTCTGGAGGTCAGCGAGGGCTGGGCGAGGAAGGCTTCCAGGTCCACCCGGTAGAGCTGCTCCAGCGCGCGCATGGGCAGCGAGTCGGCCTCTTGCAGGAATGGCTCCAGGTCGCGCGCGTGGCCGCTCAGGCCGGAGTAGAAGCGGGTGAAGAGCGAGGGCAGGTACACGCGCGGGTCGAACCGCTCCACAGTGGCCAGCACGTCCGCGGCAATCACGCCCGCCTTCGTCATCTCTCCGCGGTCGACCAGCGTGTTGAACGCGTCCAGCTTGCGAAGCAGCAGCGCGAGCGGCGCGGAGATGGGCACGCCACCCACGGTGGGCGCGGCCGGCTCGGCGCGGGGCGCGGGCGCGGACTTCTCCGGGGGCGCGTTGTCGCGGGAGGGCGCGGTCTCCGGGAGCGGCTGGGGTGCGAGCGCGAGCGCGGGCGGCGGCGCGGGTGGGGGCAGGGCCTCCAGGTGACGCCTCAGCCAGTGGCTGAGGTTGCGCATGGGCTCCTCGCAGCCATTCTTGGGAAGGGCGGAGGGCATCGCGGCGAGGATGGGCTCGGAGAGCTTGAGGGCTTCTTCGATGGGCGCGCGGTTGTCGGCCTCGCACCAGCGCCGCCACGAGGCGTCCTGCTTCTTCTCGTTGTGCGCCAGGTGCTTGTTCACCGAGCGCAACAGCCAGCGCAGTCCGCTCTCCAGGAAGATGTCGCGCTTGGCCTCCGGGCCGAACGCGGCGCGGCTGGTGGTGAGCACCAGGAGGAGCGAGCGGAAGAGGCCCGGCATCGCGAGCAGGCCCTGCTCCTGGAAGGCGCCGAAGAGGTAGGCGCCGACGAGTCGCGTGTCGCGCTGACCCTCGCGCAGCAGGGCCTCCGCGCTGCGGGCCGCGTTGGCGTAGTCGCCGCTGGCGACGGCCTCCGTGACGGCCTCCACGCGGGGGTCGGGCTCTTCGCCCGGTGCCAGGCGGGGAGGCTCGCCCTCCAGGGGCTGCTCCAGGAAGGTGCCGTCGAAGGGCGGCAGGCTTTGGGCCAGGTCAGCCATCGATGACCTTCACCTGTCCGGGGGAGACGACCTGGATGACGCCGCCGTACGAGCACATCAGCTTGGAGTTGCTCTCCAGCGCGGGCGCGTTGCCGAGCATCAGCTTGGGACAGCCGGGCACCCAGGGCGCCGCGGTGGCGGGGATGCAGGGCATGGGCGTGAGGACGCCGAGCGCGGCCGCCGTCGCCGCCGCCACCGTGGGGTTGGCCAGCGACTGGCACATCCCGAAGGGAGGGATGTTCACCAGGGGCTTGTTGTCGAGGACGTTCGCCGCGGGCGTCGGGCTGACCACCTTGTTGGTGGGCAGCACCACCAGCGACGAGGGGGCGAGGCCGAAACTGCACTGCAGCATCGCTCCCATGACGACCTGGGCTCCCATGCGAGCACCTCGTGGGCGTCGTGGGTTCCGGGATGGAACGTCAGACGCTGAGCCACGCCATTGCGTGGCGCGTGCCAGCGTTCAGATCCGGCCGTTTCCCTCTGGGGCCTCGAAGGGGGAGGGGGCCGGGTCGGCCAGGACGCGTCGCCAGGGAACGCGGGCGCGTCCGCCGCGTACGCGCGCTAGCGGGAGCGCTCGTCGTCGCCGGGGCCCCGGACGCTCTCGCGAGCGCGGCCCCTCAGCGCGGTGAGGGCCTGGAACACGGGGTCCGACGACTTCTGGTGGAGCGCGCCCGTGAGGTACTGGGAGCGGCACCACTCCGCGTTGACCTGTCCGTCCTTCGTCCTGTGCGGGAGAAGGGGGAACAGCTCGATGCGGTCCGGGAGGTGCTCGGCGCCCAGCCGCAGCTCCAGCCGGCGGCGAATCTCCAGGCGTCGGTTGCCCGCCTCCTGGGTGAAGCGCTCCGCGTCCTCGGTTCCAGTGAAGACGAGCAGGACGTGAGGTGTGTGCTGCGCGGTGCCTCCCGACGCGGCGATGCTGACGCAGGCCCCCTGGCAGAACGGCAGGTCGGCGAGCGCCTCCACGACTTCCGTTGAGGGGTAGATGCGGCCGTCGCGGCGGACGTCGCGCGTTCCGGCGTAGAGGAATTGCTCGCGCTGGCGGGTGAGGATGACGTGGCCGGGGGGATGGTCCTTGTCCGGCAGCGGCGTGAAGACGCCCACGTCGCCCGCGGCCTCCTGGCCACTCAGGTTGAGGTCCTTCAACGTCCAGGGGCGCCCGGGCGCGGGGGCGATGGCCGCGTTCAGCTCGCCGATGCGGCGGGGCGACGCGAGCACCACGCCACCCTCCGACGCGTCGATGAGCACCAGCGCGTGGGGCACCCTGGTCAGCTCCGACTGTCGCACCCACTCCCGCCAGGCCTCCCAGTCATGGAGGGCATCGACGGAGCGGAACCAGTGCCCCACGCCCTTGAGGGGCCCGGAGCGGGCGCGCGTCAGCGTGTCTCGGAGGGCCGGAGAGACGCCGAGCGCTCGCGGCGGGTGCTCGAGCAGCAGGCCGGGGGTGCGCTCCAGGTCCGCGGGCTCCAGGTGGAGGAAGGTCGCGCCCCTCAGCAGCGAGGCGAAGAGCAGGGCGGGCTGGTGCTGGAGGAAGTGGAGGCCGGGCGCCGCGAGCACGTCGCCCGCGCCCAGGCCGAAGGTGAGCAGCCCGTCACACAGCGCGCCGGTCCACGCGCGCTCGGCGCTGAGGGGCACGGGGGTGTCCGGCGGGTCGACTCGCGGCGAGAACAGCAGGGCCACCGTGTCGGCGGGGCGGTACGTATGGGAGGCGAACGAGGGCGCCGCGTCCCCTCGGGAGCGCAGCAGGAGGTTCTCGAAGCCCTTGATGAGCGGCGCCTGGTGGGCCTCCGCGGAGATGTGCTGGGGCTCCAGGAGCGCGAGCCTTCGCGACAGGAACAGGGGCCCGGTGGGCGGCAGGACGCTGATGCACGCGCCCAGCTTCAGCGCGGCCATGAGCGAGACGAGCAGCTCCTGTCCCAGCGGATGGACGAGCGCGACCTTCACGCCCGGCTTGACGCCCTGGGCGGCCCACTCCGTGGCGCGGCGGGACGCACGCTCGCCCAGCTCCCGGTAGCCCAGGGCCTGCCATCCTCGCGCGGAGTCCCAGGCGCGAAAGGCCGCAGCGCCGGAGTCCGCGTGGCGGACGACCAGGTCGTGGAAGAAGTCGTGGTGCTGGCCCGGGCGGCTCTTCGGCGCGGGGCCACCCCGGCCCGCGTGGTGGGTGGCGAGCGCGGCGATGAATCCCTCCGAGTCACTCCAGCTCTCCTTCAGCCAGGTGGGGAGCCCTCCATCGGAGGAGGCGGCTTCGGACTGGCGAAGGATTTCCCGGAGGTCGAAGGGCATGGTGGCTTTCTCCCGGCGAGTCTATCCGACGGGGGGACGGGTGCGTCGGCCCCCGACAGCAAGAGTCGGGCCGGTATGGGCCTCGGATTTCGGGTGGAACCGTCCGGGTGGGGGGATGTCGGGGCTCGGGGGAACCCCTTACGTTCGCGACAACGCCTTGCATGGTGAACACTCGTGACGCGGCCGTGCTTGACACGGATTGCAATGGCTTTCGTTGGCTGGGATTGAATTGGGCGGAGGGGATGGGCCTATGCTCGCCCGCATGATCATCGCCATCCCCCGTGAAACGGTGCCGGGTGAAAGGCGGATCGCGCTCGTGGCGGAGAGCGTGAAACGCCTCATCGGCAAGAAGCATGAAGTGGTGGTCGAAAGCGGTGCGGGCCTGGGCGCGGAGTGTTCCGACGACGAGCTGCGGGCCGCGGGTGCCCGGGTCGAGTCGAGCGTCGATGCCCTCTACGCCGCCGCCGACCTGCTGCTCAAGATTCAGCCGCCGGACGAGTCGGAGCTGGGCCGGCTCAAGGCGGACTCGGTGCTGGTGAGCCTGGCGTACCCACTGGCGAATCCGGCGCTGGCGCGAGAGGTGGCGAAGCGGCGGGTGACGTTGCTGGCCGTGGACATGATTCCGCGCACGACGTTGGCGCAGATGATGGATGTGCTCAGCTCGCAGGCGACCATCGCGGGCTACCGCGCGGTGTTGCTGGCGGCGGAGGCGCTGCCCCGGCTGTTCCCCATGTTGATGACGGCGGCGGGCACCATTCCTCCCGCGAAGGTGCTGGTGCTGGGCGCGGGCGTGGCGGGACTGCAGGCCATCGCGACGGCGCGGCGGCTGGGCGCGGTGGTGGAGGCGTACGACGTGCGCAAGGTGGTGAAGGAGCAGGTGGAGAGCCTGGGGGCGCGCTTCGTCAACATCGACATCGCGGACGCGGCGGGCTCCGGCGGGTACGCGAAGGAGCTGGGCGAGGAGGCGAAGCGCAAGCAGGCGGAGGTGCTGGCGACGCACGTGGCGAAGTCGGACGTCGTCATCACCACGGCGCTGGTGCCGGGGCGGCGCGCGCCGGTGCTCCTGCCCGCGGAGATGGTGCGGCGGATGAAGAGTGGCTCGGTGGTGGTGGACATCGCGGCGGAGCAGGGTGGCAACTGCGAGCTGACGCGCGCGGGGGAGCGCTACCGCACCGAGACGGGCGTCACCGTCATCGGCGAGCGCAACCTGCCCAGCCAGATTTCGGTGCATGCCAGTGCGATGTACTCGCGCAACATGGAGAAGCTGCTCGCGCACGTCACCGACAAGGACGGCGTGCTCAAGCTGGATGTCGCGGATGAAATCGTGAAGGGAATGCTCATCACCCGGGGCGGGGACGTGGTCCACCCGGCCGTCGCGGACATGGCCATGGCGGACCAGGCCAGGAGAGAGGGCTGACATGTCGCTGACGCTGATCTTCGGCCTCTACGTCTTCTTCCTGGCGGCCTTCACGGGCTACCAGGTCATCTCCAAGGTGCCGCACCTCCTGCACACGCCGCTGATGGCCTTCACCAACGCCATCTCCGGAATCTCACTGGTGGGCTCGCTGCTCGCGGCGGGTGGGCACTACGGGACGGTGTCCACGATGCTCGGCGCGGTGGCGGTGCTGGCCGCCACCATCAACGTCGTGGGTGGCTTCCTCATCACCGACCGCATGCTGCGGATGTTCAAGAAGAAGGGTGGCGCGCGATGACCCTCTCCCTGACGGAGACGTTCGTCCAACTGCTGTACCTGGGCGCCTCCATCCTCTTCGTGCTGGGCCTGAAGGATTTGGGCGACGCGCAGACGGCCCGGCGGGGCGTGCTGCTCGCGGAGATTGGCATGGTGGCCGCAGTCGCGGGCACGCTGCTGTACGGCGTGGGCGTGACGCAGGTCATCGTGCGCTGGGAGTGGATTGTCGTGGCGCTGCTCATCGGCTCCGCGGTGGGCACGGGCATGGGCCTATGGATTCCCATGACGAAGATGCCCGAGCGCATCGCGCTCTCGCATGCCTTCGGCGGCCTGGCGGTGGGGCTCGTGGGCGTCGTCGAGTACCTCCAGCACGGAGGTCCTCACATGAGCACGCTGCAGATCACCGCCACGGGCCTGGAGGTGGCGCTCGGCGCGCTGACGTTCTCCGGAAGCATCATGGCCTTCGGGAAGCTGCAGGGCTTCATCACCGGCCGGCCCGTCACCTACCCGGGACAGAACATCTCCAACATGCTCATGATTGTCGGCACGCTGGGGCTGATTGGCTTTCTCGTCTATTCGCCCGACGCGTCGTGGGCCTTCTATTCCGTCGCGACGCTGGGCGTGCTGCTGGGGGTGTTGCTGGTGCTGCCCATTGGTGGCGCGGACATGCCGGTGGTCATCTGTCTGCTCAACTCGTATGCGGGCCTGGCCGCGGCTGCGACGGGCTTCGCGCTGGGCAACAACGTCCTCATCATCTGCGGCGCGCTGGACGGCTTCTCCGGCTTCCTGCTGGGCATGATGATGTCCAAGGCGATGAACCGCTCGTTCGCGAACGTGCTCTTCGGCGCGTTCGGCGCGGCACCGGAGGCGAAGGCCGTCACGGAGGGCGCATCTGCTTCGGGTCCGGCGCCCAACGTGGGCAGCGTGGAGGAGGCCGCGGAGGTGCTGCGCGCGGCCCGCTCCGTCATCGTCGTGCCGGGCTACGGCATGGCCGTGTCGCAGGCACAGCACGCGGTGAGGGATTTGGCCAACGTCCTTCAGGCCAATGGCTGCGACGTGCGCTACGCCATCCATCCGGTGGCCGGACGGATGCCGGGGCACATGAACGTGCTGCTGGCCGAGGCCAACGTTCCGTATGACCACCTGTTCGACCTGGACGTCATCAACGACGACTTCACGGCGACGGACGTGGCGCTGGTGGTGGGAGCGAATGACGTGGTCAATCCGGCGGCGCGCTCCAACCAGAGCAGCCCCATCTACGGCATGCCCATCCTCTCCGCGGACATGGCGAAGACGTGTGTCGTGCTCAAGCGCTCGCTCAACCCGGGCTTCGCCGGAATCGAGAACGAGCTCTTCGTGCGCCCCAACACGATGATGGTGCTGGGGGACGCGAAGAAGACGCTGATGCAGTTCACTTCCGCACTGAAGGAGTAGCTCCAAGCGGAGGCGTGGGGCGACTGCGGGCAAGCCCCGGCGCCCCCTCTTTCTGATCCGAGAGAAGCGTCTCTGACCCAGGAGTGATTGAAGGCATGGCACTGCATCCGTATGTGAATGTGAGGAGGTGTGCCGAGTTATCCGGAATGACGGTGGAGAATTCCATTCCGCATCCTCATTGAGTGTGGACCCTGGCTACCTTCGCGCAGAGACTCTCCGTTGACGAAATCGCGCATCGGCATTCCATTGAGGGATTCGGATGGAGCTGGGGCGGGGCGGAATCAAGGAGTTGGCGAATGGTCGGCGACTCACGGGAAGGAAAGGCCTTGCCGGAGGAGGTTTCGGCGGGCACGACGGAGCCTGAAGGCGGAGGCACCCCCGTGTTCGGTGGCGTCTCCGAGGCGGAGCTCGACGTCTTCGTCAGCAAGCTGCGCACGGACAAGAACCCGCGCGTGCCGGCGGCGACGTCGCGCGCTCGCGGTGACGTGCATGGTGAGCGGCTGCACAAGGGCGTGCGTCGTTCGCTCGTGTCGTCCGTGGTGGAGGAGGAGCCCGCGCCGACGCCGGTTCCCACCGAGAAGCACGCGTGGTTCATCGCGCTGGGCGCCAGGCCCGCGGGGCCCTTCGAAGCGGAGGCCCTGAAGGGGGCGTGGGAGCGCGGCGAGCTGGGGCCTGACTCGCTGTGCTGGCGCGCGGGCTTCGCGGCATGGCTGCCCTTGGGGCAGGTTCCGGAGCTGCTCCAAACGCTGGCGCCGCTTCCCCTGGAGCTGGAGCTCAGCGCCGCCGTGGACGCGGCCCTGTCGGCCGCTTTCTCCGAGGGGCCGGAGCTGCCCGCGGCCACCGTGGCGGAGGCCTCGGGCATTCCCGCATGGGCCGTCGAGGCGTCCCCTCGGGCGATGTCCAGCTCACCGGTTGAAACCGTGGGAACGCACGCGGTGCTCGCCGAAGTCACCGAGGTCTCCGAGCAGGTGGAGGCCCGCTCGCGAGTGGGCGGCTGGTGGTTCACCCTGGCCGGTGGCGTCGCGGGGGGTGTGACGGTCGCGCTCGTCATGGGCCTGTTCGGTCGCTGGGATGGCGCCTCGGCGCTGCTCGCCCGGATGAATGTCGCGGAGCTCTTCAAGCCCGCGTCCTCCCAGGTGGTGGCTCCGCCCGTCGTGGCCGTGGCCCCGCCCGTGGTCGCGAGCGCGCCTGTCCCCGAGGCCGTGGCAACGACTCCCGTGTCCGTGCCGGGGGCGGCCCTTGCGGGTGCCGCGCAGGGTGTCTCCGCGCCGTCCGGTGGGGGTATCGCGATGGACGTCGTGGCCGCTCCCATCGCTCCGACGTTGCCGCCAGTCGCGGCGGTCCGTCCTTCCCTCGCGGGGGTCGCGGCCGTGGAGCGGGGTGGCGCGGTGCCTGTGCTGGCCGTGTCCGGTGGGGGACTCGCGAAGTCCGTGGGAGCCGCCGCGCCTTCGTCCAGCATGGACCGGGACGTGGAGGCCGCGCCGGCGGTCGCCGCCGTGTCGCCGAGGGTTTCCGAGGTCAAGCTGGGTTCCGGAGAGCGGCCCGTGTCGCCGCCGCCCACGCCCGTCGAGGCGCCCGTGCGCGCGAGCCCGCCGCAGCCCGGCTCGGATGACGACCTGGGGCCCGATGAGGACTTCGCGCGGGAGCTGGCGGGGCCTTCTCCAGGCTCGGGTGGGCCGGAAGACGCCCCTTCCGTCTACATCCCGCCGGTGGCGCCCATCCAGAATCCGCGCGTGTCGCTGGCGCAGTCGGATGTCTTCGAGGTGGTGCTCGCCAACAAGAGCGAAGTCACCGCGTGCGCGGACGTCAAGCCGCGTCCGGTGGACGAGGGCGCGCGCGTGGTGGTGCGCTGGTCCATCCTTCCGAGTGGAGAAGTGTCCGAGGTCGTCACCGAGACGGCCTCTCTGCGCGGCACGTCGTTCGCGCGTTGCATCGAGGCCAAGGTCGGCGCCTGGGTCTTCCCCAAGCACCATGAGCAGGGGGGGCCGGTGCGGTTCCCATTCGTGTTCTGATCCCACATCAGGAGCGCCCATGCCTGCCTACGTCGTCGTCGAAATCTCGGTGCATGACGTGCAGACCTACGAGCGCTACAAGCAGCTCGCGCCTCCCTCCATCGCCCACTATGGCGGCCGATATCTCGTCCGGGGTGGGGCGACGGAGGCGCTCGAGGGGACGTGGCAGCCGCCCCGCTTCGCCCTGCTGGAGTTCCCCACCATCGAGCAGGCCCGCGCGTGGTGGTCCTCTCCCGAGTACGCCGCCGCCAAGGCGCTGCGCCATGCGAGCGCCCACACGATGATGCTGTTGATGGACGGGCTGCCGCAGGATGACCGGCACGCGGTGGCCCTGGCGGGCGCCAGCGCCGAGTCCTCGGCTCCCTGAGCGGGTTTCGCCCGCGGTGCCCGCGCGAGCGAGGTGGCGCGCGAATCGGAGTAGCCTCAGCGTCACGCGCCGGACTCCCGTGCTCGCATCTCGCAGGCGGTGGTGCCCGGCAGGAACTGGAGCGCCATGTCTTTCGCCGAGCCCCTCTTGCGCCGCGGGCGTTTCGCATCCGTCCTGCTTCTGTGTCTGCTGTCGGCCTGTGACAACGGGGGAGAGCCGCCGACGGAAGAGGACGTCCTCGTGCAACTGGCCCGCATCCCCGGCCTCACGGTGCGCGAGGAGCCCGCGGGCCCGCAGCTGCCGAACCACCGCTTCTTCGTCATGGAGTTCGAGCAGCCGGTGGACCATGCCCATCCGGACGGCCAGCGCTTCCGCCAGCGTTTGACGCTGCTGCACATCTCGCGCTCCAGTCCCATGGTGCTCTACTCGGGGGGCTACTTCGTCTCCACGGAGCCGTCGCGGCGCGAGCCCACGCAATTGCTCGACGCCAATCAGCTCTCCGTGGAGCATCGCTACTTCGGGCCGAGCCGCCCCACGCCAACGGACTGGAGCCAGCTCACCATCCGGCAGTCCGCGGACGACTTCCATCGCATCGTCGAGGCGTTCAAGCCGGTGTATCCCCTGCGGTGGATTTCGACGGGCGCGAGCAAGGGGGGCGAGACGATGGTGTTCTTCCGCCGCTTCCATCCCCAGGACGTGGACGCGACGGTGGCCTACGTGGCGCCCATCGCCCGCTTCGACGATGACCGCTTCATCACCTTCCAGGAGTCCGTGGGCGAGGCGGCGTGTCGGGAGCGGCTGAAGTCCTTCCAGCGCGCGGCCCTGGACCGGCGCACGGCCCTGCTGCCGCTGATGGACGCGAGGGCCCAGCAGCGCGGCCTCACCTTCCAGCACCTGGGCCGGGAGCGAGCCTTCGAGCACGCCATCATCGAGCACTACTTCTACTTCTGGCAGTACGACAGCCTCGCGCGCTGCAACACCGTGCCGAACGACTCAGCGAGCGACTCCGCGCTCATGGACGAGCTGGACGGGCGCGTGGGGCTCGACTTCTTCTCCGACGCGGACGTGGAGGCCTATGGCCCGTATTTCTACCAGGCCGCCGTGGAGCTGGGGCACCCGAGGCCCTTCGAGGTCCACCTGGCCAGCCAGCTCCAGCATCCGGGCACCGACGTGCCCGCGGTGTACGTCCCGCCCGGCCTGAGCCCCGTGTTCCGTCCGGAGGCGATGCCGGACATCCAGGACTGGGTGTCCACCCAGGGCGAGCGGCTGATGTTCATCTACGGCGGCCATGACCCGTGGAGCGCGGCGGCGTACGAGCTGGGTGGGGCTCGCGAGGCCGTGCTCTACACGGTGGCGGGAGGCAATCACGGCGCGCGCATCTCGCAGCTGCCGGAGGCTGAACGCAACGAGGCCCGGGAACTCTTGCACCAGTGGGCTGGCGTGAGTCCCCAGGCCTCGGGGCTGCAATCACTGTCGTGGCGGCTGGAGCCAGAGGGCGAGGAGTTCGGTCCCCGCCCTCCGCGCTCACGTCAGCGTTAGTTCACGCCGACGGCGGTCCAGCTCTCCTTGACCTTCGCCACCTCGGCCGAGTCCGCGCCGTACAGGTCCGTGGCCGCGGTGATGGTCGCGGCGCGGGCCTGGGCGAACGTGGTGTTCGGCGTCATGTAGTGGGCCAGGGCGCGGTAGTAGATCTTCAGGCCCTTGTCCATGCCGATGCCGTCCTTGACCTCGAGCTTGGACGTGCTGTTCGTGCCGCCGTTCGCCAGCAGGTAGAAGGCGTTGTTCGCGATACCGCTCGACCCGTGGACTTCCGTCTGCTTCGGGTAGTCCTTGTAGTTGTCGATGGAGTACCCGTCCTTCTTCGGGTCGTTCATGTAGCGCAGGCCGTCCTCGTTGGAGCCGTTCGTCGGCGTCCAGGCGGTCTCGCCCACCGTCCAGTTGAACTTCACCTCGGGGTTCTTCGTGGACGCGTACCACTCCACGCCCGCGCCCATGATGTCGCTGAACGCCTCGTTCAGACCACCGGACTCGTTGCGGTAGATGAGGCCGGCGGTGCGCTCCGTCAGGCCGTGGGTGATCTCGTGGCCGGCGATGTCCAGCGCGGTGAGCGGGCCGGACGTCTTGCCGTCTCCGTCGCCGTAGCTCATCTTCGTGCCGTCCCAGAACGCGTTGACGTAGTTGGTGCGCACGTGGACGAAGGAGTTGAGCGCCTCGCCCGCGCCGTCGATGGAGTCACGGCCCAGGATTTCCTTGTAGAAATCGTAGGTCATCTCCGCGCCGTAGTGCGCGTCCACGGCCGCCTTGGTGCGCGGGCCGTCGGAGGCCTCGCCCCAGACGTTGTTGTCGTCGGTGATCTGCGTCTTGCCCGACGCCGTCGTCTTGTTCATCGCGTCGTAGGTGTTCACGCCCTTGCCGCGCGTGCCGTCCTCGAGCGTGTACTTGCCGTCCGCGCCCTTCGTGGTCTCCAGCGCGACCTTGCCGCTGTACAGCGAGGTGTCGTCCACCGTCTTGTTGGTGGGCTCCTCGACGGGGGGCGTGGTCTCCGTCGGGGTGATGCTCACGCCCCAGCCGTTCAGCGTGCCCTTGTCCAGCCGGGCCTTGTCCTCGACGGTCAGCGTCCACTCGCCCTTGGCGCTCTCACCGGCGAACGCGCTCAGGTCGAACGAGCCCTTCACGTCGTCCGTGCTGCCGCCCTTGCGGTCGTGCACCACGGCGCTCGTGCCGGAGGGGCTGGTCAGCGTGACCTTCAGGTCGCCCTTGAACGTGTGGGCGATGTCCAGGTCCAGCTTCAGCTTGTCGATGGTCACGTCCTTGTCGAACGCGATCTTCGACGTGACGGTGCCCTGGTCGGCGATCTCCGTCTTCGTGGTGGACGTCGCGGTGATGGGCTCGGGAGCCGCCGCGCCCTTGGGGGCCGCGCGGTTCGAACCGTAGAACCCGCCAATCTCGTTGAAGGACTCGAAGACCTTCCCGGTGTTCGCATCCACCAGGTAGTTCATCTTCTGGGGGCGGTCCTGGCCCTCGATCGCCTGCATCTGGACGCGGTACGCGGAGTGATACTCGCCGGCCTTGTCCTGGTAGATGACCCGCTCGGCGTTCGGCTGCTTGTCCGGCTTCAGGCCGAACTCCTTGCGCGCGATGTCGATGGCGGACTGCGTGTTCAGCTTGGGCAGCTCGCGGCCCAGGCCCGCCGGCACCGTGGACTGCTCGCCGGTGACGCCGGTGACCTTCCCGTCCTTGTCCAGGTGGGAGATGATCTGCTCACCGAAGACCTTCACGCCCTCGTGAACGCGGTCCAGGCGGACGTGCGTCATGCCGAGCGCGTCGCGCTCGACGTTGGCGGGAACGAACGTGGTGGGCTGGGGCAGCAGCGTCTGCGCGCCCTTCAACGGGTTGATGTGGTTCAGCGAGGCCTGCACGGCCTGCTGCGCCTCGGGGCTGGTCAGCGCGATCCGGCCAGGACCAGCGGGGGCCTGGGTCAGCGTCTTCTCCGCACGCGCCAGCTCCGTGGGACGCGCCGAGGGGCCGAAGCCGTCCTTGGTGGTCAGCGGGGTGGCGGCCTTCGCCGTGTTCTTCGGCTGGGCCTCGGTGGTTGCGGGACGGACGCTGACGGGCTTGGTGTCGACTCGGCGGATGGTCATTCGAAGCTCATTGACAGCGGGGGATGCCAGGATTGTCGCGCTGACGTCACATGGAGTTTCGGATCTCAGTGCTGCGACGCGCCATCCCCGCTTTCTCCGCTTATTTTTGCCAGTGTTTCAGTGATTTCAGCCCTCTTGTGAGACTGGAGGTGTGTCTCGTTCTTCCAGGGGTGGAATCGGAGGGGGCTGTGGGTGGAGTCCGAGCCGACTCGTGGGCGGGGCTCCCGGGAATTAACGGTGAATTATCCCGGCATTTTTCCACCCCCAAAGGGGGAGAAATGAGGGTTTCCGGGGAGCTGGGGTGGATCAGCCCCGGTAGGACGGGGTTCCGGTGCGCTCGTGCTCGGGGACCTGGATGACCTGGGTGTCCGCCAGGTAGTCGTGGATGCAGCGCCGGTCCTCCCGGAAGATGCAGAGCGCGTCGGCAAGGCCAGACACGCACAGCAGCTGGTTCAGGATGCTGGGGAGCAGGTTTCGCAAGAGGAGGATTCGGACGAGTGAAACATGGCTCCCGTCCATCCTCACCACGCGGATGTGGCGCCAGCGCTTGCCCAGGCTCTGTCCGTTCTTCGCCGCGAGGTAGAGCTGCACGCCGCACAGCAGGAGGGAGCCGAGGACTCCGCCCAGCAGGAAGACGAGCGAGAAGAGCTCCCGGCCCGGCAGGTCTTCGGTGAGCGCCATCATGACGAGTCCCACGGTGAAGGGGACGAAGACGACGATGGAGTCCACCAGGTTGGCGAGGAAGCGGTCTGCCCGGGAGGCCAGCGGTGGCAGGGCCCTCACCGCGCAGAAGCCGCAGTAGCGCCGCCCGTCGCGCGCCCACCGCAGGCAGTCGTGGCACGCGAAGGTGCCACAGCGCTGGCAAGCGGCGGTGGCGGTCATCTCCGGGTGGAAGGCACAGCGGGCGTCGAGCGATGGGCTCGTCGCGGGGTCCAATGAAGACATGGCGGCTCCAGGCGGGGCTCAGGGCCCGCCGAAGAACGAGACCTCGAGCACTCGCACGAAGAGGTTGCAGGCCGCGTGAAACAGCGCGGCGCCCACGACGGTGCCGGTGCGCTCGCGCATCCATCCGAACAGCAGGGCGGGGAAGAAGACGGACAGGCGCCACGCCTGGAAGATGGCCAGGTGCCCCAGGGCGAACAGCACCGCGGTCACCCAGAAGGCGGGGCCCAGCCGCACGCCCAGGAACTTGCGCCCCTGCGGCCACGCGTCGCGCAGGCGCGTCTGCAGATAGCCCCGGTAGAAGAACTCCTCGGGCAGCGCCACGACGAAGAGTTGATCCACCACCCACTCCCCGAAGCGCGGAGGCAGCCGGAGGCGGAAGTGGGCCTCTCCGCCCAGCGGCGTGAGGTGGCGCGCGAGTGTCTCGGGCAGGTGCGGCAACAGCTCCGCGAAGCCGGCGAACGCCAGGAAGAAGAGCGGGCCCACCACCGCGGAGAACAACAGGAACAGGCGCACGTCCTCGCGCCACGCGCGCAGGGACAGGCCGTAGTCGCGGTAGTCCTCGTCCCGCCAGCGCATGGGGATGAGGGGCAGGTAGAGGAAGCCCACCGTCGCCACCAGTTTGGGGATGCTGGTGCCGCCGAAGATGAGGAACGCGGCGATGATGCCCGCGAAGCCCAGGGCCCACAGGCCCACGGCTTCCTGCACGGCGTTGGGACGCCAGGGGGTCGCCACCGTTTGACTCATGGCTCGTTCGCGGAGGTGAGGGTGAGCTTCACCTCGCCCAGGGGGAGCACCCTGCAGCCGCTCCGGGTGCGTTGCACCACCACCGCCACCAGTCGCCCGTCCGCGTCGAACAGGGGACTGCCGGGGGGCAGGGCCAGGGGGACATCATAGAAGGGCGCCGGTGCGCGCGCGGCCTGGGCCGCTTCGGGCTTCGCGGGGCGATTCCGGGCGCCAGGGATGACGCCCACCACCCAGCGCCCCGCCAGGCTGTCGCCCTCCTTGAGGAGGCGCACGGGCACGGCGGGGTAGGCGCCATCTGGCGCGGCGACGACGGCGACCTTCAGCGCCACGTTGGCGAGCAACACCCGCGCGGGCAGGGCCTGCCCCCCGTGCTCCACCGTGGCGACGTTCATGCCCACGTACTCCAGGCCCACGGGGTCCATGGAAGTGAGCACCTGCCCCGCGGTGCCCACGAAGATGCCCGGGCCGGCGCGTCGGGGACCGCTCACCTTCACCACCGAGCGGCTGTGCTGCTCCAGCACCCGCTGGAGGTCGGCGCGCGAGGGCCGCCCCGGGTCCGCCGAGGCGGCGGGCAGGGTGACGAGACACAGTGCGAGGGCGAGCGGAGACAGGCGGGACATCGGCGCGCGCCGCAGCCTATCACCGCCCGGCGCGCAGCGCGGTGAGGAAGCGTTCCGCCGGCAGCGTGTTCAATACGTCCTGCTTTCGGGCCCAGCCGCGCCGCGCGGTGGCCACGGCATAGGCCAGGTTGCCGAGGTCCTCCTTGCGGTGGGCGTCGCAACTGACCACCAGCTTCACGCCGAGCTGGGTGGCCTTCCGGACATACTCGGCCTTGATGTCCAGCCGTGCGGGCTTGCCGTTGATCTCCACCGACACCCCGCGCTTCGCGGCGTGCTCCAGGATGTCCTCCATCCGGAGCGGGTAGGGCTCGCGGCTCTGGATGAGGCGGCCGGTGGGGTGTCCGAGGATGTGCAGGTGCGGGTTGTCCATCGCGGTGAGCACCCTGCGCGTCATCTGTTCTTCGTCCATGCCGTGGCGCACGTGGATGGAGGCGATGACGACCTCGAGTTGCTCCAGCACCTTGTCGTCATAGTCGAGCGCGCCGGACTCCAGGATGTCCACCTCGATGCCCTTGAGCAGTCGCATGCCGGGCACCGCTTCGTTGACGCGGTCGATCTCCTCCCACTGGCGCTTGAGCGCCTCCACCTTGAGGCCGCCCGCGTAGATGGCCGCCTCGCTGTGCTCGGTGATGGTGAGGTACTTCAGGCCCAGCGCCTTCGCGGCGAGCGCCATCTCCTCCAGCGAGTTGCGTCCGTCCGACCAGGTGCTGTGCGCGTGGACCGCGCCCTGGACGTCGTCCATCGTGACCAGGTCGGTGGGGAGCTTCCCCGCGCGCGCGGCCTCCACTTCGCCATTGTCCTCGCGCAGCTCCGGGGGGACGAACTGCATGTCGAGCAGCGCGTAGAGCGCCGCTTCGTCGTTCACCTGAAGCTTAGTGCCGTCGTCGCGGTGCACGCCCCACTCGGAGATCTTCATGCCCCGCTCGTGGCCCAGGTTGCGCAAGCGGATGTGGTGGGCCTTGGAGCCGGTGAAGTGATGCAGGGCGGTGGCGAAGTCCTCGTCCGGCAGGACGCGCAGGTCCACCTGGAGGTCTCCCGCCTCCATGCGCACGGAGCACTTGCTGTCGCCCTTGCCGAGCACGGTGGCGACACCGGGCGAGGTGGCCAGGGCGTCCAGCACGGGCCCGGCGACCGCGGCCGAGGCGATGATGTCCACGTCCGACACCGTCTCCGCGCGGCGGCGCACGCTGCCACCCAGGCTCGCGCGCACCACGCCGGGCGAGGCGCGCACGCGCTCCAGCAGGGCCTCGGCGATGGGGAGCACGTCTCCCAGGAGCTTGCGCTCGCCGCGAGCGCGCCGGAACAGGGCGATGCCCTCCAGAATCTTCGCCTCGCTCTTCGCTCCGAAGCCCTTGAGCTCGCGCACGCGGCCCTCGCGGCAGGCCGCTTCGAGCTCCTCGACGGAGCCGATGCCCAGCTCCTTCCAGAGCGCGGCGACCTTGCGCGGGCCGATGTCCGGCAGCTTCATCAGCTCCAGCAGGCCTGGGGGGAACTTCGCCCGCAGGTCCTCGAAGTAGGTCATCCGTCCGGTGGTCACCAGCTCGGAGATCTTCTCGGCGAGCGCGGGGCCGATGCCCGGGAGGCTCTCCAGGCGTCCTTCCGAGACGATGGCGCCCAGGTCCTGGGTAAGGCCGAGGATGCGGTCGGCCCCCATGTCGTAGGCGCGAGAGCGGAAGCCATTCTCGCCCTGGAGCTGGAGTAGCAGGGAGATGTCCCGGAGGACCTGGGCAACGGTGGCTTTGTCGACGATGGGAGCGGTCACGGCTGGAGTCACGCGGAGGAAGGTAATGCCCGGGGAACGGGGATGCAGGCCGCTCCTCGTTATGGGAAAAGGACGGCGATGACGAAGATCAAGCTCGGACCGGCGGACTTCGCCGAGAAGGAAATGCGCGGCTACGAAGTGGGCAAGCGCAACGTCTGCATCGCGAAGATTCACGGCCGATACAAGGGCCTTGATGATTGGTGCAACCACGCGGGGTGCCTGCTGTCCGGAGGTCGCCTCGAGGACAACCTCGTTGTCTGCCCGTGTCATGAGGTCGGCTTCGACATGGATACGGGCCGGAACGAGACCTCCCCGGGGGTCTGTGACGACCAGCCGACAGTGACGGTCGAGGTCCAGGACGGCGCCCTCGTCGTCGACCTCCCCGACAATTCCTGAAGCACCAGACGCAACGGAGTCCTCTTCATGGCACACGACGGACACGACCATGACCCCCGTCATGGCGACGGACACGGGCATGACCACGGCCACGCTCACGGGAATGACCCTGTGCGCACTCATGCACACAAGCATGAGCACGGGCACAGCCACCCCCATGAGCACGGCGACGGGCAGTCCCACGCGCACGAGCACACCCACGCGCATGAGCACCCGCACGAGCACGGGCATGACCACGGCCACGAGGGCGATGCCCACGACCATGCCCATGCGCACGAGGGCGACGAGCACAGGCATGACCACGGCCACGGGCACGAGGGCCATGCCCACAAGCACGAGGGCCACGAGCACGGGCATGACCACGGCCACGGGCACGAGGGCCATGCCCACAAGCACGAGCATGACCACTCCCATGCCCACGAGCATGACCACCCCCGTGCCCACGGGCATGACCACTCCCATGCGCACGAGCACGGGGGCCACGAGCACGGCCACTCGCACGAGCAAGGAGGCCATGACCACGGCCACTCGCACGAGCATGGGGGCCATGACCACTCCCATGCGCACGAGCACGGGGGCCACGACCACGGACACACGCACGAGCACGGGGGCCACGACCACGGACACACGCACGAGCACGGGGGCCACGACCACGGCCACTCGCACGGGCACGCGGGTCATGACCACGGCCACGGGGGGCATGGCCACTCACATTCACACGACCATGGCCACACCCCTGATGCCGCGGAAGGGAACGTGCCGCGGGAGCACAAGTCGCGTGCGCCGGTCCACGTCAGCGCCTTCATCGTGACGTGCTCGGACAGCCGTGACGCCGCGCGTGACGCGAGCGGCAAGGTTCTTCGTGAAGGGCTGGAGGCCGCGGGCCACGGCATCGCGGGATACGTCGTCGTGAAGGACGAGCCGGAGGCCATCCGGGCCGCGGTGGCGGAGGCCCAGGCCTCGGGCGCTCGGGCCATCCTCTTCACGGGTGGCACCGGGATTGGCCGGCGCGACACCACCGTGGAGACGCTGCGGGCTTTGTTTGAGAAGGAGCTGCCCGGCTTCGGCGAGCTGTTCCGCATGCTGTCGTACCGACAGATTGGCAGCCCCGCGATGATGTCCCGGGCGACCGCAGGCACGTATCAAGGAATGATAATTTTCGCGCTTCCCGGCTCGCCCCAGGCCGCGCGACTGGCCCTGGACGCGCTCATCCTCCCGGAACTGGGCCACGCGGTGCGGGAACTCACTCGATAATCAACATCCGGGAATTCTGGCGTTTGGCCGTTGATACGGTTTTTCTGTATTGGGGCTGGTTTGAGGATTGACCCGCAGGCAACGTTTACGCAGAGTAGTCAACATTCGCTGCTCTGTCGCGAATAGGTTTGCAGGTCGTCCCCCACAAAGCAGACCTCCCGAAAGAGGAGGAGCCCCATGCACATGAAGCGATTGGCTTCGTTGGTGTTGATGCTCGGTTGTGTCTCGGCGTTCGCGAAGGCGTCGGAGCGAGAGGTGTGGATCACTCTCGGCTCGGACGCGCTGTCGGAGGTGAACGCCGCGTTCATCGTCGCGGGGGCGAAGGTTCCCTCACTTGCAGGGCAGAAGGGCGACGTCGTCGCGCTGAAGCTGCCCGAGTCGGAAATCAACCGGGTCTCCCGGGTGATGCACGACAAGCTCAACCGCTGTGGTGGTTTCGTCTACCACGACACGGAGGCGGAGGCCCTCGCGGCCCTCGCGAGTGTCGGCCAGACGCAGCTCAGCCCTCTGGCGGTCACGTACACGCTGGACAACGGCCCGGTCGTCAACACGCTGCTCGGGAGTATGACCGAGGCGAACATCCTGGCGAACATCACCCACCTCTCCAGCTACGCCACGCGCTACTACACGTCCGCGACGGGCGTGCAGGCGGCGAACTGGCTCAAGGGCCTGTGGGAAGGTTACGCGGGAGCGCGTGCGCAGACGGGTGGTGACGTCACCGTCCAACTGTTCACCCACGCGGCGTGGGCGCAGCCGTCCGTCATCCTCACCATCACCGGCACGGAGACGCCGTCGGAGATCGTCGTCGTGGGCGGTCACCTGGACTCCACCAGCTCCTCCGGCAATGCCCCCGGCGCGGATGATGACGCGTCCGGCATCGCCACCCTCACCGAGGTCATCCGCGTGGCCATGGCCAACGGCTACCACCCGGCCAAGACGGTGAAGTTCATGGCCTACGCCGCCGAGGAAGTGGGCCTGCGTGGCTCCAAGGAAATCGCCGACCAGCACAAGAACCAGGGAGCCAACGTCATTGGCGCGCTGCAGCTCGACATGACGAACTTCAAGGGCTCCACCATCGACGTCGCGCTGATGACGGACTTCACGAACGCGGCGCAGAACACCTTCATCACCAGCCTCATCTCCGCCTATGTCCCGGGCGTGCAGGCGGCGAACTCCACGTGCGGTTACGCGTGCTCGGACCACGCCTCGTGGACGAACGCGGGCTTCGCCGCGTCGATTCCGTTCGAGGCGCTGATGGGCCAGCACAACAACCTCATCCACACCTCCAGCGACACGCTGGCGAAGAGCAACAACACCGCGACGCACGCGCTCAAGTTCGCGAAGGTCGCGGGCGCGTACGTGGCGGAGCTCGCCAAGGGCACCGCGAACCTCGCCGACAGCGAGCCGCCCACCGTGAGCCTCACGGCCCCCTCGGATGGCGCCACCGTGTCCGGCAGCGTCACGCTCTCCGCCACCGCCGCGGACAACACCGGCATCGGCCGCGTGGAGTTCCTGGTGGACGGCAACGTCGTGGGCACCGCCACCGCGTCTCCGTACTCGGCCTCGTGGAACTCCGCCGCCGTCGCGAACGGCAGCCACACCGTGGTGGCGAAGGCCTACGACCTCATCGGCAACACCGCCAACAGCACCTCCATCTCCGTCACCAGCAGCAACGCCTCCAGCAACGCCATCTACGACACGGTGCTGCGCGTGCCGCGCTGCTCCAACGTGGGCAACGTGTGTGACTCCACCACGCTGCTCAACGGCCGCGCCGGCCTGGGGCCCGAGCTTCACGCTCCCAACACCATCAACAACTCCTGCGCGGACGGCCTCTCCGGCGCGTACCACGCCGACGAGTCGAACGACCGCATCCGGGTGTCCACCGTCAGCGGCGCGCCCTTCGCGGCGGGCCAGACGGTGCGCGTGGAGGCCACCGTGTGGGTCTTCGCCATCCGGCCGGACAAGCTGGACCTGTACTACACGGCGAACGCCAACAGCCCGGTGTGGACGAAGATCGCCACCGTCGCCCCGGTGGCGACCGGCCAGCAGACGCTGACCGCCACGTACACGCTGCCCGCCGGCACGCTGCAGGCCGTGCGCGCCCGCTTCCGCTACAACGGCAGCGCGGCGCCCTGCGGGACCACCTCGTACGACGACCACGACGACATCGTGTTCGCCGTGAGCCCGTAGCCACATAGGATGCCCCCCGCGCCCCCTTCCCGGTTCGGAAGGGGGCGTGGACTCCCGGGACGCCAGGTCTCGGGAAGCGTGGGCGGCGGGCCGCCGTTCCAGGAGCATTTGGGAGCCCCGACGTGACACGCCGCTCGAAGTCGAATCCCGGCCTGAGCCCCCGGGCGGCCGAGCACCTGCGCCCCCGGCTCGACGCCTTCCTGGCCTCCACGGATGCCCGGGCCCGCATCGGGTTCGACCCGGTGGAGTTCCCCCACCGCTACAAAGACGCTCGCGATATCGAGGTGAGCGCGCTGCTCGCCTGCGCGCTGGCCTATGGCCGCGCGGACCTGTTCCGTCCCAAGGTGGACTCGCTGCTCCAGCGCATGGGGCCGTCTCCCGCGGCGTTCGTGCGCGCGCTCGACATTCCGGGAGCGAAGGCGCTGCTGGACGGCTTCGTCTATCGCTTCAACGTGGGCACCGACGTCGCGGTGTTGCTGTTGGGCATGGGACGCGCGCTGCGGGAGCATGGAGATTTGGAGTCCCTCTTCGTCCAGGGACTCGCGGCCGAGGGGAGTCTGCATGGCGCGCTGGGCGCCTTCACCACCGCGCTGCGGCGCGTGCCGCTCGAGCCCTTGCGCGCGGCGATGGGACCCGAGCGAGGGCTCCACCACCTGCTGCCTTCCCCGCTGGGGCCGGGCGCCGCCAAGCGGCTGAACCTGTTCCTGCGGTGGATGGTCCGAGGCCCGGACGCGGTCGACTTCGGCATCTGGAAGCGGGTCGCACCCTCGGTCCTGATGATTCCGTTGGACACGCACATCGGCCGTATCGCCGGGCACCTGGGCCTGACACGTCGCAAGGATTTGACCTGGCGCACGGCGGAGGAGGTGACGGCGTCGCTGCGGGCCCTGGATGCGGAAGACCCCGTCCGGTACGACTTCGCGCTCTGCCACTATGGGATGAGTGGGGCGTGCCCGGCGCAGCCGGTGCCGGAGAACTGCGAGCGCTGTCCGCTCCTGGGCGCCTGCCTCGTGGGGCCGCGCGTGGTGGCGGCGGCGACCCGTCGGGTCCCTGGTGCCTCGCGACCGCGGGGTTCCTCGGTGTCGCGCAGGGAACGTCGTTGACCGTGGGGCGCTGGAGCGCTGCAATCCGGTCGGGTGTCTCCGTGTCTTCTTGATGGGGACATCGAGGCCTCCCCGGGCCGAGGAGCGTGAAGCGGTGCTCGCAACACTGGTGGCGGTGCCTCCGGCGGTGGCGGAAGCAGTGGAGCGCGGCGTTCGCGCATCGGGAGCGGGACAGCACTGCCACGTGTTGTGCGTGACGGGCACCGATGTGATTGCCTCTCCGGTGGAGGAGGGGCTCCTGGTGACGTGGGATTCAGGGGGCCCGCTGGAGGACGTGCTCGCGGACGTGAGTCGACTCCACGCACTCCGGGTTTCGGCTCGTACGCACCTGGTGGTGCTCACGACGCGCGCGGACGCGGAGACGCAGGCGATGGCGGAGGCCGGAGCCGACGAGTGCGTGGCCTCCCCGGCGACGGGCTGGGGCGCGCGACTGGCGGCCTTGCGCCGGCGCATGGAGACGGAGACGGGCGAGCGGGATTTGCAGGCCCTTCGCCGCACCTGTGAGTTCCTCCGCAGCGCGCTGGATGCGGTGCCTGAGCCGCTCTTCGTGAAGGACCGGCAGCACCGCTGGGTGGCGCTCAACAGCGCCTTCTGCCGCTTCATGGGGCACCCCGCGGAGGCCTTGCTGGGCCGCTCCGACCACGAGTTCGTGCCCGCGCACGAGGCGGACAGCTTCTGGCGCAATGACGAGCAGGTGTTCCGCTCGGGTATCCCCGACGAGACGGAGGAGACCCTCACGGACCGGACGGGACTGGCCCGGGTGCTGGTGACGAAGAAGGCCACGTTCAGCGGCGCTGGAGAGACGTTCCTCGTGGCCATCATCCGCGACATCACCGACCGCAAGCGCCTGGAGTCGCAGCTCCTGCTCGCCGAGCGGATGGCGTCGGTGGGCACGCTGGCGGCCGGAGTCGCGCACGAAATCAACAACCCGCTGGCCTATGTCACCTCCAACCTCGCGTTCGTGAGGGACCTGCTGGCGCAGCAGGAGCTGTCCTCGGAGCAAATGCCCGAGCTGCGAGAGGTCGTGTCGGACGCCCTCGACGGAGCCGGACGGGTCTGCGCCATCGTCCGGGACCTGCGCACCTTCGCTCGCGGGGACGAGGAGCATCACGGTCCGGTGGACGTGCTGCGCGCGGTGGAGGGCGCGCTGCGGTTGGTGCGCAACGAGCTGACGCACCGGGCGCGCGTGGTGTGCACGCTGGAGCGCGTGCCGCCCATTCACGGCAACGAGGTGCGGCTGGGGCAGGTGGTGCTGAACCTGTTGGTGAACGCCCTCCAGGCGCTTCCTCCGCGTCCCGTCGAGGAGAACCGGGTCCGTGTCAGCCTGCGCACCGGACGCGTGGGGCAGGTGGAGCTGGAGGTCACCGACAACGGGATGGGCATGGCGCCGGAAGTCCAGCGGCGCATCTTCGACCCCTTCTTCACCACGCGCTCGGTGGGGGAGGGGACGGGGCTGGGCCTGTCCATCTGTCTCACGCTGGTACAGGCCATGGGGGGCCGTATCGAGGTGAGCAGCGCGCAGGATTGGGGAAGCACCTTCCGCGTGGTGTTGCCGGCGCTCTCGGTCGGGACGGTCGCCGCGCCTGAATCGCCGGTGCTCGGCGCGGTGGTGCCGTCGTTGGTCCGCCGCAGGCTCCTGCTCATCGATGACGAGCCGTCCGTGGGCAACTCGGTGAGCCGGCTGGTGCGCGACGTGTATGAGGTCCACGCGGTGCAGGACGCACGCGAGGCGTTGCGACGGCTGTCCACGGGCGAGCGATTCGATGCCATCCTGTGTGACTTGATGATGCCGGGCATGAGCGGAATGGACTTCGTGGTGGAGCTGGAGCGACTGGCGCCCGAGCTGGTGCTGCGCACGGGCTTGATGACGGGTGGGGCCTTCACCGCGCAGGCGCGCGAGTTCGTGGGCCGCCATTCGAGAGGGCTGTTGGAGAAGCCCTTCGAGCGCGAGCGCCTGTGCACCTTCGTGGAGCACCTCTTTCCATGAAGAGGGCGACGCGGCGGAACCTGGGCCTTGGCCTGGTCGTGGTGCTGGTGGGCGTGGTGCTGGTGGGCATGGACTGGCTGCGCGGCCTGTCGTTCGTCGTTCGCGCCGCGGGGATGGAGGGCTCGGTTCCAGAGGTCGTGGCCCGATGGCGCACCGGGCCCTTCGAGGTCAGCGAGCTGACTGTCCCCACGCGCCACGGGGACGTGCGTGCGCGGCTGTATCGGCCACGGGAGGTCCGGGGGCGCACGGTGGTGTTGACCTCGGGCGTCCATGCCGACGGCATCGACGAGCCCCGGCTGGTGAAGCTGGCCAAAGACCTGGCCACGGGTGGGCAGACGGTCCTCACCCCCGAGCCGCCGGACCTCCTGCGCTACGAAATCACCGCGCGCCTTCCCGACATCATCGAGGACGCGGCCCTGTGGACCGCCGCCCGCGAGGACCTGGCGCCTGGCGGGAAGGTGGACCTGTTCGGCATCAGCTTCGCGGGAGGGCTCTCCGTGGTGGCGGCGGGGCGTCCCGCGCTGCGAGACAAGGTCGCCTCCACGCTCTCTTTCGGAGGGCATGGCGACCTGCCCCGCGTGCTGGCCTTTCTGTGCAGTGGGGTGTTGCCGGACGGTTCACACCTGGCGCCGCATGACTATGGCGTGGTCATCATCCTGCTCAATGTCGCGGACCGGCTGGTGCCCCCGGAGCAGGTGGAGCCCCTGCGCGAGGGCATCCGGACCTTCCTGCGCGCTTCACACCAGACGCAGAAGGACCAGAAGCTGGCGGAAGTGACCTTCGCCCACGCGCGGGTGCTGGAGACCCGCATGCCCGAGCCGGCGTCGAAGCTGATGGGGTACGTGAATACGCGGAACGTGGCGGCGCTGGGTCCCCTGCTACTGCCGCTCGTCCGGGACTTCGCCGCGGACCCGTCGATGTCGCCGGGCAGGTCTCCCGCGCCTGCCTCGCCCGTGTATCTGCTCCATGGCGCGGGGGACACGGTGATTCCAGCCATGGAGTCCGTGCTGCTGGCGGACGCATTGCGCCCCTACACGGAGGTGCACCAGCTCTCCACGCCGCTCATCAGCCATGCGGAGGTGGACCGGAAGGCGGGGGCGGCGGACGTGGTCCGGATGGTGGGCTTCTGGTCGAGCCTGCTGGACGAGTGAGGCGGTCCCCATTCCCGACCGACCGTCGGGCGAGCACCCAGGCGTCATCCAGCGGACAGCGCGGTGCGGGCATGGCTTCCGGAATGAAACGCCGGATACATTGTCTCGCGCCATGAGCGTCAGTCTCCGTGACGTCCTCACAGGTGAGGACGTGTTCGGCTACATCCATCGGGTTCAAGGTTCATTCGACTCGCGTCTCTTCCAGCGGATTCTCGGCGCAGCCAATGCGTTCAAGGAGGGTGACGAGGCCCTCGGCATCGCCGCTGCCGACGAGGACTCCCGGGCGAATGCCCGTGCGCTGCTGGCTCGCACGCGGCTGGGCGACCTGCATTCGCACCCTCCCTTCGAGGACCGGCTCCACGCCTTCATGATGGAGGCCCTGGACGTCGAGGAGCTCCAGCGGTTGGAGGACTGGACGCTGGGGCAGCTCAAGGCGTACCTGCTCTCTGCCGACGAGGCGGATGTCCAAGGCATCCTGGGGGGCCTGGGCAGCGACGTCATCGCGTGTGTCGTGAAGCTGATGAGCGACGCGGAGCTCAAGGCAGTGGGCTCGCGCATCTTCCATCCGTTGCCGGGCAGCAACCTGGGCGCGAAGGGATATCTGGGTGCGCGGCTCCAGCCGAACTCGCCCACGGACCACCCGGACGACATCCGCTGGCAGGTGTTCAACGGCTGGTCCTTCGCGGTGGGCGATGTGGTGCTCGGGACGAATCCCGTGTCTTCCGCGCCGGAGTCCGTGGCGGCGGTGGAGGCGGCGCTGCACGACCTCCTCGTCACCTTCGGACTGACGGAGGTGATGCCTCACTGCGTGCTCTCGCACATCGACGTGCAGGCGAAGGTGGAGGCGCTGCGGCCTGGCACCACGGGCATCTGGTTCCAGAGCCTTGCGGGCAACGAGGCGGCGAATCGGACCTTCGACGTCACGCTGGAGAAGATGGCGGAGCATGCGGCGAGCCGGACGGGGCGATACGGGCTCTACTTCGAGACGGGGCAGGGCGCGGACGCGACGAACGGGCACCACTTCGGTTGCGACATGCTGGTGCATGAGTCACGCAAGTACGGCTTTGCACGGGCGCTGAAGGCGCGGGTGTCGCTGGCGCAGCTCGGAGCGGGACGGACGCCCGCGCCGTGGGTTCACGTGAATGACGTGGCGGGGTTCATCGGTCCGGAGGTGTTCCGCACCCGGGAGCAGCTCGTGCGCTGCTGCCTGGAGGACATCGTCATGGGCAAGCTGCACGGGCTGATGATTGGCCTGGACGTGTGCTCGACGTTGCACATGGACGTGTCGCTGGACGACCTGACCTGGTGTCTGGAGCAGGTGGTGGAGGCCGCGCCCGGCTATCTGATGGCGTTGCCCACGCGCAATGACCCGATGCTCAGCTACCTGACGACGAGCTTCCAGGACCACGTGCGGCTGCGCGAGAAGCGGGGCCTCAAGGTCGACGACCGGATGTGGGCCTTCTTCCAGTCGCTCGGGGTCATCGATGCAGCGGGGCGGCCCACCGAGCACTTCGGGGACCCGGCCTGGGTCTATCTCCAGTATCGCCGCCGCAAGGGGGATGAGCGCTCGGACGCGAGCATCCTGGAGGAGGCGCGCTCGGAGATGACGGCGGTGCGTGAGCGGGGCGTTCCGCTGGCCGTGGGACATGGCGAGACGCCGTGGGAGCTGGAGCCGTCGCTGGAGCGAGAGCTGCGTGCCCTGTACGAGGACGCGAAGGTGGGGCTCTGGTCGGAGCTGACGGACTCGGTGGTGGCGGGGATTCCCGAGGCGGTGATGTTGCGCACGTGCGCGGAGGACCGTCGCGACTACATCCTGCATCCGCCCTCGGGAGAGCGGCTGGACTCGGCCTCCGAGCTGGCGGTCCGGATGCTGCGGCTGAGGCACGAGGGCCGCTGGGATGCGCAGATACTCATCTCGGACGGACTGGATGCACGCTCGCTGATGGATGAGGGGCACCTGCACCCGTTCCTGACGGAGCTGAGGCGTGAGCTGGACGCGGCGGGGTGGAAGGTGGCACCGGAGCACCTGGTGCTGAAGCATGGACGCGTGCGAGCCGGGTATCAGGTGGGCGAGTTGTTGTTCGGTGACGCGGAGGAACGCGCGCCACGAGCACTCATCCACGTCATCGGCGAGCGGCCGGGCTCAGGGCACCATGCCTTCTCCGCGTACCTGACGGCGCCCTCCGCGACCACCTGGTGGCGACAGGGGAGGGCGGACCACGACATCACCCGGCTCATCGCGGGCATCTCCGATACCAGCGTGCGTCCGGAGGCCGCGGCGCGCGAGGCGGTGAGCATCCTCGCGGAGCTGACCGCCACGACGCGGATGAAGCCCCTCGCCGAGGGCGGAGTGACGGAGCTGCGAGCGGTGCCTCAGCTGAGAGCGGAGCCCGAGCTGGCTCATCGCTGAGTCAGGCGAGTCCCCGATACGCGCGTGCTTTGGGGCCCGGGAGCCCTGGGTCAGCGATACATGCGCGCCATCGAGTCCATGCGCGCCGACTGGCCCGGGGTGAACTCGGACATGCACGCGTCATCGACGTAGCCCATGTAGTTTCGGACCGGGTCGAGCCCCATGTCGGTCGGACACGAGTCGCCACCCACCACGCACGTGTACGTCGGCTTGGATCGAGACGTGTCGCTCACGCCGTCGTCCGTCGTGCAGCCCGCCATGGTGTGCAGCAGGCCCAGCCAGTGCCCCACCTCGTGCACGGCCGTATCTCCCAGGGCGTATGGCGACGCGGTGCCACCGGGCAGCACCGCATTCAACAACACGACGCCGTCACTGAGCGGCGCACCGGCGACACCCCACGGAAACGTGGCCCACGCGAGGAGGCCATTCCCCGGATTCGCCAGGTACAGGTTCAGGGACTCCTTGCCGCCCTGGTGAAGCGCATTCTTCGCCGCCGCTTCCGCCGCGCTGCCGGGTGCCATCACGTACCAGGTGGCGTTCGTCGTCCGCGTCACCGACATCAGGTCGAACCAGAAGGGTGTGGCGCCATAGGCCGCACTCAGGACTTCGAGCTGCGCGAGAATCGTCGCCAGCGGGACGTCCCCATTGGCGATGCCCGTGCCCCGGCGAATGACGTGCACATAGGTCGGCACCCGCACCGAGCCCGGCAGCCGCATCGCGCTCACGCCGCCTCGGGTCGACTCCTGGGCCACCCGCGTCAGCGTCTCCTCCGAGGGCTCCTCCGTCCCGCATCGCGAAGCGGTGATGTCGGCCTCCAGCGGCTCGGGTCCACCGCCGCAGCCCCAGGCCACCAGGCTCACCAGGACGATTGCCTTCGCGATGCTTCGCTCCATGACCTGCCTCCCCGCTTCGTGAATGCAACGGATGCGTCACCGCAGTGGTTCGAAATCAGGCGCTATCCGACATCATTGTAAAACGAGTTTGCCTGCGCCAGGGGCGGCGACACCCCAGGGGAGAAGGCGCTCAATCGTTCACGAGTGGGCAAGCGGGGCACGAGGGCGGCATAGACTGGGGGCGACCGCTCACCGAAAGGGCCTCCCGTGCGCCGCCCCCTCGTCGTCCTCTGCTTCGTGCTCGTGGCCGGCTGCGCTTCGACGCAAAAACCCGCGCTCACCTCGGGGACGGACGCGGAGGTGAAGGCGCCGGACAAGCCTCCGTTCCTCAATCCCGCGGAGATCGTGAAGCGGATGGATGCGTCCCCGGTGTCGTACAACATCGAGGGAAAGGACTCTCCTCCCGGGGGCTGGGCGGATCAGCTCTGGCCGCAGCGGGTGCCCTCGCGCGAGGCCCCTCGCGTGGTGACGGAGCAGGGCGAGTTCGTCATCCTCGACTGGCCCGAGCACCCGGAGGCGCGGGCGTTGCTCGACGAGGCGGAGCCTCACTTCCAGGCGAAGCGCTACGCGGAGGCGGCGAAGCTGTACGAACAGGCCACGCGCGTGTGCCCGGACTGCTATCTCGCGTGGAACTTCCGGGGAGACGCGGCGTACTTCGCGGGCGACGCGGCCACCGCGCTGGAGCACTACCAGAAGGCGACCCGCATCAACCCGAATGACCACCGCTCGTGGTTCTTCCTGGGCAACGCGTTCGCGCGGCTGGGGCGCTTCGATGAGGCCCTGGACTCCTGGGCGTGGTGCCTGGTCCTCAACCCGCGCTACCCCATCATCCGGCAGTTCTTCCGCGCCAACGCCGGACTGGGGCTCGTCGTCCGTGAGGATGCCATCGTCCCCCGAGGCTACGCCGAGCGGGCCGGCCAGGGCGTCACCGTCCAGTTCGATCCGGACCACGACCCGTCCTGGCTCGCCTTCGCCAACTGCAAGGCGCTGTGGCTGGGCGAGCCCGCGCACCGTCAGGAGATGACCGGCACCGAGAAGGAGCACTACACGACGGTGGAGGAGATGGAATGCCTGGGCTCGGCGCTCATCGTCCACGCGGGTCAGAAGCAGAAGGGCGAGACGGAGCGCTCCGACCCCACGCTGGACCGCCTGGCCTCCATCACCGATGACGGCATGCTGATGCAGGCGGTGCTCTTCGAGGTGGGGGCCCGAATCCACCCCCAGGTCGTCCTCACCTTGGACGAGGACGTCCGGCAGCGCCTCAAGGCGTATGTGCTCAAGCACGTCCTGGTGCCGGCGTCCGCCGTCGGCGGCTACGACTTGTGACGGACGCGCGGCGGGCCCAGGTCAGCGAGGCAGCTTGAAGCGGAGGGTGAAGACATAGGAGACACTCTGCGGGCGCCCCTGGAAGGTCACCGGGCTGTAGCGCCGGTGGTGCAGTGCATCCAGCACCTCCTCGTCCATGTGCGCCAGGCCCTTGATGATGCGGCAGTCGCGCACGTCTCCCTCGCGGGTCACGACGCACTTGGCGATGACGGTCCCCTCCACGCGGGCCATGCGGGCCTGCTCGGTGTACTCGAGCGGAGGGCCTCCCATGAGCACGGGCTGCGTCATGCCCTGTCCGAACGGGAGCACCTCTTCGCCCGTGCCGTCGCCGACGCCATTCGGCAGGCCAGGGATGAATGCCACGCCGGTGATGTTGCTGGTCGGATCTCCGTCCGGGTGGCCCCCCGGCACGCCATCACCCGGAGGCACCACCTCGTCGGTATCCGAGGGGTTCGCCGCCGGCTCCGGCTCGACCGGCTGAGGGTCCGCCGGAAGCGGGTTGATCTGCGTGGGCATCGTGGTGCGCTTGGGCCTGCGCGGCTTCGGCGGGGTGGCCTGCTTCGGCTGGGCCGGGGCCGTGTACCCCTTGGCCACCTGCTGCTGACCCCGCTGCAGGGTGAGGACGATGTCCGGCTCGGGCTCCGGGGGAAGCTCCGCGGGACGGGCGGAGATGACGAGTACCGCGCCGAACAACCCCGCGTGGACGGCCACGGACCACCACAACCCCAGGCCCAACCGCCCTGCTCGCTGCCGCTCGATGACCGACTTGAACACGGAAGCCTCCTCCCACCGACGGGCGCTCCCGGAGTCCACCGCACCACACGGTGGTTCTCCGGCGTGGGCAGTTGGCTTGGAGCGCCCCGTCCACGCAGGACTCAACCTACGGAGTCCACGACGTGGGATGGCCGGAGGCAGGCCATCTCTTCGTCACGGTTCGGTCATGAGGCGGAGACCTCCATCCGGTAGCCCACCCCGCGAAGGGTGTGGATGGTGAAGCCCGACGCGCTCGTCCAGCCGAGCTTCTTCTTCAGGCTGGAGACGAAGTTGTCCACCGTGCGCGGGTCCACCACCACGTCGCGGCCCCACACCGCGTCCAGGATTTCTCCTCGGGGCAACGCGCGCTCGCGGTGGCGCAGCAGATAGGCGAGCAGGTCGAACTCCGTGCGCGTCAGCTCCACGCCCACGCCGTCCGGCTTCGTCACGGTGCGGCGGCCCAGGTCCAGCGTGTAGCCGCCGAACGTCGACACCTGGGTCGGCGCGACGCCCGCACGGCGCACCAGCGCGCCCACGCGCGCGAGCAGCTCCCTCAACCGGTAGGGCTTGGTGAGGTAGTCCTGCGCCCCCGCGTCGAAGCCCCGGACGATGTCGTCCTCGAGCGAACGCGCGGTGAGCATCATCACCAGGCTCTTGACGCCTTGCGCGCGCAGGCGGCGACAGAAGCTGTAACCGTCCTCGCCCGGGAGCATCACGTCCAGGATGAGCAGGTCGAACTCGCGCTGACGCAAGAGCGGCTCCGCGTCGCGGGTACTCGGGGCCTCGGAGACGTCGTAGCCCTCGTCCAGCAGGTTGTCCCGGAGCCCTACGCGCAGGTGCGCATCGTCCTCGACGATGAGGATGGTGGGACGGGTGGAGGAGGGTGGGGTGGAGGTGGTCATCGACGCGGCTCGTGGAAGGTCAGCGCGAACGTGGTCCCCTCGGGCGTGGAGGAGGCCACCTGGATATCGCCATGGTGCAGCTTCATGATTTTCCGGCACAGCGCCAAGCCTAGCCCGCTGCCGTGGACCTCCTGCCCGGGAGGCATCAAACGATAGAAGTCCTGGAAGACGTTCTCCCATTCGGACTCGGGGATGCCCACGCCGTTGTCGCGGAAGAGCATCGTGCAGCCGTGGCCTTCGAACACGCGGGCACTGACGGAGATGCGCACGGGGCTGCGCTGGTTGTAGGCGCACGCGTTGCGGCCCAGGTTGGAGAACAGCAGGCGCAAGAGCGACGGGTCCGCCTCCAGCTCCGCGTCGTCCATGTCGGTGGTCAGCTCCACCGGCACGGAGGTGGCCGACGCCAGGTCGTCCCGCAGCGGGTTGACCAGCTCCTCCAGGCGCACGCGTGAGGCGCGCAGCGTCCAGCGGCCCTTGTCGATGCGGTTGAACGACAGGATGTTCTCCACCAGGAAGTGGAGGCCGTCGGCGGCCTGGACGATGCGGGCCGGATAGTCGCGCACCTCGGGCGCATGGGTCAGCTTGCGCTCCAGCGTCTCGCCGAGCAGTCGGATGGAGGCCAGCGGCGTGCGCAGCTCGTGCGAGACGGTGGCCACGAAGTCGCTCTTGAGCTCCAGGAAGCGGTACTTGCGCTGCTGCGCCACCAGCGCCAGCGCGACGATGGCCGCCGCCAGCGCACCGCACACGGCCACCAGCAACGTCTTCAGGCCATAACGCGCCTCGATGTTGGCCTCCACGCGCGCCCACTCGGGCAGCTCCACGAGCAGCATGAGCTCCCGTGCCGGCATCGCCGAGCGTCCCCCCACCAGCCGCATCTGTCCGTCCGACTCGAAGAGCCCGCGCGTGCGCATGTCCTGGGCGATGGGGACCAGCAGCGCCGCGATGTCCACGGAGATGCCGTACAGCACCTCTCCGCGAGGCTCCACGTACCACTGCTCTCCCAGCAGGGTCGGCTCCACCAGCTCCGGGGGCATCACCAGCATGCCGGCGCCCGCCTCGCGCGAGCGCTCCAGGAAGTCGCGCGTGGGCTCTCCCAGCGCGCGGCTCAGCCGGAGGATGCGGGACTGGAGGAAGTCGAAGTCGGCCTGCGAGAAGTGGGAGCGCTCGCGCAGCAAGTCGCGTTGCAGCCCCGCCCCCCGGCTGATGCCGCCGAACTCCTCAGGAAGTCCCTCGCGCAGCAGGGCCCGGATGAGCGGCGTGGTGGCGGGGCCGCGCTGCAGGTGCTCCACCGCGAGCAACAGGAAGGGCAGCTCCTGCTCGACGGGCAGCGTCTGGCGGGTGTGGTGCCGCAGGAACTCCTCCACCAGCGCCGTGGCGCGCGACGTCTGGCCCGCGAGGAGGGCGGCCTCGGCCGCGCGCAGTCGCGTGAGCCGGGGCTCCCAGGTGCCTCCCAGGGCGGCGCCACCCCGGACGTGGTCCGAGAGCATCTCGTAGAGAGCGCGCGCGGGCATGTCCTGGCCCGGCAGGGGGTGGATGAGGCGCGGCAGGAACTGGTGGCCGCGGAACTGGAGGTAGAAGCCCTCGCCCGGAGCCAGCGGATTGTCCACGGCGGCGTGGATGGCGGCGATCTGCTCCTCGAGCTGGCGGGCCAGGATTTGTCGCAGGGTCTCCGTGGCGGCGTGCGCCAGGGCGTCGCGGCGGGAGCGGACCTGCTCGTGCGCGTCCTCGCGCTCGCGCGTGAAGATGCGTTGAAGGCTCACCAGCCCCCAACCGAGGGCGAGGAGCCCACAACCCAGGGCCACGAGCGTGGGAAGGAGCCTGCGCAACATGCGATTCGCTGATTGTGACTATCGCACAGGAGGGTGCCCCAGGAGACCTTTCGCATCGCCCCCGGGGGCTGACGAGTGTCCCAGGTCAGCGGACGGGCAGCCTCGCGGTCCACGGGAAGACAGCGGGAGAAGGGGGGGACTGGCCGCCAGGGCAAGAGGGTGCCGAGGTTCAGCCGTGGGCCCGGGTGTCCACGCGGGCCTCAACTGAGGGAGGTCCGCCCATGCACTTTCCCCTGTCACGGCTGTCCCCCGCTGGGCCGGTGGTGCTGTGGGGAGGAGAGCTTCCCTCCGGGGGGCTCAAGTACCTGACGTTTTCGCGCTACCTGGAGTCGATGCCCGAGGGAGCCTGCGGGCTGGTGGAGTTGTCGGGTTCCTCGTCCTCGCTCGCGCTGGACGCGCTGGGCAAGGAGCGCGGGCTGCCGGTGCTCGCGCTCACGGATACGGCGGGCGCCGCCTACCTGCGAGGGCAGGGGTTCGGTGGCGAGGTGCGTACCGTGCGGCGGCTCTCCGAGGCCTGGGAGGTGGCCCTGGGCTACGAGCGACAGGGCTGGTGCTGGCCGCGACAGCTCTCCAATGGCGCGCTCGTGGGCTGCGTGGAGGGCTGGGCCTCGGAGCTGCGCGACTTCGTGCGCGAGGCGTATCCCTCCGTGCGGCTGGTGGTGAGCGGCTTCGGCACCGGCGCCACGGTGGTGGGGCTGCACCGGGCCTTCACGCCGGAGGGCTACGACGTGGTGGGGCTGCAGCCCTCACTGGGCGCCCCGCTGCCGGGCTGGCGGCGGTGGATGGAGCAGAACCTGGGCGAGGCCGACCTCTTCCACCCCCACCGGGAGGAAGTGGTGCTGGAGACGGCCGGACCCAAGCACTCGGATGGCCTCGCCGCGCTCCTCACGTACGCGCGCGCCGAGGCCCGGCCGGACGAGGTCCTCGTCATCTCTCACAACGCCCGCCCTCCGTTCGGCTGAAGCACGCCTTTCCCCCTCGCGCAACTGCATCCCGCAAGCACGCCTTCTCCGTATTTTCAGCCAGCAAAGAAGTTTATTCTTGATTTACTGGCGGGAACGGCGGGTGAGTTAAGGGGGGGCTATTGTGTTGATAACAAAATAATCCTTAACCTCTGGACGCCCTGGCCGAGCAGGCGTCCGACGGCGTGGGGCCCTCAACACCACCCGAAAGAGGTCGTCGTTCATGAAGCGTCTTTGGATGGGCACGGTGAGCGCCGTGCTCGCCGTGCTGATGTGGTCCCCGCAGGCTCATGCGAGGCAGGCCGCGGTTGATGCCTTCCTCCTCACGCCGGCGGATCGCTCCCTGCCTCAGTCCGCCGCGTCGGCGTCCCAGCGCGGACTGCGCATCAACAGCGTGGAAGGTCGTCTCGGCGTACCGACCTTCGTTTTCAGTGAGCGCTCCCTGAGCGCGGGTCCCCAGGCGAAGGCCTCGCGCCCGCTGACGCAGGCCAGCGCGAACACCGCGGCGCGTGAGCACCTGCGGAGCGTGGCGGACCTGTACCGCCTGAACGCCTCCGAGGTGAACAGCGCGGAGCTGCGCCAGGTGCACATGCCCAAGGGGGGCGAGGGCGCGGTGGTCGCGACCTACGGCCGCCGGGTCAATGGCATCGAGGTGTTCCGCAACGAGGTCAAGGTCGTCATGGACGCCAGCCAGCAGTTGGTGGCCATCTCCGGCTACCTGCAGCCGCGTCAGCAGGACGACGAGAAGAACGCCCAGGCGTCGGCCTTCCGCGTCTCGGCGCCGCAGGCCATCTCCCGCGCGTTCCAGGACCTGACGGGCGCTCAGCTCGACGCCCGGGCGCTGGTGCCCGCGGGCGCGAAGGGTGACTACAGCCACTACACGGTGGACTCCCGCCAGTTGTCGACGCACGGCTTTGGTGAGGCGCCGCGCTCGAAGAAGGTCCTCTTCCCGATGCCCGACGGCCTGGTGCCGGCGTACTACGTGGAAGTCAACGCGGGCCCGGAGAGCAACCCGGACGCCTCCTACACCGCCTACGTCATCGACGCGCGCGACGGTTCGCTGCTGCTCAAGCACAACCTGACCGTGTCGGAGCAGTTCAGTTACCGCGTGTGGGCGGACCCGGCGAGCAAGCTGCCCTATGACGGTCCCCAGGGCACCGAGGCCACGCCGCACCCCACGGGCACCCCGGATGGCTATCAGGCGCCCCTGAACATCCCGGCCAACCTGGTGACGCTGCAGAACTTCCCGTTCAGCCGCAATGACCCGTGGCTGCCGGCGAACGCGACGGTGACGACGGGTAACAACGTCGATGCGTACGCGGACCTCGGTGGTGGCGACGGCTTCCAGCCGGGCTTCGACCTGCGTGCGCCGCTGAGCGACGTGGCGGGCCGCGGGTTCGACTACACGTTCGATTTGACGAAGTCGCCCGCCGCGAACCAGACGCAGCGTCTGGCCGCCGTGGTGAACCTGTTCTACATCACCAACTTCCTGCACGACTGGTTCTACGACGCGGGCTTCGACGAGGCCTCCGGCAACGCCCAGTTGAGCAACTTCGGGCGGGGTGGCCTGGAGAACGACAGCCTTCGCGTGGAGGCGCAGGACTCCGGCGGCCGTAACAACGCCAACATGGCGACTCCGGCCGACGGCGCCCGTCCTCGCATGCAGCAGTACGTCTTCGACGGCGTGGCGGAACTCACGGTGAGCGAGCCGGCGCCCCTGGCGCGCGGCTACCTCTCGTACACCGCGTCCTTCGGGCCGACGGTCTTCAACCTCGAGGGTGATTTTGCGCTGCCCCCCACGGGGCCGGACGCGGCGACGACGCTGGCCTACCGGATTGGCTGCGCGAATGACACTGGCGCCGACCCGTACGGTGGCACGACGCCGTTCACCGGTAAGATCGCGCTCATCGAGCGCGGCACCTGCTCCTTCGCCTACAAGGTCCTCAACGCCCAGCGCGCGGGCGCCATCGGCGTCTTCATCACCAACAGCGCCGCGGGTGCTCTGGGGCCCATGGGCGCCAGTGGTGTCGCCGCTGTCGACCGCGCCATCACCATCCCTTCGCTGTTGGTGACCAAGCCGGACGGTGACGCCTGGCGGACGGCGCTGGCCACGGCGCCTGTCAAGGGCCGCCTCCGCCGCAACGCGGACCTCGACCGCGATGGCACGCTCGACAACGAGATCGTCGCGCACGAGTGGGGGCACTACATCTCCAACCGCCTCGTCGGTAACGGCTCGGGTCTGACGAACAACCAGGGCGGCTCCATGGGCGAGGGCTGGGGTGACTTCCACGCCATGCTGTTGTCGGTGCGCGCCGAGGACGTGACCCGGACCGGCAACAACCAGTGGCAGGGCACCTACGGCATGGCCGGCTACACCCAGAGCGGTGGTCGCAACCAGGGCTACTACTTCGGCATCCGCCGCGTTCCGTACAGCACGAACATGGCCAAGAACGGCCTGACGCTCCGCCACATGGCGGACGGCACGGCCATTCCGACCACCCACCCGACCAACGGGGGCGGGAACAACGCGGAGGTCCACAACTCGGGCGAGGTCTGGGCCTCGATGTTGTGGGAGTGCTACGCGAGCCTGTTGAACGCCCATCCGTTCCAGGAGGCACAGGACCGGATGAAGCGCTACCTGGTGGCCGCCTACAAGGCCACGCCGGTCAGCCCCACCTTCCTGGAGGGGCGTGACGCGCTGCTGTCTGTCGCCGCCGCCAGCGATCCCGCCGACTACCAGCGCTTCGTCAGCGCCTTCGCCAAGCGCGGTGCCGGCTTCGGTGCGCGCGTCGCGGACCGCAACAGCGCGGACCACATCGGTGTCGTGGAGAGCTACCAGACGGGCGATGCCCTCGAGGTGGTGAGCATCACCCTGGATGACTCGAGCGTCGGCTGCGACAAGGACGGCGTGCTGGACGCCGGCGAGACGGGCCTGCTCAAGGTGACGGTGCGCAACGCGGGCGCCGGGAACCTGAGCGCGGTGACGGCCACCGCGGCGTTCAACGGCTCGAGCCCGGGCGTCGTGGGCGCCTTCTCGAGCGGCAGCTCGCTCTCGTTTGGCAACATCGCTCGCGGTGCGACGGCGACGGCGAGCGTGGCTGTCGCCCTGACGGCGGCTCCCGCTCAGACTTCGGGCGCGCTCGCGCTCCTGGGCGTGGACGTGACGTTCCCGCACAACCTGCTGAACGGCACGACCCTTCGTGCGTTCCGCAGCCAGGTCAACTACGACGAGAAGCCCAATACGTCGGACACGGACTACGTCGAGGCGCAGAACACCCCGTGGGTGGCCTCGACCTTCAACTACCGTCCGATGTGGGACAACGGCTACGCCACGACCGGGTACTGGCACACCTCCAACGAGGCGACCTCGCTCGACAAGCGGCTGACCTCGCCGCTGTTCAATGTCGCGGCGAATGAGGACTTCACGCTGACGTTCTTCCACCGCTTCAGCTTCGAGTCGGCGTTCCTGAGCGGGGTCTGGGTCCACTTCGATGGTGGTGCCATCGAGTTGTCCATCGACGAGGGGCCGTGGCAGAGCTGGTACCTCTTCATCCCGCCCATCTCCCCCACGAATCCGATGCCCAACGTGGAGGTGATTGATGAGGGAAATCCTTACCTGGGCGGCTGGCGCGGGTTCACGCGCCTCAGCGCGGGCTATCCCTCGTTCACCCGGTACACGGCCAACTTCGGGCAGGACTTCGCGGGCCATCAGGTGCGAGTGCGCTTCCGTCATGCGTCCGACGGTGGCGTGGGCGCGTATGGCTGGGATATCGCCAACATCAGCCTCACGGGTATCACCAACACGACGCCGTTCTACTCGCTGGTCGCGGAGACCTTCACCGGCACGGGCACGGCTCCGACCTGCAACGTGGCGCCGGTGGCGGAGGCGGGCCTGTCCCAGACGGTAACGGAGGTCGTGGTCGCTGGCGGTGTGGTGACCCCCCGGGTCATCACCCTCAACGGCACGGGGAGCGTCGATCCGGATGCCTCCGCGCAGAGCACGCTGACGTACGCGTGGACCCAGATTGGCGGTCCGGCGGTGACGCTCAACGGCGCGAACACGGCCACGCCGACCTTCAGCACGCTGGTTCCGGCGAACACCATCTTCACGTTCCAGCTCGTGGTGAGCGATGGCACGGACTCCAGCCAGCCCAAGGTGGTCCAGGTCCTCGTCGCCAACGTGAACAACGCCCCTGTCCCCGTGGCTCGCGTGAAGGATGGCGGCCCCACGACGGTGGATGAGCGTTCTGGCAGCGTCACGCTCGATGCGTCCGGTTCGACGGATGCGGACGGCGAGGAGCTGAGCTTCTCGTGGACCCAGACCGCGGGTCCGGCGGTGGCGTTGGATGACGAGACCAGCGCCACTCCGACGTTCGCTGTGCCGGAGGTGACGGCGGACACCGCCTTCACGTTCAGCCTGATCGCAACGGACGGCATCGCCGAGAGCGAGGCGGAGATCACCATCACCGTTCGCCAGCTGGACCGTGCTCCGGTGGCGGATGCCGGTGGGGACCGGCAGGTTGGCTCGGGCTCCACGGTGACGCTGTTGGGCGGCGCAGTGGATGAGGACGGCGAGGACATCACCTTCGCCTGGACCCAGACCGAGGGTCCGACGGTGGAACTCACGGGGGCGGACACAGGCTCCCCGCGCTTCACCGCTCCGGAAGTGACGGGGGCGTCCATCGTCCTGCGCTTCAGCCTCGTGGCGACGGCCAATGGACAGGCCAGCGCGGCGAGCATCGTGACCATCACCGTCACGCGCGACAACCACGCGCCGGTGGTTACCACGATGAGCAGCTACACGGTGCACGAAGGCTCGGGCGTGAAGATGCGCGCCTCGGCCGAGGACGCCGATGGCAATGACATCACGTGGCAGTGGACGCAGGTCGCGGGTCCGTCCGTGCAGCTCGAGAAGTCGGATACCGCGGAGGCATTCTTCGTCGCCCCCGAGGTGTCGGAGACCACGGTGCTGCTCTTCCGCGTCCGGGCGAAGGATGACCTGAGCTCGAGCGAGCCCGCCGAAGTGGCGGTGACGGTGCGGAACCTGGCGGACGAGGGTGGTTGCAGCGCGGCGGGTGGCAGTGCCACCAGTGCGCTGGTGCCGGCCCTGGCCATTCTGGCGCTCGCGCTGCGCCGTCGTCGCAGGAGCTAGTGCTTCGTCCGGCCTGGGCATGAGGTCGGAACGGGAAATGTGAGGGGCGGTCCCGGGAGGTTTCCGGGGCCGCCCCTTGTTTTTGAGAGGGCCGCCGCGTCATGGGCGGAGTGGCCGCAGCCTCACGGAGGATGCCGATGTTCGTGAAGTCGAATCAGTGGTCGCGGTGGATGGTGGCGGGGGTGTTGCTGGTCGGCCTGGGATGCAGGGGGCCCGGGGACGAGCTGAAGCGCGATGCGTCCGCGCCGCCAACTCCAGACGCGTCGAGTGAGGCGAAGGTCCGCTCCGAGCCGCCACGGGTGGAGGAGGATGCTGGGGCCCCCGTGTGCCCGCCGCGTCAGTACCAGTGCTGCGATGGGAGCTGCTCGGAGAACAAGCGGTGCCCAGGCATTGCGTGCGACCCGCGCCCGGTTCCTCCCTCGTACAAGGAGTAGTCGAGCGTTGAAGCTGGGCGAAAGGCTCGAATCCACCTCTCGACGGGGTCGAGCTTTTCCCTTCGCGGGGGCGTTCTTCCGGGCGCGACAATGCTCGTGTGGATGACTTCGAGGGCTGCTCTTCCTGTCTGGGGGTGATGCCAGCCATGCCCTGTCAGGACAGCTCCTCCCAATCCCAGACTACGGGTCCTGAGACCGACCCTCACGATTGCCACGGGGGCGGGAGTTCATCTGCTCCTCGCGCCGCATGACGTCGTACTTGGCCCGCTGGCCCTCATCGAGCAGGGCCGTCATCGCCTGGTCCGTCTCCTCCCGTTGCGTCCGCATCGCCTGGCGAATCTCACGCGGATTCTTCGCGCCGGTGCGCACCTCCTCGAACAGGGTGTTGCGCGTAGTCTCCTCGGCCTCCAACCGACGCGTCAGCTCCTGCTCCTGGGAGTAATTCAGCTTCGCCTCGGACACGAGCCGCTTGATTCGCTCCGTGCGCTGGGCCGTCGAGCGGACCTGCGCCTGCATCCACTCCTCCTGCCGCGAGCGGAACTGCTCGGTGCGCATCTCCTCCTGCACCGAACGCATCGCGTCCTTCAGCGCCTCGCGGCCACCCTCCGTGCTCAGGGTCTCCCCGGTCATGAGCCCTCGCACCTCCGCGCGGAGCTGATCCAGTTCGGCCGTCAGCGCGGGCGCCGCGGCGCCACCTCCATCAGTCCCGGCCACCGCAGGCCGCCGCTCCAGCTCCATCAGGCGCCGGGACAGGCTCAGCGTGGTGTCCTCCAGCGCCTGGATGCGCCGCTCCAGGCCTTCCTGGCTGGCGGGCAGGGCGGCGACAGGCTCGGGCCGCTCGGAGGCGGAGGGAGCCTCGGTACGCCCCGGGGCCCAGAGGGCCACCGCGAGCGCGGCCGAGGCGAGGACGAAGGACACAGGGCCAAGGAGCTTGTTCATGACTTCTCCGACGGGGGCGGGGACGCCGTATTCCATACCCCGCCCGCTGCCCGTGCTCCACCCCGTCGTGGGCTCCTGGCCACCCGCCGATACGGGCCCTCGCGCGGCTCCTCGCCCCGCGCGAGGGCTCGTCTCAGCCCTGCTGCGCGGCCCCGGCGGGCTCGTCCATGTCGATGGGGCCCTGGTCCGGTCCCATCGTCAGGGCGCATGCGTCACACATCCAGAAGCGGACGATCATCCCGTTCTCGCCCGTGGAAATGTAGGTGGAGCCAATCACCTCGCCCCCCTCGGTCTTCTTGCAGGAGAGACAGGTGTGCGTCGGTTTGCTCTGCGTCATCGCGGGACCTCGGGGTGTGGAAACGCAACGGACCGACACCCAGGGAGTGCCGGTCCGCGCAAGCCTACTTCACTCCATCCGCATCAGCCGATGGCCATCTGGTAGCCGCCGTTGGGGTTGGAGCTCAGGAAGTGCTTCATCTGCTCCGGAGTGATCGTCTTCACGTTCGCATCGGCCGGGTCCCGGACGATGAAGTTGCCCTTGGAATCCATGCCCGCCACCGTGACGTAGTGGCCGGACGTGCGGCCCTCGTTCTGGTGCGGAGGCATGGCGTGGTAGTCGCCGTTGGCCACCACCAGCTTGCCCGCCTTGAGCTGCTCGGTGATCCACTCCACGTTGGCGCCGGGGCCCTTCATCACCGACTCCTTGCCCATCGCCTTCGCCATCGCGGAGATGCCGTTGACGCCCGTGCCGTTGGACGACGTGCCGCCAATCTTGCCCAGGTGGTTGATGAGCTGCGCGTCCGTCATGTCCTTGCCGTAGCCGTAGGCGCGGGCGATCTGCGCCATCGACGTGGGGCCGCAGTTCGCCGGGCCGTTCGTGTACGAGCCGTTCTTGCCCGCCGGGTTGTACTGGCTGATCTGCGGAACCTTGCTCGGGTCCACGCGGCCATCACCCGTGACAGGGGCGGCGCCGTCCGTGGCCTGCGGGCCCGTGGGCTTCGGGTTGAGGTCCACCGGCCCCGGCTTGTTCGTGCCCGGCGTGAAGGTGCTCTGGTCCTTGCCCGCGACCCCCGGCAGCTTGAGCGAGTCACCCGCGAGGATGAGGTTCGGGTCGGTGATCTTCGGGTTCATCTCGCGAATCTGGTTGATGACATCCCAGTGCGAGCCCTCCATGCCCTGGCCCTTGAGCTTCGAGGCGATGCCCCAGAGCGTGTCACCCTTCTTGATCTGATAGTCCGACTCACCCACCGGCTTGCGCGGGTCCGCCTGGTTCGCCGCCACACCCGGCCTGGTGCCCGGCGTGTTGTTGTTGGTGTTGCCGCCCGTCACCGTGCTGTCGGGCACGTTGGCCGTCGTTCCGCTCGGCGTCTTGCCGCCGGGGAACAGGCTGTTCATGTGGTTCTGGATCTTGTTCTGGTAGTCGTAGCCCCGCGCGTCGTTCATCGCGCCAGCGCCCCGGTGCCACTCGCGCGCGGCGGCCAGGCTGCTGCCGTGCTTCTTGGTCAGATCGCCAATCGTCTTCGCGAGGAACTCCATCTGCTTCTCGGGCGGAATCGTCTGCGCGTTCGCCCCGCGGCCCACCTGCATGCCGGACCACTTCTCGAACGAGGGCAGCAGGCCGTTGTCGTCCAGGCCGATGAGCCCGTGGCCCGTGCCGTCCTGGTGCACGCCGTGGTTCTTGAACGACGACTCCTGCGCGACGATGCCCGCGAGGACTTTCGGGTCCGCGCCGTACTTCTGCGCGTACTTCTCGATGTACGGCCAGAGCTGCTGCAGGTTCAACTGCGCGTCACGGCCCTGCGGCAGGCCCGAGGCCTGCGTCGAAGTGGGCGAGTACGTCTGCTGACGACCTTCAATGCGGGGGGACATGGGCGCTCCGCGATTGGAAACGATGGGGTGTGGGAACAACAGATGTCAGGATTGTCGAACGCTGAGAATTAGAGTTGCCTCGACCCCCCAAGGAATTGACTGACTTCCTGGGTGCGCCAGAGCTAGGACAGGCGCCATTCCCCGCGGAACTCGAACAAGGGATCGCGAATGAATGCACTGCGTTATGGACGCGCGGCAGGCGCGTCATTGTGTCTGTGGGCCACTCTTGCCGCCGCGCAGCAACAGGCCCTCACCGGCGTCTATGCCAGAGAGGGCGGCACCCTCGCGGTGCTCGAGGGCGACAACCAGACGCTCGTTCAATACACCTCAACTTTTCCACAAGGGCAGGGCATGGGTGAATGTGACTGCACCCTGGCCGTGCGGAAGAAGTCCGTGAAGGATTGGACACTGTCGACTTTCCAGCCTGGGGGCACTTGGACGCTGGGTCTGGAATCCGAGCGACTGGTGTTGAAGGGTCCGGGGACGGGGTGCTGCGGGGCGGGGTGGTCCGGCCAGGACGGCTTCTCGCGCTCATCCTCGACGGCGCTGACGACGTGCAAGGTGAAGGCGGCGCAGGCGGCGCTGAAGACGGTGGATGGGGCGAATGGCGGCGCGGCGCTGGCCTCGGGTGACGCGGTGCAGGTGTTCGCGGAGTCACCGCCGCCGGACGTGGTGCCCGTGCGCGTCGTCCAGGGGAAGCAGGTGCGGGTGGGGCAGCTGGCGTACTCGGAGCTGGACTGTCCCGTGCACGCGGGTGGCGAGGCCTCCGCGGCTTCGGGCGCCATGGATGTGAAGGCGCTCGTGGGCCGGTGGGTGCAGGTGCATCGCAAGGGGAAGGGCTACGTCATCGACCAGCCCTGTGGCTCGGCCATCCCCGCGGTGACGGTGAAGTCGGACGGCGCTTTGGAGGTCGACTTCGGGCAGGACAGCCTCGAAGGCAAGCTGACGGCCGTGAAGGCGGGAGCCGCTGCTGGCGCGTCCACGCTGGAGGTTGCGTACGCGGGAGGCTCGCGCGAGACGCTGCAGTGGACGGTGGCGGACGCGAAGCGCAACGTGGTGCGTCTGCAGGGCGGCCAGGACTTCTTCCGCAAGGGCGAGCTGTACGTCCGCGACGACGCGCGAAAGGGCATTCCTGTCCGCGCAGAGGCTTGCGACGAGTTCGAATGAGCGGCGCGCCGGGCGGGAGGTGGTGGAGTGCCTCCCGCCACTCGGGCGGGCCCCAGGCTCAGCCGAGCTTGTACGGCTCCAGCTCCGGCACCTTCTCCAGCAGCAGCGGCGGTGAGTGGAGGTAGGCCGTGCTGCGGCGCTTCTGGTCGATGTCGTCGTAGACGCGCTGCACCTGCGTGGGCGTCAGGCCCATCACCTGCGCGGCTTCTTCCGTGGACACCGCGTGGTTCTTGGCCCACATCAGCAAGTCCAGCTGCGAGTAGTGCACGGAGAAGTAGAAGTCCTCCTGCGACTGGGGAAGGCTGAACGTGTCAGTGGTCGGCTCGCCGCTGGTGATTTCGTCGATGACGCCCAGGTGTTTGGCCAGCTTGTATGTCTGGGTTTTATAGAGGCCGGCGATAGGCTTTACATCCGCTGCGCCGTCGCCCAGCTTCACGAAGAAGCCCTGGTCATACTCCAGCCGGTTGGGCGTGCCCGCCACCGCGAAGTTCAGCCGGTCCGCGTGGAAGTAATCCATCATCTTCCGCGTGCGCTGCTTGAAGTTCGTCGCGGCGACAATCTGCGTATACGCCTGGGGCGGCAGCCGGAAGCGGCGCTCCTCGCCATTCACTTGCACCACGACGTAGAAGAAGTTCACCGCGTCCGTGTTCAGCCGGTCGCCGTGCATGACAATCTTCCACTTCATGTCGGGCGTGAACTCCGGGAAGACGGACTGCACCGCCTCGTCGCGCTGCCGGTAGCAGCCGGCGGCCTCGAGGATGGGGGCGATGTCGTGGAGCTGGTACTTGATTCCCAGCTTCTCGCAGAGCTTGCGGCCCAGCTGCGAACTCCATCCGCTGGAGTCCTTCTCCGGCAGGAGGATGCCGAAGACGCGCTCGGGACCCAGCGCGCGCACGGCCAGCGCCGCGACACATGCGGAGTCGATGCCGCCGGAGATGGCCACCACGAGGCCGCGCTTGCGCAGCTTCTTCAGCACCGTCTCGCGCAGCCCTTCGGACAGCTCGGTGGCTTTCGCCTCCCAATCCAGTTCCAGCACCTGCTTGGAGAAACTCATTGTGTGGACCCCTCTCAATCCCTTCACGAAGAACCGACCGACGAATACTGGGTGCGCAGCTCCGCCTTGAGCACCTTCCCACTGGGCCCGCGCGGCAGCGCCTCCACGAACACCACGTGCCGGGGCACCTTGTGCGCCGGCAGCGACTCCCTGCAGAACCGCCGCAGGTCGTCCTCCTTGACCTCGACGCCTTCCTGGAGCACCACCACGGCGCACGCCGCCTCACCCCCCAGCGCGTCCGGCACGCCGACGACGGCGACCTCGCGCACCGAAGGGTGCCGCGCGAGCTGATGCTCCATCTCCGCGGGGCTCACCCGGTGGCCGCCCACCTTGAGGATCTCCTTGGCGCGGCCGACGAGGAAGATGAAGCCGTCCGCGTCCCGCCACGCCAGGTCGCCCGTCCAGAGCCAGCCATCCTTGAGGATGGCCGCCGACTCCTCGGGGGCGCCCAGGTAGCCCGGCGTCACGTTGGCTCCGCGCGCCACCAGGTGGCCCGTCTCGCCCGTGGGCAGTGCCTTGCCGTCCTCGCCCACCACGCGCAGCTCGACACCGGGAATCGCCACGCCGATGGAGCCGGCCTTCTCCGTGGCTCGGGTCGGTGGCAGGTAGCTCAGTCGCGCGGTGGCCTCGGTCTGCCCATACATGACGTACAGCTCGGCGGGGTAGAGCGCTTCACGCGTCCACTGAATCGTGTCGGGTGACATGCCGCCGCCGGCTTGCGTCGCGTAGCGCAGCCGCAGCTTCGACAGGGCCTCCGCGCCGGCTTGTCTGCGCAAGAGCTCGAAGGTGAGCGGCACGCCGGCGAAGCCCGTGCTCTTCTCCGCCACCATCGCCTCCAGCACGACCTGCGGGTACATGAAGCGCGGGTCCAGGAACACCGAGCCACCCACGAGCAGGTGAGTCTGGAGGACGCTCTTGCCGTAGCAGTAGTGCAGGGGGAGGACCAGGTGCGCCCTGTCACGGGAAGACAGGCCCAGGTACTCGACGATGGAGCGCGTGTTCGCGGCGATGTTGCCGAAGGTCTGGATGACGCCTCGGGGCGTGCCCGTGCTGCCAGACGTGTAGACGATGGACGCGTGGGCGTGGGCCGGCGTCGCGGGCAGCGCGTCCAGCGGCGTCACCTGGGTGTCTGCGTCCAGCGCTCCGTCTTCCTGCACCCGTGTGCACGTCGCGGGTGACAGCGCCTGGATCATCCGCTCGGGTGGGCGCGCGGAGTGCACCACGTACAGGTGTCCCAGTCCTGGCTTGCCCGCCCACTTGCGTGTGTCCTGCCCGAAGATGAAGGCGTGGCGTGCGCCGGTCTGCGTGAGGATGGCGTCGACGGACGTCGCTCCCGTCTCCCGATCGAGCTCCACCGCGCATGCGCCCAGGGACTGCACCGCGAGCGAGGCCACCGCGCCCGCCGATCCCAGGGGCAGGGCGATGAGCACCTTGTCTCCGGGCACTACGCCCGCTGCTTGCAAGTGTCCCGCGAGGGCCCGCATCCGTTCCGCGAGCTGTCGATACGTGAGCCGCGTCCATGGTGAGTCCACCGCCGACGCGTCCGGCGTTCGCTCCGCATGGCCAAGCACCCACGCGGGTGCGGAGTCCGTCGCACTCATGAGCCCTCTCGTCCCCAGGCAGGGGTGGCTGTCGGGTGCTCAGAATGGCAAGACACCCTGGCGGGTGAGGAGTCCGTCGCGCTCATGCGGCCTCCAGCACCACTGCGTCCACGTCGGCCTGCGGCAACGGACGCGGGGTGAGGAAGTGCTGCGCGAGCAACTGCGTGGACGCGATGGCGAACAGGGCCATGGTGTCGGCCTCGCTCTCCGCCGCGTTGGGCGCGCGCAGCTTGGCCACCAGTCGCTCCGCCTTGCGTGCGTCGAAGACTCCCACCTTCGCGATGGCCTCTGGCGCCAGCAGTTCCCTGGCCCATGCGGGCGCCTCCGGCCCCACCAGTGCTCCGGCGATGGGGGCGCGGTACGGGAACTTGCTGCGCTCCAGGATGGACGCGGGGACGCGGCCCTGGGCGAACCGCTTGAGGACATGCTTCTCGTCCAGCCCCTTCAGTCGCACGCGCTCGGGGATTCGCGCAGCCAGCTCCATCACCGATGTGTCCAGGAAGGGGAAGCGTCCCTCCACCGCGTTGCCCAGCAGCATGCGGTCGCCCTGCGCGGACAGCAGATATCCGGACAGCAGCGTCTTCGCCTCCAGGTACTGCGCGCGCGCCAGGGGCCGCCACGAGGCCACGTGTTTCGGCACCGTCGCCAGCACCGAGGCCATCGGGTCCTCGTCCACCACGCTCGCCGCGAAGTCCGGCGCGAGGAAGCGGAGGATTCGACCGCTGTTGGACCAGCGCACCAGATGCGAGAAGCCCAGGCTCCCCGGGTCCTCCAACCCCATGCCGAAGAACTCGCGCAGCAGCTCCACGTTCTGCTGGCTCACCGACAGGGTGGGGTAGAGCTTTCGCAACAGCAGGGGCCGCCACTTCGACGTCGGCTGCCGCGCCCAGAACTGCCGGACCTTGGTCTCCTTGAAGAGGTCGTAGCCGAGGAACATCTCGTCCGAGCCCTCTCCCGTGAGCACCACCCGGATGCCGTTCTCCCGCACCCACTCGCTCAGCCTCAGGAAGGGCGCGGGCGCCGAGCGCATCATCGCCTGCTCCGCGTGGAAGATGACGCCGGGCACCAGCGTGCCGATGTCCCCGTCCCTCATCTCCACCACGCGGTGCTGCGTGCGCAGTTGCTCCGCCACCGTGGCCTGATGCTGACGCTCGTCGAAGCGCGCGTGAGCGAAGCCCACGGAGAACGTCCGCAGCGTCCCACCCAACTGCTCCTGCGCCAGCGAGCACAGGAGGCTGGAGTCCAGTCCGCCCGACAGGTACGCCGCCACCGGCACGTCCGCGCGCAGCCGCAGTCGCACGGCGCGCTCCAGCGCCTCGCCCAGCTCCTCCTGGATGCGCTCCGCGCTCGCGGTGCTCGGCTCCACGCCGAAGTCCAGGTCCCAGTAGCGGAACGTCTCCAGCGTCCCCGCGCGGAACCGCGCCGAGTGCGCGGGCGGCAACAACCGGACGCCCTCGAACGAGGTGCGCGGCGCCACCGGCGACCACAGCTGGAAGGTCTGCTTGAGCCCGCGAGCGTCCAGGGACGGCGTCACCAGCCCGCTGGCGAACAGGGCCTTGGCCTCCGAGCCGAACGCGAGGTGTCCCCCGGGAAGCTCCGCGTAGAACAGCGGGCAGATGCCCACCCTGTCTCGCGACATCCACAGCGTGGCGTCACGCGGGTCCCACAGCGCGAAGGCCCACTGGCCCTCGAAGCGGCGCACGCAGTCGATGCCCCACACCAGGAACGCCGCGAGGATGACCTCCGTGTCCGAGCGCGTGCGGAAGGCGTACTGCCCCGACAGCTGCTCGCGCAGCTCCACGTGGTTGAAGATCTCCCCGTTGAAGACGACGGTGAGCCCCGTCGCCGCGTCCCGCATGGGCTGGTGTCCGCCCTCCAGGTCGACGATGGACAGCCGCGTATGGCCCAGGGCCACGCCGTCCAGTAACAGGGCCCGCTGCGCGTCCGGGCCCCGGTGGCGGATGCTGGCCGTCATCCTGCGCAGCCGCTCGGCGGATTCCGCCCGCGCGGCCCCGGCGCCCCCTCCCGCCGGGTAGGTGAAGCCCGCGATGCCACACATGGCGCGCTCGCTCTCAGCCCACCTGCGGCAGGCGCTGCTGCTTGCGCTCGACGAAGGCGACGACGCGCGTGAGCGAGTCCAGGTTCTCCGGCACCAGCTCCTTGTCCTCCAGCTTGAGGCCGAAGTCCTGCTCCAGGAACGCCACCAGCTCCATCATCCCCGTGGAGTCGATGAGGCCCTTGCGCAGGAAGGAGTCGTCATCGCCGAACTCGTCCACGAAGAACGTGTCGACGATGAAGGTACGAATGCGTTCACGAATGCTCACGGTAGGAAGTCCTGTCTGGAAATGCGGTGGAAGGGTGCGGAAGCAATCCGGGCGTGAAGAAGACGCACCCGGGAAAAAGGCTTGAGGCGCTCAGCTGCCTGTGTCGCGAGCAACCAGCTCCAGGCTCATGTTGCGTGCGGGATTGCCCATGGCCAGCGTGTCGGGCGGCACGTCCTGGGTGACGATGCTGCCGGCGGCGACCACCGAGCGAGCCCCCACGCGCACCCCGGGCATGATGATGGCGCCATGGGCCACCCAGACGTCGTCCTCGATGACGATGGGCGCGGTGTGGTGTCCATCCCGATCTCCCACCCGGATGAACGACGCGAACATGCACCGGGCTCCCACGCTCACCGACTTCCACGCCTCCAGAGAGACACCGTAGTTGAACTGGGTCTCCTCGCCGATGCTCAGGCGCGCGCCCGGATGGCACACGAGCGAGCTGGGCAGCATTCCGCCCACGAAGGTGAGCCGGTCTCCCAGCACCATCTCCCCCGCGTTGTGCACGGAGATGGGCCCGTAGGCGGCCACGTGGTGCCCCACCGACTGGACGGCGCGGAACAGCCAGCGGGCGCGCACCATCGCCACCGCGCGCTGGGCCCGAGGCTCCACGGACTTGCGCAGCGCTTCCAACTGGGCCACCACGGCAGGCACCCGGACGAATGGCATTCGCGACGTCATCCCGTCACCTCCCTGCGCAACACCCGGGCGGGCGCGCCGCCCACCGTCACGCCCGCGGGAATCTTGCGGGAGATGACGGTGCCGGGCGCCACGGTGCAGCCCTTCTGGAGCTGCGCTCCTGGCAGGAGGATGGCGCGGCTGCCCACCGTCACCCCCTCCGCGATGACCATCGGCACCGACGGAGGCCGCTCGTGGCGGTTGCCCCTCAGCGGGTGGTGCTGGTTGTCCATCGCCTTGATGAATGCCCCCAGCCTCGCGCCCGGGCCCACGGTGATGGAGCTCAGGGCCTCCAAGGAGGCGCCGCCTTCGATGGCGACGTCGTCCCCCAGGATGATGAGGCTGTCGCTGGACATGGCGTGAAGCTCGATGGGAGCCAGCCGTCCATCCAGCACCACGCGGGAGCCCACGTGCACGCGGCCCGCGCCGTGAATCCACACGCGGCCCAGCACCGTGGGCGAGTCCCCCACCTCCTGACATCGCCTCAACTTCAGGCGGGACAGGAGGCCCCCGAGCTCGCGCGACAGTGATTGATGGAACGGCATCATGTCACGGCGTGGCTTGGACAGCGGGGATGGGGGGCTGCACGACGGGCGCGGGCAGGCCCGCCAGGAAGTTGAGCAGCTCCTTCGCCAGCCGCGCCTGCGCCGTCGCATTGAGGTGGCCGCCGTCGTCCGAGTAGCCCGGCACCATCGCCGGCCACGTCTGCCCGTTCAGCTCGTAGGTCTCCCGTGTCCCGTCGGGCGCCGTGGACTCCAGGCGCGCCAGGTCGAAGAGGGGCTCCTTGCCGCCATACGCCTTGCGCATCAGCTCGTTGAACGTCTCGCGCTGCACGTTCTCGGCGATGCCCCACACCGGTCGGCCGAGCAGCTCCTTCAGCCACGCCTTGGCGCCGCGCTGCACCGTGGTGAGCGGCGCGGTGACGTGGACGAACGTGGTGCCCGGGTGACGCGCCTTCAGGCCCTCCATCGCGACGCGGTACTTCTCGAACAGCGCGCGCGTGTCCGTGGCTCCGTTGAAGTCGATGTAGCAGAACTTGAAGAACGCCACGTCCGTCGACTTCGCGAGCCCCGCGTCCATCATCCGCTCGAAGTCGGCGATCTTCGACTCGGGCTTCTCGTTCTGTCCCACCATGGCGTGGGCCAGGGTGCCGGGCGCCAGCGACTCGGTGGGGCTCTGGACCTCCACCACGCGCGGCACCAGTCCCTGCGGGGAGGCGGGAAGCTGCTTCACTCCGTCGAGGATGTTGCCGCCCACCGACTGGTGTCCGAAGAAGATGCGGCGGCTCGCCAGCTTCTCCATCGGGGCGCTCGTCTCCGCGGCGTTCGCCGCCGCGCCATGCAGAACCATGAGCAGCATGGCGGGCAACACCAGCGCGCTCACGCGAACCAGAAAGGTCCAGTCGAAGTGCATGCGGACTCTTAAACCCTTCCATCGCCAAGCGTCAAAGGGCCCACTGTCCGGGACGTCCGCTGGTGCGCTCCTCGTCACCCAAGCAAGGGGATGGGGTGAACTCAACCCACGTGTTCGTCAGCCCAAGGAGCGACGGAGACCAGGGGCTTGACGCTGATGGGGAAGGGCGTTCCGCACTGCCCCTCCCCACACGGCGAGTCGTGGCGGTGCTACTCCGCCCGCAGCGAGATGGACGGCGACACGCGGCTGGCGCGCAGCGCGGGGAACCACGTGGCCATGAGCGACACGCCCGCGAGCACCGCGGCGACACTGACGTAGACGCCAGGTTCGTTGGCCTGCACGCCGTACAACAGCGTCGTCAGGAGCCGCATGCAGCCGAACGCGGCCAGCAGCCCCACGCCCACGCCCACCAGCGTGAGCTGGAGTCCCTGGCGCATCACCAGCCCGAGCACCTGTCTGGGATGCGCGCCCAACGCCAGGCGGATGCCCAGCTCCCGCGTGCGCTGACCCACCGCGTAGGCCATGACGCCGTAGACACCCACGCCGGCCAGGATGACGGCGAGCAGCGCGAAGGCCGCGAGCAGTCTCGCCGTGGCCAGGGGCCGCGAGAGCTGGCGGTCCATCCGGTCCGCGAACGGCGCCAGGTCATAGATGGGCTGCTCGGCGTCCACGGCCTTGAGCTCCTGGCGCACCGACGACACCACCATCGACGGCGCGCGCCGCGTCCGCATCAGCACCGACATGGTCTTCACCGGATACTGCTCATAAGGCAGGTACGCCTCCGGCGTGGCGGGCTCCGTCAGCCGGAAGTGGCGCACGTCCTCCACCACGCCGACGATTTCGCGGAAGGAGCCGGAGTCGCTCCAGTCCAGTCGCACCCTGCGCCCCAGGGCGTTGCCGCCCTCCAGGAACGTGCGCACGAAGGCCTCGTTGACGATGATGGTGGGAGCGCCCTTCGCGGAGTCCTGGGCGCCGAACTCCCGCCCCTGGCGCACGGCGATGCGCATCGCACGGAAGTAGTCCGGGGTGGCCACGCGGAACTCGGTGAGGTAGCGGTCGGTGTCCTGGTCCATCGCGCCCTCCAGGGTGAAGTTTCCGTTGGCGTTGGTTCCTCCCAGGGGCGCGTCGTTGACCAGACCCACCGCTTCCGCGTCGGGCAGCGCGCGCAGGCGCTCTAGCAACTCGCCGTAGAAACCTCGCAGCCGGTCGGGTGTGCCGTACTTCACCTCGGGCAGTGACAGCCGCGCTGTCAGCACGCCTTCCGCGTCGAACCCCGGGTCCACCGCCTGCACGTTGCGCAGCGTCTGCACCATCAGCACGGTGCCCACCAGCAGCACCAGCGCCAGCGCCAGCTGCACCGCCACCAGCGCGTTGCGCAGGGGGTGGTTGGCGCGGGCGCCCACCGCGCTCCCGGACTGCTTCAAGAGCGGCAGTACATCCATGCCGGCGGTGTGCAGCGCGGGCGCGAGGCCGAAGAGGAGCCCGGCGCCCACGGAGAGGGCGAGGCTGAACAGCAGCGCCGGGACACTCAGCTCCACGGGCGCCATGCGCAACATCGACTGGGGCAACAGCGCGCGCACCAGCTCCATGCCCCACAGCACCAACAGCAGTCCCAGGGCGCCACCGAAGAGGCCCAGGAGCACGCTCTCCGCCAGCGCCTGCTGCATCCGGCGGCCCCGACTCGCGCCGAGCGCGGCGCGGATAGCCCCGTCCCGCTGCCGCGCCAGGGCGCGTACCAGGAGCAGGTTGGCCACATTCGCGCAGGCGATGAGGAGAACGAAGCCCACCGCTGCCCAAAGCGTCCACAGCACCGGGCGGCTGCTGGACGTGAGGTACTGCTGCCACAGCGCCGACGTCACCTTGTGCGGCTTCTCACCCGGTTCGGTCCGGGCGATGGCCAGGGCCACCCGCAGCAGGTCCTCCGTCGCCGCTTCCAGCGTGACGCCCGGCGCCATCCGCCCCACCACCTGCATGTAGTGGTTGCCGTGGGCCTCCGGGTCCAGCCAGTGGGGCTGCCAGAGGTCCGCGTCCTCGTTGAACTCAGGGAAGGTGAAGCCCTCCGGCAGGATACCCACCACCGTGTGGGTGCGCCCGTCCAACTGCAACGACGAGCCCACCGCGTCCGCCGCGCCACCGAGCGACTTTCGCCAGAAGCGATGGCTCACCACCACCACGCTCGAGCTGTTGCCAGGTTGCGCGTCTTCGTCCAGGAAGTCTCGCCCCTGGGCGGGGGCGACCCCCAGCAGCTTGAAGAAGTTGGTGGTGACTCGGCCCGCGCGGACCCGCTCGGGAGTGTCGCCCCCCGTGCGGCTCAAGTCCTGCCGGGTGAAGCCCGCGAGCCCCGTGAAGCCGCGGCCGTGCTCCCGCCAACCGAGCAGCTCCGGGGGCGAGAGGGAGGCGGTGCTGATGACCTCCTGCTTGCACCACAGGCGAACCAGTTGCTCCGGCATCTGGAACGGAAGCGGCCGCAGCAGCATGGCGTGGATGGCGCTGAAGAGGACGGTGTTCGCGCCGATGGCCAGCGCGAGCGTCAATACGGCGGCCAGCGTGAAGCCCGGGGAGTGCCTGAGCGTGCGCAGCGCGTAACGGAAATCCTGGCGGAGCGAGTCCATGGCGGCCTCTCAAAGCGAAGGCCGTGCCAGTCTCTCACGCCAGGAAATCCCCTGGCTTCCCAGGGAGGTCCCCCGCGTATCCGCGAAGTGCCTTCGCGGATACGGGAAGTCGCGTCCCGGAAATGAACACCGGCCCCGTGTCGACCTGGGTCGGACGGGGCCGGCGAGCCTTCAGTTCCGGTTCCAGCAGCCGGCGATTTCCTCGCACGCGAGGAGGACGTCGTTCAGCCGGCGCTGCTGGGACTTGGGCGCCACGAAGAGCCGGCCGGCGAACACGTCGAACACTCCGACCAACCGAGGGTCCACGGGGCCCCGCTGCTCCAGTCGCTCCTCGGCGAAGCGGTGGAGCACGGTGGCGATGTACTGGCCGGCGCGCTCATCCAGCGGCGCGTGCTTGGAGAAGTAGAGCTTCAGCACGCCCGAGCGCATCTGCCCGCGCGCATCCACGCCGCGCAGCAGCACTTCCGGCCGGACCTTGACGGAGACACCGGCGACTTCCAGGGGCGCCGGGTCCAGGTCCGCCGGACTGGCGACGGCGCACGAGACGAGGTCGTCCGCGGCGGCGAGGCAGCGCTGGAGGGCCTCGGCGCACAAGGCCAGCCGGTGCGCGTCGAAGTCGGAGTCGGGCTGGGCATTGAGCAGCCGGCGCTGGTGGTAGCGGAGGATGACCTCGTCACGGCCCTCGCAGAGGTACTCGGTGATGGCCTGGGCGGCCGCGGGGTAGCGCAGGTACTGGGGGTCCACGGGGTTGCGCTGCCCGTGGATGATGCGCTTGCGGAGGGACGGCGTTCCGGTGAGGTACTGGCCCAACTGGTTGACGGAAACGCACGGGGTCTCACGAAGGGTGGTCATGTCGACTTCCTTTCCGGTAGCGAGAATGAGGACATACTACCGGAGGGGTCTGACATTCCCTCTGACGGGGAAGGCGCCGCAGACACCGACCGATGGACTCCCTGGCGGGTAGGGCGAGCAGGCCCAACCGGGGCGCGAAGGGCCCCCGGGGACGAGGGTCTCCAGGGCCTACTCGTGCGACGCGTGCAGGCCGAAAATCTGGCGCAGCCGGCCCAGAATCCGGCCCACTTCGGCGGGGATGGGGTCCGTGCCGGCGCCGCTGGCCTGGGCCACGGCACGCAGCTGGGTGCGCCGCTGGGCCAGGATGGCGGAGAGCTGCCGGGCCAGTCCGGGGTGTTCGGCGAACAGCCGCGCGAAGGTGGGGCGGTCCACCTCGAGCAGCAGCGAGTCCTCCAGGGCCACCACGGTGGCCGCGCGCTTCTCTCCGGTGAGCAGCGACATCTCCCCGAAGTAGCCTCCCTGGCCCAGTCGAGTGACTTCCGCCTGGGACTTGCCCGCGCGCACGCTGACCTCTCCGGAGGCGAGCACGTAGAAGGTGCGGCCGTCGTCGCCCTCCTGGATGACGTGCTCGTCCCGGCCGAAGCGGCGCACGTGGACCTCCTGGCCCAGCCGCTCCAGGTCCGCGTCCGCCAGGGGCTCGAACAGGTCTACCGCGCGCAGCAGCCGCAGCACGGTGTGCGCGGGCAACTCCGGCCTGAGGGCGTCCTCGCGCATGCGCACCACGCGATGGGGCACGGGCGGCTCCACGCCGTCGCGCCGCAGCCGGTACCACAGCCGTGTGTAGACCTCCGCCGTGACGGCGTCCGCGAGCGAGAAGTCATTCACGAAGAAGCGGACCATGTAGCGCACGCACTGCTCGTCGAACGCGAGCGTGCGGGCGATGGGCGCGGGGTCCACCAGGACTTGGGGAATCTCCCGCACCACGTCCAGCAGCGCCGCCTTCATCACGTTGGGAGGGGTGTCGTAGGTGGCCCGCACCTGCGCGTCCACGCCCACCGGCTCCCGGTCCTGGGAGAAGGTCTTGAGCTGCTCCTTGGCCACCATCGAGTTGGGCAACGTCACCAGCTCGCGGCGGAACGTCATGATGCGGATGGAGCGCCAGTTGACCTGGGCCACGCGTCCGGTGTGCTCGCCGATGCGGATGAAGTCGCCCACCTCGAAGGGCTTGTCGAGCTGCAGCGACAGGCCCGCGAAGAGGTTGCCCAGCGTCTCCTGGAGCGCCAGACCGATGACCACCGACAGCACCGCCGACGTGGCCACCAGTCCCGTGAGATCCAGGTTGAGCTGCGTCTGGAGGATGGGGACCGCGGCCAGCGTGTAGAGCAGGAAGTCGATGACGTTGCGAAGAATCTTCGGCGTCGCCACGCCCGAGGAGCGCAGCCGCATCAGCTTCAGCCCGAAGCCCACGCTTGCCCGGATGACGCCGAAGGCGAACGTCAGCATCCAGGCCACCTGCAGCGCCTTCATGGGCCCGGGGGGCGTCGTGTGCGGCAGGGCCCAGGCGGCCACTCGCACCACGAGGAACATCACCAGCAGTCGGAGGGCCCCGGTGAGGTCCCGCTTCAGGTCCGCGTCGCCGCTGGAGGCTCGCGCGCCCAGCAGGAGGAGGACCAGGACCGCTCCCACGGCCAGCGACAGATTGCTCTGGAGGAAAGGCAGCAAAGCCCCCCGACTCTGGCCCGCGCTCGAATGAGGGTCAAGGCAGCGGTTGACGCGTGGCGCGCAAGCAGGGATACACGCGCCATGACGCTCGCATCGGTGCTGGGACAGCCCCGCGCGATTGATTCACTTCAGGCGGCACTTCGCGGTGGTGCGGTGCACCATGCGTATCTCTTCGCTGGGCCGGAGGGGGTGGGCAAGGAGCTCGCGGCCGTGGGGCTCGCCCAGGCACTGACCTGCCCCGAGCAGCCGAACGTGGGCTGTGGCGCCTGCGCGAGCTGCGTGCGGGTGGCGCGCGGACTCCATCCCGACGTCACGTGGGTGATGCCGGACGATGAGCGCGTGTCGCGCGGGCTGGCGGGGCGCTCGGACTTCACGGGCACGCCGAGTCGTGAACTTCGCGTGGAGCAGATTCGTGGGCTCCAGGAGCGGCTGGCCCTGCGCGGCCTGGAGTCTCGTCGCAAGGTGGCCATCGTCATCTCCGCGCAGGCGATGAACGTGCAGGCGCAGAACGCGTTCCTCAAGACGCTGGAGGAGCCTCCGTCGGAGACCACGCTGGTGCTGGTGGCCAACGCCATGGACAAGCTCCTGCCCACCATCCGCAGCCGGTGCAGCAAGGTGCACTTCGGTCCGCTCTCCGTGGAGCTCGTCGCCGAGCGCGTGCGCACCGAGCGCAAGCTGGACGCTGACACCGCGCAGCTCGCGGCCATCATGGCCGGTGGCAGCCTGGGCCGCGCGCTGGCGCTGGACGTGGAAGCGCTGGCGCGACGCAAGGACGTCGTCACCGCCTTCGAGTCCCTGCGCGGCGAGAACGCGGTGGGCCTCTTGCGCTTCGCGGACGAGCACGGCGGCTCGCGCGAGGACGCGGAGGCGACCTTGGAGTTGCTGGTGTTGTGGACGCGCGACGTGGCGCTGGTGAGGGCCGGTCGCGAGGACTCGCTGGCGAACCGGGACCTGCGCTCGCTGGCGGTGGAGGTGGCCTCGCGTATTTCCGATGCGGGGCTGCACCGTCGTCACGCGCTGCTGGAGGCGGCGCGCGCGGCGGTGGCTCGCAACGGCGCGCCCCGGCTGCAGTTGGAGCGGATGCTCATCGACCTGTTCACGGAGACCGCACGATGAGCTCGGACCTGGACGACGTGCTCGCGGGCGTGAAGGCCGGCAAGGTCTCTCCGCTGTACCTGCTGTGGGGCGAGGAGTACCTGGTCCGCAAGGGCGCGGACGAGCTGGTGAAGGTGCTCGTTCCCGATGCGGCGGTGGGGCTCAACCTGGTGACGCTGGACGCGGGCAGCCCGCGCGAGGTGGCGCAGGAGCTGGCCACCATGCCGCTGTTCCCTGGCCGCAAGGTCGTCGTCGTGAGGGACCCGGAGTTCCTCGCGCCGAAGAAGGGGCGGGGAGATCCGCTGGCCAAGGCTCGCGAGGCGTGGAAGGCGGGCAAGCGCAAGGAAGGCGCAAGGAGACTGCTGGCGCTGGCCGCGCGCGCGGGGTGGGGCGTGGACCGGTTGGACCCGTCCGCGTCTGGCGCTCCGTCGGTGGAGCAGTGGAAGGAAGAGCTGAACGTCGACCTCGCCGAAGCGGACGTGGCCTTCCTCAAGGAGGCCGCCGCCTTCTGCAAGGAGGAGCGCATCACCGCGCCGGAGGGCGACGCCACGGTGCTGATGGACCTCATCCAGAAGGGAGTCCCCGCGGGGCACTCGCTGGTGATGGCGGCCACGGAGGTGGACGCGAAGAATCCGCTGGTGAAGCTGGTGCAGGACAAGGGCCACGTCGTCGAGCGCAAGGTGGCCGCTCGCCACAAGGACCTGGACCTCTCCGATATCGCCAAGGAGTTCCTGGCGCCCTTCAAGAAGAAGCTGGGGCCCGGCGCGCTGGAGGAACTCAAGGAGCGCGTCGGCGGCAACATCCGCCTGCTCCAGTCGGAGCTGGAGAAGCTGGCCACCTACTCGGATGGGCCGGCCATCGAGCGCTCCGATGTCGTCTCCCTGGTGCACCACGCTCGCGAGGAGGAGTTCTTCGAGCTGTCCGAGGCGCTCCAGAAGCGGGACTTCCGCGGCGCGCTGTCGTACGCCGAGGATGCGATGGGGCAGGGGACCCATGCGCTCCAGTTGCTGGGCGCGGTGGCCTCCATCGTTCGCGGCCTGCTGGAAGCCCACGAGTGGATGTTCCGCTACGCCGGGGGCACCCCCCCACGCACCGCGAAGGACGTGGAGGCCCGGGTGTTTCCCAAGCTGGAGGCGGAGTTGAAGGGCACGCGGCGCAAGATGCCCAACGCCTGGGCGCTCACGTTCAGCATGAAGGCCGCCGCCGGCTACGAGCGCAAGGAGCTGCTGGGCTCGCTGGTGGCGTGCGCGGAGGCGGACCTGTCGCTCAAGTCTTCCGGCAATGGGCGGCTCGTCATCGAGCGCCTCCTGGCCACGGTGTGCCTCGGCGCCTGAGGAGCGGGCGGGCGGCGGGGGACGTGCACTTGGCGTCTGGCTCGGGTAGAGGAGGCCGGGTATGGCGGACAAGCGTCGCTTCGACCTCTTCGCGGACTTCATCGTGTCGCGCTTCGTGGCCCCTCGCGTCTTCGACGTGGCGGGAGGCCAGGGGCGTCTCAACGAGGCGCTGACCCGGCGCGGCCGGGCCGTCACCACCTTCGACCTGCGGCACAAGCACCTGCCGGTGACGTACGCCCAGCGCCCGTTCACGCTGGAGGAACCGTGCGACGCGGAGCTGGTGGTGGGCATGCACCCCGATGGCGCCACTCGCATCATCATCGAGTACGCGGCCCGGCACGGCCTTCCCTTCGCCGTGGTGCCCTGCTGCTCCGACAACGGCATGCCCTACAACCCGTGGATGCGGCACCTGGCCGAGCTGGCTCGCACGGCGGGCTTCGCCACGGTGGAAGAGGTGCAGCTCTCCATGGACGGCCGTGCACGCGTCCTGGTGGGCGAGCCCGCGCCTGTCGCGCCGCGCTGAAGGGGACTGCCCGGCAGCGGACAGCAACCCGGGGCCTCGCGGCCAGCTGTGAGGGCCTGTCGTCGCGTCTAGCTTTCCTGACACCCGTGCATGACGGGGCGGGAGCAGGCCATGGCGACGGAATGGGACGGCTATGCGACGGCGCAGGTCTGGCGCCCGGTGTCGTATCCAGGGCTGGTGCTGTATCGGGTGAGTGGCCGAGCGAACTCCCAGGCGCTGCATGTCCACGATGAGCTCCAGCTCACGCTGGATGCCGGACATGTCCAGCAGGTGTCATGTGGCGGCGCTCGGCTGACTGCCCTGCCTGGAAGTCTGGTCGTCATTCCCCCGGGAGAGGTCCACGCGCTGCGCGGTGAAGGCGGGCGGCCGGGAGTGTTGTGCGGAATGCTGGTTCCGGCCGCGTTCCTGGGCGGTTCTTCTCCCTCGGGGCCGGAATCGGAGGACGAGCCTCCTGGAGAAGAGCTGCTGCTCGGAGGCTGCGCGGTGCTCGACGACCCGGAGGTGGCGCGGGACTTCGTCGCGTTGCACCGGGCGCTGAGGGCACCGGGACTCGAGAGGGAGCCCCGGCTGTGGGTCCTGCTGGCGGGCCTGCTGTCGCGACTGGGGCCGGGACGGGCGGGGCTCACGCTGGGGGGCGGGGCGCATCAAGCATCGCCGTGACGTCCTGCCAGGGCCCCTCGCAGGGGCGCGCCTCGGTCGTCAGGTAGTGCCCGACGCGTCCGGGAGCGAGGGCGACGATGGCCGAGGAGCGCGTGCCATAGGCTGGCGTGTGGATGCACAGCGCCTGGAGTTGCTGGCGGAAGTCCTGGGGAAACGACTCGCCGAAGAGCTGCGCGGGCAGGGACTCCAGGGGAGGCAGCAGGTCGTCCGCCAGCAGGGCCTTCAGGCCTCCCTCGAACCGGGACCAGGGCTCGTGCACCAGCCCCTCGGCGAGCTTCCTGGCCCGCTGGACCTTGGGCAGCTCCGTCGAGTCGAGCACGTCGTTGGGCAGGACATGGATGCCCGGCGGGACATCCTCGCGTCGGAGTCGGGACTGTCCGGGCCGGGCATAGGCCACCCGGAGTGTCCGGGCGTCGCCATAGAGGAGGTTGAAGGGGAGGAAGTCCTCGCCGGAGAGCGTGTCCAGGTAGCGCTCGATGCCCTCGACCGTGCCCGCACCGAGGGCCTGGAGGACGACTTCGCCCCTCGAACGGGGGGCCGGGCCCCTCGCCTGCCCGCCGCGCTGGTTCGTCAGGCCCACGAAGAGGCCCTCGTTAGTAACGCCCATCCACGTCCCGCCGCGCTCCACGTCCCGTCCCCCCACGGCGCGGGGAGACTCCAGCAGGACTTGTGGGCCTGTCGCGGGACGCGCGAGGAGTTCGTCCCGGTTGGCCGCGAGCACCAGCGGCCACTCAGGATGGACCTGGCGAAGGATGATGATGGTGCACATGCGTTTCCGGTCGATAACATCCCCGGCCCCGCGGTGCATTCGTGCTCGCGGGCACCACGCCGTCGATGACCTCGGCCCACCGAGCGGCTAATGTCCGCCGCCCCCAGGAGAGTCCATGGCGGAGAGAATCCTCGTCACCAGTGCGCTTCCGTACGCGAACGGCCCGCTCCACATCGGCCATGCCGTCGAGTACATCCAGACCGATATCTACGTCCGTTTCCTCCGCTCCAGCGGCAAGGACGTCGTCTACTTCTGTGCTGACGACACGCACGGCACACCCATCGAACTCAACGCGGCGAAGCAGGGCCTCAAGCCCGAGGACTTCATCGCCCGTTTCCAGGACGAGCATCAGAAGGACTTCCAGGACCTGGATGTCCGGTTCGACTACTTCCACTCCACCAACTCGCCGGAGAACCGCCAGTACGCGGAGCTCATCTACGGGCGGTTGAAGGAGAAGGGCGACATCGAGCGCAAGGACGTCGAACAGGCGTACTGCGAGAAGGACCGTCGCTTCCTGCCCGACCGCTTCATCAAGGGCACCTGTCCCAACTGCAAGGCCGTGGACCAGTACGGCGACGCCTGTGAGAAGTGTGGCAAGGCGTACAGCCCCACGGACCTCATCGACCCGCGCTGTTCCCTGTGTTCGACGCCGCCGGTCCGCAAAACGTCCGAGCACCTGTTCTTCAAGCTGTCTCGCCACGCCGACTTCCTTCAGGAGCTGCTGCGCAAGCCTGGCTTCATTCATCCCGGGCTCGCCGCGCAGCTCCAGGGCTTCTTCGAGAAGGGGTTGGCGGACTGGGACATCAGCCGCGACGGCCCCTACTTCGGCTTCGCGATTCCGGGCGAGACGGACAAGTACTTCTACGTCTGGCTGGACGCGCCCATCGGCTACATCGCCACGACGGAGAAGTGGGCGAAGGAGACGGGCAAGGCGAAGAGCGCGCTGGACTACTGGGCCAAGGACAGCGGCGCGCGCATCGTCCACTTCATCGGCAAGGACATCGTCTACTTCCACGCGCTCTTCTGGCCCGCGGTGCTGGACGTGGCGGGCCTGCACATCCCGAGTGAGATCAAGGTCCACGGCCACCTCACGGTGAACGGGGAGAAGATGTCGAAGAGCCGCGGCACCATGGTTCCGGTGCGCGACTACCTCAACCAGCTGGACCCCAGCTACCTGCGCTACTTCTACGCGGCCAACCTGGGCGCGGGCGTGGAGGACCTGGACCTCAACCTCAAGGACTTCCGTCTGCGGGTGAACGGGGAGCTGGTGAACAACGTGGGCAACCTGGCCAATCGCGCGCTGTCGCTGTTGGCCGGGCCGCTGGGCGGGACGCTCGCGCCAGGTCGGTCCGAGGGACCGGGCCGTGCGCTGGTGGAGTCCGTGCTCGCTCGTGTTCCCGAGGTTCGCGAGGCCTTCGAGAAGCTGGAGTACCGCAACGCCATCCGCGTCATCACGGACATCGCCTCCGCGGCGAATGCCTTCGTGCAGACGGCGGCGCCGTGGGCTCTGCTGAAGAAGGACGCGGAGGCCGCGCGCGCGGACCTGTCCGACGCCGCCGACGTGGTGTACCTGCTGGGCGCGCTGCTGGCGCCGGTGACGCCTCGGTTGTCGGAGAAGCTGTTCGCACAACTGGGCGCCGCGCCGCTCACGTTCCAGGCGCTGGAGGGGGCGAAGTATCCGTTGCTGGATCGCAGCCGTCCCATCGGCACTCCGGAGCCGCTGTTGCCGCGACTGGAAGAGGACCGCGTCAACGCCATCATCGTGACGCCGCCGGGGGAGCCCGCCGCCACGCCCGCGCCCGAGGCGAAGAAGGCCGAAGGGGGCGGCAAGGAGAAGAAGGCCGAGAAGAAGCCGGCCGAGCCCGCGCCTGTCACTCAGGCGTCCTCGGGGGCAGGGGCCGCGGAGGCCGCTGGCTCGGGGGAGATTGAGTACGGGGACTTCGTCAAGGTGGTGCTCAAGTCCGGCAAGGTGCTGGCGGCGGAGAAGGTCGCCAAGGCGGACAAGCTGCTCAAGCTCACCGTCGACGTGGGTGAGCCGAGCGGCCCGCGCACCATCGTCTCCGGCATCGCGGAGGCGTTTGCTCCCGAGACGCTCGTCGGGCGCAACGTGGTGGTGGTCGCGAACCTGAAGCCGCGCAGCCTGAAGGGCATCGAGTCGAAGGGGATGCTCCTGACCGCGGGCCCTGGCGGCAAGGACCTGTCCTTGTTGGATCCGGGCAACGTCCCGCCGGGCAGCGACGTGAAGTGATGTGTCGGTGGGCGGAGCGAACCTGCTCCGCTCGCCGGCCCGGTGCGGGCGCGTGGAGGCTGTCTCTCGCACGAGCCCGGGCCGACACGTCGCGGATGAGCGGAGCGGTCGAGTTCCGTCTCGCGAGACTCGGGGCTGTGTCTTTCCGGAGCGAGTTTCAGGTGAAGCGCTGGTAGAGCGGTCGTCAGCCGCTCGTCGCCCCGGGGCCGTGGCTGTCCAGGGCGAGTCGTGACGGATGGGCGTGAGGTTGGGGCCATTCCCCACTCATGGGGCTCGGGGCCGCGAGGCAGCCGGGCAGCGAGGTGACTGGACGTGACGGATTGGCGTGCGGAGCGAGACCGGGCCTTGCTGACCCTCGAGCGCGAGAAGCGTCCGGCGTTCCGAGCGGAGGCGGCGCAACAGCTCCATCACCTCGCGTTGGAAGCCCCGTCGCCCGCGGCGGACTTCTCGGAAGTGGTGCCCCGGCTGCTGGCGGATGCCCAGCCGGAGGTGAAGCGCTCGGGTATCGCGTTGGCGACGGTGGTCCTTCCTCCCGAGGAGCTGCCCGCGCTGCTCATCTCCTACCTGCGGGACGCGGAGTCGCTGGTGCGCCTGGAGGCCACCGGTCGACTGGCGGACCTGTACCGGCCGGAGCTGCGCGGGGCACTGGCGGGCATGCTCGAAGACTCCGTCCCCGAGGTTCGCTTCGAGGCCGCCCGGGGCATCGCCGCCCTCAAGCATCCGGCGGGACTCGACGTGCTCATCGATGCGCTCGACGCGGACTTGCTGCGCTTTCGCGCCCTCGGCGCCCTGGCCGAGTTGGAGGATGCGCGCGCCCTGCCCGCCGTGAAGCGCCTGTTCGGACGCTGGCTCCTGCCCGCCTTCGACAGGACCCAGGCCGCGGGTGTGCTCGCGAAGCTGGGTGACGCCGCGGGCTCGGCGCACCTGCTTCAGCGCTCGCGCAAGAAGTGGAGTCAGGACCGCGCCCTCGCCGTGGAGCTGCTCGGCGAGGTGAAGGCCCCCGGCGCGCTGGAGCGGTTGAAGGTCATCCTCGACGACGTGAAGGACTCCTGCCGTGGTGCCGCCGCGCGAGGCCTGGGTCGGCTGGGTGACCCTCGGGCGCTGCCCTGGCTGCTCGCGCTGCTCCAGGACGTGAGCGCGGACGAGGAGGACCGGTTGGATGCGGCCGATGGGGTGTGGCGTCTGGGGGACGAGGCGGGCCGCGAGCGTGTGCGCGCCTCGGTGAGCACCTTCACCTCACCCGAGGCCCGGCAGGAACTGGACGACTTGTTTCAGGAGGAGCCATGAGACTGCTGGATGCGCACTGCCACCTGGAAGTGAAGGACTTCGCGGACGTGGCCCCCGTGCTGGAGCGGGCGCGCGCCGCGGGCATCGTCCACGCCATCGTCGTCGGGCAGTTCCACGGCCCTGGCGAGTGGGGCAATGCGCTGGAGCTGGCCGCCGCGCATCCGGAGTTCCTGTCGCCCACGCTCGGCATCCATCCGCACGAAGCCGCGCGGGCCACGGAAGACGACCTGGCCACGCTGGATCGCACCTGCGCCCGCCCGGAAGTCCGCGCCGTGGGCGAGGCCGGGCTGGACTACTACTACGACCACTCACCCCGTGAGGTGCAGGCCCGAGTCTTCCGGCACCAGTGCGCCCTCGCGGTGAAGCTGGGCAAGCCGCTGGTGGTCCACGTGCGTGATGCGCACGAGGACTGCGACGCGATTCTCGGTGAGGTGGGCGTCTCCCGAGGTGTCATCCACTGCTTCACCGGAGACACGGACGCCGCGCGGCGCTACCTGGACAGGGGCTTCTTCCTCTCGCTGTCCGGCGTCATCACCTACAAGAAGACGGAGGCGCTCCAGGACGCCGTGCGCTTCGCGCCGCTGGACAGGCTGATGGTGGAGACGGACAGCCCGTTCCTCGCGCCCGTGCCGCACCGGGGGCGGAAGAACGAGCCCTCTCACGTGGTGGAGACGGCGCGGAAGCTGGCGGAGCTGAAGGGCGTGGCGCTGGAGACGGTGACAGAGGTCACCACCGCCAACGCCGCCGCCCTCTTCAACCTCACGCTGACGTGACGCCGCCGGCCAGGGCCTGGAGGTCCTGGTCCATCTGCGGCACGTCGAGCAGCAGCGCGTCCGGGTCGTACTGGAAGTCGGCCTGCTTGAGCTTCAGCAGGGCCTGCAGCGCGGGCTCTCCGGTGTGGCCGCCGAAGGAGGCAAAGACGACGCGGCCTCCCTCCAGGTGGAGTGAGCCCTCCAGCGTGTGCTGACGCAACTGGAGCTTGCCGCTCTTCTTTCCGCCACCCAGCGTGCGCAGCAGCTCCCGAGGAGGCAGCTCGTCGAAGCTGCCTCGCACCACGCGGCCCGGGCCGTTGTGCAGCACCCGGTCCTCGAGCATCGCGCGCACCGCCTTGGCCACCAGGGACTTGTCACCGGGAGGCAGCAGCTCCGTGGCGCCGCCCATCATCAGCCGCTCGCGCGTGGACGCGTCCGGCTCGCCCACCACGGCGATGGGCAGGCCCGCCGTCTCCGGCGTGGAGCGCGCCTGCTGGAGCAGATCGAGCACCTCTTGCTGCCCCAGTCGCAGGCTCACCACCAGCACGTCGCAGTCCTGCCGCGCCAGCCCGTCCTGCGCGCCTTCCTGCGTGGACAGCGCGTGGGCCACCAGACCCTGCTTGAGCACCGCCTCCAGCAGCTCGCCCCGGGCCGTCTCGTCCGGCTCCACGACGAGCACCTGCCGGCCCTCGCTCTCCAGCCGGTGGCGCAAGAGTTCACCGCTCTGGAGCTGGATGACGATGTCCGCCACCACGGGGTCATAGAGCACGCCCGAGTTCGTCTTCAGGTGCTCCAGCGCCTGCTCCTTCGTCAGCGCCTTGCCCAGCGCGTTGCCGGGGTTCTTCGTCAGCTCCAGGAAGCTGTCCACCGCGGCGAGGATGCGCGCGCCCAGGGTGATTTCCTCGCCCTTGGCGCCCTGCGGGGTGCCGGAGCCGTCCCAGGCCTCATAGAGCTGCGCGAGGATGGTGTTGACCTGCGTGGGCAGGTGCACCGTCTCGAACAGCTTGGTGGGCGCGCGACAGGCCGCGCGGGCCTGGGCCTTCCACTCCGAGTTGACGGCATTGCTCGCGAGCGAGAAGTGCCGCTCGGAGGGTTTGCCCAGGTCATGCAGGTACGCGGAGATGGACAGCGCGGCCAGCTCCTTGTGGGGCATGCCCATGCGCTGGCCGACGATGCCCGCCTGGCGCGCGAGCTGCGCGGAGTGTCCCCGGTGGCGCTGGCGGTCCTGCTCCAGCAGCCCCACGAGGATGCCCAGCGTCTCCACGTAGTCGATGTCGCTGACCAGCCCGCGAGGTCCGCCCGGCTCACGCCGCTGCGTGGAGGAGGGACGCCCCGCCACCTGCGTGCCGCTGGCGCGCTGCAGCCGCATGCGCGCGTCCGTCTCCATCCGGAACGACAGGCTGGTACGGTTGCTGGTGGAGGTGCGGTTGTGCTCCGCGGCCCCCGTGCGCGACGTCGACTCGGTCGGGTTCGAGTGCGCGCTCGCCGACTCCAGCAGCGCGGCGAACGCGGTGGGGTCGCCGTAGTAGTGCTTGCGGATGGCCGCGGCGATGGCGCCGCGCAGGCCCACGTACGCGTAGACCTCCGACATGCCCGTGACGAGGGCAATCTCGTCCATCAGCGCCTTGTTCTGCGGCTCCGCGGCGACCACGGACAACAGCTTCCTGTCCGGGTCCACCGCGAGCGGCAGCACGTTCTGCGCCTCGGCCAGACGCACCGGGAGCCTGTCGAGCACCTCGGTGGGAATCTTCGCCTTGGCCAGCTTGTCCGCGCTCACGAAGCGCGTCTGGAACTCCGCGGCCAGGAAGCGCAGCAACGCCGCTTCCTGGAGGAGCCCCAACTCCACCAGACAATCCCCCAGCTTGTGGCCGGTGATCTTCTGGTGCTCCAGGGCCTGCTCCACGGCCCCGGCGTTGACGAGTCCTGCCTCGATGAGGCGCTCACCCAGCTTCTTCGCCATGACGACTCAGCTTTCCGAGGAGCCCTCTCCATTCTTGGATGTGGACTCGGAGGCGGGGGGCAGGGACGTGAGCGCGCTGAAGGGCTTGAAGGTCAGCTCCTTGGGCAGGCCGCTCGGGTCGCGAGCCGGACGGTCCTCACGGGGCGGGCGGGGCGCACGCTCCTCGCGAGGCGGACGGTCCTCACGAGGCGGGCGGTCCTCACGGGGCGGACGCTGCTCGTCCCGGGCACGCTCCTCGCGGGGCGGGCGCTCCTTGCGCGGCGGACGATCCTCACGAGGCGGACGCGGAGACTCCTCGCGCGCGGCGGGGGCGGTGCCCTCGGCGGGCGGCGTGCCCTGGCTCGGGGACTTCTCCCCCCGGGCCTTGCGCTTCTCCTCGCGAGACTTGCGACGGCCTCCGCCAGCGCCGCCCCCCTCCACCGGAGCGCGGCCCCGGCTGGTGGGCGCGGGGCCCTTCCAGAGCTGACGGTCGTAGTGGCGCAACACGTCCGTCCACTTGTCGTTGGGGTCGCGCTGCATGGCCTCCAGCCACGAGGCAATGCGCGAGTCCAGCGAGTCCAGCGCGTGGACGATGTGCGCCTCCAGCGTCATCGGCACCTTGGGGCTGCCGTACTCGAGCTGGCCGTGGTGGGAGATGACCAGGTGCGTGAGGTGCTGCTCCAGGAGCGGCGGGAAGCCGGGGATGGCCAGCGTCTTCTCGCGAATCTTCTGGGCCGTCATCACCAGGTGACCCACGAGCTTGCCTTCGTCCGTGTAGTCGAAGCCCTTGTCCGGCGAGATCTCCGCCACCTTCATCACGTCGTGCAGCAGCGCGCCCGCCAGCAGCAGGTCGCGGTCCGCCATGGGGTAGTGGTCCGCCACCCGCAGCGTCAGCCGCATCACCGACAGCAGGTGCTCGGCCAGACCGCCACGCCACGCGTGGTGCATGCCCTTGGCCGCCGGCGCCACCGGCAGCCCCGAGGCCACCTGCGGATCCTCCAGGAAGGCAATCAGGAGCTGCTTCACGTGCGGATCACTGACCCGCTCGTTGACGATTTCGCGGATGAGGCCCACTGCGCGAGCGCCACCGCCACCCTCGTGACGGCCCTCGCCCTTGTCCGTCTTCTCTACCTTCTCGACCTTGTCCGCCTTCTCGGCGCGCGGCTCGGGAGCGGGCTTCGTCTCGGCGGCGGGCTTCGCCTCCGGGGGCGGGGCGGGGGGCGGCTCGAACTCCTTGGGGTCCAGGGGCTCGGGGTCCAGACGCTCCACGGCCTCCACGACAATCTGGGTGCGGCCGTGGAACTGGATGACGTTGCCCTGGACGAGCACGAAGTCGCCCGACTGGAAGGCGGGCTCGAGCGCGTCCACCTTGTCGAAGACGCGCGCGTCGACCTCGCCGCTCTTGTCGACGAGCGTCATGGCCAGGAACACCTTGCCACTTCGGGCCGTCACCTTCTCCTTCTTGGTGACGCGGAAGACAGTGTTGACGCGGTCCTTCTCACGCAGGTCGACCGCGTACACCTTGCGGACGGTCTCGACGGAACCTGCCGGGGTGGGGGTCGCGGTATCGGGGACGTTTTCGTTGGTCATCGCGGGCGCGGACACTAGCACCCCGGAAGGCGGCGCGGGGGACTCGCGTCAGGTGACCTCGAGCGCCACCGCGTCGAGGTACTCCGCGCCAGGGGAGCCCACCAGTGTGGGGTGGTCCGGGGGGAGTCCAGGACGGGACAGCCGGGTGGCGATGCGCGCTTCCGCCTCGCAGGCGGTGGCCACCAGCTCGTCGAAGCCGCCCAGGGCCAGTGGTGGGTGGTAGCCGACCACGAGCAAGCGGCCCCCATGGCGGGTGCGCCGCAGGGCGTACCGGATCTGCTCCACGAACTCCTCCTCGGAGCCCACCCGGGGCGTGTCCAGCAACACCAGGTCGAAGGTCTCTCGCACCGCGCGCAGGGCCTGGAGGGCGGTGCCCTTCTCCACCATCACCCGGCCGAACAGCCCGTTGGCCTCCGCGTTCTCCCGGGCCAGGTCTCCGGCATCCGCGTCCGCGTCGAAGGCGAGGATGTGTCGGGCGCCATGCAGTCCCGCGTGGACGAAGAGGCCGCCCACGTTGCAACTGGCGTCCAGCACGCGGCCGTCCCAGGCCATGCGCCCGACGACGCGCCGCAGCTCGCGCTGGTCATACGCGTAGCCCGTGCCCTGGCCGTAGGTGAGGTCCACGGTGAACCGGGCGCCCAGCTCCAAGAGCCGGCACCAGCGGGGCGGGGTGCCGTAGAGGACGTGGGGCCGCTGCGTGGGCAGGCCCAGGACCTGACGGCGCCCGGAATCATTGCGCAGGAGCACCGAGCCCGCGCCCGTCACCTCCACCAGCGCGCGGGTGATTTCCTGGTGCCGCGCGTCCATGGAGCGGGTGAGGGTCTGCACGACGAAGTGCGTGTCGTACCGGTCCACGATGAGGCCGGGCAGGCCGTCCCCGTCATCGTTGACCACCCGGCAGAAGCGCGGGTCATCCACCAGCCGGCCCCGGCGCTCGAAGGCGTGGCGGAGGTGGCGGGGAATCAGACCCTCCACGGCCTCGTCCGGCATGCCCAGGCGGCGCACGGCGCGCGAGGCCTCCAGGTCCACGTCACCCAGGCCCAGCACCGCGCCGTCCTCGTCCCGGAGCTGCACGGGCTCCCCGGGCTGGGGCGTTCCCTCCATGGAGACGATGTCCTCCCGGCGCAGCCAGGGGGCGCCGTGTTTCAGGCGGCGGGCGGCATCCCGGGACAGATAGGTGCTGAGCAAGGTGCGTCCTCCCTCTCGCGTGGTGCCACGGGACCGGACGCCCGTGGACTGCTTCCAGCGGACAACATGGGCCGTGCGCTTGCCGATGTCGGCGGACGCCTGGCCCTCGCGCTGGAGGGCAGGGGAGGGGGCGAGCCGCGAAGCCGGGGGGATGCCGTTTGGAGCGCCTCGGCCGAGGGGACCGGGCCTCTGATGCTCACGGCTGGGGTGGAGGCCGCTTGAACGCCTTGAACGTCACCCGGGTGAGCATGGAGCTGACGACGAGCGCCAGGATGATGCCCAGGATTCGCAGGTGCCAGGAGTCGCGCAGCACCAGCGCCAGGGCCAGCGCGCCCACGAGCACCGCGCCCGCCACGGGCAGCCACTGTCCCCGAGCGGCCAGCCCCGACGACGGACGGCGTGCCTGGGCGAGCACGGGCAGGCTGCCCGCCTTGCGCCACAGGCTGGAGCTCTCCTCCCGCACCTCGTCGTCCGGGTCCACCAGGCCCTGGGTGTAGGCGCGCTCCACGTCACCCAGGCTGGGATAGGTCAGCTCTCCGTCCGGAGTGCGCACGATGTAACGCATGGCAGCTCTCCTTCCGTGAGGCACGACCTCGCCTCACGCCAGCTCGGTGGCAATCTGCTCCGCGATGCGCAGACCATCAATGGCCGACGAGACGATGCCGCCCGCGTAACCGCAGCCCTCGCCCGCCGGATACAGTCCCTTCATGGACACCGACTGAAGAAGTTCGTTCCGCGTGACTCGCACCGGCGACGAGGTGCGGCTCTCGATTCCAATCAGCTTGCCCTCCTCGCTGATGAAGCCGCGCATCTTCCGGTCGAACGTCTTCAACGCCTGCTTGAGCGAGGTGGTGAGCCGCTCCGGGAACAGGCGGTTGAGGTCCACGTGCGCCAGCCCCGGACGGTAGCTGGTGCCTCCCGGGTCCTTCTTCACGCGGCCGGCCAGGTAGTCCGGAATCGTCTGCGCCGGCGCGAAGAAGCGTCCGCCACCCAACTCATAGGCCTTCTCTTCCCAGTGCCGTTGGAACTCCAGGCCCGCCAGCGGGCCACGGAAGCCCTCGCGCTCGAAGTCCGCCACGGAGACGGAGACGACGATGCCGGCGTTGGCGTAGCGCGCGTTGCGGCGCGAGTTGCTCATGCCATTGGTGCACTGGAGCCCGTCCTGGGTGGGCGTGGGCACCACGATTCCACCCGGGCACATGCAGAACGAATAGACGCCCCGCACCTCGCCATCCACGTCCAGGTTCTCCGCCAGCTTGTAGTCGGCGGGGGGCAGCTTCGGATTCTTCGCGGCGCTGCCGTACTGGATGCCGTTGATGAGCGCCTGCGGATGCTCGGCGCGGAAGCCCAGCGCGAAGGGCTTGGCCTCCACGAGGACGCGGCCGTCGGCGGCGAAGCGCTCGTACAATTCCCGCGCGGAGTTGCCGGGCGCGAGGATGACGCGATTGCTCTCCAGCGTGCGCCCGTCGGCCAGCTTCACGCCGGCCACGTGCCCGTCGCGGTAGAGGAGGTCGTCCACGCGCTGCTCGAAGTGCACCTGGCAGCCGCCGGCGATGAGCTCCTCGCGCAGCTTCGCCACCGCGCCCGGCAGGAGGTCCGAGCCAATGTGCGGCTTGCCCTCGATGAGGATGTGGTCCGGCGCGCCGTAGCGGGCGAAGGCCTCGATGACCTTGCGCACCATGGGGTGATTGATGCGCGTGGACAGCTTGCCGTCCGTGTACGCGCCCGCGCCGCCTTCCCCGAAGTTCATGTTGCTCTCCGGGTCCAACGTGCCGTCGCGCATCAGCTTCGCCACGTCCTTGCGGCGCGCGACGACCTCACGGCCGCGCTCCAGCAGGATGCTGCGCACGCCGCGTTCCAAGAGGCCCAGGGCGCAGAACAGCCCGGCGGGGCCGGTGCCGATGATGATGGGCCACTGCTCGGGCGCCTTCACCGGGGGAAGGACTTCCGGCGGCGGAGGGGCTTCGCCCACGTCCGGCGGAATGTGCGCCGGCTTGCGGCCGGGGGCCATCTCCACTTCCAGGGTGTAGATGTAGCGGGGGCTGCCCTTCTTGCGAGCGTCCAGCACTGAACGCACCACCCGCACGGAGGCCAGATCGGAGCGGGTGACGCCCAGCTTCTCCGCGGCCCGCTGACCGAGCAGCTCCTCCGGCTCGTCCAGCCACAGCCCGATGTTGTTCACCCGATACGCCATTGCCGTTCGCTCCTGGTGGGGGCGCGTATCTGCTTCACCCCGGTGAAAGATTGCAAGCACTTGAAACCACGGGGGGCCCGAGCCCTCATCCGGGTGCGTATCCCGTGATGCACCCCGCCATCCACTTCCCTCGGGGGTTCCCCAGGGTGCGTAGGCTCCTTCGCACCCCTGGCGGGGCCATGCCGGGCCATATTTTCATCCAAGCCATTGGAATTATTACGGAATCATTCCGGAAGAGAACGACTGGCACGGGGGTTGAAGAACAGGGCTCGCGTGATTACACGGCGGCCCCCCTCATTTCGCCGCCCCATTTGGAGGCATTCACTGTGAGCACCGATCAAAAGGGCACCCGGATCCTGGCGCGCACCTTCTTCAACCAGCTGCGCGCGAGCGGGTACACCCCGCACCAGGTCATCGGCATCGCCACGGAGCTGCTTGATCTGGTGACGTCGGACCTGAAGGAAGGCGACAAGGAAGTCGCGGTGCCGGCCCAGGAGCAGGGCTCCGAGTGGCGCCAGCGCGCCTGATGGTGCGAGACTTCACCGAATAGACCCTCGGCGGGTGAGCGGGCTCCGGACTGGTTTTCGGGGCTCCCGCCCACGAGGTGGCAGGTGGACCGGCGTCAGCCGGTTTTTTTATGTCCGCTGATGGGCGAATCGCCCGGTGGCTGCCCCGTGGAGCGCGCTTCGCGTCGGCGGGTGTAGGCCGCGGACCCGGCGACGAAGAGCAGCCCCGCCGTCATCGCGCTGAAGACCATGCTGGCCGAGCGTGTCGCCAGGATGCCCAGCAGCACACCGCCGCCGAGGAAGGCGAGCAGATCCACCCAGAGCGGGCGGCGCTGGGGGAGCACGAGCACGAGGACACAGGCCGTCAGGGGGATGCCGAACGCCACCTGTCGGATGATGGCGTCCGTGCTGGTGCGCACCGTCTCCCAGTTGTGCACGAGGATGGCCGCGAAGATGACCACCGTGCCCAGCGCGAGCACGAGCACGCCCGCGGCGGCGGCGTCCTTGGTGAGCCGGGCCTTCTCGTCGAACTGCTGCACGGCCAGGTCGACCAGGTGCTCCAGCGCGCTGTTGAGGATCTCCGCGAAGAAGATGAGCAGCACGCAGAAGATGAGCGTCACCTTCTCCGCGAGCCCCAGGGCGATGCCGCTGCCCACCAGTCCCACCAGCATGGCGGAGGTGAGGTGCACGCGCATGTTGCGCTGGTGGACGACGGTGTGGATGAGGCCCGCCCATGCGTGGCCGAACGAGGCGAAGAGCCCCGAGCCGCGACGAGGAGGGAAGTGGGGAGGTGGCCGGGCAGGTACGGTCATCGGAAGCTGAAGGGGCGGGCAGGCTAGCACTCACGGGTTCGATTGCCGTGGAGATGTGAATAGGTAAGGTCACTCGCCATGAGCACCAACTTCTTCCGGGCGCGTCCAGGTGGCGTGCTGCTGGCCTTCCTGTTGACGTCGTCACTCGCGGGGGCCCAGGCCCCTGCCCCTGTTCAAGAAGAAGAAGTGAACGCCTGTGGGCTGGAGCCTCCCGGTGTGGTGTACCTCCCGGCGCCCTCGCCCCGCGCGCATGAGACGCGCAAGCTGAGCGCCACCGAGGCGCCCGTCGTGAGGCGGGAAGCTCGCGATGGGACGGTGCGTGTGTCGCTCTCGGGCGTACCGCAGACCCGGACGCGGGCCGGAGCGCTGTCCGGGAAGGTCATCTATCTGAGCCCGGGCCACGGCTTCTACCGGGCCGCGCCCCTGGGGCGCTGGGCCACGCAGCGGCCCAACACGTGGGCGGTGGTGGAGGACCTCATCTCCGCCGAGGTTGTGAACCAGTACCTGCTGCCCATGTTGATGGGCGCCGGCGCCACGGTGGTGCCGGTGCGCGAGTCGGACCTCAACCCGCGCATGGTCATCGTCGACGAAGGGGGCGTGGGCTACTCGCAGGAAGGGGACGCCGGCCTGTTCCAGACCACCGCGCAGAAGGGCTGGGGCACGCCCCCGACGCCCATGGGCAACGCGGTGGAGCCGTTCACGCTGGGGGCAACGCGCGTGCTCACCACCGCGACCACTCCCACGGCGTCGGCCACCTGGGCGCCGGTGGTGCCGGCGGATGGTCACTACAACGTCTATGTCTCCTATGGGGCGGACCCCGCTCGGACGACGAACGCACACTATGTGGTGCGCCACTCGGGAGGGGAGAGCCACTTCCGTGTCAACCAGCGCCGCCATGGCGGGACGTGGGTGCTGCTGGGCCGCTTTTTCTTCAAGTCGGGCGCGGGGCCGGAGGCGGCCTCGGTGGTGTTGAAGAACGACGCGGAGGAGGGGAGCACGGTGTCGCTGGACGCCGTGCGCTTCGGCGGCGGCAGTGGCGTCATCGGTGATGCTCAGATGGCCGCGCTGCCGCGCCCCCGCTACGAGGAGGCCGCGCGCTACCACGTGCAGTTCAGTGGTGCCCCGGCATCCGTGTACGCGCCCACCGGGGCCAACGCCCTGGCCAACGAGCGCAACGCGGACGTGACGGCGCGCGCGCGCTTCGCGGCGTGGCTGCACGAGGAGGGCGAGGATGCGGTCTACGTGGCCTGGCACACCAACGCTTCGACGACGGGAAACGTCGTCGGCACCGAGGCCTACGTGTACGGGCCGAACCCGGTGGACGGCACGCTGAACTTCACGGGCGTGCCTGGCAGTGACGTGCTGGCGCGAGCGCTGCTGGACGAACTGGGACGGGACGTCCGTCGAGAGGTGGACGCCAACTGGCGCGTGCGCAACCTGCGCTCCGCGAACCTGGGCGAGGTGAACCCCACGCACAACTCGGAGATGCCGTCCGTGCTGCTGGAGATCGCCTACCACGACGCCGTCGCCGACTCGAACCGCCTCAAGGAGCCGGCCTTCCGCCGCGTTGCCGCGCGCGCCATCCTCCAGGGGCTCATCAAGTACTTCGCCACCCGCGACGGCGTGGCCATCCAGCTTCCTCCGGAGGCGCCGGGTGCGGTGGTGGCGCGCAACGCCTCGGCGGGCACGGTGGAGGTCCGCTGGGCCATACCCGCGGCGAACCCGGACGAGGAGGGCCATGACGCGCCCACCGCGTACCGCGTCTATCAGAGCGCGGATGGTCAGGGCTGGGACGAGGGGACCGAGGTGACGCAGACGACCTTCAGCCTGCCGCTGGCGGCGGGCACGGTGCGCTACTTCCGAGTCGCGGCGGTGAGCGCGGGCGGCGAGGGCTTTCCCTCCGCCATCGTCGGAGTTCGCGCGGGCGAGGCGCCGCCGGCGCTGGTCGTCAACGCGTTCGAGCGGCTGGACTCGGCGCTGGCCTGTGGCGAGGCGCTGGACGTCTATGACCTCCAGGCTCCGCTGCGGGTGCTGCTGGAGGCGATGAACGACGGCACGTACGTGCGTCGCCATGGGGATGCGATGAGCCAGTCGGGGCTCGCCTTCGACAGCGCGACGAGCGGCGCGGTGGCGGCGGGGCTGGTGTCCGTGGGAGCGGGGTACCGCGTGGTGGATTGGTTCACCGGCCGGGGTGGCGAGGCGGGGGCCCGTCCGACGCGCGCGGAGCAGGACGCGCTGCGCGCCTTCGTGACGGGGGGCGGTCACCTGTTGTTGTCCGGTGGTCAGTTGACCTCCGCGCTGTCGGTGGGGGACGCGGACGACAAGGCGTTCCTCGCGGACATCCTCCGGGCCTCGCCTGGCACGGGCACTCCGCCCTTGAGCGTGGAGGGCGTGCCGGGGGACTTCCTCTCCGAGTTGACCGGACTGACGCTGGACGACGGCACCCGGGGGGCCTACCCGGTGGGAGTGACGGACGTGCTCACCCCGGCGTCGGGGGGCTCGGCGGTGTTGCGGTACGCGGGGACGAACCTGTCGGCTGGCGTGTTCTCAATGCCGGGGGGACAGGTGCTCCTGCTGGGTGTTCCCTTCGAGTCGGTGGTGGACCGGGCGGCCCGGGCGCGGCTCTTGTCCGCGTTCCTGGTGCGCGCGGGCTTCCCCGCGCCGGCCACGCCGCCCGTCGGGGACTCTGGCGATTCGGGCCCAGGCCTCCTGAGCGGATGCGTGGCGCCACGCGGGGTGGACCCGCATCCTCCGGAGCCGCCCGAGCCTCCGGCCCCCATCGTCCTGGACGTGCTGCCGCAGTTCTATCCGCTCGGTGACTCCGGCTGCGGCTGTGGGGCGAGCGCGGGAACGGGCACCGGACTCTGGCTGTTGCTCGGGGTGATTGTTCAGCTTCGGCGCGCGCGTCGTCGCGCGAGCGACGTGAAGCGTTGACTCGGCGGGGCCGCGTGCCTACGGTCGGCGGCCCTTATTTTCTGACGTGATGACCCGTGGGCGCCCCATCTGCGCCCACCTCTCCCAAGGAGACACGAACATGGCCACCCGCATCGCCATCAACGGCTTCGGTCGCATCGGTCGCTGCATCCTGCGCGCCGCCCTCAGCCGCAAGGAAGACCTCGAGATCGTCGCCATCAACGACCTCGACAAGCCCGCCGCGCTGGCGCACCTGTTCAAGTACGACTCCGTGCACCGCACCTGGCCGGGCGAGGTGAAGTCGACGGACAAGGGCATCGTGGTGGACGGCAAGGAGATCACCGTCACCGCGGAGAAGGACCCCACGGTGCTGCCGTGGAAGAGCATGAACGTGGACGTGGTGCTGGAGTGCACCGGCCGCTTCACCAGCCGCGAGGGCGCCGAGAAGCACCTGAAGGCGGGCGCCAAGAAGGTCCTCATCTCCGCGCCGGCCAAGGGCCCGGACCTGACCATCGCCTACGGCATCAACCACGGCGAGTACGACGCGGCCAAGCACCACATCGTCTCGAACGCGTCGTGCACCACCAACTGCCTGGCGCCCGTCGCCAAGGTGCTGTTGGACGGCTTCGGCATCGAGAAGGGCTTGATGACGACCATCCACAGCTACACCAACGACCAGCGCATCCTGGACCTCACCCACGATGACATGCGTCGCGCCCGCGCCGCCGCGCTGTCCATGATTCCCTCGAGCACCGGCGCCGCGAAGGCCATTGGCGAGGTGCTGCCGCAGCTCAAGGGCAAGATGCACGGCATGTCGGTGCGCGTGCCCACCCCGAACGTGTCGCTGGTGGACCTGACGGTGAACACCACCAAGAACGTGACGGCCGAGGCCATCATCGAGGCGTTCCGCAAGGCCGCCGCCGGCCCGCTCAAGGGCATCCTGGAGTTCAGCGACGCGCTGACGGTGTCAGTGGACTACAACGGCAACCCGCACTCGGCCATCTTCGACTCCACGAACTGCTTCGTGATGGGCGACAACATGGTCAAGGTCATGGCCTGGTACGACAACGAGTGGGGTTTCTCCAACCGCATGGTGGACACGGCGAAGTTCCTCGTGTCCAAGGGCGTCTAGTCCCCGTCAGGGGCCCAGGGGAGACCAGATGATCCGCTACATCGACGAGCTGCAGCTCACCGGCAAGCGCACCTTCATCCGCGTGGACTTCAACGTCCCGCTGGAGGGGCGGCGCGTGACGGACGACACCCGCATCCGAGAGGCGCTGCCCACCATCCGGCGAGCGCTGGAGCTCGGCGGGAAGGTCCTGCTGGCCTCCCACCTGGGCCGCCCCAAGGGCCCGGATCCCAAGCTGTCGCTCGAGCCGGTCGCCGCGCGACTGGCCGAGCTGCTCGGCCCCAAGCACGAGGTCATCCTCACGGATGACTGCATCGGGGACGGCGTGAAGAAGCAGGTGAAGGACCTGAAGGAAGGCCAGGTCGTCGTCCTGGAGAACCTCCGCTTCCACAAGGAGGAGGAGGCCAACGACGAGTCCTTCGCCCGCGAGCTGGCGGCGCTGGCCGACGTCTACATCAACGACGCCTTCGGCACCGCGCACCGCGCCCATGCCTCCACGGCGGGCATGGTGCCCTTCGTGAAGGAGAAGGCGGCGGGCCTGTTGATGAAGAAGGAGATCGAGTACCTGGGCCGCGTGCTGAAGAACCCGGAGAAGCCCTTCGTGGCCATCCTCGGGGGCTCCAAGGTCAGCGATAAGATCAAGGTCATCGAGAACCTGCTGCCCAAGGTGGACGCGCTGCTCATCGGCGGCGCCATGGCCTATACCTTCCTCAAGGCGCAGGGCGTGGAGGTCGGCAAGTCCCGCGTCGAGGGGGACAAGCTGTCGCTGGCCACGCGCCTCCTGGAAGCGGCGCACCGGCTCAAGACGCCCATCGTCCTGCCGGTGGACCACATCGTCGGCACGGAGCTGACGGACAAGAGCATCGCGCTCGAGACGCCGGACAACGTGGTGCCCCAGGACATGATGGGCCTGGATATCGGCCCCAAGACGCGCGCCATCTTCACCCAGCACATCCGCGACGCGCGCACCGTCATCTGGAACGGCCCCATGGGCCTGTTCGAGGTGGCGAAGTTCGCCGAGGGCACCCGCTCGGTCGCCACGGCCATGGCGAACAACAAGCAGGCTGTCACCGTCATTGGCGGCGGCGACAGCGCGGCGGCAGTGGAGCAGATGGGCGTGGCGAAGGAGCTCAGCCATGTGTCCACTGGCGGAGGCGCATCACTGGAGTTCCTGGAAGGTCAGGAGCTGCCGGGCATCAAGGCGCTGGAAACGCGTTAATCTTCCGCGCCGCCAAGCAACACCACCACACCTCTGGGGGAGCGATTCATGGCCGTCTCGGCTCGTCGTCGGAAGATCGTCGCCGGCAACTGGAAGATGAACAAGACGGTGCCGGAGGCGCTGGCACTGGTGCGCGAGCTGCGGGGGACCGTGGCCGCCGTCGGAGATGTGGTGGAGGTGGTGGTGGCGCCGACGTTCCTGGCGCTGCAGCCGCTGCACGTCGCGCTGGAAGGGGCGCCGCTGCAGCTTGCCGCGCAGAACTGTCACTGGGAGTCGTCTGGTGCCTTCACCGGTGAGGTGTCCGCGCCGATGCTGGCGGAGCTGGGGTGCGCCTACGTCATCGTGGGGCACTCGGAGCGCCGGCAGCTGTTCGGCGAGACGGACGAGACGGTGAACAAGAAGGCCCGGGCTGTCCTGGCGGCCGGCATGAAGCCCATCCTCTGCGTGGGCGAGACGCTGGCCGAGCGCGAGGCGAACCAGACCTTGGATGTCGTGGAGCGTCAGGTCCGGGTCGGGCTGGCGGGCTTCGAGGGGAAGGACGTGGCGACCTTCGTGCTGGCGTACGAGCCGGTGTGGGCCATCGGCACGGGGCGCAACGCGACGTCGGCCCAGGCCCAGGAGGTCCACGCGGCGATCCGTGGGCTCGTCGGTCGGCTGTACGACGGGGAGACGGCCGGGCGGGTGCGGATCCAGTACGGTGGCAGTGTGAAGCCCGACAACGCCGCGGAATTGCTGGGGCAGCCGGACATTGATGGGGCGCTTGTCGGTGGGGCGAGCCTCAAGGCGGGCGATTTCGCGGCCATCATCAAGGCGGCCACCTAGAGTAGGCTCACTGGCGGGCGGAAGAAGTTGTCACCCATTCGGCAGTTTGTGTAGGGTGCGCCTCCTTTTCACGGAACGTTCGAAAGATCTCTCATGCTGACCTTCGTCACGATCGTGCACGTCCTCGTTTGCGTGTTCATGATCTTCGTCATCCTGCTGCAGCCGGGTAAGGACGCTGGCATGGGCTCGGCCCTCGGCGGCGGCGCGGCCACGAGCGCCTTTGGTGGCCGTGGTGCCGTGACGTTCCTGAGCAAGCTCACGGGCGTCTGTGCCGCGATGTTCTTCTTCACTTCGCTCGGCCTCTCCTTCGTGGGGCTTCGCTCCTCGGTGGCGGCGGGTGGTTCGGTGGCTTCGCCTCCTCCGGCGGCTTCGGCTCCGGCGACCCCGGGCGCGGCGGCTCCGGCGGGCGAGCAGTCGGCGCCTGGCGCGGTCGAGCAGCCTCGTGGTGAGGCTCCGGCGGCTCCGGCGGAGGGCCAGTCGGCCCCTGCTCAGCCGGCGGCGCCGACTCCGGCTCCGTAAGAGCCCGTCGAATAAATCTGGAGCACGCAGCGGTTAGAAACTCGTTGCGTGATCCGGTGCGGTCCTGTAGATGGTCCGCGCAGAAACGCCCAGGTGGTGGAACTGGTAGACACACCATCTTGAGGGGGTGGCGCCGAAAGGTGTGCGGGTTCGAATCCCGCCCTGGGCACTCCGATAGAAGCCTCCGAGTCGAAAGACTCGGGGGCTTTTGTCGTTTCAGGGGTCGGGGTTGCCGTGGGGCCTGCGAAGGCGATGAGGACGTCCCTGGCGCAGAGGGAGCGAGTGTTCCGTCGTTCGGGGAGAGGGCGCGAGCGCTGCTTCGGATCCGGAGCGCGAGGTGGTCCGCAGCAGTCGCGGGCGCCGCTCACGTCTGTCGCGAGAGTGCGCGACTCCTCCTTTGTCCTGTTGGGGGTGACGCGCTCTCACGCGGGTCTTGGGCCCTTTGTCGCTCCTCGTGAGGCCGAGGCTCTTGGTTCCGGACCTCGCGCTCATCGCAGGGCAGGAGCGCTCGTCCCTTGTGGCGGAGATGGTGCGTGGCCTTCAGGAAGAATCGCGCCTCCAAGCCCGTGGGCGAGCACGTTCACCTTCCCGTGGAGCTCTTCATCAAGTCACTGCCTGATGGTGATGGGCGCGACTGCTGCTTCGGCTCGAAGTTCCCGCCGACCTGGCATCGACTTCATTGATGGGACGAGGTGGGCTCGTTCGCGTCGCAATGGGTGCTGTCGTTCGCTTCGCGACCTGTCGCTGAGGACACGTGTGGCGCGCGTGGGACTGTCTGCGTGGGCAGGCGAGCGACATTCCTGTGCTCTGCGAAAGCGAAGAGTGCCCACCTCCTTCCCGTGGAGCTGACCGAGGTGAAACACGACGGGATTGAAAACACACAACGCGTGAAGTCCTGCTCAGGGGTCTCTCAGTGAATGAGAGGCTGGAAGTGTTTGGCGTGTTGTATTGATTGGGTTTCCTCAGCTTGCCAGGGAATGCGTGACTTCACCGACTGTCTGCGGGCGCTCGAGTGTTTGGTGGTCGAAAAGGCGACTGTCATTGTCTATAAAGGGGTGAACGAACATTCATTCACCGGGACTTGTGGCCCTCGGTGAACCCATCCGGCCCGTTGGGAGCTGTCCCCTGAAGCGCGTACACACCTTGGTCTTCCCCACGCCGGCCGTTTACTGGCTCGTGGTGGGCCTCATCCTCATCTACGTGGTGATGGCGGCGGTGCTCGCACCCATGTCCATCCACCTGCTCCCGCTGTCGATGGTTCATGACCTGCTGCGGAGCTACTTCGGGTTCTTCATCCTCATCCTGGGCATCCCCTGCGGCATCTACGTGATCGGGTGGCGCGCCAGCGACCTGTTCGTCTGGCTGCGCGCCCCTGAATCACTGACGGTGGACTCGCTGCGGCTCACGTCCGGTGACACGACGCTGGCCTGGGGGAACGTGGGCAGCATCGTCCGCCAGCACAACCATGACCGCCTCGTGCTTCGCCACCGCGGCGGCAAGTACCGGCTGCGGCTGAACCTGTGGAGCGACTCGGACGAACTCGAGGCCGAGGTGACGGACCGTGTCGTCGCCGCGCTCCTGGACAAGGTGCGCCGCCAGGTCGCCTCGGGGCATTCCGTGGCCTTCGGCCCGCTGACGCTCAGCTCCGAGGGACTGACGCACAAGAAGCAGCTCATCCGCTGGGATGACATCGAGAGCATCCGCTTCCAGGACGGGCACGACCAGGGCGTGTCGACCCGGGAGCTGATCATCACGGCGCACGGGAGGTTCCGGAAGATCGACGAGGAGACGATCGTCAACGCCCCGGTGCTCCTGGCCTACCTGACCGACCGTCTCGAGCCGTGACTTTTTCCCCCAACCCCGAACAGGCATCACCTCATGGAAATCTATAGCTCTGCCAAGACGAAGGCGAAGTCGGACCAGCCGCACGCGTTCTACTACTCGCGCACGAAGCTCATCGTGGGCGCTGTCATCTGGACGCTGTCCACGGCCTTCTTCGGCGCGCTCACCTACCGCTCCATTGGCGAGACGGGCGTCATGGCCTTCTGCGGCTTCATCACGGCGACGTCCATCTGGATGATCTTCAACTGTGTCAAGCCGCTGGGAAGTCTGGACACGCCCGTGCTGACCATCGGCCGGGACGGCATCCTCTTCCCGGATGGCGTGCTGATTGCCTGGGACGACATGAAGGAGAACACCTACGTCGACCAGTCGTACATGGGCATCCCCATCGGGAAGTCGGTGGTCGTGAAGACCACTCTGAAGAAGCCCAAGGCCAAGCAACTGCGCGTCGCCGCCGTCCAGATGTCGAGCGACGAGTATCTGGCCATCTGCGACCGCTACAGCCAGGCCGCGTGATCCACTGCTGAGTCGCTCCTGCGTCAGGCCCTGCCAGGCCCGGCGCGGGAGGTCTCCTCCCAGTGTCGCGAAGTCACCGTGACACCGGGCGGAGACCGATGAACGAGTCCCGCGCGGACGCGGGCCGATGTGGCCCCTGCGATAGACTCCCGAGCGCCATGCCGCAGCCGTGAAGTTTGCGAGGCCCGGTCGAGATCAATCAGGAGAGGCATGTGACGCCGCGACTGAGCTCCTGCCGCATGTGGCTGCCTCATGAAGGACGAGCGGTGGGCGTGGACTGGAGCGGTGCGGTCCAGGCACACCGGAAGGTCTGGGCCGCGACCCTGAGCTTCAGGGGCGGCCAGGGGCACCTCGTCCAACTCCAGCGGCCATTCTCTTCACGAGGCGCGAAGGCGGTGTCGGAGGGCCTGGGCCCGTGGCTGGCGGCCCAGGTCGTCGACGTGGTGGGACTCGACTTCTGCTTCAGCCTCGAAGCCAGCCAACTGGTCGCATTGGGTCTTCCCGTCACGGGCCCTCGAGAACTGGGACAGGCGATCGGCGAGATGTTCACCTCGGCGGAGTCGTTCAGGGCCGCCGTCGGGCCAGAGAAGAAGCGCGTCACGGAGGTGGAGTGCTCCGCGCCGTTCGCCCCCACCAACCTGCGCATGTACAAGCAGACCTATTGGGGCCTGCGGGCACTCGGTTCCTGTCGCGGCGCCTTTCCTCCCTGGAGCACGAGCCCCGGGCCCGCCGTGGTGGAGGTCCTCCCAGCCGAGGTCGTCCGGTGGCTCGGCCTGCCCAAGACCTACAAGGGCCGTGGCTTCGAGGAACGCCGACGAGAAATCCTCCGGCGCGTCCGCGAGTCCACGGACCTGCGCATCCCCGACAGCGACCTGCTCACGATGGTCTCTGACGCGGACGGAGATGCGCTCGATGCACTGCTGGCCGCACTGTCAGCCGCGTCGGCGTGGTCCTCGGGTTTCACCGGCGCCCCTCCCACGTCGGCAAGCACGGGGGAGGGGTGGATCTTCTCCGTGAGGCAGCGACCCGAGCAGTAGCGAGACTCGACTGCTCAGTACGTCCCGATGTCGTAGACAGTCGACAGCCAGTTGCCGCAATTCCAGCCAGTGCCCGTCGACAGACACACCGGGTAGCGCGCCCAGGAGCGGTGGACCTGGACGACGTCGGTGCGCCCATCGCCGTTGACGTCCGCCGTCATGAACCGCTGCTCGGAGGACCCCGAGTTGTAGATGGTTGCCGACGAGTTGCTACAACTCCAGCCGGAGCCCGTGGAGTAGCACGTGGGGATGCTCCCCCAGCCACGGTAGGTCTGGATGACGTCCGTGCGCCCGTCCCCGTTGAAGTCGCCCGTCAGCATCTGCTGCTCATGCGAGCCCGAGTTGTAGAACGTGCCCGACGGGATGTTGCAGGACCAGGTCGCCGAGGCCAGGCCGTAGCATAGCGGCATGGCATTCCATCCGCGATAGGACTGGAGGATGTCGTCCCGCCCGTCGCCGTTGAAGTCGCCGGTGAGGAAGTCCTGCTCGGCATTGCCCGCGTCGTACATGGCTACGCTGGGGTTGCTGCAGGACCAGGCCGTGCCCGTCGACAGACACACGGGCTGCGTCAACCAGCGGCGATACGCCTGCGCGATGTCATCCCGCCCATCGCCATTGAAGTCTCCCGACAGGTAGCGCACCTCGGGAGAGTCCGTCGTGCGGAGCGTGGCCGCCGGGTTGTTGCAGGACCAGCCGGTGCCAGTGGAGCGACACACGGGCAGCATCGACGAGTCGTGGTACGCCTGCGCGATATCCGTCTTCCCATCACCGCTGAAGTCGCCGGTGATGAAGCGCTGGCTCCCGGTTCCCCAGTTGTAGATGTCCGCATAGGGATTGGAGCAGGACCAGGCCCCCAGGCCCGTGGAGTAACAGACCGGGTAGCTGGCCCAGAAGCGATAGGTCTGCACCAGGTCCGTGCGTCCGTCGCCGTTGAAGTCACCCGTGACGTACCGCTGCTCCGGAGAACCCCAGTTGTAGACGGTCGCGGAAGGGTTGGTGCACGACCATCCACTCCCCGTCGAGCGGCACATGGGAATAGAACCCCAGCCCCGGTACGTCTGGAGGATGTCCGCGCGGAAGTCGGAGTCCACCTTGGCGACGTGGAACTGCTGGTCGGCCCCACGAGGCTGCCCGTAGAACTGCCGCACGCCCTGGATGTCCGTGGTGCTGAGCTGCCCGTCGTTGTTCCAGGTCGGGCTGCAGTAGTTCATCACCGACATCAAGTCCCAGGCGCCCACGTAGGTGTCCCCGTCACTGCCCTGGGACGGAGTGGTGCAGGTGGACGGTGTGTCTCCACGGTTGTGCTCGTGCGCGAAGCCCAGGGCGTGGCCGAACTCGTGAACGCCGATGGAGCGGATGCAGTGCTCACGCTGCGCGGCGCTGGAGGCACAGGAGGGGCTCCAGTTGGCGAAGGTGAAGTTGAGCACCATGCCCTCGACCTCGTCCTCGATTTCAGTGCCCAGGCCTTCCGTGTGAGGCCCTTCGTCGCTGATGGTGATGCGGATGTCCGCGGAGCTGGGGCAGGCGCCCCAACCGGAGAACACCAGGTTGCTCTCCTTCTCCCAGGTGTCGCGGATGGAGGTGCGCACCCACTCTTTCTCGGTAGCGGAGCCCGGCGTGTCCCAGCACACCGTCAGGTTGGGGCGCCCCCAGACTTCGTCCGAGTCGACATACAGCGACTGCTCCGACGTGCCGATGGCCACGAGGGATGCGTCGGTAGTCGGAGTGGAGTCCATGGGGGCGCCACATGCGACGAGCAGTCCTGCGCCCATGGTGAGGAGGAGCCCTCGGGCTCCAGTGAGCCCGGTGTTTCGGTGCCTTGATGTCTCGATGAACATGACTTTCCCTTGGCGGACGCGAGGCGCCATCCAGAGGGACAGGCGCCTCGCGCAGGAATCGAACGCGAGACACCAGGATTCTTCGCCCGGGTCCGTTCAACTCGGACGCTCCGAGACGCTGATATGTCTTTGTTGGCGGAATGCGGAGCGCCGCCCCACGTGCTGGCACGGCTCCCGAATTCCGCCGTCGGCGCCACTCGTGGCTCAGCCCGGCCCTCGGAGGAGCCGGGTGGCCTCCTCGCTTTGGGGTTGCGCATCCTTCTGCCCGATGAGCTGGGTGGGCTCCAACTCGGCAGGCGCGGAAGTTGGCGCACGGGTCAGGAGGGCCTGGACCTCTTCGGGCGTGGGGTCGCTCAGCTCTGACAGCTCGCGCTCATGCGACCAGCGCTCCGGGTAGTTCTCACGCAGCCAGCTCGCGAGGTCGACCACGGGAAGCGCCTGCCTCACGGGGAGCAGCGCCTGCTCCAACTCGCTCGCATCCGAGAAGCGCTTCGCGGGCGTCAGGTGCAGCGCCTTCTCCACAATCCCACGAAGCAGCCGATTCACGGGGGGAGCCTCCGGGCCTTCCCACCGCGCGCGCTGTTGCAGGCTCAGGCTGATGCCCGGAAGGTCTCCCCAGAGCAGCTCATGGAGGACGCAGCCGAGCGCGTAGATGTCACCCGACGTCGTCGCCTCCCCACCCGCCCGACGCTCCGGAGGCATGTACGCGAGCTTGCCAATGACATCGCCGGCCTGGGTGAGCCGACTCACGGGAGGCAGAGACGCCGTCGAACGCGAAGCCAGCTGCTCCTGCGGACTGCCCACCCCATGCGCGATGCCGAAGTCGACGACCTTCACCACCCCGTCGAACGTCACCACCAGGTTGTCCGCGCTGATGTCGCGGTGGATGACGCCTCGCTCGTGCGCGTACGCGAGCCCCTTCAGGGACTGCAGGCAGATCTCCACCACGACCTCGAGCGGCACCTCGCCCCCGCGTCGCACCAGCCTCGCGAGCTTCAGTGCGTTCACCCCGCTCAGGTACTCCATGACGATGAACCACGCGCCGTCCACCTGTCCCAGGTCGTGCACGGACACGATGTTCGGGTGGTGCAGGCGCGCGGCGGTGCGAGCCTCTCCAATGAAACGGTGGAGCCGGACGGCCGGGTCTTCACTGTCCTCGTCGACCATCCGCTTGAGGACCACCAGCCGATGAAACCCCGCGCGGCCCGTGCGCACCGCCAACCAGACCTCGCCCATGCCGCCACGTCCGAGGCGCGAGAGCCGTCGGTAGCGATGAATTCCCGTGCCCAGGTCCGCGCCCCTCAAGGACCGAGCGGTGAGGATGGCGAGCGAGGTGGTGGCCAGGAGCAGGAACGGAAGACCCACGAGCGCGAACAGGGGCGGACCTGAAATCCACCCGACGTCCACCGCCAGCTCTCGCCCCAGGATGCCCAGCGCGAGCAGGGCGGCCCCAAGCACCGCCGCGGCCATGGCGCCCCGACGCTTCAGTGTCAGCAAGGCCTCCAGGGCCCACGTGCCTCCCACCGTCACGGCCAGCAGCCAGAACATCGGCAGCCCCAACCCCACCGTCGCGCGGGACAGGTCCTCGGACGTCATCCGGGGCCCCGACGTCGCCAGCACGGACCCGAGCACGTCCGCGACCCGCATCGCGCCGAACGCCACCGCCACACCCAGCAGCACCCGCCGCGAGCGCGTCAACGGCACGTCCAGCAAGGCCCAGAGGACTCGCAGCAACGTGTAGGGCAGGGGAATGGAACACAGCGCGCCGAGCAACAACCACGGACGGGTGTCCACGAACATCCACCCGACCTCGTGCCGAGTGGCCCCCGCGGAGAGGCTCAGCGCCGCGAAGCCCAGGAAGCTCGTCGCGAGCCACAGCTGGACACGTTGGGAGCGCACCGCCGCCCAGGTCGCGAAATGCACCAGCGCGAGCACGAAGAATGCCCCCGCGAGCGCCAGGTGCAGCATCGTGTAGGGAGTCACGGGCGGAAGCCTAACCCAGACACCTCGGTACTCGCGAATTGCAGCCTATCCAGGAGGACGCGGCCGCCGTGAGCACCCCGGGGATGACGCGAGGTGCGCTCGCGTCATCGACCCGGCGAACAGCTACTTCTTGCCCGCGACCTTCGCGTAGGTGCCCTTGAGCGTCACGCCGACGGCGAAGGTGCCGGCATGGCACTCGATTTCGGAGGCGTTCTGCAGCTCGTTCCTCTTGTAATAGCTGACGATGTTGACGACAGCGTTGGCGCCACGCTTCTGGGCGCCTTCCTGGAGCGCAATCAGCGCCGACAGGATGGCCCACTTGCAGCCCTCCTCGTCGGACTTGCCCACGCCGCTGGTCTTCTTGTTGGAGACGTCCTCGCCCAGCTCCTTGGTGACTTCGGGCGTCTTCGCGCCGGCCAGGTAGAACTTCACCGTGCCATCCAGCTTCCCCTGGGCCTGCGGCATCGACAGGACGGAGGCGAGCGGAATCATCGTCACGGTGTCTCGCGCCAGCGCGGGGCTGGAGACGGTGAGCGCGAGCAGCGACAGCAGCATTGCCTTCTTCATGGGTTTCTCCGTCACTGCCACCGGCGGAAGATCAACGACGTGTTGATGCCGCCGAAGGCGAAGTTATTGGTCATGACGACCTCGGTCTGGATTCTTCGGCCATCCCCCACCAGATAGTCCAGCGGAGCGCAGCGCGGATCCACCGAGGCCGCGTCCAGGTGCAGCGTCGGGGCGAACCAGCCCGAGCGCATCATCTCGATGGTCATCCACGCCTCCAGCGCCCCGCAGGCCCCCAGGGTGTGCCCCATGTAGCTCTTGAGCGAGGAGATGGGCATCCGCTCACCGAAGACCTGCTGCGTCGCCGTGGTCTCCGCCACGTCGCCCGTGTCGGTGGCCGTGCCGTGGGCATTCACGTACTCCACGACGCCCGGCTCCAGGCCCGCGTCCTCCAGCGACAGGCGCATGGCCTGGGCCATGGTCTCCGCGTGGGGCTGGGTGATGTGTCGCCCGTCGCTGTTCGTGCCGTAGCCGACCAGCTCCGCGTAGATGCGCGCGCCTCGGGCCCTGGCATGCTCCAGCTCCTCCAGCACCAGCGTGCAGGCGCCTTCGCCGAGGACCAGGCCGTCGCGCTGCGAGTGGAAGGGCCGGGGCGTCAGCTCGGGCGTGCCGTTGTTCTTCGTGCTGGTGGCGAACAGGGTGTCGAACACCGCGGCCCCCGTGGCATCCAGCTCCTCGGCGCCGCCCGCGAGCATCGCCACCTGCCGGCCCATCTTGATGGCCTCGTACGCGTACCCGATGCCCTGGCTCCCCGACGTACACGCGCTCGAGGTGGTGATGATGCGGCCCGTGAGGCCAAAGAAGACGCCGATGTTGACCGCGGCGGTATGGGACATGGACCGCACGTAGGACGTAGCGGTGATGCCCTCGGTGCTCTTGGCCACCAGCATCCGTCCGAAGTCACCGATGCTCGGCGGCGAGCCCGTGGACGAGCCGTAGGACACGCCCATCTTCCCGCTCGACAGCAGCGGGTCTCCCAACAACCCGGCATCGACGAGCGCCAGCTCACTGGCACGCGTGGCCAGCAGCGCCACCCGGCCCATGCCCCGCATCGTCTTGCGCGAGTACGTCTGCGGCGGCAGCACGAAGGGCGCGGCGGGGGCACCCACCTGCGTGTTCAGCCCCTCGTACTGCTTCCAGTCCTCGATGACCTGCACCGCGTTGCGCAGCGACTTCAGCCGCGCCTCCACTTGCGGCCAGTCGTGACCCAGGGGGCTGAGGGCTCCAAAGCCCGTGACGACGACGCGCCTCATCCGAACAGCCCTCCATTCACGGAGATGACCTGCCGCGTGACATAGCCCGCGTCCTCGCTCATCAGGAAGCTCACCGCGGCGGCGACCTCCTCGGGCCGCCCCAGGCGCTTCGCCGGAATCAACTTCAGCGCCTCCTCCACGATGTGCGGCTCCACCATCTCCGTGTCAATCAAACCGGGCGCCACGCAGTTGACGGTGATGCCCCGGCTCGCCAGCTCCACCGCCAGCGCCTTCGTGGCGCCGATGATGCCGGCCTTCGCCGCGCTGTAGTTCACCTGGCCTCGGTTGCCGGTGAGCCCGGAGACGGAGGACAGCGTGACGATGCGCCCCGGCTTGCGCCGGCGGACCATCGGCATGGAGAGGGGATTGAGCACGTTGTAGAAGGCGTCGAGGTTGGTGTGAATCACCGCGTCCCAGTCCTCGGGCGGCATGGCGGGGAAGGCGTTGTCCCGGGTGATGCCCGCGTTGCACACCACGCCGTAGTAGCAGCCGTGTGCCTCGACGTCGGCGAGCAGCGCCTTCTCCGTCTCGGCGCGGTCCGCCACGTCGAAGCGCAGCACGCGGGAGGCCCGTCCCAGCTCGCGGACCTGGGCGGCCACCGCTTCCGCTTCCTCGACCTTCGCGCGGCAGTGCACCACGACGTCGAAGCCGTCGCGCGCCAGCCTCAGCGCCACGGCGCGGCCGATGCCCCGGCTGGAGCCCGTCACCAGTACCGACTTCTCACTCATCCGTGCCCGCCTTCATCACGTCCATCGAGGCCGGGGGCTGGAACACCGTCAGCGCGGCCGTGGCCACCGTCTCGTCTCCAATCCCGAGCGTACAATCGAACTGGCTCATCCCGTTGTCCGTCCAGAACTGCCGGCGGACTTCGATTCGCAGCTGCTCGCCCACCTTGAACGAGGGACGGCTGCACTCATACCGACGGGTGCCGAGCAGGAAGCCCATCCGCTGCGTCTCCCCCTGCAGCCGCTGCCGCCAGCCCGCGTAGGCCGCGATGGCCTGGGCCATGAACTCGATGCCCACCCAGCCCCCCACGGCGCCGGCCTCCTGGAACAGGCAGTCCTCGCGCAGCGTCACCTCGGCCACGAGGCTCTCCTCGTCGCCCTCCACCGCGCGGTCGATGAGCCGCATGCGGTCGGCGTGGGGCACAATCTCGGAGATGTCGAAGGCAATGGGCGTGCGCATCAGGCCCTTCCCAGGATGAGGGCGGCATTGCTGCCACCGAAGGCGAACGAGTTGCTCAGGACATAGCGCGGCGGGCGCCCGAGCGCCTCACCGGGCTTCACCAGCGCGAGGGCGGGCAGTGACGGGTCAGCCACTCCATCCCACCAGTGCGGAGGCAGCCGCCCCTGGGCGTCGTCCGTGAGGGTGAGCCAGCACAGCGCCGCCTCCAGCGCCCCCGCGGCCCCCAGCGTGTGGCCCGTGAGCGGCTTCGTGGAGCTGCACGGCACGTTGCCCCCCAGAAGCGCGCTCACCGCCCGGCTCTCCATGGCGTCGTTCTGCGGCGTCGCGGTGCCGTGCAGGTTGACGTAGCCCACGTCGGCCGGGGTGATTCCCGCGCGCCCCAGCGCCGTCCTCATGGCGATGAGCGCGCCCCGGCCCCCGGGCTCGGGCGCGGAGAGGTGGTGCGCGTCCGAGGACTCGCCCCAACCCGCGAGCCGCACGGGCCCAGGCTCGCGCGTCATCAGGAACAGGGCCGCGCCCTCGCCGATGTTGATGCCCCGGCGGTGGACGCTCATCGGGTTGCAGCGCGCGTCGCTCACCGAGTCGAGCGACGTGAAACCCGCGATGGTGAAGCGGCACAGCGCGTCCGCGCCGCCCGTGATGACGGCGTCTGCCGCGCCGGAGCGCAAGAGCCGCGCCGCCGTGGCCAGGGCCTTGGCGCTGGACGAGCACGCGGTGGAGATGACGAACGAGGGGCCCTTCACGCCCAGCACATGGTTCAGCGCCATGGCGGGAGAGCCCAACTCTTGTTGACGGACATCGAAGTTGGAGGGGAGCTGGCCAGTGGCCGCGCGCGAAACGATGGCGGCCTCGCTCTCCCCGATGCCGGAGGTGCTGGTACCCAGGACCACGGCCACGCGCTCCGGGCCATAGCGCCGCATGGCCTCGTCCACGGCGGGACGCACCTGGGAGAGCGCGGAGAGGAGGAGCGCGTTGTTCCGGCTGCGCAGCGGCACCGGCAGCTCGTCCGTGGGGGGGAGCGGCTTGGTGACGTACCCCACGTGGAGTGGCCGGTCCGCGAAGTCGAAGCGCTCGGAGACGCCCGTGGGCCTGTCACCGAAGAGGGCCGTGGCCACCTCGAGCAGGCCTTGTCCCAGGGCGCAGACGAGGCCGAGCTGATTCAGGAAGACGGGCGGAATCATGAGCTCATTCCTCCGAGGGGCGTGACTCGATGGTCAGCCGGTAATGCTCCGCCAGGTTGACCAGCTCCGCGCGGCCCACCCAGCGCGGCTCTCCATCATAACGCACCGTGAGCCAGTCCTTGTCCGCGTGGCGCAGCACGCGCATGCCCGGCGAATCCTCCAGCGTCCAGTCCGGCGGCAGGGCCGCGCGCACCGCCGGGGCCGGCCAGTAGACCAACTGGAGGTCCCGCAGCACCGTGCGCGACTGGAGCTGCTCGGGCACGCGAGCGTCCCGCTGCTCGTCCAGCTTCGCGCCGTCCCACTGCAGGGTGAAGACGCGCTGACCCAGCGCGAACCCCGCCAGCTGGAGCGACGACACGTCGATTTCGACGAGCGCCTCCAGCGAGCGAGGTCCGCCCGGGTCCGCGTCATGCGCGAAGCTCAAGCGCTGCGACAGGCTCACGCTGCCTCCGAACGTCGCCGGAGCCAGCGTGAGCGTGGGCAGGGCCACCTCCGGCGCCACCGGCCGCGGGGGCGAAGTGACGCAGGAGACGAGCCCGAACAGGACGACGATGGGAATCAGGTGGCGCACAGCTGCTCGAGTACGCCGAGCCGTCGCCGGCTGTCAGCCACGAAGGGGTTCTCCTTGTCCCAGGCGTAGCCGGCCAGGATGGCGGAGATCATCCGACGCACCTCGGGGGACGCGTTGGGGTGGAAGATGACGTTCTGGAAGCCGCCCGCGTACCAGGACTCGACGAAGGTGCGGAACGTGTCCACGCCCGCCTTGAGCGGCACCGCGTAGTCGCGCTCCCAGTCCACCGTCTCGCCCGCGAACACACGGCCGATGCACTTGGACGCGAGGCTCGCGGACTTGACGGCGATGGTGACGCCCGAGGAGAACACCGGGTCCAGGAACTCGCCAGCGTTGCCCAGGAGCGCGAAGCCGTTGCCCCACAGCGACTTCACGTTCGCCGCGTAGCCGGTGATGCTGCGCGCGGGCGTGTCCCAGACGGCGTCCTTCAAGAGCTTCGACAGCGTCGGGTCATCCGCGACGATGGCCTTGAGCCGCTCGGTCTCGGTGCCCTGGAACTGCTCCAGGTACTCGCGCCTGGCCACCACGCCCAGCGAGCAGCGCCCGTTGGAGAAGGGGATGGTCCAGTACCAGACGTCCACGTGCTTGGGATGCACGGTGACGCGAATCTTGCTGCGGTCGAAGTTGCCGCCGGACGGCACGCGGTCCTCCACGTGCGTGAAGAGCGCGCCGCGCACCGGGAAGTTCGACGGCGTCTCCAACTGGAGCAGGCGGGGCAGCACACGGCCAAAGCCGCTGGCGTCGAGCAGGAAGCGCGCCTGCACGCGGTAGGTCTCGCCCTCGGGCGAGCGCACCGTGATTTCGGGCTCCGCGCCGGTGACATCCACGGACTCGACGGTGTGGCGGAAGCGCAGGGTGGCGCCCATGCGCTCGGCGGCGAGCGCCAGCACGTGGTCGAAGGTTCCACGCTGCACCTGGTACGTGGTGCCCCAGCCCTTGGAGAACTTGTCGCGGAAATCGAAGTCCGTGTACGTCTCGCCGCGCGCGAAGGCCGCTCCATTCTTGAACTGGAAGCCCGCCTCCACCACGTCGCGAATCATCCCCGCTTCCTCGATGTACTCCATGCTCTGCGGCAGCAGGCTCTCTCCGATGGAGAAGCGAGGGAACTGCTCGCGCTCCAGGATCAACACCTGACGACCCTGCTTGCGCAGAATCCCCGCGGCCACCGAGCCAGAGGGGCCCGCCCCAATGATGACGACTTCTGTCTTTTCTACCTTCACGACACGTCCTTGCCAGGAGGCAGTCTGCAACAGGGCGTGAGCAACCAGATGGTGACTTCGCCCAGGAGCATGGTGAGACCAAAGGAGCGCAGGGCCGGAGTGGCCGAGAGCCCCAGGAGACCGAATGAGAGGAGGGTGCTCACGCCCGCGAGTGCCACCGCGAGCCAGGCGGAGCCCTCACCCGGGTGCTCCAACATGAAGATTCCGTAGTCCACGCCCATGCCCAGCAGCAGCATGAGGCCCAGCACGCTGAAGAGCTGGAGCGGCTCGCCCACCCAGCCGAACACCGCCAGCGTGACGAGCGTGCCCACCACCGTGGGCAGCCAGGCCCGCCACGCCTCGCGTCGGAAGCGCACGACGAGCAGCAACAGCACCGCGACATAGCCCAGCAGGATGAGCCCGCCCATGAGCCGGCGGTAGCGCTCCAGGAGCCGGGAGATCTCCTGCGTCTTGTCCACCCACCGCACGCCCTCCAGCCCCTGAGCGGCGTCGGCGATGCGCGGGAGCACCGACGGGTCATTCAGCCCGCGCAGCATGACGATGCTGAAGTGCTTCTCGCCCAGGCGCCCCAACCACTGCTGCCGGATGGCCGCCGAGGCGGGACTGGCGAGCAGCCGCTCCGGAGTGAGCACGTCGTCCGCGAAGCGCGCGCGGGTGGGCTCCTCGCCCGTGGCCTGGGCCACGGCGGCCACCGCCTGCGCTTCCGCGCGGGCGCTCAGCTTCGCGTCCGAGCGCTGCTGCTCCGCGCTGGGCAACCAGTCAGACACCGCGCGATAGCCCGCGAGGACCTTGTCCGTCACCAGCGGGTCCAAGCGCGCCTTCAGCGAAGCCTCGCGCGCGAGCACCTGCTCCTCGTCCTGGCCTCCCACGAGGAAGAACTGGGCGGGGCTGGGCAACCCGAGGAGCCGCCCCAGCTCGCGCTGGTCGGCGATGAGATGCGCCGGCGCGCCCTGCAGCTGTCGCACGTCATCGCGCGTCCGCACGCGCCACAGCCCTCCGATGATGAACAGGACGAGCGCCGCGGTCCCCACCCACCACGCGCGGGTGGAGGCGAAGCGGGGCCAGCGCGCCAGGGACGTGGCGAAGCGCGTGGAGAAGGACGTCACGGGCAGGGCGCCGGTGTCCAGCGTCGGGAACCAGCAGGCCACCGTCAGGAACGCGCCCACCAGTCCCGTGGCGGAGAACAGCGCCATCTGCCGCAGCCCGGGGAAGGGCGCCACGCCCAGGGCCAGATACGCCACCACGCTGGTGAGCAGCGCCATCACCATGCCCGGCAGCAGGCTGCGCATCAGCGGCCCGCGCTCGGAGGGCGGCTTGCCCTGGCGCGCGGCGAAGTAGTGGAAGCCGTAGTCCTCCGCCACGCCGACCAGGCTGGAGCCAAAGACGAGCGTGAGCAGGTGGACCCGCTCGAACACGAGCGCCGTGACGCTCATCGCCACCGCGCAGCCGATGCCCAGCGACACACCCACCAGGATGATGGGCCGCACCGAGCGGAACGTCAGCCACACCAGCACGAGCACCGCCACCAGCGAGCCGATGCCAATGGTGGACATCTCGTTGCTGGCCTGGGACGCGGCGGCCTCCGCGTACAGCGGCACGCCCGCGGCCACCACCCGGCTGCCGGGCACCTGCGTCGTCACGGCGGCCCGCGCGCGGTCCACCACGGTGGTGATGTTTCCGTCGGCGCCCAGCGCGAAGGCGGAGACCTGGCTGTGCCACGCCAGGAGCACCCACTCGCGGCCTTCGCCAGACAGCCAGAGGCGACCGTCGCGCGGGCGCGCGGTGCTTTCGGAGGCGCGCGCCGCCCACCAGTCCGGCCACAGGCCCAGCGGGTCCGCCTCCCAGTCCGTCAGGTGGGGCCCCGCGGGCTGGTACAGCTTCATCAGCGCCGTGCCGCCCAGCTCCTCCGGTGTCGCCCGCGAAAGCCACGTGCGCTGCGCGGGCGTCAGCAGCCTGTCTCGATAGGGACGGTACAGCTCCAGCGCCGCATCCAGCGAGGACGCGTCCAGGGCGGAGGGGCTCAGGAGCGAGGTGTCCTTCGAAAGCTCCGCCGTGACGAGGTCCGCCGCGCGCTGGGCGGATGCCCAATCCGGCGCACCCACCAGCAACACCAGCTCCCGGCCCGCCTGGTCCGCGAGCTTGCGCGTGGCGGCATCGACCTCCGGGGCCTGCTCGTCCTCGGGCAGGAGCGCCAGGACGTCGGTGTCCAGGCGCGCCGAGCGCCAGAACTGGACCTGGTGCACACCCACGGCCAGCACCACCAACAGCCAGAGGATGGCGGCCCTATTTCGCAAGACGCCCGGCTTCCGCGTCATTGGGGGCGGGTGTCTGGCTCAGCTTGTCGAACTGGATGACGCTGGTGTCGCCGCGCGCCTCGTCCAGCTTGACCTGCCTCACGTACGAGTCTCCCTCCAGATGGATGCTCTTGAAGACCCGCGCGAGGCCCGCGTCCGTGGGCGTCAGGGTCAGCTTCCAGCCTGTCGTGCCCACGAGCTCGCCCTCGACGCGAAAGCGCTTGGACAGCGCGGCCACGTCACCGGACAGGAGCGCGAACATCACCTCGTTCATCGCCGCGAGCCCCGGCTCCTTGCTCGCGTCCAGGCGATAGGCCGCCGCGCCCGTTCCCTGCTCGGCGCTCAGCGACTTGCGCGTCAGCGTGAGCGTGGACGCGAAGGGCACCCGCGTGTCCCACAGCACGCCGTGCTCCCGCGACAGCAGGAACGCCCCGCGCGAGACGAGCGGCTTCTTGAAGCCGGCCACCGTCTTCTTCTGCTCGAAGTCCCCCCGCAACAGCGGCACGTCCGCCAGCCGGGCTCGGACCCCCGCGACGATGTCGTCACCGGCGCTGGCCGTCGAGCCCACCAGCAGCATCACCAGCAAGAGCGCGCGCTTCATTCGGGCTTCACCCCCAGCCGCTGCCAGAGCACCGGCGGACAGATGTACTGGAGCTCCTTGGTGGCCATCGACACGGCGACCTGGACGGTGTGGGCCTGGTTCACCTTGCGGCCCGTGGAGGCGTCTCGAATCACATAGTCGATACGGAGCCGGTTCTCCCATTCGGTGATTTCGGCGCGAATCTTCAGCGTCTTTCCGTAGAGCGCGGGCTGCACGTACTTCAGCCGCATGTCCACGACGGGCCACGCGAAGCCGGACGCCAGCATCTGCGGGTAGTCGTAATCGAACTTCGCCAGGAGCGCGCACCGCGCCAGCTCCAGGTACTTCACGTAGTGGCCATGCCAGACGACCTCCATCAGGTCGATGTCATGGAAGGGCGGCGACAGCTCGATTTCATGGCTGAGGTCAGGCCTCATAGAGCCCCCACTCGCGGGCGCGGATGGCGCCCAGCAGCCCTTGCAGCTCCTTGTCCAACGCTCGGTCCTCCACCACCAGCGGGATTCGCTGCTCCAGATCGGCCTGCATCGACGCAAGAGACGGCGCCAGATTCATTTCTTGAGCAATCCGGCCGCGCAGGGTGATTCCCTGACGCGCCGCGATGAGCATCGCCGCCACCACCTGCTCGGACAGCTCCAATACCCGGAGGCAGTCGCGCGCGGCGATGGTGCCCATGCTCACCTTGTCCTGGTTGTGGCACTCGGTGGAGCGGGAGAACACGGACGCGGGCATCGTCTGCTTGAGGGCCTCCGCCGTCCACGCGGAGACGCTGATCTGCACCGCCTTGAGCCCGTGGTTGATGGCCGCGCGGGGCCCCGTGGAGCCGGAGAGGTTGGAGGGCAGCCCGTGGTTGTAGCGGGTGTCCACCAGCAGCGCGAGCTGCCGGTCCATCAGGTCCGCCACGTTGGCCACGGCCGTCTTGAGCCCGTCCATGGCGAAGGCGATGTGGCCCCCATAGAAGTGGCCGCCGTGCAGCACCCGCTCGCTGTCGGGGTCGATGAGCGGGTTGTCGTTGGCGCTGTTCAGCTCGTTCTCGATTTGCGCCCGGAAGAAGGGCAGGGCGTCCTCGAGCACGCCAATCACGTGAGGCGCGCAGCGCAGGGAGTAGCGGTCTTGCAAGCGCTGCTCGTTGCGGCTCGGCCGGTCCGTGGCCAGGTCCACGCGCAGTCGCGCGGCCACGCGCTGCTGTCCCACATGCGGCTTGAGGGCGAACAGCGCCTCGTCGAAGTGGTGCGCGTTGCCGGCGCTCGCCACCACGTTGAAGGCGGTGAGCCGGGTGGCCAGTCGTCCCAGGTACTCGGCGCGCTCCCACGCGAGGCAGGCCAGGGCGGTCATCACCGCCGTGCCATTCATGATGGCCAGGCCTTCCTTGGGGCGCAGCTTCAGGGGCTTCAGGTCGTGCCGCGCGAGCACCTCCGCGGCGGGACGTCGCTCGCCCCGGTACCAGACCTCTCGCTCTCCGCAGAGCACCGCCGCCACGTAGGACAGCGGCGTGAGGTCGCCACTGGCGCCCACCGAACCCTCGGCGGGAATCAGCGGCAGGATGTCGTGGCGCAGGAGCAGCTCCAACTGGGTGAGCAACCCCAGCCCCACGCCGGACACACCCTGGGCCAGCGAGGCCAGCCGCGCCGCCAGCACCGCGCGCGTCTCCTCGGGCGTCAGGAACCGGCCGGCTCCAATGCCGTGGTACGCGTAGAGGTGGTGCGGCAGCTCGGCGATCAGCTCGGGCGGAATGGAGACGGTGCACGAGTCTCCGTACCCCGTCGTCACGCCGTAGATGTTCCCGTCCTCCGCCAGCAGCCGGTCCAGGAACTCCGCGCCCCGGGTGATTCTGCGGCGGAAGTCGGTGGAAGTGCTCAGCTCGGCGTCGCGCTCCCGGCGCGACAGCGCGGACACGTCTTCAATGGCGAGCCGGCTCCCATCGAACCGGACCGCACGCTCATTCTTGATTCCTGGCGGAGGCATTCGCCTGATCCCAAAAGGGAAAGAAGTTGAACCAATCGAACGGAGAGCGCTTCAGCAGCGCCGTCACCCGCTCGGCATAGTGTTGGGCGTGGCCCGTCAACGCGGCCGCGCGCTTGCCCCGGGGGAGCTCGACACGCTCGGCCAGGGTCTCGAAATGGATGGTGTATCCGTTGTTCTCGTGGATGCACCCCAGCAGGTACAGCGGGCACTTGAACAGCGAGGCCAGCACGTAGGGCCCCACGGGGAAGGCGGCCTTGTGCCCCAGGAAGTCCACGTCCACCGTCTGACTGGCGCTCACCGGCACCCGGTCTCCGGCAATCACCACGAACCCGCCCTCCGTCACGTACTTCTCCAGCGCGACGGCTGTCCCAGGCCCCATGTCCGTGACTTCCACCAACTGGAAGCCGCTGTCCGGATTGAGCCGCTTGAGCAGGCGGTTGAACTGCTCGGCATGGCGGGTGTGCACCAGGATGTGGAGCTTCACTTCGCCACGCTTCTCCGCCATGGCGCGACACAGCTCCAGGCAGCCCATGTGCGCGGTGACGATGATGCCGCCCTTGCCCGCCTTCACCACCTCGTAGAACTGCTCGCGCCCCTCGGTGTGGACCTGCTCGAAGCGGTATCTCCCGCTGACGGCCAGGAGCTTGTCGAGCATCGTCTCCGCGAAGGTGACCATGTGGCGCAGGCTGTCGCCTCGCCCGGGTTTGCGCCCGAGCGCGCCGGTGGCCTGCTCCACCCGCGAGAGGTACTGGAGCGACGCCTTGCGCACCACGGGGCGGGCCAGCCAGTGCACCAGGACCACGGGGTACAGACAGAGGCGGAACGGCCAGCGCCCCAGCAGCCGGTGGACCCAGTACAACAGCCAGATGCCGAGCACGAAGGTGCTCTCGCCCATCTCCGCCCAATGCCGCGGCTTCATGCGGAGACCTTCCGCCACAAGAGCAGCGGCAGCCGCAGCAACATCCCGAAGAAGAGCCGGGCGTGCATGCGGGAGATGCGCACGTTGTCCCAGAGCACGTCGAAGTGGGAGATGCCGTCGGTGGGGTAGCGCACCTGGGTGGGCTGGTTGAGGATGCCCACCCCTCGCCAGTACAGCCGCACGATGACTTCCACGTCGAAGTCCATGCGCCTGCCAATGCTCACCGTGTCGATGAGCGCGAGCGTGGGCGTCAGCGGATACACGCGGAAGCCGCACATCGAATCGCGGATGGCCAGTGACAGCGTGTTGATCCACACCCAGATGTGCGTGGCGTAGCGGCCGTACAGCCGGCCCTTGGGCACCGACTCGTCGTAGATGGGCGTGCCGCAGATGATTTTTTCCGGGGCCGAGGCCGCCAGCTCGACGAAGCGGGGGATGTCCCGGGTGTCGTGCTGGCCGTCGGCGTCAATCTGCAGCGCGTGGCTGAAGCCGGAGGCCTTCGCCGCCCGGAAGCCCGCCATCATCGCCCCGCCCTTGCCCTCGTTCCGGGGCAGGCGCACCAGCTCGATGCCAGACCTGTCCGCCTCCGCCAGCGTGTCCAGGACCTTCGCGCAGCCCGGCTCGCTGCCGTCATCCACCAGCAGGCATGGCAGCCCGTGCGCGCGCACGGAGTTCACCACCGCGCCCACCGCCTCGCCGTGGTTGTAGACGGGAATCACCACGCAGAGCTTCATCCGCGGACCTCACCGAGCAGGATGCGGCCGCTCCCGTGGGTGCCGGCCTCGGAGGTGAACTTGAACTGGAGGCTGCCCTTGGCCTGTGTCCAGGTGAGCTCCAGGGTGAGGAGCGTCTCGGGGACGATGAGCTGCTGGAACTTCACCGCCTCCATGCGGAGGAACTCCGGCGGGAGCGTGAACAACTCCCGGCCCAGATGGAGCGCCCACTCGATTTGCGCCACGCCGGGCAGGATGGCCTTCTCCGGGAAGTGGCCCTTGAAGTACGGCAGGCTCGCCGGTGTCTCGATGCTCAGCACGGCGCGGTCCGCGGTGTGCTCGAGCACGCGCAGGGGCGGGCGGCGGGAGTCGAAGAGGGCGACGAGCGCGGCCTCGGTGGATTTGCCCTGGGAGTTGACTGGCATCGCCTCCAGATACCGGAATCGACGCGGAAGGACACTGGGCTCGAACTGGGAAGACAGGTGCTTTCGAAGGGCCCGGTTCAGGAAGGGCTTTCCACTGTCGGCGTGAAGGTGCCGGCCGGTGGGCCCCAGCACGGCCACCACCCCCAGAACCGAGCGGTTTCCCTCGGACAGGGGCACCACCCGCGCCTCGCGGACCAGGTCACTCTCCAACAGGGCCCGCTCCATGGCGCTCAAGGAGACCCGCTTCTCCTCCAGTTTGAGCAACCGGTCCATGCGCCCCAGCAGCTCGAAGCCCTCTGGCAGCAGCCGGGCCCGGTCCTCCGTCTGGAACCAGTTCCCATCCGGCAGGTGGGGGGAGCGGACCGCCAGGGCGTCCTCCGTCAGGCGGACCTCCACGCCGGGCATCGTCCTCCAGCTCAGCGCCTCGTCCTGGGTGCGCTGGCGCCAGGCGATGCCCCCGGTCTCCGAGCTGCCGTAGACCTCCACGGGCGCCTGCCCGAGCAGTCCGCGACAGGCGTGCAGCGCGTCGGTGGACAGGGGGCCCCCCGAGGAGAACACCGAGCGCAGGTTCCCCCGCACGCCCGCCCAGTCCAACGTGTCCGGCAGCCGCTTGAGGTGGGCGGGGCTGGCGATGAGCGCCGCCGGCCCGTGCGAAAGCTCGGCGACGATGTCCTCGGGGTACGGCAGGCTCCGGGCCAGGAACGGCCGGCCCGACGTCAGCGGCCAGAGGACCCGGAACAGCAGGCCGTAGATGTGCTGGTGCGACACCGTGGCGAGCACTCGGCTGGGACCGAGCCTGTCATCGAAGAGGTCCGCCAGCGTGGCGACCTCGCGGGTGAGCTGCCCCAGGTGTTTGGGGATGGCGGCGGGCTCTCCGCTGGAGCCGGAGGTGTAGACGACCAGCGCCTGGGCCTCCGGGGAGAGCGGCGTCCACTCCGCGCGCGCGCCCTCCTGGAACTTCAGGAGCGGGGTGGACGAGGGAATCTGGCCGGCGAAGCCGTCCACCTCGCCGCGGAGCTTCTCGCGCGTGGTGGGCTGGATCTCCGAGGGAAGATAGACGCACCGGCCCGCGTGCCAGGCGCCGAGCAGGGCCGCGGCGAACTCGAAGGTGTCCTCGAAGGAGAGGGCGAAGCGGTGGCCCTCGTGCCGCTCGTACGCGGCGCGCCAGCCGGCGGCCCGGGCCTCGAAGTCCGCGAAGGCGAGCACCTGCCCCTCGCGAAACGCCACCGGGAAGTCGGAGGGGCGTCCACGGCTGAGGAGGTGTTCGATGGCGATGCGCTCAGCCATGGGCGTGGCTTGCCTTCACGCGTCGGCGCACCAGCCACTCCCCGGCGAAGAGCACGCCCATCAGCCCATAGGCGATGAGCCCGTTGTACAGCGCCCACGTGGCGTCACTGGCCCACAGCGCGGTGCCCAGCGCGATGCTCCCGTTGACGACGAAGAACCCGCACCACACCTGCGTCACCCGCCGCGTATAGGCCACGCCGGACGGGGGGAGCTCCGGCTCGCGCAGCCGCGCCAGCCGTTCGATGACGCTGGGCGGGGACACGAGGCTGGTGGCGAAGACGGTGAGCAGCATCGTGTTCACGAGCACCGGATAGAGCTTCAGCGGCAGGGCGTGGTTGCCCAGCAGGCTGGTGCTCGCGAGGACCAGGGCCCCCGCGGCCGTGACGAGCCAGACACGCTCGCGCGTGGCCACGGCCCGCACGACGGCCATGCCCGCCAGGGGCACCGCCATCCAGCGAGGCTCGAACCGGCCCAGGCCCCAGTACACCAGCAGCGGATACGCGAGGCTCAGCACGCCGAGCAGCGCTGGACGCAGAAGCTTCACGCCGCCACGGACTCGTCGAGCAGGCTGTGCAGGGCGTCGACGACGTCCTGAATCGTCCGGACCGACTTGAAGACCTCCGGCGGAAGCCGCTTGCCCGTCACGGGCTTGAGCTTCACGAGCAGGTCCACGGCATCGATGCTGTCGATGTCCAGGTCGTCGCGGAGGCGGGCCTCGGGGGTAATCCGGGCCGGGTCGATGTCGAAGGTGTCCTGCAGGAGCGTGCGCAGGTTCTCGAAGAGCTGGGTCTTGGTCATGTGCATATCCCCCTCGAATGGGTGGTGCGGGTCCTCAGGACTTGCGGTGGGCGCTCACGAAATCCGCGAGGGCGCGCACACTGGCGAAGTGACGGCGGTTCTCCTTGGAGTCGCTCGCCAGCGCTACCCCATAGGCCTTCTGGAGCGCCAGGCCGAGTTCCAGGGCATCGATGGAATCGAGCCCCAGCCCCTCGACGAACAGCGGCGCCGCCGGGTCTATATCCTCCGGCTTGAGGTCCTCGAGGTTCAGCGTCTCGATGACCAGCTTCTTGATTTCCTGCTCAAGCGCCTGCATGGCGTTGTGTCTCCGTGGAGAAGTAGTCGTGCAATCTCTCGGTGAGATGGCGGGCCGCGAGGGCCTCTCCGTGCGCCTCTTCGACCAGCGACGACACGCGAATGTCGTCTTGAACCACGATGTTGAACTTCATCCGGGTGGGGGCCACGCGCCACCACGGCATCCCCTTGGTGAGCGCCATGGGCGCCACCTGGATGGTGACCGGGGTGATGTCGCACGGGCCTCGCACCGCGATGTTGGCCGCCCCGCGCTGCAGCTTCATGGGGCCGGACAAGGGCGTGCGGGTGCCCTCCGGGAAGATGATGAGGTTGTTGCCCGCCTTCACGGACGCGATGCAGGCCTCTACGAGCTCCGGGCCGGAGTCATTGCAGAGGTAGCCGGTGGCCTCGATGGGGCCGCGCATGAAGGGGTTGTTCGCCAGGCTCGCCTTGACCACGCAGTCCGCGTTGGGCACCAGCGAGATGAGGAACACGACGTCGATGAGCGTGGGGTGGTTGGCGAGGATGAGCAGCCCGGGGCGCGCCAGCTTCTCCACGCCCTCGACGCGGTAGTCCAGGCACCCCAAAAAGTGCATCAGCCCGACGAAGAAGCGGAACGAGTGGTGCACCGCCAGCCGGGCCAGCCGGGTGCGGCGCGGCCTGTCGCGGACCAGGAGCGACAGCAGGGGGAAGAACAGCAGGCGCAGCGCCAGCCCCCCCACGCCGAAGGTGGCGAAGGAGATGCCCGTGGCGATCACCCGCCAGCCGCGCTCCAATCGCTCAAGCATCGCGGTGCCACCGCCAGAGTCGGGAGCCCGTGTGGTGCTCGAAGCGCGCCTCGCCGGAGACGAGGAAGCGCAGCACGGAGAGCTCCTCCGGCAGCGGGTCCACGGACGCCCGCTCCGGTGCGCCCTCCGAGGCGCCGCAGGTGAGCTGGTAGGTGGGGCCTTCTCCGGCCGCCCGCACGCTGCAGGCCCAGGCGTGCGGGAGCGCCACCTGCTCGGGGAAGTGCGCGAAGGGGGCGGGGCGGGGCTCGTCATAGACGACGACGAGGACCTCGGGGGCGCCCTCGGACAAGAGGCCGCACGCCTCCACGAAGGCCGCCTCCACCGTCTCCGCGCCCGCGGCCACCGCGCTCTGCGCCGTCAGGTCACCCCGGGCGATGGAGTACAGCGCGCCAATGGCGTTGTGCACCGACAGGCTGAAGGACGTGGGCGACAGCGGGGTGGCCTGGGCCAACTGCTCCAGCAGCTCCACGGAGCGGCCCATGTCCCCGTAGCGCGACGCGAACACCATGGGACACGGAGGCGCGTCCGCCTGGCACGAGTAGGCCGCCTGCAGCGCGATGCGACCCAGCCGGTCCACCCGACGGCGCATCATCGCCGGCATCTCGGTCAAGGGCGGGGTGCCCTCGGCCGGAAGCGGATGCGGCTGTGAGAGCCAGGACCGCCAGGCGTCTTGCCCGACAAGCCCGGGAGCCCACGCGGCCCAGTGGTGGACGGAAAAAACCATGATGGCAGGGAAAAAGGCGGATGCTGCGTGCGGCGGTCCTCTACCAAAGCATCATATACGAGACAATTGGCTCCAATGAGGATTGCCTCGGAGGACGAGCCAAGGGGCCTCCGTATTCACTCGGCCATGCTACGCCGCGCCCGCACCGGGCCGAGAGGGGTGGGGCGGCGGCCGCGCTCGCATGGCCGGAGGGGAAGAAGCCGCGCGGCGCTGGGATTCGGAGCCGTGACGCCCGCGATTCCACCCGGAACGCAGCGCTCATTCGCACGTGGCGTATGCGGAACGCCAGGGTGCAGCAACGCTGGGTGGTAGGGGGTGGGATTGGCCTCTCGCGGATTCCCCCCGGTCGGTTCCTACCCGGGCGCTGATGGTGGATCTCCGGGCAGGTGCTTCGTGGGGGCTCATCGCTTCCGCCAGGATGGAATCGCGATGGGGTTGTGGCCCGTGAGGCAACGGACCGGGCCAACGGGTTGTCCTCGGGGCCACGCGTGGGTGCTCGCGCGGGAGTGATTCGCGAGGCCGCTCGTGGGGGAGAACGCCGCGTCGCGTCCCTGGTACGCCGCTTGAAGATTGTGGGCGGGAGCCGTTCGTCCCAGGGAGCGCAGGTGATTCGCCGGAACGCCGGACCGGAGGTAGCCGCGAGGAGGCCCGACTCAATCCCGGGCGTTGAGAATGTGTTGGAGGAGCTGGCGGGAAATCTGGAGCAGCTTCGCGGCGCCGCGCACGCTGCCTCCGGACCTGGCAAGGGCCTCGTCCACGAGGGTGTCGCGGACCAGGCTCTCGAAGTGATGCAGCGGCACCTTGCCGGCGCTCGCCCTCAACGCGGGGCCCAGCTCCGGAGGGCCTGACAGCGTCTGGGTCCACACGGCTTCCAGCCGCGCGAGGTCCAGCGGCTTGGGGACGAAGGCGCGCACGCCACTGGCGGCCAGTCGGAAGGCCTGCTCGGCCGTCGCGCTGCCGCTGATGGCAATGACATACGGCAGGGGCTCCACCGCGAGCAGGTCATCCAGCAGGGAGTCGCTGGTGCCGTCCGGAAGGCTGACGTCCAGGAGCACCGCGTCGGGAGGTTGGGTTCGCAGCACCTCGCGCGCGGCGGCGAGGGTGGTGACGTGCGTGATTCGTTCAGCGCGGGATTGCAGGACGTCTTCGAGCACGCGCGCCAGGCTGACCGAGTCCTCTATCAGCAGGAGGTGTTGGACCATGGCCATACAGGAAAGCATAACACGCAAGGTCCTCACCGATGCGTCCAACGACGGCGAAGTGCTGGTGAGCGCGGTGCGCATCGTCTTCTGCGCGCTGGTCATGGCGCGCTTCCTGGCGTTGGGAGGCGTGGCCGCGGATGGGGGCTGGCCGGCCGCGGTGCTGGAGCTGGCCTTGTTGCTTTCGGGCATGACGCTGTCCGTCGTCGCGTTCTGGGCGGGACGGCGGCGACTGTTCGGTCCGAGGCTGCTGGTGGCCTCCGCGCTCCTGGATGCCGTGGTCGCCCAGGGCACGCTCCTGTCCACGTTGTTGTGGCATGGCGACAGCTACACCGGCCTGTTGCGGATGCCGGACCCCTCCGCCGTCATCGCGGTGGTCTTCATCACCGCGTTGCGACTGTCACCTCGTGTCGCCTGGGTGGGCACCGGCGCGAACCTGCTGCTCCTGGGGGGACTCGTCGCCCTCGACTTCCGGTTCAATGCCAGTCAACTGACGTATGGCGTTTCGGAGGTCGCGCTGCTCGTCATCTTCGTCGGCAGCGCGGGGAGCGTGGCCGCGGTCGCGTGTGGCGTGGCGCGCCGGATGGTCCTCAAGTCCGGTGCGGAGGGGGTGAGGATTCGTCGGGCGCGCACGAACCTGAGCGTCATCCTGCGCGAGCACCACGATGCGCGGACGCTCCTGTCGGCGGCGCGGCTTCGCGCGGACCTGCTCCTGAGAGACCCGGGAGGCGCCTCGTGCTCGCGGCATGTGCAGGGGCTGGCGTCGGACCTGCGCGAGCTGTGGGAGTTCGTGGAGAGCGTGAAGTCACGCGCCCTGGGCGAGCTGGCGATGATTGACGAGGCGACCCCCGTCGAGGTCTCCGCCACCCTGCGCAACGCGGCCGCCGTGGTCCAGACGCGCTACTCGCATGTGCGAATCCTGCTCGGGCCCGGGGCACCGGAGGGACAGGGGCCGCGCGTCTGGGTGGTGGGCGGCGAGCGGGGGCTGGCGCACGTGGTGACGAACCTGCTCGTGAATGCGTGTGAAGGGGATGGGCAACGTGGCGCCGGCACCGTCCAGGTGAGCGTCGAGCCGGAGGGCGGCACGCGGAACATCCTCCTGCGGGTGAGTGATGACGGGCCGGGCTTCCGGGCGGGGTTGCTGGACGGGGCGCGTCTCACGGGAGGCACGACGAAGTCGGAGGGCTCGGGCCTGGGGATGCGGCTGGTGGGCGGGCTCATCGAGGCGAGTGGAGGGTCGCTGCGCGCGTCGAATCTCCCGGAGGGTGGGGCTCGGGTCGAAGTGATGCTCCTCGCCGGTGGGTGAGCGTCTGGGGGGCCCGCCACCGCTTCACGTGGACGAGCGCCAGTCCGATGTTCGCGGCGAGCAGGACGGTCATCGGCTCGAGCGTGTCCTGGTGTGACGTGGGCGACAGCTTGAGCAGCACCGCCAGCAGGGAGCCGAGGGCGAGCACGCCGACGCAGTGACGTGCTCGGCGCTCGGCGCGCTCATTCCCCCAGGCGATGCCCAGGCCGAGCGGGAGCAGCGCGAGTGAGAGGGGATGGGCCAGCCACTGGTTCTCGTTGAGGCCGAAGTAGGGGTGCTCGGAGCCGAGCATCAGGACGAAGCCGATGGCGCCCGCCGTGCCGAGCGTCGCGCCGATGAACGCGTGGTACAGGCCGAAGGTGATTTGGAAGGCGCACCGGTGCGTGTGCGCGCGGGGCACCGCGAGCAGGACCATCACGCCCGCCACGAGAAGGGCGAGGAGCCCTCGCGTCAGAGAGGTGGGGCCTGGGGCCAGCGGGGGAGGAATGGTGGTGGTCAGGTGCTCATCGTGGCTTCGCCTCACGAGCGGAGTCGAAGTGCCCAGTTCGCTCATGAAGGAGAACTCCGCGAGTGCCCGGGCCAGCTCCAGGGGAAAGGCGGCCTCCTCCCACCGGGTCATCGGCGCGTCCACGTCGTCGTTCAGCCAGAGCATCAGCGCCCACTGGAACAGCGGGGTGTCGCGGGTGTAGCGGCGAAGGTGCTCGCGGTGGGTCAGCGCGGCGGGGCCCGCGAGCCGGGCGTGCAGCGCTCCGCCCAGGGCGTCGTCCAATGCATCGCGCAGGCGCGTCGCGCAGTTTCCCCGCAGCGGGTCATACGCGTACTCGCGCGTCTCGGGATTCACGTCGCGTTCGAGGCGCGCGAGGAGTCGGCGTCGCTGCTCCACGGACAGGTCCAGCTCCTGGAGGAAGATGGAGCGCCCCCGCGCGCGATAGAGGAAGAACGAATGCTCCACCGAGAGCCGGGCGGCCCAATAGGTGGGTCGCTCCAGGAGGTAGCGCACCTCGGCGGCGGGGCCATGGGAGGTCACGCCATAGCTGTAGAGCGCGACCTCACCCAGCCGCGTATCCTCGACCCAGAGGGCGCTGTGTCCGAAGCGCTCCTGGACGTATGTGCCGGGACCGAAGGTCACCACCTGGATGCGCAGCGCCTCCGGCTGTGCGCCGAAGTCCTCGGCCGTCGCGGCGAGCAGCGGTGTGCTCCAGAGCAGCCCCAGGAGCAGGGGGAGTGTCGCGAGTCTTCCCATGCTCGCGAGGGTTCCACTTCGCCGTCATCCGAGGCAGGGCAAGAAATCTGGCAGTGGGCAGGTTCCTGGCTTCGCGGCACCTTGGCTTCGCTTCGTGAGCGACGTGGCCCCTGGGGCCGCGCCATGCCCACGAGTGTGACCCACCCCTAGAGGAGACGACGATGACCGCTGCCCTTTTCCCCACTGCGATGACGCCTCGCTTTGGTTCGAGCCTGATGGCGATGCTTGCCGCCGCCGTGCTGTTCCTGCTGCCCGGAATGGCGCACGCCGACGATGGACTCCGTTCCGTCACCCGGCTCCGCATCACCGTCGCCACGGGCGGAGACGACCTGCGCAATGCCAGCCACGCGGTGGCCGCGATCAAGTACGTGGGGCTGTCCGGCAACCAGCTCACGGCCAGCATCAACCTGAACAACGGCGCGCGCTGGCCCGACTGGACCTCGCACACCGTGACGATGGTGACGCCCACGGGCATGCTGCTCGCCAACCTCGTCGAGTTCAGCATCCAGTTCACCTCCGGCCAGCCGGACATCTTCGCCACGGGTGACAACTGGAACATGAACGCCATCACCGTGACGGCCGTCCTCGATGACGGGACGGAGGCCGTCATCATCCAGCAGGCCGACAATTACCTGCACCGCTTCTGGAGCGACCACGACACGCGTTGGGCCACCGCGCTCTAGCGCGACCCGGACCAGGAAAACATCCTGTCCGCGCGCGACGCCGGCCCTCCCCAGGACTTTCGGGGGGGCCGGCGTTTTTCCGTCGTCGGGCCCTAGCGCGGCGCCCGCGTCGCGGTGCGGGGCCGCGTGCGGGTCGCCGGCCCGCAATCGCGTGTCTCGCATCGGGTAGCGAGGGTCCCTCCGGGGTGCATTGCCGCTCCGACGCTCCGACGACAGCTTGGCCGCTCTCATCAGCCGGCATCGGCTGCACGGCCCCATGCGGGCAGGAGCGTCACGCCATGTTTCAGGTCCTCGCAGGCATTCTGGCCGCGGCGGGTGTGGCCGGGTCGAACCCGGTCTCCGAAGCCGCCCCGGACGCGTCCGCTGATGCCGAACTCGCCAGGGCTTGCACAACGTTGACGGCGCCCGGCGGCAGGAAGGCGAGCGTGTGCAAGACGTGGACGGCCACGGGCGGCGGCTACTACAAGGGCACGTGGTCCACCAGCAGTCATGGCAGTGGCGTCAAGCTCCAGTTCTACGCCGATGGGTGGGTCGTCAACGCCGCGTGGAATGGCAGCTACTCGGGCGTCGCGCGTTTCCATCTGCGGCTGTGCAACACCAGCTCCGGGCAGTGCTCGGCCTGGTTCTAGCCACGCCCCCATCCTCATGAGCAGGCGGCCCGCGCTGACCACCGCGAGCACGTCTGGTCGCCAGTCATGGTGCCCAGGCCCTGTCTCTCCGCTTGCCCCTGGGAAGCCCTCGCGGACGTTGTGAAGCGCCCTGTCGCTCCCCACCTGTACGCGAACCCAACGCACGGAGGTTGTCGCATGGCTCAGGTGGAATCCCAGAAGTTCCAGATGCAGCCGTTCCTCGTCGGCGCGAACAATCAACTCACGGATGACATGCGCGCCTGCATCAGCAACTGCATGTCCTGCGCGGCGGTGTGCCTGCAGACGATGACGTACTGCCTCCAGAAGGGCGGGAAGATGGCCTCGGCGGACACCATCCGCCTGATGGAGGACTGTGTGCAGATGTGCAAGACGAGCGCGGACTTCATGCTTCGCGCCTCGCCGCTGCATCCGCAGACGTGCGCTGTCTGCGCCGAGGTCTGCGAGCGGTGTGCCGTCGCGTGCGAGCGCATGGCGGACGACGCGGTGATGAAGGCCTGCGCGGAGTCCTGTCGCCGCTGCGTCGAGTCCTGCCGACGCATGGCGAAGATGTCCTGACGTCGCGTGCATCACGGGCCGGCCGCGCCGCTGTCGGGGCGCCGGCCGGAGCCCGGATCGGCGGGCTACGCGGAGGGCTCGCTCCAGTCCCAGGCGACGATGGCCCACTCGTCCGTCGCGTCGCGGTAGGTGTGCAGCGGCTTGAACCCCACGCGCTCGTGGGCGCGCAGGGAGCGGGTGTTCCGGGTCGCGACCTCCGTCACCAGCACGTCGAAGCGCTCGCGGTACAGCTCGCGATGCCCGGCATAGAGCTGGTCGAACAGCCCCACGCCCCGGTGGGCCTTGTCGATGCAGATCTGCCCCATGACATAGAAGCGCTGCTCACCCAGCGGACGGCCCTGGTAGTCCAACGTGTCCAGCAGGTCGAACATGGGGACGAGCACGGGCATCAGCGAGCGGCACTCCCGGGGCATCGTCAGCGCGTAGGCCACGAGCTCTCCCGCGTGGCTCGCGATGATGCTGGGGGCCAGGGCGTGCATCCGCTCCAGGGCCGACACGTCATGCTCCACGGTGACGAAGCCCTGCGAGCGCATCTCCTCCGTGCTGATGGCTTTCGGCAGGTTCTTGCGCTGGAGGTCCAGGATGCGCGCGAGCTCCGAGGGGCTGCGCACCGGTGTCACGTCATAGGGGCTGGCCATGCGCCGGAGGATAATGGGGACCGGGTTCGCGTGTCTCGGCTTCGCTCGGAGCCTGGCGGGGGCCCGGCGCGCGATGGGTCGCCAGCCACTGCTCGACTTCCTTGACCTGCCGGGCTCGGGGCTTGGGGAAGCGGTGGTTGTATTCCTGCGCGGCGGTGGCGAGCTGGCGGGCCCGCTCCAGGCCGTTGGACGTGCTCATGAGCGCACGCGCGAGCGAGAACCGGGCATCCGCGAGGAAGTCGTCGTTCTTGGTCGACGTCTGTTTCTCGTAGACCGTCACCGACCGCTCGAGGACGGGAATGGCTTTCTTCGGGGCTCCGAGCCCCTGGTAGTCATCGCCGATGCCGAGCAGGTCGAGCGCCACCATGGAGTGTTGGGGGCCCAGGCTCTTCTCGTTGATGAGCAAGGCGCGCTGGTGATGCTTCAAGGCCTCCTCGAAGTGCCCCAGGGAGGCCAGCGCGGTCCCGAGCCTCGACAGGGAGGAGGCGACCTCGGGATGCTCGGGGCCCATCACCTTCTCGCGGATGCGAATCGCCCGCTGATAGTGCTGGATGCTCTCCTCCGTGCGCCCCAACTCCAGCAGGAAGCCGCCGATGTTGTGAAGCACGCTGGCGGCGGGCTCGCTCTCCTCGCCATAGGCGCCCTGGTGGATGGCCAGGGACTCCCTGGCGTATTTCAGCGCGCTCTCGGAGTCGCCGACCCGGATGCTGAACACGGAGAGGTTGCCCAGGACGGTCGCCAGATAGGGATGATTGGGGCCGTAGGTCTTCCGGTAGATGGCCTCCGCCTCGAGCAGGTAGCGCAGGCCCTCCGCGTGGCGATTGAACTCATGGAGTGCGTGGCTCATCGTGAGCAGCGCCGTCCCGAGCTCGGGTTCGTTCGCGGTGTAGACCTTCCGGGCGAGCTCCACCGCCTTCTCGCTCGCGGCCAGCGCCTCCGCGGGGCGGCCTCGGGTGCGGTGCAGGCTGGCGAGGTTGCGGAAGTACATCGCCTCGATGCGTGCGTCTTCGCCCAGCCGCTTGAGGGCGGCTTCCGCATGGGCCGGGGCCACGCCATCGGGGTCCACTTCGGGCCCCACCAGGCTGATGAGCCGGATCATCCCCGCCCAGGACTCGGCGGCCTGGCGGTCATGACGGCTCGCGGTGGCGACCTGGATGGCGTGGTGCAGGGTCTTGATGGCGTCGCGGTAGGCGAGGTTCTTTCCCTGGGATTCGGCGACCAGGTCCAGGACCTCGGCCTCCAGGGGCCCGTAGCCAATCTCGTGCGCCTCGCGTGCCACCTCGGTTGCGAGCGCCAGGGCGGGGGCCAGCTGGCCCGCGGTGAGCTTCGCGCGGACCTGCGCGCGCTGGGCGCGCACGGCCTCCATGTGTTTCTGGCTCGACTCGTCGGTGGGCGGAGGCTCCGGTGCGGCGAGCGCGGAGAGGTTCGCGCAGACCGAGAGGTTCTCCAGGCCGTGCGCCATGCGCGGCGAGTTCTGGATGACCTGCGTGTCCGCGGTCGCGAGCGTGTCCACCACGGCGCCCAGGTCCTTGAGTCGCTGGTCCAGGCAGATGACGCGCCGTTCGAGCAGGCGTTCGGTCTGCTGGCCCTTCACTCGCGTGGCGACGCAGGCCTCGTGACTCGCCGCCACCCAGTTGCGCGCGAAGCCGTCCAGGGTGCGCTCCACCTCGCTCCAGGCTCCGGCGGCGTAGGGGAGGGGGCTGCTCTTGAAGACGGTCTGGACGGTGGCCTTGCGGGAGGCGTCCCAGATGCCGATGAGGGACTGCTCGCTGCCCGCGCAGGGGTCTCCGGAGGTGGAGCGGTGAAGGGCCGCGCCACCGGCGAGGAGCAACAAACCCGCGCTCGCGGCGAGCACCGCGCGCCGCCATTTTTCTCCCGGGGCATGGCCGAGCCTGCGCAGCAGCGCCTCCATGGAGTCGTGGCGCGCGTCGGGTGACGCGGAGAGTCCCTGGAGAATCACCTGATGCACCCAGGCGGGAACATCCGAGCCCTGCGGCGGGCGCGGCCCTGGCTCGGGAAGGGGGGGCTCCGGCGTGGCGTTCACCACCGCGGCGGGCCTGGCGAAAGGCCGCTTGCCGTAGAGCGCTTCATGGAGCGCGACGCAGAAGCTGTACTGGTCGCTGCGCGCATCGGAGGGCTCGCCGCGCTTCTGCTCGGGAGCCATGTACGCGGGAGTTCCCAGCACCATGTCCGAGCGGGTGTGCCACTCGGAGCGCAGGGGAACGGGAGACGAGGAGCCCGGAGGCGTGGGCGTGTCGTCGATGCCCTCGACGATGCGCGCCAGTCCGAAGTCGGTGATGCGCACGCGGCCGTCCTTGCCGACGAGCGCGTTGTCTGGCTTGAAGTCGCGGTGGACCAGTCCCTGGGCATGCGCGGCGGCGAGACCGCGTCCCGCCTGGATGAAGAGGCTCAGTGTCTCGCGCCAGTCGTTGCGTCCCTTGCGAGCGCGGATGTGCGAGCGCAGGGTGGTGCCGTCCACCAGCTCCATGGCGAGGAAGACGTGCTCCCCGAAGCGGCCCACGTCGTGGATGGTGATGACGTTGGGGTGGATGACGCGCGCGGTGGCCTGGGCCTCGCGCAGCAGTCGGGCCTGCGCGCGCTCCAGGTGGGCGGGGGTCGTCGAGTCGATGCGAATCAGCTTGAGCGCGACGCGACGGTCCAGCTCCGGGTCATATGCGGCGTGGACGACGCCCATGCCGCCCGCTCCGATGCGCTCGAGCACGACGTAGCGGCCCAGCAGCGCGCCGCGCTCGAGCCAGGAGAGCGGGGGGACCGACGAGGAAGGGGACGGAGTGGACGAGCCTGCTTCCCCGTCCTCCGTGCGGGCCGCCTCCCCTACGAGTGCTCGACAGGAGGCGCAGGAATCAAGATGCTGCTCCACCTGGTGCGCGGCTTCTGCGTCCAGTTCACCCTGTGCGAAGGCGAAGAGTCGTCGCGTCTCGAGGCATTCCATGACGCGAGGACGATAACCGACGTGGGCGGTCATGACGATGAATGGCACCGACCATGAAGTAGACGTGTCTTTCGCGCGAGCCTGCGCTCGCGGTGATGCGCAGGCCCTTGCGGAGTTCGAGGCCCGCTACGTCCCACAGCTCCGAAAAGCGTTGCTGCACCGAGGAATGGAAGTCTCGGTGGTGGACGAGGCGCTCCAGGTGCTGCGCGTGAAGCTTTTTCTTCCCAGCGGTGATCGCGCTCCGCGAATCGCGGATTACGAGGGAGAGGGCACCCTCTTGGCGTGGCTCCGTGTCGCGGCGCTGCGCACCGCGCTCAACCTGATGCGGGAGCGGAGGATTTCGTTCGATCTGGACGACTCCAAGCTCGCGGAAACGAGCGTGCCGGAGGTGGACGCGGACCGGCGGTTCATCCAGGAGCACTATCGCGAGGACTTCGCGGCGGCGTTCCAGGAGGCGCTCAAGGCGCTGGAGCCGCGCTCACGGACGCTCCTGCGCCTGCATCTGGTGGAGGGGTTGGGGACGGCGCAGATTGCCCGCGCGTATCAGGTGGACCGGTCCACGGTGAAGCGGTGGCTGGCGCAGTCGCGGGAGCGGCTGCGTGATGATGTGCGCCAGCGCCTCGCGGCCCGACTGGGCGAGGACACCCAGGGGCTCAGCAGCCTGCTTCGCGTGCTCCAGAGCCAATTGGACCTGAGCATCCGCAGCGTCATGCGAGACGCGACGCCCACCTGAATCCCTTCAGGGGACTTGCTGGCGAAAGCGCTGGGAAACCAGGGGGTTGTGGCGCGGGTGGAGATTCTCTCGCGAGAAATGCGCCACCTGTTCGCGGGCCGTGTCTTCCAGGAGATGCACCCCGGAGCGTGCCTTGCTTCCTCACACCCCACGCGGTGCGGGTCCGGGGCGGGATGACCGTTGCGGTTGGGATTCGACGGGAGCGTGGAGCCGACCCGCGGGGGGCGGCTCCACGCTCCATGTTCGAACGCGGCGGACGGTTCGTCAGGGCGCGGGAGTCGCGCCGAGTGCCCGGCGAATCGCCCGCGTGACGGGAAACTCGTCACCGTCGTTGCTTTCGAGCGTCCTGGGCCCCGAGGGGAACAGCGGAGGCTGGGCCATGAAGCGTGGCCGGGCACCCCGGTGGGGCTGCGCCGCGTGCACGATGAAGGGGTGGCACAGGTAGACGGTTCCCGCGTCACCGGTGGCCCGTGCTTCAGGACAGTGGGTGGTGGTGTCGAGCCTGCTCGCGATCTCCATGAAGCTCAGTCCCGCGGCGCCTTCCGGGGCGAGGAGTCTCGCGATGTCCCGGTGGGAGCCGACGCGGATGCGCGTGGGGGCGTCGTGCTCTCCGACGTCGGAGAACAGGAACAGCATCAGCAGCGCGCGCCCCTGGGAGGCGACATTGGCGCGCCACTCAAAGAAGGAGCCCGTTCCGCCATCTGGAGGCGGGAAGCTGGTGTCGACGTGCCAACCGTCGTCGCCGGGATTCTCGGCGCTGGGGAAGCGGATGGGAAAGCTGCCCAGGCTCATCCGGGGAGCCCATCTCCCGGGACCGACGAGCTGGTCGTACGCGGCCCTCAAGCGAGGAGTGTTGGCTGCTTGTCGGAAGGGCTCCTGGATGTATTCACCGAGCCGGATGACGGGACGTGTCCAGGTGGATGGGTCCTCCGGGGAGCAGCCCGTATCGCGCCAGAGGATGTCGCGCGCGGCGTCCGCGACCTGTCTGGGAAATGCGTCATCGAGCCGGACGAAGCCTTCCTCGATGAACTGTTGGACCTGGGCATCGCTTAGAACAGACAGGGGGGCAGGGTGGGGAGGGGTCATGGGAATCGTCCTCGGCTCAATGCCTATCGATGGATGAAGGCCAGACCGCCCAGGGTGAGCGGTCCTACGTGGAGGGCGCCACGGCCGGCGACACCTGCTCGCGAGGCGGAAAGATGGCCTGTGCGGCACCGGAGACCAGCGGCGACACGTCCTGCTGGAGCCGCTTCAGCCGGCCCAGGCGCTCCGGCGTCCATCCACGCCCCGGCGCCGAGTCGCGCACCAGGCACCACACCGCCACGCGTCGCGCCTCCGCGCTCCCGCTCATGGTGAGTCGGGCCTCCACGGCTTCCAGGTCGCCCACGGGCAACGTGTTCACCGAGGCACGGCACGCCTCCAGCGCATCCGCATGCAGATGGCCCGCCTCGCCCATGTGGACCAGTCGCTCCGCCAGCTCCCGAGGCGCCAGCGCCGCCGTGGCGCACCGCACACGCAGCGGCGCCAGGCGGCTGTCCTGGGAGAGGACCTGCTCGGCCGCGCGCGCCGCCAGCGTGTAGCTGGCGCGGGACTTCACGTCGAGGCGCAGGAGCTGTTCCAGCGCCACGGTCAACGCGCGCCGGTCCGGGGCCACTGCTTCCAACATGCCCTCCAATCGCTCCAGGTCGCGCTCATTGGAGCGATGGAGCACGGCCCGCATGGCCGCGCCCACCTCGTCATCGTAGGGCGACGCCAGCCGAGCCCCACAGGCGGAGAGGAAGGTCCGCTCGACATCCTTCACGCCGAGCCACGCCGCACGCTGGAGCAGTTCAATGCGCGCCTCCGGCTCGGGCCGCGCCAGCACCCGTCCGAGCAGCGCGGACAGCTTGCGGTCAGAGTCCTCGGTGAGCCGGTCCGCGGGAACGTCGCCCAGGCGCGCGGCCATGACCCAGTCGGCGTCCTCCACCGCACGGGCGAAGACAGTCCAGGTGGGCTCGCGCTCCAGGTGGTCCCAGAGCGCGCGCAGCATGGCGATGCGCACATCCCGATGCAGGCGCATTCCATCCAACTCCAGGAGTCGCTCGTAGGCGGCGTCCGTGCGCAGCTCCCCCAGCAGGCGCACCACCTCCTTGGCGACGGTGACCTTGGTGAGCGGGACGCTGGCCAACAGCGACAGCACACGCCCAGGCGGCATGCCGTTGAAAGCACGTCGCAGTCCGTAGATGGCGACGCGCGCGCGGGCATCCTCCAGGCAGCGCAGCAGCGTCGGCACCCCCTGGCCCTGGTCGCACCGCGACAGGACCTGGATGGCCTTGTCGCGCACCGCGAGCCGCGCGTCATCCACCAGCGCGCACAGCCCCTCCATCGGCGCCCAATCCACCGCCGCGAGCGTCGCGACGCCCCAGAGCAACGTCGGCGTGTCGCGCTCCAGGTCCTCGACCAGCCGCCCCACCGCGTTCGAGTACAGGGCGCTCTGCTCCGACGTCCACCGATGGAAGCCGTTGGCGTTGAACGCCAGCAGCCAGCCGGTCTTCGCCGTCGCGAAGCGGCCCGTGATGACGGGCGCGCTCAGGTAGGGCGTCAGCAGCTCCTGCCTGCGGCGGTGCAGGTACGTGTGAACGACGGGGAAGCAGATGACGCTGGCATCAGACCGCAGCAACCGAGGCAGCAACCCGTCAAAGGCCATCCACGCCCTGGAGCGGAGCACCGTCAAGGCGGAGTGAGCCTCCTTCCCCATGTGGAGCGCCACACGCTCCAGTGCGGAGACGAGCTCGGAGTGCAGCGGCCGTGCCTCCTCCTCCGAGTGGGCCAGCGCGATGATTTCGGAGAACCAACCCCGGTCGTGGAAGCGCCGGACCACGGCGCCCACGGTGGACTCGAAGCCCGCCCGGTCGTACTTGGACTGCCACTGGGCCAGCCCCAGCGCGAGCAAGGACCAGGGCGTCTCGTCGCGAATGGATGCGGCGAGCTCGGGCAGGCCCGGCACCAGGCTCACACGCTCGCCCAGGCTGTTCACCAGCGCCAGCATCGGCCCCCCACGCTCGCGCTGAGCCCATCCCCGGGCGATGCCCAGGAGGTGGGGCGCGGCGGTGCGCACCTCGTCATCCGTGAGGAACTCGCCCAGGCGCGTGTTGAAGAGCTGGCCGCGCTCCTTGAGCAGGGTGGCCAACCACGTCGCGCCCCAAGCGGGAGCCCGGGCGAAGGTGCGCAGCAGCAGCGTCTCCGCGAGCACCGCGGTCCGATGGGACAGGTCCGCCGCATCCAGCGCGTCGCGCAGAATCCGGCCCACGGCCTCGGTGTGCTCCGCGCGCCACACACGGCGGGGCCACAGCACGAGCGCACCCAGCATCGCCGTGCGCACGGGGTCCTGCTCGTTCTTGCGTGCCAGGACCAGGGGCAGGGCGCGGTCCACCAGGGCCGGCTCGTCGGCGCGCAACCCGGGGATGGCCAGCAGCGAAGCCAGCGCCTCGCCGCGGATGTTGCCCTCCGGGTGGCCCAGATGGGACTTGAGGACCGCTTCTGCCTCGTCCCACGAGAGCAGTCGCGCGTACTCCATGCGCGGCAGGGGGCGGGTGCCCAGGGCGACGACCTCGTGGAGGTGTCGGCGCGCCTCGCGCTCACGCAGATCGTTGGGCAGCGCGGTCAGCGTGGCGGGAGGGATGATGCCCTCCGGATTCCTCGCGGCCACGCTCCATCGCGCGTGGACGCGGTCTCGCTCGTGGGTGTCGGGGATGGAGCGGAGCAACTGCGCGCCCCAGTCCGGAGCCACATCCACGGCCGCGCACCACGCCTCGACCACGGCGCGACGGGCGGACTCAGAGAGCCGGGGCAGCAGGGTCCTGGCGTCCCCCAGCGTGATGGGCGCGCGGCGAACGAGCCACACGAGCGCGTCCTCGCTCAATCGCGGCGCGGCGCGGGCGAACTGCTTCTCGAAGACAGGGGCGTGCTCATGCCGCTGGAGCAGCGCCACGGCGGCCTCGGGCCGATGAAGCACCAGGCAATGCCAGTCATAGGTGTCGGGGTGGATGTGGCGGGAGAGCAGCAGCTCGAACACTTCCAGGGCCGCGTCGGGAGCCTGATCGGCGATGCGAGGCAGGTACGCCCGGAGGTACATCCTCGTCACGGGGTCGGGCTCGCCCGTCACCGCCTTCAGTCGCGCGGAGAGCACCTCCGCGAGGATGCCGGGGGCGTCGTGCGCCAACCGGTTCCAGAAGCGCATGCTGGGGCGCGTGAGTGCTCGGGGGAGGTGGCGGCGGATTCCCTCCGGGGTGGCCCAGGGGACGGCGTCAGCGAAGTCAGGCACGTCCGCACAGGAGGCCAGCCCGTCGAGATACGCATCGATGACGCCCCTCCGCTCGGTCCGCACGAGCCCTCGGAGGAGTCCATCCTGCCGGCGAACGACGCGCGCCATCTTCAGCGCCTCCAGCGCCTGCGTGTCGTCACAGGCCAGGGCCACCAGATGGTAGGCCAGGGAACGGACGCGAGCGGACACGTCGGTGGTGGCGGAGAGCACCTGCCGCCCATCGCGCCAGCTGTACTGGGCGAACAGCGCGAGCTGCCGGTCATGGGCATCGCCCTCGGACAAGTGCCCAAGGACCTCTCGGGCCTCGGGGTTCGTCGGCGCGAGGCGGCCCAACTCGACCATCCTGGTGACGCGAGCATCGTGGTGGGTCGCGGACAACTCGGCGCGCAGCTCGGTGAGGCGAGTCTCGTGCATGGACGCGGGAGACTGGCCGACGTTCCCGGGCCTGACAACCCCTCCCGGCGGGAAGCGGAATGAGCGACGGCCCCTGTCCGCACAGCCTGGCTGCCCAGGGCGCGGAGGCAGGACTCGACGCTTGCTTGCTGCGTGGAGCCGCTGGGCCGAAGCAGGCCCTGTGCTGACGTGCATCTGTGAATCCAATTGTATGAGAATCGTGCAGTGCGCTGCACCCCTTCTCGGGAATGCACAGCCAACGACGACCAGGATTTGCCAGGGCTCCGTATCTCTCTCGGCTACCTCAGTCGATGTCCCTTCCAGGAGAGAGAAGCATGTTTGGAGCCGTGCGAATTTCCAAGCTCGTGACAGCCCTTGCATCCACCATCGTCGCACTGGTCTCGGCTCCGGCTTTCGCCGGAACGGTATGGTTCGACACGACGGCTGCGATGCGAAGCGCGGGTGGCTTTCCCATCGCGAACCGCAACGACGTGGGCTGGGCCTACGCGAACCGGAGCGCGGAGGCGGTGTGTGCGAATTACGGTTACGCGCGAGGGATGTACACCGGCGATCAAGATGGTGAGTTGATGGGCATCCATTGTTTCACCTCGGACATGGTGACCTGGCAGGACATCCCTGGCAGTGATGCGCGGGCATGGGCCTTGTGGCAAGGCAGCTCCACCTCGCTCGATTCGCAGGCGGCATTCAACGGGGGAGCCATCGCGGATAATGAGTGCAATAATTATTACAGCGCGGGGTTCTTCACGGGCTTCGCGGATACATCGGCGGATCTCTTCGGACTGGTCTGCGTCTCGAGCAGCTTCGTGGCGATTCGCGGGGTCGACACCGATGACTCCCGGTTCCCGTTCCTCAGTGGCATGAACCCGCCGTTTGCCTCGTGGTGGCACCTGCGCGGGTCCGTCAACCGGGTCTGCCAGCACTTCGGCTATACCACGGGCACGATGGACACCTATGCCAACACCGGTGTCCCGTTCGTGCTGAACCTCGGCCTCAAGTGCATCTACTGAGCTGGGAACACGTCCTCGACCTTCGCATCGCGGACGGTGGTTGAAGTGGAGAGGGGGGCCCTCGGCGTGAGCAGGGGCCTCCTCTCCACGAAGAACACGCCCAGGCACGGGGCGGCGGACCTCCTGCCCGGGCGCGGTGATGCGGTCTTCATGATTCAGGTTGTCTTTACTTCAGACAGGACCCGAGGTTGGTGGAGATGCTCCAAGAGGTCGTCTCGCCAAACTGGGCGAAGTAGCCGCAGTTGCAGCGAGCCCTCCCCACGGGGATCGTGTAGAGGATGTTGGAATAGTAGAAGGTCTCCCAGTTTCCAAAGCAGTAGTCCGGGGTCGGGCCACTGGGGCCTGGCTCACCTGCGTCAGGTTCCCCGGCATCAGGCGAGCCCCCGTCCTCGTCGCCCGCGTCTGGGTCTCCCGCATCCTCCTCGCCCGCGTCGGGTTCTCCGGCGTCCTCAGCGGTTCCCGAATCATCGAGAGACAGCGCTCGCTCGTTGTCGCCGAGAAGCGCCTCCTCGTGCTCGAACGAGAGTTCGTCAGGAGCGCAGCCCGTCAGCATGAGGATGGCCATCCCCAATGCACCGCAAAGACTCCGTTCTGCTTGCATGTATTCCTCCCTGTTTGAGAGGGAGCGTGACGGAGTCAGACGAGGCGAGGCAATCCCAGATATGTGGGGTGATTCGTCGCGATGCCGCCACGGCCCGACCTTCCCGGGGGCGCGATGTTCGCACCCCTCGGACCCTGAATCAGAGCTGGTTGATCATGATGAGGTTTCCGCAGGTGTCGTCGAAGATGGCCCCCATGACAGGCCCCATCTGCGTGGGCTTCTGCCGGAACTCCACGCCAAGTGCGCTCAGCCGCTCATAGTCCTTCTGGATGTCCGAGGACATGAGCGCCGTGGCGGGAATGCCATCCGCGAAGAGGGCCTTCTGGTACGTCGTCGCCGCAGGATGCCCATTGGGCTCCAGGACGAGCTGGGTGCCGTTGGGGTCCTCGGCGGAGACCACGGTGATCCACCGCGCGCCTCCCGCGGGAACGTTCACCTTCTCCACGAAGCCCATCTTCTCCGTGTAGAACTTGAGCGCCTTTTCCTGGTCATCGACGAACAGACTGCAGAAGGGGATTCGCATCGTTCCCTCGGGAGGTGATGGAGTCGCCACGGGGCATCCGGACGACGTTCAACCACTTTGTTGAGCATAGCGGCGACGAAGTGACAGTCAACCACCTGGTTGTGAGTATGCGGGACGCGCTTCACTCAGTCGCCCGTCTCCTTCGCGCGAGCGCGGACCTCGGAGGCGAACAGCTCGGCGGCGGGAGCACGGGGCGCGCCCTTGCGCCAGAGGAGGGCGGCCAGCTCGGAGCGTGGCGCGGGCGCCAGCCGCTTCACCACCAGTCGTTCCACGTCCGCGAGCCGGGGCTCGGGCAGCACCGTGACGGCCAGCCCCGCGCGGACGATGGCCAGCACCGTGGCGACCGCGTTCGATTCGAGCGCGATGCGCGGGGACAGGCGCAGCGTGGCGAAGTACGCATCCACGCGGGAGCGCACGCGCAGCCCCGGAGAGAGCAGGGCGAAGGGCTCGCTCGCGAGCTGCCGGGCCCCGACCGACTCCGCTGACGCGAGCACATGCCCGCGCGCCACGACGAGCGCGAGCCGGCTGTCGAACACGGCCTCCGTGTCCAGGTCCGGCGAGCGCGCCGGCGCATAGCCCAACCCCACGTCCAGCTTTCCATCCGCCAGTCGTCGCTCCAGCCGCCGCACCACCGCTTCCTCCGCGCTCAACACCAGCCCTGGATGGCGGCGCAACACGGCGGCGAGCGCGGGCACGACGAGGCCGCGCATGCTGGGCGGATAGCCCACGCGCAGCGAGCCTGTCGCCAGGCCCCGCAGCGCGCCCACCGCCATCCGACCCGCGTCCACGTCCTCCAGTGCCCGCGAGGCGTAGGTGCGAAACAGCTCCCCCGCCTGCGTCAGCCGCACCCCGGTCCTGGCCCGCTCGAAGAGGGGTGTACCGAGCTCCTCCTCGAGCTGGCGGATCTGCTGGGACAGCGTGGGCTGGGAGACGTGGACCCGCCGCGCGGCCCGGCCGAAGTGCAGCGTGTCGGCGACGGCGGTGAAGTAGCGCAGGTGCCTGAGCTCCATGGCGCCATCATAGATGGCGCCTATCGACTCCATGCGAACAAACGAATGTACGAATCGAGCCCGGACCGTAGAACTTCCCTTGTCACGGAAGGAAGGACTGCGATGAAGGCCTCGGACCTGTTCGTCAAAGCACTCGAAGCGGAGGGCGTGCGCTGCGTCTTCGGACTCCCCGGAGAGGAGAACCTGGACCTGCTGGAGTCGATGCGTGCCTCCGGCCTGCGGCTGGTCGTCACCCGGCATGAGCAGGCGGCCGGCTTCATGGCCGCGACATGGGGGCGGCTGACGGGGCGCGCGGGCGTGTGCCTGGCGACGCTGGGGCCGGGCGCCACCAACCTCGTCACGCCCGCCGCGTACGCGCAGCTCGGCGCCATGCCCATGGTGATGCTCACCGGGCAGAAGCCCATCAAGGCGAGCAAGCAGGGCCACTTCCAGATTGTCGATGTGGTGGGGATGATGCGCCCGCTCACCAAGCAGACGCGCACGCTTGTCTCCGCGGAGCACATCCCGTCGGCGGTGCGCGAGGCCTTCCGACGCGCGGAAGAGGAGCGGCCCGGCGCGACGCACCTGGAGTTGCCCGAGGACGTGGCGCGTGACTCCACCGAGGCCGCGCTCCTGGCCCCCAGTGCCTGGAAGCGGCCCGTGGCGGATGAAGGCTCCATCGCGCAGGCCGTGGAGACCATCGCCTCCGCCAAGCGGCCCCTGCTGATGATTGGCGCGGGCGCGAACCGGAAGCTCACGTCGGAGATGCTCCGCGTCCTCGTGGACCGGGTGGGCATTCCCTTCTCCAGCACGCAGATGGGCAAGGGCGTCGTCGATGAGTCCCACCCGCTGTGGATGGGCACCGCCGCGCTGTCCGACGGCGACTTCGTCCACCGCGCCATCGAAGCCTCCGACTGCATCATCAACGTGGGCCACGACGTCATCGAGAAGCCGCCCTTCGTCATGCGCGACAGCCGCCGCGCCGTGGTCCACCTCAACTTCTCCTCGGCGGAGGTGGACCCCGTCTACTTCCCGAAGCTGGAGGTGACGGGCGACATCGCCAACGCCGTCTGGCGCATCGCGGAGGGATTGGGCTCGCGCACGAACTGGGACTTCACGCCGTTCGAGAAGGCTCGGGCGGGATTGGAGGCGCAGCTCGCGAAAGGCTTCGCGGATGACCGCTTCCCCATCTACCCCGCGCGACTGGTGGCGGAGGTGCGCCGCGCGCTGCCGGACGACGGAATCGTCTGCCTGGACAACGGCATGTACAAGCTGTGGTTCGCCCGCTACTACCGCACGCGGCGGCCCAACACGCTGCTGCTCGACAACGCGCTGGCGACGATGGGCGCGGGGCTCCCGTCGGCGATCGCCGCCAGGATGGTGCACCCCCGCCGCAAGGTGGTCGCGGTCTGCGGAGACGGTGGGTTCATGATGAACTCGCAGGAACTGGAGACGGCGGTGCGCCTGGGCCTGGACCTGGTGGTCATCGTCGTACGCGACGATGGTTACGGAATGATTCGCTGGAAGCAGGGGGAGATGGGCCTGCCGGACTTCGGCATGGCCCTGGGCAACCCCGACTTCGTCCGCTACGCGGAGGCCTACGGTGCCAGGGGTCACCGGCCCACGAGCGCGTCGGAGTTCGGCGCCACGCTGGCGCGCAGCCTCGATGCGGGCGGCGTCCACGTCATCGACCTGCCCATCGACTACTCGGACAACACCCGCGCGCTCGGCGTCGGGGACAAGGAACTCGAGGTGCTCCATGCTGGCTGAACGCTACCCGTACTATCTGGCCAATCGTCCTCGCCAGCCCAACTCGGACCTGCCCGTCGTCGACAAGTACTCCGGAGAGGTGGTGACGCGAGTCGCGCTCGCGGACGCCGCCGCCGTGGAAGAGGCCATCGCCTCCGCGGTGCGCGCCGCCGAGCCCATGCGCAAGCTGCCGGCCCACGCGCGCCAGTCCGTCCTGGAACACTGCGTGCGCCGCTTCCAGGAGCGCGCGGAGGAGCTGGCCCAGGTGCTCTGCATCGAGGCGGGCAAGCCCCTGCGCGACGCACGCGGTGAAGTCACGCGCCTCATCGAGACCTTCAAGGCCGCCGCCGAGGAGGCCGTGCGGGGCGGGGGAGAAGTGATGGACCTGGAGGTGTCGCCGCGAGCGGAGGGCTACCGAGGCTTCACCCGTCGCGTGCCGGTGGGCCCCGTGTCGCTCATCACCCCCTTCAACTTCCCGCTCAACCTCGTCGCCCACAAGGTCGCCCCCGCCATCGCCGCGGGCTGCCCCTTCATCCTCAAGCCGTCGGACCGCACGCCCGTGAGCGCGATGCTGCTCGCGGAGGTGCTCGCGGAGACGGCCCTGCCCGAAGGTGCCTTCTCCGTCATCACCCCCTCGCTCGCGGACATCGGTCCGCTCATCGAGGACGAGCGACTCAAGCTGCTGTCGTTCACTGGTTCGGAGAAGGTGGGCTGGGACCTCAAGGCCCGCGCCGGACGCAAGAAGGTGGTGCTGGAGCTGGGTGGCAACGCGGCCTGCGTGGTGGACCGAGAGCCCGGCGCCTCGCTGGACGTCATCGCGGACCGGGTGGCGCACGGCGCCTTCTTCCAGTCGGGGCAGAGCTGCATCTCCGTGCAACGCGTGCTCGTGCATGCCTCGCACTACGAGGCGCTCAAGGAGCGACTCGTCACCCGGGCTCAGGCCTTGCGCGCGGGCAACCCCCGGGACGAGGCGACGACGCTCGGCCCCATGATTGATGAGCCCGCGGCGCGGCGACTCGAAGGCTGGATTCAGAGCGCGGTCGCGAAAGGCGCTCGCGTGCTGACGGGCGGTGGTCGCAAGGGCGCGCTCTTGGAGGCCACCGTGGTGGAGGGCGTGCCCGCGGACGAGCCGCTCTGCGCGGAGGAGGCCTTCGGTCCGGTGGTGCTGCTCCAGTCCTTCACGTCCTTCACCGAGGCCCTGCGCACGGTGAACGAGGGCCGCTACGGCTTGCAGGCCGGCCTCTTCACCAATGACCTGTCGCGCGCGATGCGGGCGTGGGACGAGCTGGAGGTCGGCGGAGTCGTGGTGGGTGACGTGCCGAGCTTCCGCGTCGACACCATGCCCTATGGCGGCGTGAAGGGCTCGGGGCTGGGACGGGAGGGCGTGAAGTACGCCATCGAGGACATGACCGAGCCGAGGCTGCTCGTGCTGCGCCAGCGGGCGTCGAGCGACGACTGAGCTTCAAGAAGCAACGACGGTTCGACAGCCGGTGGCATCCCCTGTACGTCGAGGGCCTTTCCTGGAAGGCCCTCCATGCTCAAGTCGATGCTCACCCTGTTGGTCCTCGCGCTGTCGTCTCCCTCGGTCGCCGCGTCTCCGAGCGCGGATGAGAAGGCCGTGCTCGACGGGCTCCACGCCGCGTGCGAGGCCTTCCAGAAGGGCGACGTCGCCTTCCTGGAGGGCTTTCTCGCCGGCGGCTTCACCCAGATGGACTCGGCGGGAAACGTGACGGACCGCGCGGCCACCCTGGCCGAGGTCCGCGCGAAGGAGCCTCGCTACGAGGTCTTCCGCAACCACGACATGAAGGTCCGCCTCTACGGCGACACGGCGGTGGTGATTGGCATCACCTCCGTGAAGGGCGTCTCCGGTGGCTCGCCCTTCGACGTGGACTTCCGCTTCACCGACACGCTCATCAAGCGCGACGGGCGCTGGCGGATTGCCGCGAGCCACATCTCGCGACTGCCCAAGGCCGCGCCTCCCGCGACGACTGGCAAGAAGTAGCCCGCCAGCCGTCACGCGGGGCCGTGCTCAGCGGATGACGGTGTAGCCGGCGTGGGCGTGGTCGCTGACGCCCTCCGTCTTCACCTGGGCGCTGGTGTCGGTGTCCAACCCGCCCGATACCCAGACCTGGTCGAAGTTGTCGCCGTTGGCCTTCTTGCCGCCCACCACGCGGCGCAGGCCCGCGCCCTCCAGCGCGTCGCCCACGTTCTTCGTGGAGTCGTTGAAGTCGCCCATCACCACCAGCTCGCGCGCTGGAGGGCCCTTCGCCTCCGCCCGGGCGATGTCGGCCAGGTACGCGAGCTGTTTCGCGCGCAGCCCGCTGGACTCGCTGCCCGCCGCGAGGTGCACGTTGATGATGCTCTTCTCCCGACCGTCCGGCCCCACCACGCGCGTCACCAGCGCGGTGCGCGGCTCGGAGGGGCTGTTCTTGCGCAGCGCCTCGTTGCGCTGACCCAGCTCGTTGCGTTCCGCGTCGGTGACCTTGCCGTCGCCCAGCGCCGCGAGCTGCTCCGGCGAGGACACCGTGGGGCCGCCCGACTCGGCGGCGGGCAGGGTGATGGTGTACGCGTCGACGACCTTGTCCGGCGCGCCCACGTACACCGCGTTGCCGTACGTCGCGTCCGCGCCGCTGTCGCCCTTGATGTTCCGGTCATCACCGGAGAAGGACTCGCCCGTCACCAGCGTGCCCTCGGGCGTCTGGTAGAGCGTGGTGCCGTCGTTGCCCTTGCGGATGGCCGTCGCCGGCGCGTCCTCGCCGATGGGCACCGTGGGCACCGTTCCGGACTTGAAGGCCTCGAACGCCGGGTTGAGGTGGGCGACGACGCTCAGCGCGGTGTTGGCGTTGCCGCTGCGGTCGACGTTGATGTCCACCTCCTGGAAGCCCGCGATGTTCGCGCCCGTCTCGCGGATGAGCCGGGCCTGGTCCTCGCGGTTGTCCTCCGTGCGGTACTTGGAGCCCGCGCCGTTGGCCAGGTTCAGCGTCAGCACGCCAGAGCCGTTGCCCACGTCCGGCAGCTCGTTCGCCTTCACCGGCTTCGAGTACCCCTCCGGTGGCGCGGGATTCAGCTCCGGCCGGGTGGGACTGGGGCCCGGCGACGGCGACGGCGTGAAGGAGTCCTTCGGCGTCTCCGCGGCGCTTCCATTCTTCGCCCGGGCCTCGTTGCCGACAGGGGCGGCGGCCGGCTGCTGAAGGACGTTCCGGGCCCAGCGACCCGCCACATTCCAGATGCTCATCGTCGACTCCTCGCGTTCCATGAGGGAGCGCACGGCCAGGCGCCGCGCGCCCCGAGGGCTCTCTGCACGAACCCCGAGTGTCGCTCAGCCCCGCCATCCCAGGAAAGCACGCCGGGTCGTTTGGACCCCGGGAGTCGCTGTCCCCGAGCTGACGCCTCGTGGGCCGCAGGGCGTCCGGGCTCGGAGAAGTTCATGGACGCGGCCCACTCATACCGTTAGTAGGTTTGACCTCAAACATTCACCCGAGGGTGGAGGCACCCGCCAGGGCACACCGTCCGGTGCGCGCTGGCTCGCACGCGTCCCGCCACGAGAGGCCCGAGACATGGTTCGTACAAGCTCCCTGCAGTCGCTGCTGTTTGCCCTGCCCACCGAGGCCTCCGGTGTGGAAGGGGCCGCGCCGCCCTTGCCCGTGCCGGTGCCGGAGGGCTCCTGGGGTGGACTGGAGCTGTGGCAGTGGGCGGGGCTGGGCGTGTTGGTGGCGGGAGCTTGGCTGTTGGGGCGGGGCGTGGAGTGGCTGGTGATGCGGCTGGTGGACCGGGCCACGTCGATGACGAAGTCCGGCTGGGATGACCAGCTGGCGGCGTCGGCGCGAGGGCCGGTGCGCTACCTGCTCTTCGTCGTGCTGGTGGCCTCGGGGCTGTGGGCGTTGAAGCTGCCACCCGTGGCGAAGCACGGCGTGGAGCTGGTGGCCCGCTCGGTGGGGCTGGCCGCGGTGGGGTGGTTCCTCCTGCGCTTCGTGAAGCTGGCGGCGGGCTTCGTCGAGCAGACGGTGGCGCGCGAGGAGCAGGGCGGCAACGTGGCCCGTGCGCGCGGGCTGCGCACGCAGCTGTCGGTGCTGCGCCGGGTGATTGAAGTGGCGGTGGTGCTCATCTGCGCGTCGCTGCTGCTGCTCCAGTTCGAGGCGGTGCGCAACGTGGGCGTGTCGCTCCTGGCCTCCGCGGGCATCGCCGGCCTCTTCATCGGCCTGGCCGCGCAGAAGTCCATCTCCACGCTGCTCGCGGGCATCCAGCTGTCCATCACCCAGCCCATCCGCATCGGCGACACCGTCATCGTCGAGAACGAGTGGGGCTGGGTGGAGGAAATCACGCTCACCTACGTGGTGGTGAAGGTGTGGGACTTGCGCCGGCTGGTGATTCCCATGGGCCACTTCCTGGAGAAGCCCTTCCAGAACTGGAGCAAGGTGTCGCCGGAGATCATGGGCACCGCGGAGCTGTACGTGGACTTCCGCACGGACGTGCCCTCGGTGCGCGCGGAGCTCAAGCGCGTGCTGGAGCAGGAGTCCAACGGCCTGTGGGACGGCAAGGTGCAGGCGCTCCAGGTGACGGACCTCTCCGAGCGCACCATGAAGCTGCGCGCGCTGGTGAGTGCGTCGGACTCCGGCAAGGCCTTCGAGCTGCGGTGCATCGTCCGCGAGAAGCTCATGGCCTTCCTTCGCGGGCAGCCCCACGGCCTGCCCATGGTGCGCACCGAGGCGAGCCTCGCCGAGTCCGATTCGCCCCTGGCCGCCGTGCGCCCTGGCCTGGGCGCCCTGGCCGCGCGGTCCGGCGACTGAAGGCCTTCTCCACGAATAGGGCCGGTGTCGGTCCAGGAGGGTGACGCAGCCGGGCGAGGGGCTTCTGTTGACGGGTGAACACTTCCCTCCCGTGCTCAGGGGAGGGGTGTGTTGCTGGGATTCACCGGAAAAACGGAAAGTACGGGTCCGTCTCCGTCGACGCGCGCGGGTTGGCGTTGCGCACGTCCTGGGGACCACACGCGGAGGCCGTGCGATGCGGCCGCCCGCGGTGATCCGCGTCGCACCACCCAACCACCGAGGAGTGCTGCCCATGAAGCGGTTGATTCCGTTTGCCCTGTTATTGCTGAGCCCCACCGCGGCCTTCGCTGAAGCCGAGGACAAAGAGCTGTGGATTTCGCTGGGCTCCGACGCCCTGGCCCCCGTTTCGGAGGCCTTCGCGCGGGAAGGCTGGAGCGTCCCCGCGCCCTCGCTGTCGAAGGAGGACGTGGTGGTGATTCCCGTGCGCGAGTCGCAGCTGTCGCGCATCGCCGAGGTGATGCACGACCGGTTCAACCGCTGTGCGGGGTTCGTGACGTTCGAGAGCCGTGACGAGGCGGAGCAGTCGCTGGTGCCCGCGTCCGACGCGTCCACGCGCGACCTCATCACCTACACCATCGACAACGCCGCCACGGCCAACTGCCTCATCGGCCAGATGACGGAGGCGAACGTCCGCAGCACCATCAACTCGATGGCCGCGTACACCACGCGCTACTACACGTCGAGCACGGGCGTGAGCGCGGCGAACTGGCTGCGCAGCCGCTGGGCGACCCTGGCCGCCGGCCGCACGGACATCACGTCCGAGCTGTTCACGCACACCGCCTGGGCGCAGCCCTCCGTCATCCTCACCATCCGGGGCACCACGCTGCCCAACGAAGTCGTCGTGGTGGGTGGCCACCTGGACTCCATCTCCTCCGGCAGCACGGCGCCGGGCGCGGATGACAACGCCTCCGGCATCGCCTCCTTCACGGAGGTCATCCGGGCGGCGGTGGCCTGCAACTACCGGCCGCAGCGCACGGTGAAGTTCATGGGCTACGCGGCCGAGGAAGTGGGCCTGCGCGGCTCCAAGGAGATCGCCGCGTACCACAAGAACAACGGCATCAACGTGGTGGGCGTGCTCCAACTGGACATGACCAACTACCGGGGCACGTCGGCCGACGTGGGCATCGTCACCGACTACACCAACTCCGCGCAGAACACGTTCCTGCGCAACGTCATCAACACCTACGGTGCCGGCATCACCCACGTGAACACCACGTGCGGCTATGCCTGCTCGGACCACGCGTCGTGGACGAACGCGGGCTTCGCGGCCTCCATCCCGCATGAGGCTGTCGTCAGCCAGGGCAATCCCTACATCCACACGACGGGCGACACCATCGCGAAGTCCGGCAGCACGGCCAACCACGCGCTCAAGTTCTCCAAGATCGCCGCGGGCTTCGTGGCGGAGCTGGCGAAGGGCCCGACGGGCCCGACGGGCCTCTAGCTTCGCAAGCCCAGGCTCCCCGTTCCATCGCGCCGCCTGTCTCGAGGGTGCGGTGGGACGCGGGGGCCGCTGTCGTCTGTCGTCGCGCACGAGAGGGTGAACCGGTACGCTCGTCCGCCATGGCCTACTCGGCGGAAATCAGCCGCACCGCGCCCGCATGCATCCTCCTCTTGATTGACCAGTCCGGGTCCATGGATGACCCCTTTGGTGGGCCGGGTGGCTCGCGGAAGAAGGCCGAGGGCGTCGCGGACGTCACCAACCGGCTGCTCCAGAACCTGGTGGTGCGCTGTGCCCGCGAGGAGGGCATCCGGGACTACTTCCACCTGGGCGTGCTGGGTTATGGCGAGCGCGTGGGCTCCGCGTTCTCGGGTCCGCTCGCGGGTCGGGGGCTGGTTCCCATCAGCGAGATTGGCCACGCCCCCGCGCGGCTGGAGGAGCGCACGCGGGAGCGGGAGGACGGCATGGGCGGGCTGGTGCGGGAGAAGGTCCGCTTCCCTGTCTGGTTCGAGCCGGTGGCGCACGGCCCCACGCCGATGTGCGAGGTGCTCTCCCGCGCGTCTTCCCTGGTGGGGGACTGGTTGCGCGAGCACCCCGAGGGCTTTCCTCCCATCGTCGTGAACGTCTCCGATGGGCAGCCCACGGATGGAGACCCGACCGCCGTCGCGTCGTCCCTGCGCGCGCTGCGAAGCTCCGACGGCGCGGTGCTGCTGCTCAACGTGCATCTGTCATCGAACCCGGCGACGCCCATCCAGTTCCCCGACGCGGAGGTGGGGCTTCCGGACGCTCATGCGCGGCTGCTCTTCGACCTGTCCAGCCCGCTGACTCCGGGGATGCTCGCCGCCGCGCGAGAGGAGGGGCACGCGGTGCGCGAGGGGGCCCGGGGCTTCGCCTTCAACGCGGACATCGTGTCGCTCATCAAGTTCCTGAACATCGGAACGCGCCCCAGCAACCTGCGGTAGCCCCGGCCAGGACGTCGTCACGTGAGAATCCAGATCGAGGCGATGTGGGTGCAGAAGGCGGGCAATACGCCCACCGAGAACGAGGATGCATGCGCGCCGGAGCAGTCGTCCACGTTCGAGGGCGAGGTGCTGCACGTCGCCGTCGCCGATGGCGCCACGGAGAGCCTTTTCTCGGGCCTGTGGGCCCGGCTGCTCGCGGGGGAGTTCGCCGAGGGGCGGATGGGTGAGCCCTCCGCGCTGCTCCAGGCCCTGCCCGGGCTGCAGCGGCGATGGCACGCCGACGTCGGGAGTCGGGACCTTCCCTGGTACGCGCGGGAGAAGCTCCTGGAGGGCGCGTTCGCCACGCTGATGGGGGTTCGACTGGAGGCCGCGCGCGGTGGCGACGCGGTGGGCACCTGGACGGCGCTGGCGGTGGGGGATTCGTGTCTCTTCCAGGTCCGAGGAGACCGGTTGGTGCGGTCCTTTCCCCTGGAGACGGCCGCGTCGTTCGGCTCGCGTCCGTTCCTGGTGTCCACGCAGTCCGGTCAGAACGCGCGCGTGGGCGAAGCGGTGCGGACCGAAGTAGGGGACGTGCGTCCTGGAGACATCCTGCTGCTGATGACCGATGCGCTGGCCCACTGGTTCCTGTCCGAGCACGAGCGGGGTGGGGCGCCCTGGCTCGCGCTACCCACGGGGACGTCGGAGGACCTCCCGGTGTCCTTCGCTCGCTTCGTGGATGGACTGCGGACAAACAAGGTCATCCGCAACGATGACGTCACGTTGCTTCGCGTGACGGTGGGGGCGTGAGGTCGTGATTCTCCCGTCGGACAGCGACTACCAGACGGCGCTCCAGCATCCTCGGCAGGCGTTCGCCGACCCCGAGTTGAGAGAGGGTGTCGTCGAGCTGGGAACGGGCGCGATGGCGGGCCTGCCGCGGCCGCGCGCGGGCAACTTCGCGACCATCTACAAGGTGACGTGTGGCGAGAAGGTCTACGCCGTGCGTTGTTTCACCCGCCCATTTCCCTACGACTTGCAGTCCCGCTACCTGGAGATCCAACGTCATCTGGAGCAGCACTGGCTGCCGTACATGGTTGGCTTCACGTTCCTTCCCCGAGGCATCCACGTCCGAGGGCGGTGGGTGCCCATCGTCAAGATGGAGTGGGTCCAGGGAGAGTCCCTGGAGAGCTATGTCGGGCGCCACCTGCATGAGCCCGCGAGGCTGTTCCAGCTCGCCGCCGAGTGGTTCGACCTGGTGAAGGCGCTGAGCCGCGCCGCTGTCGCGCATGGTGATCTCCAGCATGGCAATGTCCTCGTCACGGACTCAGGACTGCGGCTCATCGACTACGATGGAATGTGTGTGTTCTCGCTGCGTGGGCGCGAGAGCCATGAGCGGGGGCACGCCAACTACCAGCATCCAGCGCGCGACTCGGGCTCGCTCAACCTCCAGTTGGACCTCTTCCCGGCGTGGGGGGTCTGGCTCTCGCTGGTCGCGCTCGCGCACGACCCGTCGCTCTGGGAGCGGTTCCAGGGGGGCGACGACTGCCTCCTGTTCCGGCGGAAGGACTTTGTCGAGCCGACCCGTTCTCCATTGCTCCAGGCGCTACTGACTTCGCCTCATGCTCGAATCCGCGAGTACGTGCCGAGAACCCTGTTGTCCCTGCTGGCACTCGCGCCCTCGCGCTTGCCGGAGCTGACCCTGGACGAAGGACTGGACAAGCGACTTGTTCCGGAGCCCGGACCGCAGCCGACGCGCGCGCAAGCCCACGCGCGGGCGCTGGCGCGCTTCATCGCTCCCGCTTCGCTGGCCCCCCGCGAGTTTTCTCGTGAGGACTCTCTGGAGCGCGGCATGACCGGGGGCGTGCTGGTCACCGCGATCCTGGGGCTCATCCCCGGCGTGGTGTTTTCTCCGTGGTGGTTGGTGGGAGCGGGGCTCGTGGGTGGACTGGGGCTTTCGCGCGCGCTCTTGCTGTATCGGAAGGAGCCCGTGGCCCAGGAACACCTGCGGTTGGAAAGGCAATGGGCCGAGTCCCGTGCGTCCCGAGGCGATGTGGAGGCGCGACTTCAACAGCTTCGAGTGGACCGACCGGCCGTGGCGCAGCGCGCCCAGGCGGCCCACGCGCGACTCCTGGGTGAGCAGGAGTCGCTCCATGGCTGGATGGAGGAGGTTCGTGAGCGCAACCACGACGTGGATCGCTCGGCGCTCGACCGCGTCGACGGACGGCGTGTCCAGGTGGACCGAGAGGAACTCAACGCTCGAAAGGACCTGGAGGCCGAGCACAAGCGCTGGGCGGAAGACGCGGCGCTCCAGGCCCGGCTCCCCGACGAAGAGAAGAGACAGGTGCGACTGCGGTTCAAGCGCGAGGCCGACGAGCTCGCGGCCCGCTTCGACGCACGGCGTGAATCCCTGGAGTTGGAAGAAGACTCCGCGGCGGTCCAGATGCGAGCGGATGGCATCCTGTCGAGGGAGTTCCGCAAGGCCCTGACGCATGCCGAGCAAATCATCGACCAATTGAGGGAGCACCATGTGGAGCTGGTCGAGGTGGACCAGGAGATCGCCCGCCTCCGGCGCGAGTGCATCACCCTCTGTTGGAGAGAGCTGGAAGCGGAACGGGCCGTCTCCTCGGGCGATTCCCTCAGCTTCACGCGCTTTCTCGCGCGGCTCTTCCACGAGACTCCCGAGAAATCTTGAAGCAGGGCTGTCGTTGTCACCCGGGAGTCAACGGGGACTGGACACGTGCTCGGACGGGCGCGTTACGTCCCCGGCTTTGGTCGTGGTGGCGCCGGTGTGTCCCTGGCGGGCGTGGTGGACTTCGACTACGAGAGAGCGTCCCGGCTGGGCGTCGCGGATGCCCTGGGGGCCTTCGTGGCGGGCTCGGCGGCTCCCGCGGGGGGGCAGCACTTCCTGGAGGACGATGATGACAACGTGGTTCGTGCCGCGTGGTTGGTTTGGGGCCTTGGCGCTGTCCTGGCTCACGATGGGAAGCGCCCTGGCGGCGGCTCCGGCAGCAGGGGCTCCGAAGCGCGAGGCACTTCGGTCCGTCGTGGATTCGCTGGCGGCGGAGGCCGCGCGCCTGGCTCCGGGAGCGGACGTGGCCATCGCGGTGAAGGACCTGCGCACCGGAGAGTACGCGGGGTCTTCCGACACGGTGCCGCACATCTCCGCCAGTTCGGCGAAGGTGTTCTGGGTGGCAGCGGCCTTGAAGAAGGCAGAAGAGTCGAAGGTGGCGCCGCTGGCGGAGAAGGTCTTCCGCACCTCGGACAACGAGGCCTCGGGCGCGGTCATCGACCTGGTGGGCGGGCCGGACGCCATCAATGACTATCTGCGCTCGCTGGACGTGAAGAACACCGCGCTGACGAAGTGGAACTACGGCAAGCCGCGCCGCGCGACGAACTCGCCCCAGGTGATGGGGAATGACAACTACCTCTGTGCTGCGGACGCCGTGTCTTTCCTGCATCGCTTGAGCGCGGGCCAGTTGCTGAAGCCAAAGCCGACCTCGCGCATGCTCGCGTGGATGGAGCTGACGCCTCGCGAGGGGTGTGGTGGTTGGCTGGGGACGCTCCTGCCCGCGAAGGTCCGGGCCTCGATGCGCCACAAGGCGGGCTGGCTGCCTCCAGGGTGCTGCTCGGATGACTCGCGCTACAACGTGCTCAACGAGGTGGGGCTGGTGCGGCTGCCGGATGGTGGTCACTACGCGGTGGCCATCCTCGCGGCGCGCGGACCGGACTGGCCGCGACAGGCGTTCTTCGTCGAGCGGGCGTCGTGTGTGCTCTATCGCACGCTCTCGGGAGAGGCCTCGCTGGACTGTGGGGAGTCGCTCGCGAAGCAGGGCGGACCCGCGCCGGTGCCCGTCGAGGACGGCGGCACGCCTCCGAACTACGACTGCTGAGCACGGCTCGATGGAGTTCCTCGCCACGCGAGTGGAGGGGCTCGGCGGACGGAGGCACACCTCCGAACCACGACTGCTGAGCACGGCTTGGTGGAGTCCTCAGGGGTTGAATGCGGGACCCCGAGCCACGAGCGCGGAGGGGTTCGATGGCCCTCCCGCGCTCCGCGATGGGCTGTGACGTCCGTACCTTTTTCCCGCCGCGAGACCCTGGCGCTGGCGGATGTCGCCCGTTCTTCCTCCCACCCACGCTAGATTGCGGCGGCAACCGGCGTGGGAGGACTGTCATGGGCTTTGGCTGTTGCCACTACCAGTCGGTGGGGGAGGGGTGTGACTCCGCCTTCACGATGGATGCGTCGCGCGTCACCTTCGGTCGAGGCTGTCTGTCGGAGGTGGGTGAGCGGGCCCGGGCGCTCGGCATGAAGCGCGTGGCGCTGTTCTCGGATGCGGGCGTGGCCCGACTGCCGCACTTCGAGAAGGTGCGCGCCTCGCTGCTCGCGGCCGGACTCGAGGTCGGCGTCTTCACGGACGTTCGCGTCGAGCCCACGGACCGCTCCTTTCTGGAGGCGGTGCGGTTCGCCGCGGACCTGCGGCCGGACGGCTACGTGTCACTCGGTGGCGGCTCCGTCATCGACACGTGCAAGGCGGCGAACCTCTATGCGACGTGGCCCTCCGACTTCCTGACCTACGTGAATGCCCCCGTGGGCGAGGGCAGGCCGGTGCCCGGTCCCCTCAAGCCCCACATCGCCTGCCCCACGACGTCGGGGACCGGCAGCGAGGTGACGGGCATCACCATCTTCGACCTGCTCTCGTTGGGCGCGAAGACGGGCATCGCCTCGCACGCGCTGCGTCCCACCGAAGCCCTGGTGGACCCGGACTGCACCGCGACGCTGCCGGGCGAGGTGGTGGCCGCCAGCGGTCTGGACGTGCTCTCCCACGCGCTGGAGTCCTATACGGCGCGACCCTACGTCCGCCGCCCCGCGCCTCCGCGACCCAGCCTGCGACCCATGAGCCAGGGCGCCAACCCGTGGAGCGACCTGGGATGTCGCGAGGCCCTGCGGTTGATGGGGCTGTATCTGGAGCGCGGCGTGAAGGACGCGGGAGACCACGAGGCACGCGAGCAGTTGATGTGGGCGGCGACGCTGGCGGGCATCGCGTTCGGCAACGCGGGCGTGCATGCGCCCCACGGCATGGCCTACGCGGTGGCGGGGCTCGTGCGCGAGTTCAGGCCCACGGGATATCCCCAGGACGAACCGCTCGTGCCCCATGGAATGGCGGTCATCCTCAACGCCCCCTCGGTATTCCGGTACACGGCGGAAGAGAGTCCGGAGCGGCACCTGGAGGCCGCGACGTGGCTGGGCGCGGACGCGCGCGGCGCGGGGCCGAAGGACGCGGGCGAGGTGCTGGCGGACAAGCTCATCCGCATCATGCGCGCGGTGGGGATGCCGAACGGACTGGGCGGAGTCGGGTACACCGAGGCGGACGTGGCGGCGCTGACGGAGGGGGCCTTCCCCCAGCAGCGACTGTTGCAGAATGCTCCCCGCGAGATGTCGCGGCCCGTGTTGAGTGGGCTGTTCCAGCAGGCGCTGGGGTACTGGTAGTCATGGGGAGACTGAAGCCGTGAGTGACGTCGAGACCGCCGAGCGCTATCGCTACTTCCTGCCCATCACCACACGGTGGATGGACAACGACGTCTACGGCCACATCAACAACGTCACGTACTACAGCTACTTCGACACGGTGGCGAACCACTTCCTCATCCAGGAGGGCGGGTTGGACATCCACGGCAGCTCCGTCATCGGGCTCGTCGTGGAGTCGAAGTGCCACTACCGCGCGCCGCTCGCCTATCCAGACGCGCTGCGGGCGGGGCTTCGGGTGGACAAGCTGGGCACGCGCTCGGTGACGTATGGGATTGGCATCTTCAAGGAAGGGGCGTCGGAAGCGGCGGCCCACGGGCACTTCGTCCACGTCTTCGTGGACCGCCAGACGCGCAAGTCCACGGCGATTCCCGAGCGACTGCGCGAGGCGCTTTCGCGACTGACCCTGGCGACTTAGGACAGCGGCCATGCCCTCGTCCTTCCTCCAACTCCTGGTCAAGACGCATCCCTGGGGAGCCACGCTCCTGCTCGTCGTGGGGTTCGCGTTGGCCCTGCGCGTGGCGTCGTGGATGAGTGGCTGGCATGGCCTCGCAAGGCAGTTCCGCGCGGACGGACCCGCCCCGAGCGACATGCGGAACTTCACCACGGGGAAGATCGGCTGGATCGACTACAAGAGCTGTCTTGCCGTGGGCGGCGATGCGCAGGGGCTCTACCTGGTGCCGAATCTCATCTTCCGACTCTTTCATCCCCCGCTGCGGATCCCTTGGTCGGAGATTCATGACAGGGAGGTCACGTCGTTCTTCTTCATGAAGCTCGACACGTTTCGGGCGGGGGAGCACTCCACCCGCATTCGGCTCCGGGCCGCCGTGACGGAATCCCTCGACTTCTACCTGCCCCCGGCGAACTGATGGAAACGCTGAGCATCACCTTCGACGCCCGGCATGAGCTCACAGGCGAGGTGGGTTCAGTGAAGTGTGGCCTCTGTGGAGAGGCCGCGCGGGGCCGGATGCTGGACCAGGGTGGATTGGCTCGGGGCTTTGGCTGGGATTGTCCGTGTGGCGCGTTGGGGATCCATGCGCCGCTGTATGACCTGGATGAGCTGTACCGCGACATCCTCGAGGCCTGGGGCTTGAAGCCTCGTGACCCGGACGTCTCGCCGCCGGCTCCGGTGGGCGAGTCCGGGCTGTTGTCCGCGGTGTATGTGGATGGGCCCGCGCTGCTCCGCGGCTTGTTCGCGGAGGCTCGGAGTCAGGGCGCCCAGGTGGCCTCCACGGAAGTGATGGTCCGGCTCGTGGTGCCTGGGTTTTCGTCCCCTGCGTCCATCTGGGATGTGGTCTGGGCGCGCGCGCCTCGGCAGGGAGAGTGACGATGATGGAGACACCCTCCGTGTTCCTGCTGGCCGCGACCTCCATTCCTCTCTGGCTGGGCATTCCGCTGTTTGTGGTGGGCCTGCTGGCCTTGGCGTTCTTCTCGTCGCTGAAGGGGGGCTGGTTCTGGCTCGCGCGGAGGTTTCGCACGGACGAACCCATGCCGAGGGGCGCCATCAGTGGTGTCACGGGGCGGATGGGCTGGGTCCATTACAGGAACTCGCTCACCGTGGGGGCGGACGAGGATGGCCTCTACATCTCGATGATTCCTGTCGTCATGCCCTTCCATCCTCCCCTGTTCATTCCCTGGTCGGAGGTTCGCGAGCGAAAGCGGGAGACGCCGTTCCTCTCCATCCTCACGAAGTTCGACAGGCTGGAGGTCGGCCCGAAGCGCACGGTGGTGCGCATCGAGAGCCTGGTCATGGACGGGCTCGGTCGATACCTGCCGCTCCCGCGCTGAGCCTCTCTTCCTTGAGAGGCCCAGCCCGCTCACTCAAGGGCGTGTCAGGCGTCCCGCGCCGCATGCACGGGAGGCCGGCGCACGGACCACGGACGTGCCTCCTCCAACTGTCCCGCGAGGCGGAACAACGTGGCCTCATCCGCGAAGCGGCTCACGAACTGGACGCCGATGGGCAGATCCTGCGCGTTCCAGTGCAGCGGCACGGACATCGCCGGCTGTCCTGTCACGTTGTAGAGCGCGGTGAAGGGAATCATCGAGAACACGTGGCGGTACCACTCGCCAGCGCTCATCGGCTTGTTGGAATCCATCGCGCCCAGCGGGTAGGGCGGCACCGCCGCCGTGGGCGTCAGCAGCAGGTCATGGTCCACGTAGAACGCGCCCACGGCGCGGCTGACCTGATTGAACACTCCCAGCGCTGCCTGGAGATCCGTCGCCTTCAGCGAACGGCCATGCTGCACCGCCGCCCAGGTGGTGGCCTCCAGCGTGTCCGGGCCCACGGGACGTCCCAGGGCCCCGCCCAGCATCCCCGCCAGGGCCGCGTTGGTCGAGGACCAGACCGTCACCATCGCCTCCACCAGCGCGGCGTCGTCATAGACGGGCGCTGCCTCGACGAGGTCGTGCCCCAGGGAGGCGCATAGCTTCGCGGCGTCCTCGACCGCCGCGACGTTGTCGGGGCTCACGGGCCCTCCGGACGCGGGCCTCCTCGAAATCGCGATGCGCAGCCGCCCCGGCTCCCGCCGGACCTCGTTGAGATAGGGCCGCTCCGGCGGCGGCGCGTAGTGCGGGTCGCCCACCGCGGGACCGTGGGTGGCATCCAGCATCGCAGCGCTGTCGCGGACCGAGCGCGTCACCACATGCTCCACGCCCAGGCCGTTGATGGCCTCTCCTGAATTGGGCCCCACGGAGTTGCGCCCGCGCGTGGGCTTCAGGCCGAACACTCCACAGAGGGCGGCGGGAATGCGCAGGGAGCCGCCGCCATCATTGCCATGGGCCACCGGGACGATGCCCGCCGCCACCGCCGCCGCCGAGCCTCCACTGGAGCCACCGGAGCTGCGTCCCAAATCCCATGGGTTGCGCGTGGGGCCATGCAGCACCGGCTCCGTCGTCGCGTTGTTGCCGAACTCCGGCGTGTTCGTCCGGCCCAGCAACACCACGCCCGTGCGGCGAAAGCGCTCCATCAACACGGAGTCGAACGGCAGCATCAGTCCGCGCGTCAGCCGACTCCCCAGGTCCGTCGGGACGCCCGCCGCATGCAACGCCAGGTCCTTGATGAGGAAGGGCACCCCGGTGAAAGGACCCTGGGGAAGCCCCGTCTGCACGGCGGCCCGCGCGTCCGCTTCCCGGACGTCGATGACCGCGTTCAGCTTCGGATTGACGCGGGCGATGGCCGCGAGCGCCGCTTGTGTCAGCTCCGTCGGAGTCACTTCCTTGCGACGCACCAGCTCCGCCAGCCCCATCGCGTCGTATCGCGTGTAGTCGTCCAGGTGCATAAGCCCTTGTGGCGCACCGGACCGCGGAACGCGTTCCAGGTGCGGCGCACGAGGATACCGCCTTGCCTCGGGCCGCCGCGAGGACGGCCCAAGGCACACCTCGACTTCAGTACCGACAGGCGCGGGCTTCGCAGTAACCCTGTTGCCCCTTGCACACGCAGTCGGCGTCGTCGCTGCACCGCGTCAGCTCGCACCACGGGCCTCCACCGCCGCCACCACCACCAGGAAGGGTGTAGCGACACCCATTGCTGACGCAGCTCACGCTGCTCGCGCCGGGGCACGCGGCCCAGCACTCGCTCACCGTCGAGCACCGGACCGCGACACAGACCAGACTCGCCGCGTCCTGGGGTTCGCTGGACTCGGGCGCGAGAACCTCGGTGGTGGCCGGCTCGGCGAAGGCGGCCGTGGTGAAGGACAACAGGAGGGCGAGACTCCACGGGAGGGCACGGCGCAGGGACATGACTGCTCCTTCGAGACCCCGGCCGACCTCGCGCCAGTGCGGGACGCCATGGGCGAGGACAATCGTATCAGCATGGCTCTGGTAGCGCGGATGTGCGCCCGACCTGCCGCACTGTGTCTGTTGTTCCGCTCCACGCCGTCAACCGGGTTCAGACGCGCCTGTCATTGGACCGACACCCCGGCGCCCGCCGCTTCCAGGCCGGCGACTCCTCGTGACGCACGGAGACGTCCCCTGAAACCACGGTCTCGAGGTGGGCGTGGATTGCTCGATATGCCCGTCGTGCGGGGAGTATCCTCCCGGGCGCGAAGGCGGAGCCGTCCGCCCCCGCATCCCAGAAGGAATCCCCCTCCATGTTCATGTCTCAGCACCGTCGGCGCCAGGGAGCCCTGGCCCTCCTTCCTCTCACCCTCTGTCTCGGGCTCGCGTGCGGCCCCGTGCAGGAGGGTGAGGCTCCCGTCGAGGTCGCCACCGAGGCCCAGACGCAGCCCCTGGCCGCGCCGGGCTTCGCGGAGCTGCACCACCACATGTTCGCGGAGGAGGCGTTCGGCGGCGGGTGGTTCCACGGCAGCCACACCGGCTCGCTGGTGAGCTGTGACGGTGGCCTGCCGGAGAGTGACCACGCCCGGGTGCGCATGGACCTGAGCAACCTGCTCAACCTCTGCCCCGGGGTGGACTTGAGCGGCAACCCGTTGCTCGCGGCGTTCTTTGGCCTGGGCGGCGCGGTGGGCTCGGAGTTCATCGGGAAGATCGAGGGCACCGAGGGCGACACGGGCATCCACCTGGGGCGCATGTCGGTGAACACGCAGTGGCCGCGCTGGGACACCATCGCGCATCAGCAGTCGTGGGAGGGGTGGCTGCGGCAGGCGCACCAGGGCGGCATGTCCCTGGTCATGGTGTCGCTGGTCAGCAACGAGTTCCTCTGCAAGGCATTGCCGTACCAGAACATCTCCCGGCCGTGTGACGAGATGGTGGACGTGGAGCTGCAGCTCCAGATGGCGCGGGCCTTCGACGCGCGCACCGACTGGGTGGAGATCGCCCTGACGCCGTCGCACGCGCGCAGCATCATCGCCTCGGGCAAGCTGGCCATGGTGCTCTCCATCGAGACGAGCAAGCTGTTCGGCACCAAGGACTGGCGCCTGGAGCTGGACCGCTTCCACGCCCTGGGCGTCCGCTCGCTCCAGCCGGTGCACCAGCTGGACAACCGCTTCGGCGGCGCGGCGCTGCACAACGCCATCTTCCAGGCGGCGCAGTTCACGGAGAACTGCCACATCGACACCGACTGCGGCGTGACGACGGACACGATGACGCTGGGCTTCGATGTGTACCGCGACGCGGCCGGCAACTGCCGCAACACTAAGGGCCTCACCGCGGACGGCAAGGCGCTGCTCCAGACGATGATGGGCAAGGGCATGCTCATCGACGTGGCCCACCTGTCGGAGAAGGGCCTCCAGGACGCCTTCGCCGTCGCCCAGGCGAACACCTACTACCCGCTGGTCATCTCCCACGGCCACTTCCGCGAGGTGATGAACCCGAAGCTCGCCGACGACGAGAAGACGACGCCCGCGTGGGTGGTGCGCTACCTGCGCCAGACGGGTGGCATCTTCGGCCTGCGCACCGCGCATGACGAGACGCGCGCGTACACGCGCTCCGGCGTCGCCAACAACTGCCATGGCTCCACGCGCTCGCTGGCCCAGGCCGTCGAGTTCGGTCGCCAGGGCCTCAAGGTCCCCATGGCCTTCGGCGCGGACCTCAACGGCTTCATCCAGCAGACGCGTCCGCGCTTCGGCAACAACGGCGCGTGTTCCGCGACGTTCCAGGCGGAGGCGGATGCGCACCTGCGTCAGCAGAACGTCTCCGGTCCCGCGCGCCTGGGCACGGGCTTCGACGAGTTCGGCCTCGCGCACGTGGGCTACCTGCCTGACTTGCTGAAGGACCTGGGCCGCGTGGGCGCCAACACCACGGGGCTGTCCGGCTCGGCGGAGGCCTTCCTCAAGGTGTGGGAGCGCGCGTCCAACCCGCGCACGGGCATGGCGGACGCGGCGGCGGACATCGACACCGCGGGCGTGGCCACCTACGTGGACAAGGGCACGCGCGAGGCCGCGTACCCGGTGCTGTGCGGCGAGCACTACGCGCCGGACTCCAAGGCGGTGGGCGAGTCCTGCCGCTTCAAGGAGGAGTGCGTCAGCGACGCATGCACCGCGTCCGGCTGCAACAGCGCGGGCACCTGCATCTGCGACCAGGAGACCGACTGCGCGAGCACCCAGTACTGCGGTTGGGGGCTCAACAGCGGCAAGTGTCAGCCGAAGAAGGCCAAGGGGGCAACGTGCCTGTATGGCAAGGAATGCCTGTCTAATACCTGCCGTTGGACGCTGACCTGCGGCTGAGCGAGGGAGCCGGGGTGCGCATCGCCGTTGCGCGGCGCACCCCGGGGGCGTAGGGAGTCGACACTCCCATGTCCGCATTCGCCAAGCTGCTCGAAGCCGTTCGGAAGGAAGCCCGCCCCGGTCTCTGGTCCAAAGGCGTGGGTCTCGCCCGTGACGGGGCCGTGGTCCTCCAGTCGAAGACGGACAGCGAGCTGGAGCTGAGGGTCCGCTCGGCGGGGCGCCCGGTCCCCTTCACGGTGGCCCTCTATCCCGCCGACGACGCCTGGGAGTGTGACTGCCCCAGCCTCGTGGACCCGTGTGAGCATGTCGTCGCGGCGGCCATCTCGCTCCAACAGGCGGAGCGGGAGGACGCGCCCATGCAGACGGCGGCGACCCGCTGGTCTCGCATCGCCTATCACTTCACGCGCACGGGGGACGGCCTCCAGCTCAAGCGCACGCTGGCCCACGCGGACGGCAAGGAAGAGGCGCTGGAGGGCAGCCTCACCTCGTACATCGCGAAGCCCGCGCAGGCCGCGAAGCTCCAGGTGGAGCAGGCGGACCTGCTCGCCGACCGCATCCTGGAGCAGCGCCGCACGCGCGGCACGCTCAACCCGGAGACGCTCGACGCGTTGCTCAAGGTGCTGGTGCAGGCGCGCAACGTCCTGTTGGACGGTCGCCCCGTCGCCATCCCCGACGAGGTGGTGGTGCCCCGGGCGCTGGTCGAGGAGCGCGGCGGGCAGCTCGTGGTGACGGTGGCGCGCGACTCGCGCGTGTCCGAAGTCGTGAGCCCCGGCGTGGCCCGCGTGGGAGACGCGCTGGCCCGCATGGGTGAGACGGGCATGACGGGGCCGTGGCTCCAGAACCTCCCCATCGTCCGCACGTACAGCGCGGAGAACCTCGGCGAGCTGACGTCGAAGGTGCTGCCGGAGCTGGGCCGCCGGATGCCGGTGGAGGTGCGCACGAAGCGCGTGCCGTCCATCGACCGCGAGCTCAAGCCGCGCATCCTGCTGGAGCTGAACCAGCTCGAGTCGGGCCTGTCCGTGCTGCCCACGCTCGTCTACGGCGCGCCGCCGACGGTGCGCATCGACAACGGGAAGATGGTGTACCTGCGCGGCGCGGTGCCGCTGCGCGACGAGGCGGTGGAGCAGCGGCTCATCCACGACCTTCGCGAGGAGCTGAACCTGGTGCCCGGACGTCGGGTGACGGTGCAGGGCCCGGAGATGGTGCGCTGGGCGGACCGGCTGCGACGGTGGGGCGGAGACCTGGCCGGTGACGGCGCGTCCGTGGTGAGTCCGGATGTGCGGCTGCGTCCATCGCTCTCGGTGGAGTCCGCGGGGGATGGCGCGGGAATCCCGCAGGTGCGCTTCACGCTCGAGTTCCAGGTGGAGGGGGGCAAGGGCGGCGAGGCCCGCTCGGTGGACGCGGCGGCCGTCGTCCGGGCGTGGCAGGAAGGACTGGGGTTGGTCCCGCTGGTGGGAGGGGGCTGGGCGCCCTTGCCGCGCGCGTGGCTGGACAAGCATGGTCAGCGCGTGGCGGACCTGCTCGCCGCGCGTCAGCCGGACGGCCGCGTCTCCAACCACGCGCTGCCGCAGCTCTCCTCGCTGTGCGAGACACTGGAGCAGCCGCCTCCTCCGGGCCTGGACAAGCTGGCGCCGCTCGTCGAGGGCTTCGAGAAGCTGCCGCCGCCCGTGTTGCCGGAGGACCTCAACGCGTCCTTGCGTCACTACCAGCAGACGGGTGTGAGCTGGCTGGGCTTCCTCAAGAGCGCGGGCCTGGGCGGCATCCTCGCGGACGACATGGGTCTGGGAAAGACGCTGCAGACCATCTGCGTGTTGGGGCCGCGCTCGCTCGTCGTCTGTCCCACCAGCGTGCTGCCCAACTGGGTGGCGGAGCTCAAGCGCTTCCGTCCGTCGTTGAGCGTCTGCGTCTACCACGGCCCCGGCCGCGAGCTGGACCCGGCGGCCGACGTGACGCTCACCACGTACTCGATTCTGCGACTGGACGCGGCGGCGCTGGGCGCCAGGGAGTGGGCCGCCCTGGTGCTGGACGAGGCGCAGGCCATCAAGAACCCGGAGAGCCAGGTCGCGCGCTCCGCGTTCGGCCTCAAGTCCAACTTCCGGTTGGCGCTCAGCGGTACGCCGCTGGAGAACCGGCTGGACGAGCTGTGGAGCTTGATGCACTTCACCAACCCGGGCCTGCTCGGGGGACGGCGGCAGTTCGAGGAGAAGGTGTCGCGCCCCATCTCCGAGGGCAACGCGGCGGCCTCCGCGGACCTGCGCCGTCGCATCCGCCCCTTCGTGCTGCGCAGGCTCAAGCGGGACGTCGCGCCGGAGCTGCCCCCGCGCATCGAGTCGGTGATGCACGTGTCGCTGGATGAGCGCGAGCGCTCCATCTACGACTCGGTGATGGCGGCGACGCGCAAGGAAGTGGTCGCCCTTCTCAACGAGGGCGGCAGCGTGCTCAAGGCGCTGGAGGCGCTCCTGCGACTGCGACAGGCGGCGTGCCACCCGGCGCTCGTCCCCGGTCAGAAGGCGACCTCGTCGTCGAAGGTGGAGACGCTGGTGGACGCGCTCGATACCGCGGTGTCGGAGGGCCACAAGGCGCTCGTGTTCTCCCAGTGGACCTCGCTCCTGGACCTCATCGAGCCGGCGCTGAAGCAGGCGGGCATCGGGTTCGACCGGCTGGACGGCACCACGGTGAATCGCGGCGATGTCACCTCCCGCTTCCAGTCGGAGGACGGCCCGCCGGTGTTGCTCATGTCGTTGAAGGCGGGCGGCACGGGCTTGAACCTCACGGCGGCGGACCACGTCTTCCTGGTGGACCCGTGGTGGAACCCGGCCGTGGAGGCGCAGGCGGCGGACCGCGCGCACCGCATCGGTCAGGAGCGGCCCGTCAACGTGTACCGCCTGGTGTCCCAGGGCACCGTCGAGGAGCGCATCCTCGGACTCCAGGACAAGAAGCGCGCGCTGATGGAAGCGGCCTTGAGCGAGGCCGCCGGCGCCGCGGCCATCACCCGTGAAGACCTGCTGGAGCTGTTCTCGTGAAGTGGCTCCAACTCACCACCCTGGGAGTTCTCCTGATGATGTCCGTGGATGCCGAGGCGAAGAAGCCGGACGCGGCCAGCACGCTGCGTGCCCTCATCGAGCAGGATTGGCGGTACCAGCTCGAGCACAGTCCGACGTACGCGTCCGTGCAGGGCGACCGTCGCTGGAACGAGCGCTGGGATGACCTGAGCCTCGCGGCCATCCAGGCGGACCACCAGCACTCGCGACAGGTGCTGGAGAAGCTCAAGAAGGTGGAGCGCGCGCGGCTGTCCGCCGAGGAGCAGCTCAACCTGGACCTGTTCCGCAGGGACCACGAGACGTGGGTGGAGGAGCACCGCTTCGGCTGGTATCTGCTGCCCACGAATCAGATGGGAGGCATCCCCGAGGGCATCAAGCAGCCCCCTGGCGTGCAGACGGCCTACCAGCTCGCGGACACGCTGCGCTTCGAGACGGTGAAGGACTACGAGGACTGGCTCGTCCGGCTCCAGGGCTTCGGCACCTATGTGGACCAGGTGGTGGCGCTGATGCGCGAGGGTCTGCGCCAGAAGAAGGTGCATCCGCGAGTCATCCTCCAGCGCATCCCGCCTCAAATAGAGCGGCAGCTCGTGGAGGACCCGACGAAGAGCGGCTTCTACAGCCCCTTCCTGCGCTTCCCCGAGAAGCTCCCCGCCACGGAGCAGCAGCGTCTGGCGGAGGCGGGCCGGAAGGCCGTGCGCGAGGGCGTGGTGCCCGCGCTGCGGCGCTTCCACCAGTTCCTCACCGCCGAGTACCTCCCGGGCGCGCCCGAGGCCGTGGGCGTCTGGCAGCTTCAGGACGGCGTGGAGATGTATGGCTTCTTCGCGCGCAAGTACACGACCACCGCGCTGACGCCGGAGCAGATCCACACCCAGGGGTTGGCGGAGGTGAAGCGCATCCGAGGGGAGATGGAGGCCATCATGAAGCGGACGGGCTTCCAGGGCTCGCTCGCGGAGTTCTTCCAGTTCCTGCGCACGGACCCGCGCTTCTACGCCCGCACCGGCGACGAGCTGCTGATGCGCTACCGGGCCCTGTCCAAGCGGATTGACCCGCTGCTGGTGCGCCTGTTCAAGACGCTGCCGCGCCAGCCCTACGCGGTGGAGGCGACACCGGAGGCCATGGCCCCCGACGTGACGACGGGCTTCTATTACCCGGCGGCCTCGGACGGCTCGCGTCCCGGCACGTACCTGGTGAACCTCTACCGTCCGGAGACGCGCCCGCTCTGGGAGATGGTGCCCCTCACGCTGCACGAGGCGGTGCCCGGACATCACCTCCAGACGGCCCTGGCCACCGAGCAACTGGGGCTGCCTGAGTTCCGTCGCTACGGCTACTACGTGGCCTATGGCGAGGGCTGGGCGCTGTACTGCGAGACGCTGGGGGACGAGCTGGGCCTCTACGTGGACCCCTACGACAAGTTCGGCCAGCTCTCCTATGACATGTGGCGCGCCGTCCGCCTCGTCGTGGACACCGGCATGCATGTGAAGCAGTGGACGCGCCAGCAGGCCCTCGACTACTTCATGGAGAACGCGCCCCGCCAGGCGTTGGACATCACCAACGAGGTGGACCGCTACATCGCCTGGCCCGGGCAGGCGCTCGCGTACAAGGTGGGGCAGCTCAAGATTCAGGAGCTGCGCACGCGCGCCGAGCAGGCGCTGGGCTCGCGCTTCGACGTGCGCGAGTTCCACGACGTGGTGCTGCTCGGGGGCTCGCTGCCGCTGGACGTGCTCGAGCGCAAGGTCGACGCGTGGGTGGCGGGACAGCAGCCCCCCGCCGGGAAGAAGGGGGCTTCGTCCCACGCACCGGCGCCGTAGCTACTTGCCGCGCTTCACCGTGGCCCGCACCAGTTGTTTGATGGCGCGGTGGGCGCGCGGGCCACCGGCCTTGATGAGGCGGTCATTCAGGTCGTCCACCAGCCGGTGGCGCAGCGGGGGCTCGGTGGTGAGCAGGGCCTCGTAGCTGGCCCGCAGCTCCTCCTCCCGCTCCGCGAAGGCGCGCAGCTCCTGCTCGCGCGCGGCGAGCTGCTCACGCAGGGAGAACAGCTCCTCCCGCTCCTCCTCGCGCGCGGCGAGCCGTGCCCGCAGGGTGTGCAGCTCCAACTGCTCCGCCTCCCACCGCGTGCGCTGCTGCTCCAGCTCCCGCAGCCGGGACTCCGTGGCCTCGCCGCGCTCGAGCAGCGCCTGGTGGCGCATCTCCGCTTCCCTCGCGGCGGCCTGGGCCGCCCGGGCATCCTCGGCCCGCTGGAGCCGCGCTTGCTGGAGCTCCTGGCGCAGGTCCTCCATCCACAGGGACGCGCGCGACACCCAGCTCACGTCCGGCGTTGGCAGCTCCAGGCTGACCGCCAGTCGCTCCAGCCACTCGCGGCGCAGCGCCCGCTGGCTTTCGATGTACTCCGTGCCTCGGGCCAGGGACTGGCTCCAGTCGCTTGAGAGGAACTCCGCGAGCGAACCCTCCGTCTCGGCGAGCCCCGCCTTCTTCTGGCGGTAGTAGTCGTTGAAGGCGAACAGGTGGGTGGGCACTCCGGCGACCTTGCCCAGCAACGTGACGTGGTAGGACGAGGCGAAGAGCACCTCGCCCTGCTGGATCTGCTCGACGGCTTGATGCAGTCGTCCCTGGAAGAGCAGGCCCACCAGGTCGATGACGTCCGCGCGAGGGAAGTACTCCGGGAAGGACGTCTTGCGCATGGCCGCGACGCTGTCCTCCACCACGGGCCGCTCATCGATGTACGCGTTGAGGACGACGGGCGAGGCGTCCTCTCCGAAGTGCGCCCGCAGCGCCTGGAGCTGCCCGTTCATCAACGTGGTGGGCGTGGGCATCAGCGCCGGGTCCTCTCCCACGTTCGTGTAGACATACGTGGAGAGGTTCATGTGCAGCGCGAAGCGTCCGGCGCCAGGCGTGCGGGGTTCGCCGCGTGAGGCCTGCGCGCCCGCGCGATCCAACTCCTCCAGCGCGTCGTCTCCAGACAGGCGCGCTTCCAGGCCGCAAGCGACGAGGGCCTCGGTGGACTCCGGATCCCTGCAACCGACGAGCGCCGGCTGCCACTGCCGCGCATGCGCCGCGAGGCGGCTGGCGAACTCCGGCCCCACCTGGAGTCCCGACAGGACGTAGTGGCCCGGCAGCCACGCGCGGAGCACCGTCTCGATGAGCTCCAGCATGGAGTCCCCCCAGCGCCCGTTGAAGTACCCGCCGCCATAGACGTGCAGGCGGCAGGGCCCCCGAAGCAGGAGCGGGGACACGGGCTCCAACCCCAGGCTCCTCGCCGAGCGGTCCGCCTCCTCCCAGGGCGCGCCCGAGAAGAAGACGAAGTCCTCCGTGCCGAGCACCGCGGGAAGTTGTTTCAGGGACTGCGGGTCCGTCACCCTGCCCAGCTCATGCAGGGAGGCGACGACCGCTGACTCCTGGCGCGCGCGGTGCCAGCGGACAACCCCTTGCAGCATGAGGATGTCCCCGAAGTTCCAGTAACCGTTAAATCCTCCAGCGAGGAGGACTTTTGGCAGCTCGGGGGAGTTGAGCTTCTTCAGGGTGGTGGGCGTCGCGAAGAAGGAGAAGCGCATCCTCGTTTCTTAATCACGGACGTCACGACGTCGTCACGCCCAACCGACGTGTCGACAGATGACAGTGTTCCGTTTCACAGAGGCCGAGGCTCGGCCGTCCGCCTGTCTTGAATGTTTCGCGCGCACCTCCGAGCACACTCCTGTCTCGGGCCTGGACTCATCGGCCGGATTTGCCTGCCGGGGGCCGCTTGGATTTGGGCGCGGGCGTGAGCCGTCCGTATTTCTTCAGGGCCTTCACCAGTCCGTCCGGGGGCAGGCCGTAGACGCGGATGTTGTCCGCGCCCGTCATGGTGTCGGAGGCGAGCATCGCGTTGAGGATGGCTTCCTGTGTGGCCTGGACCGTGGCCTCGAAGAGGGGATTGAGTCTGTCGTTGCTGAGCACCGCGACGTTGGCGGGACGCTCCTGGGCCGCGGGCTTGAGGCTCTGCGTGGAGAACGCGAGGAAGATGTCTCCCGAGTAGTTCTCACCCAGTCCGCCCATCTTCGCGATGCCCAGCGGCACGCGCCGCGCGAGCCGTCCGAGCTGGTGGGGCAGCAGGGGGGCATCCGTCGCGACGATGATGATGATGGAGCCCGCGCCCTCGAAGGGAGTGGGCACCGCGGGCGGACCGCCGGTGGCGCCGCAGGACGTCAGGGAGCTCATCATCGGGCTGCCGGGCTTCTGCGTGCCGAGATAGCAGGGCTTGTGGTCCGCCAGTTCCTCGCCGACGGGAACCCCTTCGACGGAGAAGAGGCGTCGCGAGCCGTAGTTGCACTGCACCAGCACGCCCAGGGTGTAGCCGCCCGCGGACTCCGGCAGCTTGCGCGAGGCGGTGCCGATACCGCCCTTGAAGCCGTGGCACACCATGCCGGTGCCGCCTCCGACGGAGCCCTCCAGCATGGGGCCCGGGCGTGCGGACTCGAGTGCCTGGATGGCGTGCGACGGCTTGACGTGGAAGCCATAGAGGTCGTTCAGCATCCCGTCCCAAGTCTCCGCCACCACGGGCAGCCCCAGGTCCCACGCGAGGTCCTTGCCCATCGCCCAGGAGATGACGCCCTCGCGCACCGCGCCGATGTCGTTGGTGTTGGTAATCATCACCGGGCCATTGAGTTCACCGGACTCCTGAATCCAATGGGTGCCTGTCATCTCACCGTTGCCATTGAGGGCGTAGATGGCGGCGAACACCGGCTCCGCGACGCCGTCCCTGCCACGGGGCAGCACCGCCGTGACACCGGTGCGCATGGGGCCCTTTCCGGGCTCGATGCGCCCCTCGCCGGAGATGAGCGTCGTATGGCCCACCTCCACGCCGGGCACATCGGTGATGGCGCCGAGCGGACCTGACTGGCCACCGAAGGTGATGCCCAGGTTCCTGGCGCGGGGGCGGGTGCGCTCGGTCTGGGCGGAGCCGAGCGAGGGAGTCACCAACAGGCAGAGCAGCACGGAGGAGAGCAGGGTGCGCATGCCCCGCTTCCTACTCCTCCCCGCACCGTTCGTGTAGCCAGGATGCGAGAGCGCCCGGGGATTCCCGAGCGCCTTCGCGGTGCGTCAGAACGCGGTGCCGTCCGCGCGCAACCCCGGGGACGAGCTGAGGCCGGAGGGCAGCGACGTGTGCCGCACGAAGGCCCCGTTCGGGTCCGCATCCGGGGAGCGGTTGTCGGACACATTGTCAGCGGGAGAGACGTAGCTGTACGTGTCCACGTCGGTGTTGTCCGCCTTGCGCAAGCGCACGGTGTCGCCATCGTTGCTCAGTCCGAGCGCTCCACTGGAGGCTCTCACCGCGTTCGTCCTGCCCGCAGGGATGCCCGCGGTCCCTCCGAAGACGACCACGGCCTTGCCCGAGCCCAGCGTGGTTCCGGCCGGGAAGACGTGGCGCGAGAGGGCGGAGTCCCACACGCTCCATCCCGAGATATCCACGGCGACGGCGCCGACGTTGACCAGCTCCACGAACTCGTAGGCGGGGTTGTTGTTGCCGTTGACGGCGGGCTCGTTGGCGAGCACCTCGTTGATGATGACGCGGCCGGCGCCCTGGACGATGGTCACCGGCGCGTCGCTCTCGTCGAAGAGGGTGGCATTCGACGTGTCCACCACCCGCACGAGCGTGTTCGTGGAGGAGAGGGCGGGCAGCGTCCACGCATGACTGCCCTGGACGGCGGGCACCGAGGCGGCCAGCACGCTCCACGTCGTGCCACCATCGGTGGTGGCCTCCACGCGCACGTCACCGACACCCCATGCATGCCACCGGATGTGGAGCACGGAGCCGGCGAGGAAGGTGCCTCCGTGGGGGTCCTTGAGCCGCACGAACGGCTCCGTCGCGGAGCTGAACGCATACGTGCTGACGACAGGGCGGTGGTCGCTCAAGGTGTTCAAGTAGTCGGGCACCCACTCGTCCGCGTAGATGACCTCGGCGGAGCTCGGGACATAGCGGGCGGCCACCTCGTTGCTGGCCAGCGTGTGGTCCACCATGTTCTCGAAGCCGATGGACGTGTCGTCGCCCGCCAGCGACAGCTCACGGGTGATGAAGGTGTAGCCGTTCGGGTCCGACACGAAGTTCTGGTACGGCGTGAGCATGGGCTGCTGGGTGCCGGGGTCCAGGGTGATGGACTCGTCCACGTCGTCGTTCCAGTCGCCCAGGACGAGCACGTGCTCGTTGGACAGGTTCTGGTCCAGGTACTCCTTCAGCGCGGCGCTCGCGCGCTCACGGGCGGCGCGGGGGCTGGTGTCGACGCCGTTCTCCGCGCGCATGTGGACCACGATGACGACGAGCGGCGTCTGCGTGCCCTGGATTTCGGTGGTGAAGTTCACGCGCAGGGGCGGGCGGTTTCCGAAGTCGCTCTCGCTGCCCACGCGGAGCAGCTCCGCGCTCTGGAAGGTGAGCGTGCTGTCGTAGAGGATGCCCAGCTTCTGCGTGGTGCCGCCGTACGGAGAGGTGCTGCCCGTGACGTAGTTGGCGTTGTTGGAGAGAAAGCCGCTGAAGCCCGGGAGCTGGGCCTTGAGGGTGTCGAAGTCGACGACGTCGACCATCTCCACCATGCCCCACAGGTTGGCGCCCGCCTGGAGCATGACGTCGCGCGCGGAGGCAATCTGCAGGTCATCCAGCGCGCCGCCCTGCGACGTCGAGTTCACGGGACCCTGCGTGTCGGAGCCGAAATAGGTGAGGTTGTAGTGGCCCACCTTGAAGACCGGCGGGCTGAAGCTGGAGATGGTCAGCACCAGGCTCCGCGAAGCCGTGCGGTCCGTGGAGTCCGTCGCCGTGACGATGAGGTCGAACGTTCCCTGCACGGTGGGCGTCCCGGAGAGGACACCCTCCGAGGACAGCGTGAGGCCATCTGGCAGCGCGCCCATCGTGACGGCCCAGCTCAGGGGCTCGACGCCTCCGGTGGCCGCGAGGGCGGATTGGTAGGCCGCATCCCGGGTGGCTCCGGGCAGTGAAGCGGTGGTGACGCTGAAGGCGGTGAGGACGGTGAGCTGGGTGGCATACTGCGCCTGCCTTCCATTGGCGTCCGTCGCCGAGACGACGAAGCTGAACTGGCCCGCCTCGGTGAAGGTTCCCTGGAGGAGTCCCTGCGCCGACAGCGTCAGGCCGGGCGGCAGGTCTCCCACGCGCGCGAAGGTGATGGGGGCCTTGCCGCCGACGACGGTCAGCGTGAGCGAGACGCTCTCGCCGACTTCATGGGATGAGAGCTGGAACTGCACGATGCGAGGACGCGCGTAGACGGAGAGGGCGAGGTCGGCGGTGTCGCTCGCGCCCGAGGCGTCCCGCACGCGCACGGTGAAGGTCGCATCACCGGCCGCCGAGGGTGTGCCGGCGAGGGAGCCGTTGGTGCCGAGCGTGAGGCCCGCGGGCAGTGCTCCGGCGGTGACGTCCCAGGTCAGGGGCGCGAGTCCACCGCTCGCAGACAGGGCGAGCGAGTAGGGATCACCCGTGTATGTGTCCGCCAGGGTCTCCGTGAGGACGACGGGAGGCGTGGTCGAGCCACCGTCCGTGTCGGGGCCCGCGTCCGGAACGAACCCACCATCCAGGTCGGGGCCGCTGTCTGGAGTGAAGCCGCCATCCGTGTCGGGGCCGCTGTCTGGAGTGAAGCCGCCATCCGTGTCGGGGCCACCGTCGAGCGTGGGGCCCGCATCCGTGTCGGGGCCACCATCCAGGGGTGGGCCACCGTCAGGGTCTCCGTCGTGACCAGGGCCGGCATCCGTCTTGGTTCCGCTGTCCACGGGCCCGGGTGTGGGGTCGGAATCCGAGCAGGCGGTGAACAGGAAAAGGACGAGCAGCGGCGCGACTGCGCGATGCGACAACATGAAGGACTCCGAAGCAGGGAACGAAGCGCGCGGGGGGGCCTGGAATCCTAGCGCAGGAGCCCGTCGCGCATGCGGGTGGGTTGATGGGGGAGGGCGTCAGGTCGTCTCCGCGCCCGGCGTCCGACGCCTCGAAACCGGCCCCCCAGCACACGGTTCCTGGAGCTGGCCCCTCGGCTCCCTGCGCGAAAGAAAACCCATGACCGAGCGTGAGTTGACGCATCTCGAGGTGCCGTGTTTCGTCGACTTTTCCGAGGCCCTCTCGGGTCGGGAGTTGATGGCCCAAGGCGTCGGACCCGACTTCGACCTGTGGCTCCTGGCCCTGGAGGGAGAACGGGATGACCGGGAGAAGGTCGCACCGGGCCTCCCATCCTTCGCGAAGTCGCTGGCGGATGTGCCGCAGACCTACGAGGTCCTGCGCTTCTCTTCGCCGGATGCTCCGCCCGAGTGCGTCCGCTTGCCGCCCAACCGACGCAACTTCCATTTCGTGCAGCCCCTGCCGGAGGGCGAGCTGCTGCTGGTGGGCGGCCGTTGCGGCTACCTCGACAAGGACGCGCACGAACGCAACGCGGTGGTCTATTCCCGCGACGGGCGTGTGACGCGTGAACTCACCCTCGGCGATGGCATCCAGGACGTGCAGGCCACCGCCGACGGGCGCCTGTGGGTGAGCTACTTCGACGAAGGCGTGCTCGGCAATCGAGGGTGGGGGCGCGGGGATATCGACAGCGAGCCGATTGGACGAAGCGGGTTGGTCCTCTTCGATGCGCGGGGCCAGCGCCTCAGTGAGTACGACGCGAAGGCCGTGGGCACCGATGTCATCGTCGACTGCTACGCGCTCAACGTCGCCTCCAATGACGAGATGTGGCTGTACTTCTACACGGACTTTCCCCTGGTCCGCCTGCGCACGGAGGGCCAGCCCGCTGTCTGGAAGACGCCTGTCACAGGGGCGAGCGCGCTCGCCGTGGGGGCGACGCACGTGTTGTTCGGAGGCTCCTATTCGGCGCGCTCCACCTTCGAGTTGTTCGTCCTGCACGGTGGCCGCGAGGAGGCGCTGACTCCGGCGGGCACCTTCGTCTTCGTGGACCCGGACGGTACCCGGTGGCAGCCGACCTGGATGTGCGGGCGCGGTCCCTGGCTCTACGGTGGAGAAGGCACTCGCGCCTTTCGCATCGACCTCGACACGCTCATCGCCTCGACCCGGGTCTGGCACTGAATGCTCCTGCCACTCTCGACGACCCATTCCCCCGCGACAGACCTGGGCTCCCTGCTGCACAAGAGCCCGCGTGTGGCACCTGGAGACGCTGGCGAAGGTGTGTCGCGCGGACCCGGATTGGCTCATGGCGACGTCCCATCGCGTGGTGTCACTGAGTGACGCGCGGGCCGTCGAGGACGCGACGCGCTGGTGGGAGTCGCTGACCTCGCGAGGCGGGGAGGGCATGGTGGTGAAGCCCCTCGCGTACGTGGCCCGAGGCCAGAAGGGAGTCCTCCAGCCGGCCATCAAGTGCCGGGGCCCGGACTACCTGCGCATCATCTACGGTCCGGAGTACACCGCGCCGGAGCACCTGGAGCGTCTGCGCAAGCGAGGGGTGTCCACGAAGCGCTCGCTGGCGTTGCGGGAGCTGGCGTTGGGGGTGGAGGCACTGGAGCGCTTCGTCCGGAAGGAGCCGCTGCGGCGCGTCCACGAGTGTGTCTTCAGCGTGCTCGCGCTGGAGAGCGAGCCGGTGGACCCCCGGCTGTAGACGGACCGGGGCCGCTTCCTTCACGCGGAGGGCCCAGGCACCAGGTGCCGTGCGTGCGCCCTCCGAGGCCCTTCACTCAGTGAAGGCCAGGCGCCGACTCGGGCGTCATGCCGGGCCGGGTCGACTTCGCGGCCTCTCGCTGCGCGTACTCCGCCATGCCCTCGAAGTCGACGCAGAGGCAGGGCTCGTTGCCGATGACCCACGCGTCGTGTCCCGGTGGGATGATGGCCACGTCCCCAGGACCCATCTCGTTCTGGTCCCCGTCATCCATCTTCACCACCATCCTCCCGCTGACGACGTAGATGGAGTGGGCCACCTGGCAGCTCTCCGTGCCGGCGATGGGCTTGACGTCCTGGGACCACTTCCAGCCGGGCTCGAAGACGCCCATCCCCACCGTGCGCCCTCCGTCGAACTGGAGAACGTCCGCATGCCCGTGCGCCTCGAACGGCCGGCGCTCATCGGGTGTCGAGAATCGCTTGATGATGAACTCGCTCATGATGTTTCCCTCCGCGAGCCAGAGGAGGGAGGAGCGCCGCGCGCCCCACACGCCCCGGGCCCGCCCATGTTTCCCAAGGGAAACCTAGGGACGTTCCCGGCGGACGTCAGTGCTCAGGTCATCAACTCCAACGGCATGGACAACCCCGCCTCGAACCCCGGCTCCTTGCGAAGTTGCTCCAGCACGCCGCGCGTGCAGTGCAGCGTCACCAGGGGAAACAACCCCGGCTCGCTTACCCAGCGCACGGCGCTCATCAACTCCCGCGCCCGCAGGAAGCCCAGCACCGTGTCGCGGAACTGCTGGCTCTCCTCGCCCGCTTGCCGATGCACCGCCGCTCGACTCCTGGCGGGCGCGGACGCGGCTGGACGCTTGCCACCCTGACGAGAGGACGGCCGGGACGCAGTGGGCTGCTCCCGGGGCATGACGATGGCTTCAATCCACATCGTGTCGCCCTCCTCGTGGCGTGGCGATTCCAGACCTGCTTGAAGATTATCGGACAAGGGCGTGGTCCAGTTGTGTCCCCACCTCGTCGAACAAAAGGGTGGGGCGCCTGCACCCCCATCGCACGGGTTCGATTCGGAGCGCCGCTGCCCGCCCCGTGGAGTCAGCTGGCGCAGAGGGGCCTGGCCGCTCGGCTGCCCCACGGGGGGACGGCCATCCGCCGCGAGCCCGACAGGCCGCTCTCATGTGCGGAGCTTGTCAGGCTCGCACGCGAGGGGGCCTGACTGGCGGCGCATCACTTCCTACCTTGTCGCTCATGAAGGACTCCAGTCGCCAACTGCCGGTCTACGTTCCCGCCCGCACGGTGTGGGCCGTGGGGCTGCAGGTGCTGCTCCTGGCGATCTGCTGGCTGGTGCTCCGACGGCTGTATCCGCTGTTCACGCTCCTGGCCGTCGTGCTGCTGCTCTCCCTCGCGTTGGATCCGCTGGTGCGCCGGCTGGAGCGGTGGGGCCTGAAGCGAGGGTTGGGCGTGGCCGTGGTGGCGCTGGTGCTCCTGGGGTTGGTGGGCGTGCTGGTGGGCACGCTGGTGCCCGCGCTCGTCCAGCAGATTGAGGGCCTGGTCCAGGCGATGCCGGGGCTGCTGCAGCGGCTCTCCGAATCCCAATGGGTGAGGGAGCTGGGAGCTCGCTACGGCTTCGAGATGCATCCCGAGGAGCTGCTGCGCTTCGAGCCGATGGACCTGGCGGGTCGTGCCGTCGGGGTCCTTTCCTCCACCCTGGGACTGCTGGCTGCGGGCATCACCGTGGTGGCCCTCTCCGTCTTCAGCCTGCTGTTCGGCAAGGAACTCTACGAGAGCATCCTCCAGTGGGTGGTGCCACGCCGGAGGCACCACGTGCGCGGGCTGGTGGAGCGCATGCGCGCCGCGGTGAGCAACTACGTCGCCGGCACGCTGCTGGTGATGACCATCGGCGGCACCGTGGCCGCCACTGTCGCGCTCGTCCAGGGCGTGCCCTTCTTCCTGGCCCTGGGGCTGGCGGTGATGGTGCTGGGGGTCATTCCCTATATCGGCAGTGTCATCAGCGCCGTGCTGGTGAGCCTCACGACGCTGGCCACGGTGGGGCTGCGCGCGGCCGTCATCGCGCTGGTCGTCTTCATGGTCTACCAGCAGATTGAGTCCAACGTGCTGGGCCCCATGGTGCAGCGCCGGGCCATCCGGATGAACCCGCTGCTCATCTCCATCGTCGTGCTCTGTGGCGGCGCGCTCGCGGGCCTCCTGGGCGCGGTCGTCGCAGTGCCCCTGGCCGCCGCCGCGCAGGTGCTCGTCCAGGAGCTGCTCCGGGCGCGGCAACTGAACTGGAGGCGCGTCCACCGCCGCGAGAATGCCCGGCGACAGGCGGGGCGGGGCGCGGTGGAGGAGGGGCTGCTGTTCGCGGGCCCCATGGACGACACGTCCGAGCACGGGGGGCCGCCTTCGGAGAGCGACCGCCACTGAGCGGCGTGGCGCCCGGACGTGAAGAAGGGCTCCCGGAGTGTGTCCCGGAAGCCCTTCTCGTTCAGCTCAGGCTGACGTCAGCGCCGCACCTCCGACCTGGGAAGCGTGGAGGCGTGGCGCCGGGCTTCAGCGGCCCGCGGGGGCCGAGCGGCCCTGCGACGTGACGGACTTGCCGCTGTCCGCCGCGGCCACGGACGTGCCGACCGAGAACACCAGGTCGTCACGATCGTTGTAGGAGCCGCTGGTGCACGCGCTCGCCGTCCCGTTGAAGCGGAACTGCGGACGGATGGCGTGCGTGCCCGCCGTGGCACCCAGGTTGAACGTGTGAGTGAAGGTCCTCGCGACCCCCCCCGCGGTGCAGGCCACGTTGGTGGTCAGCGCCGTCCAGGACGGAGCCGACGCGTTCGTCGTGTAGTAGAGGTCGAAGAAGTCCGTCGTCCCCCAGCACCACACGGTGACTTCCACCGTCACCTGCTTGCCCGTGGCGAACGCGCCCTGGTCCGTCGTCTTGATGACCACCCGGTCGATGCTCTCATCGGTGTGGTAGACGCCGGAGACGCCGTCCGCGCACGAGTCGTTGATGGTGTTCGGCTGGTTCAGCTCGGCGCCGCCAGACAGCGTGCCGCGGCCGTTGACCAGCGTGGTGCCGGTGTCGCAACCGCACACGTTGCCGCAGGTCGGAGCCTGGAGCGTGGTGTTGAACGTGGCCACCGCGGGCGTGCAGACCGTGCTGGTGGTGAAGCTGCGCACGGTGCTGTTGGGGCTGGCACCGCAGACATCCGCCGCGCGGGCACGCCAGTAGTACGTGGTGGCGCTCGTCAGAGCCGGAGTCACCGTCCAGTTGCTGGCCGACAGGGCGGTGCCCGTCCGGACGATGTTGGTGAACGCCGAATCAGAGGCCACTTCGACCACGTAGTTGGCCGCGCTCGGCACGTCGGACCAGTCCAGCGCCGCCGACGTCGCGACGCCCGTGGCGCCGTCCGCCGGAGACGCGAGCGTCGGAGCCGACAGCGGCGTGCAGCCGCGCGTGGTGTAGCTGAACGCGGTGGACCAGGCCCCCACGCCGCCGCACGAGTTGTTCGCCCGCACGCGCCAGTAGTAGGTGGTGTTGACGTTCAGCGCCGGGGACACCGTCCACGTGCTGGAGACCAGCGAGTTGGCCGAGGCCGTCACCGTCGCGAACGTCGGGTCGGTGGAGACCTGGACCTCGTAGGTGGAGGCACCAGACACGTCCGCCCAGTCGAGCACCGCGGCCAGCTCCGCGCCGGTGGCACCGTTGCTGGGGGTGGACAGGGTGGCGAGGCCCGGCGCGGTGCAGGCCGGCGTGGCGCACGAGCACGCGCTCGCCGCGCCGTAGCACGCGTTCGAGGACGCGGGGACGATGGAGTAGCAGTACTCGCGGCCGTTGGCGACCTCGGAGTCCGTGTACGTGGTGCCCGTGACGGTGGCGACCTTCGCCTTGCCGAAGTTGCAGCCCATGCCCTCGGTCTTCATCACCCAGTACTCGCTGGCGCCAGCGGAGGCCGTCCAGTTCAGGGCAATCTGACCGTCACCCGGGGTGGCGGTGTGCGTGGGCGCCGCGGTGGGGCCGGCCGAACAACCCGAGTTCACCGGGGGGGTGGTGTTACATGCGATGTTGTGACGGTTGAACGCGGCGTGGATGGCCGTCATGTGCGGCGTGCCGTCCGCCAGGTTGCCGTTGTCGTCGTCCGCCGCCAGCCACTGCATGTAGCCGTTGGTGGAGCCGCAGCCGTCGGACGTGCCGCCGGTGCAGTTACAGGAGTGCCACGCGCCGACGTTGCCGCTGCCCTGGTAGAACAGCTTGTTGCCGACGATGAACGCCGTGTTGGAGTCGTAGTTGAACGGCGCGCCAGCCAGGTCGATCTTGACCAGGTCCCAGGCGGCCTGACGGGCAGGCGAGGCGGCGCAGTGAACCTGACGGCTGCACGGGCCCGTGCCGGAGCTGCAGTTGGGGCACACGAAGTTCTGCGGGGTGGCCGGGGGCGCGGGCACGCCGCCGTAGGTGGCCGCCTGCCAGTCCGCGTCACGCACGCCGGAGCACCGGGTGTTGCACCACGGCGTGCCGACCTGCGACTCGTTCTGGTTCTGCCCCGTGCCGTCCGGCGTCACACCGCAGCCACGGCTGCCGGTCTGGAAGAAGCCGTAGCCCACGCAGGACGTCTGCAGACGATAGATGGCCGCGATGTCCGCGTAGCCTTCGCTGGAGTTCGACAGCACGCCGTTCGAGTCGAAGTCATCCATGCCATGGCCCCACTCGTGGTCGAACACGGCGCCAATCTCACCGGTGTTCCGGCAGCCACCGCCGCTGCGGTAGAAGTTGACCGACGTGCCGTTCCAGAAGGCGTTGCAGGTGCTGTTGATGTTGACGTTCGCGAGCAGCTGCGTGGACAGCCAGGTGTTGCCCGGCAGGTAGCCGCGGGCCTGCTCGGCCAGCTTGTTCAGCTCGTAGAAGCTGGAGCGCGACGCGGGGGAGTTGCCCGCCTGGCCGGTGATGCAGTCGTGGTCGTTGTTCGCGCCGCCCATGGCGATGTTGCCCGTGGTGGAGCTGACGTTGATCGCGCCGCAGGTGTCCGCCACGCGGACGTAGCGGCCGGACAGCGTGGTGGCGGCGGTGCCAGTGCTATAGGCGAAGATGCCCGCGCCATCCGTGAAGTTGTTGGGCGAGGCCAGGCCCGTGTTCGCCCAGGGCATGGGCGAGTTGGGCTTCATCGTGCCGCACACCGTGTTGTCCACGCAGGTGCCGATGTTCGTGGACGGGTAGATGCCGCCCTGGATCTGCGCGTCGAAGTAGTGGTTGTCGTCCTCGATGGCGAGCGTCTCGCCCGAGTGCGCGTCCACCGTCACCTTCCAGCGCTGGTGGGCGTCCGGGTCCTGGAAGCCGTAGGCGTAGACCAGGCGATGCTCGTAGCCGGTCCCCACGGCGCCGGCAAAGGACTCACCCTGGGGCGCCATGGGGGCGACCTCCAGCGTGGGCTGCTGCCAGAGCTGCTGCGGGCTGGCGTTCAGGCCGACGAAGCCGTTGCCCGCGACCAGCGCGTCGTTCGGCGCGAGCGCCGGGCGCGTGTCGATGCCCACGTTGGCCCACGCCTCGGTGCCGATGAGGATGAGGTTGCCGTGGCTGATGGTCGCGGCGATGCGCGCGTGGCGCACCGGCAGGCCATTGACCACCTGCTGGATGTGGACCTGCCAGAGGTTCTCGTTGACCGCCGTGATGCGGGGCGAGCCCAGCTGCATCAGGTCGATGTTGAACGCGGCCTGGTTGTCCGCGATGAACTTGAAGACCAGGTCGCCGATGACGGACTCGTCCACGGCCGCCACGGAGCGGCCAATGGACTCACGCACGCCGTCCAGCGTCACGTTGTTGCGGAAGCCCTTGCCGGGGATGAGGGGAATGGAGCCCTCGATGCCCGACGGGGTGCCGGTGCGAGGGTCGATGTGGACGCGGAAGTCCTTCCCGTTGCGGGCGAAGAAGTCATCCCAGCCCGTGGCCGTGTCCTTGGCCATGGTCCGCATCGCCTGCTCCAGCGGTGTGTTCTGGATGGGCAGGTAGAACTCGGGCTTGTAGAACGCCTTGCTGGCGATGGCGCTCTGCCCCTGTTCGGGGGGTTGCACCGCCCAGCTCGTCGCTGACATGAGCAAGGCAAGACATGCTGCTGACACCTTGGTGTGGCGCATGCGGTTCTCCTCTAAGGGGGTCCCGAGGGGCGGACCCGAGGTGGCTCCAAGACGGAGCCCGCAGACGCCTTACTGATGCCTCACCAAAAAATGAATATGCCTTATTCCCCGGCTACCAATCGAAACTGGATCCCTAGGAAAAACAAGGCCGCGAAGTGTTCACTGGCCAACGCCATAACGCACTGTAAGTAAATCCCACCATGGCTCTGAGCGCGGAAGTGTGCCACTGCCACCAAAATTTTATTGACAGGGTGTTGCGGGCTAGCGCGGCCAGATGCGCACCCAGTCATCCTGGATGAGCTTGCCGCTGGTCCTGTCCGTGCTTCCGCTGGCCATGAAGCCTCGAGGCGCGCCGAGCGCCAGCGCGCCGGCCTCCACCCACAACAGCAGCAGCAGGGCCACCACGAGTGCGGGCACGCGCGTGGCCAGTGCGGGGCGGCGCGCGGTGAGGACGACGAGGGGCAGCAGCAGCAGCGGAACCAGTGCGGGGAAGATGGTGAGCAGGCCGCGCGTGTAGCCGAAGAAGGCGACGGTGATGAGCGCGCGGTGCAGGACGACCAGCGTGAGCAGGCTGAGCTCGCGCCAGGGGCGGGTGAGGGACAGCGCGGCGCCCGCGACGAGCAGCACGAGCAGCGGCCACTTCAGCCACGTGCCCTCGGGGACGAAGAGGTCCACCGGGGCGCGCGCGCCGCTCAGGCCGGAGGGGAGGTTGGAGGCGCCCAGGCCCAGGCTCAGGCCGTCCAGCCAGCGCGACAGCTTGGTGCTCCAGAGGCGCGCGGCGTCCGCGGGGTGCTCGCGCATCCACTCCAGGCCCACCGCATAGCCATGCAGCAAGAGCTTGCGCTGCGCGGGATTGGCCACGTCCAGGTGGCCTTCCTGGCCGAGCTGATTGACGGAGTCCGGAGTGAAGCCGCCGGTGGCGCGCGCGTGGTTCGCCATGGCGAAGTTGATGGGGCCATAGGCGGTGACGGGCGCGAGCACCGGCAGCGGCTCCAGCGTCGGAGTGTTCGCGTTCAGCTCGCCGAGCACCTTCGCGTTGCGCACGGCCCACGGCGCGAGCACCAGTCCACAGACGAGCACCGCGGCGCCCCAGCGGATGGCGAGCGCGGGCAGCGGCGTCGAGCCCCGGTAGAGCCAGGCCCACGCGAGCAGGAAGGGCCACAGGTAGAGGTGCTCGGCGCGGGTGAGCGAGCCCAGGCCCATGACGAGGCCCAGGAGCGCGGCGCCGCCCCAGGTCGGCCCCGCCTTGTGCCGCAGGACGAGCGCGAGCGTGGCGGACAGGAAGAAGGCGTAGAGGACCTCGTTGCTGTACGTCGTGGAGAGCACCAGCCAGCCGAAGCTGGAGGCGAAGAGGGCCGCGCCCACCAGACTCCACGCGGTGCCCAGCAGCTTGCGCCACCAGGCCCAGGACAGCGCCACCGTGGCCGCGCTCAGGGCGGCGAGGCACAGCTTGTATGGATAGGCATTGCCCTGGGGCTCCCCCAGCACGCGGTACAGCACCCCGAGGAGCCAGGGGAACAGGGGCGGATGGTAGGGCAGGGTGGCGGGGCCTTCCGTGCCGCGCACGTGCTCCAGCGCGTACGTGTGGAAGAAGCGCGCGTCCCCGTAGAAGAAGATGGAGAAGGGCCACGCGCGGTCCGGCGCGGACTGCAGATACAGCCAGCGCAGCAGCAGGCTGAGCGTGAAGGTCACCGAGAGACCGAGCGCCACCGGGTGCCGTTGCCACAGCTCCCGCGCGCTGACGAAGAACCGGCGCATGCCACCCCCAGGAATCGGCGCAGGCTAGCACCTCGGGCGCGCGCGGGGCCCAGGCGTTCAGAAAAGCGCCCTTGCCGTGAGTTGTGGATGGCGGGATGCGCGACGCGCTTTCTAGAGTCCCGGCGCCGCGGCGTTGGCGGCATCACGCAGTCCGGCTCGGAGGGCCGAGTGTCCCAAGCAGGCGAGAAGTCCATCCTGGCCATCGACCTGGGCACCTCGGCCGTGAAGCTGGCCGTCGTCACCCTTCGCGGAAGGATTCTCGGCGGCGAGGTGGAGCCGCTGGCGCTCGACCTCCTGCCCGATGGAGGCGCGGAGCAGGACCCGGAGGCGTGGTGGAGCGCCGTCGTCCGGGGCACGCGTCGCCTGCTGGCGTCGGGGCGGGTGGCCGCGCGTGACATCGTCAGCGTCAACTGCAGCTCCCAGTGGTCCGGCACCGTGGCCGTGGACGCGCAAGGCAAGCCCCTGCGTCCGGCGCTCATCTGGATGGACTCGCGCGGCGCCCCCCACGTCCGGCGCGTGGCAGGCGGGCTCATTCCCATCGAAGGCTACGGCGCGGCGCGGCTGTTGACGTGGATTCGCCTGACGGGCGGGGTGCCCAGCCTCTCCGGCAAGGACCCGGTGGGCCACATCCTCTACCTCCAGGCCGAGCACCCCGACATCTACCGCGACGCCTACAAGTTCCTGGAGCCCAAGGACTGGCTCAACCTGCGGCTGAGCGGACGCTTCGCGGCGTCGTTCGACTCCATCACCCTGCATTGGGTGACGGACAACCGCGCGCTGAACCGCATCGTCTACGACGAGCGGCTCTTGAAGATGGTGGGCCTGCACCGCGACAAGCTGCCGGACCTGGTGCCCGCGGCGAGCGTGCTGGGGCCGCTGAGCGCCCGGGCCGCGAACGAGCTGGGGCTGAGCGAGGACGTGCGCGTGGTGACGGGCGCGCCGGACATCCTCGCGGCGGCGGTGGGCTCCGGCGCGGTGAGAGACCACGAGGCGCACCTGTGCGTGGGCACGTCGTCCTGGCTGTGCTGCCACGTGCCCTACAAGAAGTCGGACCTGTTCCATCAGATGGCCTCCGTCCCCTCCGCGCTGCCGGGGCGCTATCTGCTGGCCAACGAGCAGGAGTCCGCTGGCATCTGCCTCACCTTCCTCAAGGACAACATCCTGTATGGCCAGGGGGGCGGGCCCGGAGCGGAAGAGGACTCCGCGGAGGTGTACCGGCTGATGGAGCGCGAGGCGGGGAAGGTGCCCGCGGGCAGCGACAAGCTCATCTTCATGCCCTGGCTCAACGGGGAGCGGAGCCCCGTGGACGACAAGTCCCTGCGCGGGGGCTTCTTCAACCAATCCCTCAAGACGACCCGTGCGCACCTGGTGCGGGCGGTGATGGAGGGCGTGGCCTACAACTCGCGCTGGCTGTTCACCTACGTGGAGCAGTTCGTCGGCCGGAGGCTGGACTCGCTGCGCATCATCGGTGGCGGCGCCAGGTCCGCGCTGTGGTGCCAGATTCACGCGGACGTGTTGGACCGGGTGATTCAGCAGGTGGACGAGCCGGTGCTCGCCAACGCGCGCGGGGCCGCGTTCCAGGCGGCGGTGGCGCTGGGCGAGCTGACGGTGGAGGAGATTCCGTCGCTCGTCCCCATCGCTCGCACCTTCGAGCCCGACCCGGCGAACCGGGCGATGTACGACGAGTTGTTCCGCGAGTTCGTCAATCTCTACAAGAGCAACAAGGCCATCTTCGCGCGCCTCAATCGCGCCCGGAGCGCCTGAAGCCAAGGAGTGAAGATGGCCCTGCCAGACCCGAAGTCGCTCAAGCTGCTGAACCACGTCCCGCCCCGGTTGCTGTCGGCGGCCGAGCGCTACCTCAAGGCCGTGCCGCTGGTGCGGGACTTGTTGTCGAAGGAGACCGACACGCTGCTGTCCGAGCTGGAGGGGAGCCTCAAGCCCTACCGGGGGAAGATGACGGCCTTCGGGCGGCTGCCGGTGACGGGCCGCTCTCGCGAGGAGGTGCTGCGCGAGCTCCAGGCGCTGGAGGCCCAGGAGGAGGAGCGCTGGCGGGAGGGCAAGGTGTCCGGTGCCGTCTACAACGGTGACCAGGAGCACATCGACTTCCTCAACCGCGTCTACGCCCTGCACTCGCAGAGCAACCCGCTGCACGCGGACCTGTGGCCCAGCGCCACCAAGTTCGAGGCGGAGGTCGTGGCCATGGCGGCGAGCATGCTGGGCGCCGATGCCGCCAACGCGGGCCGCGTGCCCGACGAGCACGTCTGCGGCTCCATGTCCTCGGGTGGCACCGAGAGCATCATGCTCGCGGTGAAGACGTACCGGGATTGGGCCCGGGAGACGAAGGGAATCACGAAGCCGGAGATGGTGGCGCCCTCGAGCGCGCACCCGGCCTTCGACAAGGCGGCGCACTACTTCGGCGTGAAGATGGTGCGTGTGCCGGTGGGGCCGGACTACCGCGCGGACGTGGCGGCGACGCGCAAGGCCCTCAACCGCAACACCATCCTCCTCATCGGCTCCGCGCCGGGCTTTCCCCACGGCGTCATCGACCCCATCTCCGAGCTGTCGGAGCTGGCGCGCAAGAAGCGCCTGGGCTTCCACACGGACGCGTGCCTGGGCGGCTTCGTGCTGCCCTTCGCGCGCGCGCTGGGGCGTCAGGTGCCGCCCTTCGACTTCCGGCTGCCGGGCGTGACGTCCATGTCCGTGGACACGCACAAGTTCGGGTACGCGGCGAAGGGCTCGTCGGTGGTGCTGTACCGGGGCACGGCGCTGCGCTCGCACCAGTACTTCACCGCCACCGAGTGGCCCGGGGGCATCTACTTCTCGCCCACCTTCTCCGGCAGCCGCCCCGGCGCCCTCATCGCCGTGGCCTGGGCGTCGCTGGTGAGCATGGGCGAGCAGGGCTACATGGAGGCCACGCGCCGCATCCTGGAGACGGCGGACACCCTGAAGCAGGGCATCCGCTCCGTCCCCGAGCTGCATGTGCTGGGAGACCCGCTGTTCGTCATCGCCTTCGGCTCGCAGACGCTGGACATCTTCAAGGTGATGGAGCGGATGGGCGAGCGCGGGTGGAGCCTCAACGGCCTGCACAAGCCCGCGGCCGTGCACCTCTGCGTCACCTTGCGGCACGCGCAGCCGGGCGTGGCCGAGCGCTTCCTCGCGGACCTGCGCGAGGCGGTGGAGCACGTGAAGGCCCACCCGGGCGAGAAGGGGACGATGGCGCCCGTCTACGGCATGGCGGCCGCCGTCCCCTTCAGGGGCCTGGTGAGCGACTTGCTCAAGAAGTACATGGACCTGCTCTACAAGGTCTGAGCGTCCGGCCCTCCGCCGCGCGGCCTTCAGTGGGGTCGCGCGGCCCACTCCCATGTGGTGCCCTGGTGCAGCGCCGCGTAGATGTCATCGCGCAGGACGTTGCACTCGTCATGCGTCAGTGTGCGCTCCAACGCGCGCAGCACCACCCGCAGCAGCACGTTCTTCTGGTCCGGACGGAGGGCCAGGCGCTTCACTGCGCTGGGAGGGAGCGCGGAGTACGGAGTCTCCGTCACCACCTCCACGCTCTCCACCAGCTCCGCCCGCTCGCCGAGCGCGGCGCGCACCGCGTCCCCCAGCTCCTCGGACGTCCGGCCCTCGTCGATGACGAGCGACATGTCCCTGCGCACCGCCGGCATCAGCGACACCGGACGGTAGGGTTCCAGGTCCAACAACTGGGCGGAGATGCGCGCATCCGTGGAGCGCAAGAGCCGGATGTCATCCAGGCCCTTGCGCAACATCAGGATGCGATCCAACCCCAGCCCCATGGCGAGCCCGGTGACGGGGCCCGCCTCCAGGCCGCTCTCCGCGAGCAGCGCTGGCAGCGCCAGGCCGCACTCGCCAATCTCCACCCACTCCTCCCCCTCGCGAACATCCACCTGGAGCCCGTCCGTCGTGTACGGATGCACGGCGTCGGTGAGCCGCACCTCTCGCCCGGGCAGCAGCGCGCCCACGACGGTGTGAATCATCTGTCGCAGGTCCGCGGAGGTGAGGGGCGGTCCTCGTCGCACGCGCCAGAGGTCCATCTGGTGCGGCTCGCCGGTGTGCAGCCGGTCGATGCAGTCGCGGCGGTAGACGAGGCCTGGACAGGCCAACAGCACGTCCTCGGGTGGGGACGCCGCCAGCTTGCGCAGCACGGCCGGAATCATGGCGGACGTCTGTGAGCGCAAGAGGGCCGTGTCACAGACATACCGCGTGTAGCGCGCGTCCCGGGCCACGCCGCCCGGTGGGTAGTGGAGCCGGTCGTAGTTGTCGGCGATGGAGACGACGGGGCTCTGTCGGTGGATGAGGACGTCGCAGCCCCAGGCGGCGCGCAGGGCGTCCAGCGCGGAGGCCACCAGCCGTTGCAGGGCATGCGGGCCGGAAGCAGGGTCGGTCAGGTCACGAACGGAGAGCGCGCGCCGAAGCTCCTCGGCGCTGAGGATGGAGACGGAAGGGGACGACATGGAAACCTCTCGGAAGCGGTGGAAACGCAGGGTCTCCGGCACGCCGAGCGAGAAGTCCGCCAGGCGCCGCCGGCCTCGGATGCCCCCCCCGGCGGCTTCGGGTGGGCGTCGCGCCTGACGGCGTTTCACCAACGAGAGGTTCGTGCGCTCAGTGCGGCACGCCCTCCCGACACCCAAAGGGAGCCGGGGGGCTGCTAAATCGACGAGCACTGACGACCAGAACCATGTCGCTACGAATAACGCCGGCCGCTTTCAAACGCAAGCCGGGGCCCTCGCCCTCAGGTGGAGAGGGTGCGGCCGAACACGTCGAACAGCTCGCGCCAGTGCTGCTCGGCGGCGTCCTTGTCGTAGGTGGCGGAGCCGTCCACCGCATAGCCGTGTCGCGCGCCGACGTGGAGTCGGGACTGGTGTCGGACGCCCGCGTTCTTCAGTGCCGTCTCCAGCCGAAGGATTGCGTCGGCCGGCATGGAGCTGTCCTGGTCCGCGTGGCCGAACACGAGCTCGCCGCGAACGTCACCCACGCGCAGGTGGGCGCTGTCCGGGGACTCCGTCGCCAGCCTGCCTCCATGGTTGGACACCGCCGCGGCGATGGTGTCCGGAAAGTCCGCGGCCAGGCGCACGGCGATGGAGCCACTCATGCAGTAGCCGGCCACGCCGACCTTGGGGCCGCGCACCTGGGGCAGTCGCGAGAGGAAGTCGAGCTGTGCCGCGCCGTCGTCGCGCAGCCGCTCCGGCGTCAGGGTCGCGATGAGCGCGTAGATGCGCTTGCGGAACGCCTCGTCCGCGAAAGTGCCGTTCAGGTCGAGGCTCGCGGCGCGGCCCTCGCGGTAGAAGACGTTCGGCAGCAGGACGACATAGCCGCCGTCCGCGAGTCGTTGGGCCATGTGCTCGAAGGCGGGGCGGATGCCCAGCGCGTCCGTCAGCAGGATGACGGCGGGCCACGGGCCGCGCCCCTCCGGCTGGAACAGCTTCGCGTCCATCGCTCCCTCACGGGTCTGAAGCTCGATGTCTTCCATGGGCATTCCTCGAAGGTGTGGGGCGGCTCGCTACAGGGACCGGGTGGCGATCTCCGTCAGCTCCGCCTCGGTGAGCGTCAACGGATTGGCCTTCATGCTGCTCGCGGCGCGCGCTTTCGTCACCAACTCTGGCAGTCGCGCGGGCGTCAGCCCGTAGGTGGCGAGGCCGGGAATCTGGAGCTCGGCGCGCAGCGACTCCACCCACGCGAGGGCGTCCTCCTCGCGAGCATCGGGCCGGCCGGTGAGCATCGCGGCCAGCTCACGGAAGCGGAGCAGGGAGGGGTGCTCCGGTGCGCGAGCGCGAAGGGCGCGCAGGTTGACGTCGAGCACGGCGGGAAGCAGGGCCGCGCAGACGGCGCCATGGGGCGCGTCGAACATGCCGCCCACTGGCGCCGCGAAGCCGTGCACCGCGCCCAGCCCGGAGTTCGCCAGGCACAGGCCGCCGAAGAGGCTGGCCAGCGCCAGGTCCTCGCGCGCCTCCGCGTCCGGCTCCGTCAGGACGGCTCGACGCAGCGAGCGCGCGGAGCGGCGCAGGCCCTCGCGTGCCAGGGCGTCGGTGAGGGGGTTGGCGCGCGCGGAGAGGAAGGGCTCGATGAGCTGGGACAGCGCATCCATGCCGCTGGAGGCCAGGACGGCGGGCGGCGCGCCGATGAGCAGGTCCGGGTCCACGAGCGCCACGCGCGGCAGCAGCTGTGGCCCGCGCAGGCTCGCCTTCACCTGGGCCTGCTTCGAGCCCAGCACCGCGTTGCGCGTCACCTCCGAACCGGTGCCCGCCGTGGTGGGAATGGCCACGAAGGGCAGCGACGCCCGGGTGAGCGGCTGGCCCCGCCCGATGACCTCCAGATAGTCGAGTGGATCTCCCCCCTGTGTCGCCAGCGCGGCGAGCGCCTTGCCCGCGTCGAGCGCGCTGCCTCCGCCCATCGCCACGACGACGTCACAGCGAGCCTCCCCGAGGATGCCCAGGCCCTGGCGCACGAGCTCCACCGTGGGCTCTCCCTCCACGGCGAAGGACTCCACGGTGAGGCCGAGCGCCTCCAGCGACGCCTTCAGGCCGCGCGCTCGCGCGGGGGCCTTCCCGGTGACGAGCAACACCCGCTGACCGCCGAGCGAGCGCACCAGTTCAGGGGCCTCGGACAGCCGGCCCGGGCCGAAGACGATGCGTGTCGCGGTGGCGAACTCGAAGGCCGTGGGACTCAGGTCACCACCCGGCGTCTTCGGGGAACAGGTTGACGAACTTCCGGCTGGCGCGCGGCTCCGCCATCATCGGCGCCACGGTGTCGCGCCAGGTGAGGTAGTGGGCCGTCTCCTTGTGTTCGGCGGGAGCCTGGGCCGTCCGGTAGACCTCCACGAGCACGAAGCGCGTCGCGTCGTCGGCGTCCTGGATGACGTCGAAGCGGGCGATGCCGGGCTCCTGGGCGCTCGCTCGCGCGTTGGCGAGGGTGGCTTCGCGGAAGGCGTCCACGTGCTCCGGCTTGACGTGGACCTGGACATGGACGACGCGCAGGCTGTTGGGCATGTCCGGAAACTACTCCGGGCCGAGGCCGCGTGGGGACGCGACCCCGGCCCGGATGAGGGCACGGTGTGGGGTGCCGTACAGCCGTGGCGTGCCTACGGGGCCTTGATGACCGCCGTGGGGTTGAGCACGTCCTCGAGCTTCCGGGCCATCAGCCAGCCGTCGTGGTAGACGATGCCCGTCTGGGTGATGGTGTCATTCCGGTACAGGCCAATCTTCAGGTAGTTGACCTGGCCGGAGTACTGGGTCGCGATGTAGCGCTTGGGCATCACCAGCTTGCCGTCGAGGTACAGCTCCACGAAGCCCACCTTCGAGTCCGCGGACCAGCGCACGTGGAAGATGAAGTCCATCCACTTGCCGCGCGTCAGCGGGGCGCGCCAGACGATGGTGCCCGGGTTGCCGCCGATGTTGAGGCGGACCTCGTTGCCGTAGACGTAGAACTCCACCGGGGGCGAGCCGCCCACGGTATCGCTCTCCTGGTGCCACTGGGTGAAGAGCTGCCACGTGTTCACGTTGGGGAACGTGGAGTCGAACATCGTGCTCCAGCGGTAGTAGTACTCGGAGCCCGACGGCTCGCGCGTCATCCGCACCAGCTCGTTGCGGTTGCCGCTGGAGTTGATGGGGTCGTCGCCCCGCTTCACCGTGGCCTTGAGCGCGTAGCCACCCTGGCGCTTCGGCGAGGACACCATCGCCAGCCGGTCCGCGCTCACCATCTGCGCTCGCGTCCACTGGCTGATGTTGTTCGTCTCGAAGTCACCCACCCACACCACGCTGCTGCCCGTGGGGGGAGGCGTCGTCGGGGGCGGTGTCGTGGTCGTGGCGGAGCAGGCCCGCGCCTCGGCGATGGACGCCCAGTCGTTCATGGTGTTGCCCATGAAGGTGATGCGCACGCGGCGCGCGGTGACCTTGCTGAACGAGTACGTCTCCGCGGAGGACGACTTGCTGCTCGTGCCGCTGAACACCTGCGTGTACGTGTAGCCATCCGGCGAGACGGACACCGTGAAGGTGTTGGCCCGCGTGGTGCCTTCGTGCCAGGCGATGGTGACGCCGGAGATGGACTTGCTGGCGCCCAGGTCGTAGTCGATCCATCCACCCTTGCCGAGATAGCTCCAGCGGGTGCCCAGCTTGTCGTCCATCGTGTTGGCCGGCACGTTGCCGTCATGACCCTTGGCGATGACGGACGCGGCCGTGAGCTGCGTACAGCCCGTGGCCGTCAGCGCGGCGGCGGAGACGGACGTGGCGAACGCCGTGGCATCCAGCCCGGCGGGGGCCTCGCCCAGCTCGGTGACGTCGTCCTGGGGACCACAAGCGGTGGCGCTCAGGCCGAGCAGTGCTCCAGCCAGCAGAAGAGACTTCTTCATGTAGGGACCTCTGGGGATTCAAAAACAGACAGACAGGGAGTGTGTCCGGCGGCCATCTCACGACGGGCCGGTTTCTGGTTTCAGCTGGGGGGGTTCTCCAAGGTCACGGCGGGGGTTCGCCGCGTTGCGACGGAGACAACCATCGACCAAATTTATTTCGTATTCAACAGTTCTCGACACGCCTGCCTGCCCTCCAAGAAACGGGGCGGAACATACTGCGGGTGAGGGCTGGGGCGGTGGGGCTGGAAACGTCTGTCATTGGTGGCGGATTGGCGCGGATTGTGAGGGTTTGAGCGCACCCCCAGAAGCGCCGAGGAGGCGTGCGGTGGCTTGGAGGGCAGGGCCACAGGCGAATTCAATACACACGCACAACCCCTGGGCGCGAGAGGCGCGAGGGGCCGGGAGCGTTAGAGGTTCGGGCTCTGGAGGTGCTCATGACCTCGTCTTCGGGCGTGTGCCTGGCCTGCGGGACACGACTTTCCCCTGGCCTGTCCACCTGCCCGCGCGTGTCGTCACGGGTGTCCCTGGCTGAAGGGGTTCGCCGGTGGGGGACGGGGGCCTGTCAGCCGCCGCTCGTGGGGCGGACCGCGCTGCTGGAGCGGCTGAAGTGGTGCGCCGAGGAGGCCCGCAGGGGGCTGGGGCGCGCCGTCTGGCTGGTGGGCGCGGAGGGCATGGGCAAGTCGCGCCTGAAGGACGCGCTGGTGGAGTCGCTCACGGCCAATCGCTTCGAGGTCTGGGAGGGCAGTGGCCTGGCGCTGCCGGGGACTCCCGCGGGGCCCTTGCTGGAGCTGCTGGAGGCCACGCGGGGCCTGCGGCCCGTGGCGGGCGTGGGGAGGATGTCGAGCGCGGAGGCGGAGCGCGTCGCGCACTTCCTGGAGGGACGCGAGTGGCAGGGCATCCCCGCGAGCCTTTCCTCGGAGAGCATCGCGCTGTTCGATGCGCTCTGCCACGCGCTGCTGCCGCACCGGGGACCGCGCATCCTCATCCTGGAGGACTGGCAGCACGCGGACCCGCTCAGCCGGGCGCTCGTCGAGGTGCTGGTGTCGCGGCTGGCGCACGCGCCGGTGCTCGTGCTCGTGTTGGAGCGCACGGGCGGCCCGGGGCTCGTGCCGCCGACCGCGGAGATGCTGGAGGTGGGCCTGCTCAATCCGGAGGATGCCCAGGCGCTGGTCGCGACGCGTCTGCGTCCGGGCTGGCCCAGGGACGCGTTGCTCCAGGTCGGCGCGGGCCATCCGCTGCACCTGCTGCATGCGCTCGCGTTCCACGAGGAGCACCCGCTGGTGCCCCTTCCTTCGTCGGGCCCGGCGGTGCTGGCCGCGCGCCACGAGGCGTTGTCACCCGCCCGGCGCGAGGCGCTGCACGTGAGCGCGGTGCTGGGGCCCTGTTTTCCCCGGTCGGTACTGGGGGCGCTCGTCGGTGGCTTCGGAGCGCTCGCGGGGTTGGAGGCGGGGGGCTGGCTGAGGCCCGTCTCGGGGGGGCGGTACGCGGTGGGGGCTCGGCCACCAGGGCCGCCTGAGGTGACTTCGTCGGACGTGGAGGAGCTGGCGCTGCATCGGCGCGCGGCGGAGGCGTACGAGGCCCTGCCTGCGGAGTCGCGGCGGCGGGCCTGCGCGGAGGTGGTGCGCCACTGGCTCGCGGCGAAGGTGCCCCAGCGCGCGTTGCCGCACCTGCTGGAGGTCGCCGCGTGGAACCTCGCGGCGTTGGAGCCGGCGGCGGCGCTGGGGGTGTACCGCGTCGCGCTGGACGTCGCCGCGTCGCTGTCGCTGGACGCCGCGCGCCAGTGGTCCCGTGTGCTGTGGGAGCGAATCGGGGACGCGCATCGGCTGGCGGGAGAGCGAGCGGAGGCCGAGTCCGCCTGGCGCATCGCCATCTCGCTCGAGGATCCTCGCGCGGTGCTGGCGACGCCCGAGCACCTCCACTGTCTGCGCAAGCTGGCCGCGGTGGTGCTGTCGCTGGAGCGCTACGAGGAAGTGGTGTCGCTGGGGCAGGCCGTGGGGGAGCTCGCGGCGGGCCCGGACGCGCTGGTCTGTACGGCCTCGTTGGACGCGCTGTGTGCGCTCGCGCTGTGTGGGCTGGGGCGCTTCGAGGAGGCGGAGGCGCGCCTGGCGAGTGCTCGGGCGAGGTTGCTCCAGGCGCCGTACCAGGAGGGTCCGGGGCGGGCGAGTGTGGAGGCGGCGCTGCACCGGGCCATGGGGACGCTGCTGATGGGGCAGGGGCGCCCCGGACAGGCGACGGCGGAGTACGCGGCGGTGCTGCGCTGGACGGAGCGCGCGGGGGACACGTGGGAGCACTCCACGGCCCTGTTCAACCTGGGGGATGCCTATGCGCGCGCGGGAGACAGGGAGCGGGCGGTGCATTACTTCCAGCTCGCGCTCGACTTGAAGGCGCGCATGGGGGACCGGGGCGGGATGGCGTACACCCACCATGGGCTCGCGCTGCTGCACAGCCAGGCGGATGCGCCCGAGCTGGCGAAGGAGGACGCGGTGCGAGGCCTCCAGCTCGCGGGGATGCTCGGAGACCGGAAGCTGAAGTCACTGCTGCGCTGTGCGCTGGGGCGGGCCCACCTGCGACTGGGAGAGCGCGAGGAGGCTGCGAGGCAGCTCCAGCTCGCCGCCCAGGACGCCGCCGCCGCCAATGCCCGACCGGAGCTGCTCCAGGCCCAGGCCGCGCTTCGCGCACTGGAGGCGCGGCGCTGAGCCCGTGAGCTGGCGAGGAGGCTCGCGGGGAGGAACGTGGGCGGCAACAACGGAAGGCCCTCCACGCGCCGAGAGTCCCCCGCGAGCGACGTCCACCGCGCCGCGCCGCGAGAAACGCACGAGTGGATGGCGCGGTCTCCAAGGGTCGAGAGTCCCCGCGAGTGACGTCCACCTCGCCGCCATGGAAGAAACGCGGGAGTTGACGGAACGGTCCGCGAGCGCCGAGTGTCCACCGCGAGTGACTTCCGCCGCGCCACGCTCCTGGTTCCCGTTGCTGTGCCTCGCCTGGGTGGGCCTTGCCCAGGTCGCGACCGCCTCCACCCCGGATGTCTTCGAGTCGTATCTTCGGCCCGAGCACGCGGCGGCGGAGGGCTTCGCGCCGTGGCCAGACGTCGCGCGCGCCAGGCCGGGCAGCGACGTGCGAGCACTGGCCCGGGGTCGCGTGGTGTCCGTCGGCTCACGAGGTGACAGTGTCACGCTGGAACATCTGTATCACGAAAACCATGAGCTGCTTCGTGCCCGCTCGGAGTACGCGGGGCTGAAGTCCGTGGCGCTTCGTCCCGGCGCGCTCGTCACGAAGGGGCAGGTGCTCGGCCAGGTGGGCGCGTCCGAGCGACTCGCCGTGTCGCTGCACACCGGCAGCCTCCTGTCCGCAGACGAGTCCCGGCGCTTCACCGCCGAGCATTCCCGCCTGCCACAACCCGCGAGCGAGCCGGTGCTGGTGCTCATCTCCCACGCGCGGAACCAGCTCCGGCTCTACGAGCGAGGTGTCGAGCGGGCCCGCGTGGAGGTGGGGTTTGGCCAGGAAGCGGGGCCCAAGCAGCAGCGAGGAGACAACCGCACGCCCGTCGGCATGTACTTCATCGTCCAGACGCTGCGCGGGGACATCCCCGGGCCCTACGCCGCGTTCTACGGCGGCCACTGGCTGCGGGTGAACTACCCGAACCCGTGGGACGCGAGCCGGGGTGTGAAGCAGGGCTGGCTCACCGCGAAGACGCGCGAGCGAATCGTCCGGGCCTGGGAGGCCCGCGCGGCGACGGACGCCACCACTCGACTGGGAAGCGGCATCGGCTTTCACGGGTGGGCAGGGGAGTGGTCCCTGGAGGAGAGCGGAGGTCGGCTGTCCTGGGGCTGTGTCGTGTTCCACCCCCGCGATATCGCCGCGCTGTATGAGCGAATGCCGCAGGGCACCATGGTTGTCCTCTTCTAGCCGGCCCCGAGGCATGGAATCCTTCGCGGGTGATTGAGCTAGAGACTCCCGAGGCCTTCGAGCGGCACCTTCGCGATGGCAGCAGCCTGGCCAACGTCGTCATCCAGGGACTGGACCTGCGGCGCTACACGCGCGAGCTGAGCACCGCGGCGCTCGCCGGGACGGTGTTCCTGGGGTGCGAGCTGGAGAAGGACGCCCTGCAGGCCGCGCTCGCGCATGGGGCGCTCGTCTTCCCTCCCATCACCGGCGTGCCGTACCAGCCCTACCGGGGCGGCCTCTACTCTCCCGAGGAGCTGTACGCCGGCTTCGACCCGATGCGCCCGGAGACGTACGAGGACACGCTCGACGCACGCATCTATCGACACTGGGAGGCTCACGGCCGTGGCACGCCGCCCACGCTCTTGGAGACGCTCGCGCAGCGACTGCATGACCACGCCGTCACGGACGCGATGGAGGACCTGCTCGCCGCCTCCGGGCCGTCCCGGAAGGTGGTGGCCATCATGGGCGGACACTCCATGAAGCGCGGCCAGCCCGACTATCGCGAGGTGGCGATGCTGGCCCGGGAGCTGACGCGCGCGGGCTTCTTCCTCGTCAGCGGCGGCGGTCCGGGAGCGATGGAGGCCACTCACCTGGGCGCCTGGTTCGCGGTGCGTTCGGGGGCCGAACTCGACGGCGCGCTCGCCATCCTCTCCAAGGCCCCCAGCTACACGGACCGGGATTGGCTGGGCCGGGCCTTCCAGGTGCGCGAGGCCTTTCCGCTGGAGCCCAAGGACGTCTTCGCCTGCTCCAGCCTGGGCATCCCCACGTGGCACTACGGCCACGAGCCGCCCAACCCCTTCGCCACGCACATCGCCAAGTACTTCGCCAACAGCGTGCGCGAGGACGGGCTGCTCACCATCGCCCGAGGGGGAATCGTCTACGCACCCGGAAGCGCCGGCACCATCCAGGAAATCTTCCAGGATGCCTGCCAGAACCACTACAACAGCGTGGGCGTCATCAGTCCGATGATCTTCCTGGGCCGCGAGTTCTGGACGCGGACGCGCCCCGTCTATCCCCTGCTGGCGCAGCTCGCGCAGGGACAGGAGTACGCGCGGCACCTGCTGCTGACGGACTCCCGGGAAGAAGTCCTCGGGGCGCTGCTGGACTACGACCGCGCCTCGCGCATCGCGAGCTGAGACGCCGACATGGGACGCAAGCGCCACTACGAGGACAAGAAGTGGATGAACAAGCCGAAGGCCTTCGGGAAGTATGGGCCCGTGCGGCCGAAGGCCCTCTTCTTCGACGTCGATGACACCCTGGTCGACCGCGAGGCCGCCTTCGGGCGCTACTTCGAGCGCTTCATGGCCCGGTTCCCCGAGGTGTTTCCCGAGCACCGTCGCGCCGAGGACCTTGTCACGCTCCGGACCTTCGACGAGCGAGGAGGCCGCGACAGGGAGGCCTTCTGTTCCGACGTGACGAAGACGTTCGAGACGGGGCTCGACGCGAAGGCGCTCTGGGCGGACTTCCAGTTGAACCTCGCGGACTTCGTGGTGGGAGACCCGAAGCTGGCGGTCTGGCTCCGGGAGTTGTCGAAGCGCCAGCCCGTCGTCGTGGTCTCCAATGGCTTCTCCGGCACTCAGCGCAGGAAGCTGCTTCACGCGGACCTCTACCACTCCGTTCCAGAGGGCTTCTATTCGAGCGAGGTGGGCGTGGAGAAGCCAGACCCGGCCATCTTCAAGGCGGCGCTGGCGCACGTGAATCGCGAGCCGTCGGAGGTCCTCCACATCGGGGATGACCCGGTGCGGGACATCGTCGGCGCCACGCGGATGGGGTTCGCCACGTGCTGGGTCTCCCATGGACGGGAGTGGCCCGCCGCGCTGGCGCCACCGACCTTCACGGTGGAGCGCATCACCTCGCGACACGAGGCTCTCGTGGAAGTGCTCTCGCAATGGACATGAACACGGTGGTCGGCTCGCACGACCTGCTCTTCATCACCCTGGACACCCTGCGCCACGACGTGGCGACACGGCTGGCCACCGAGGGACGCATTCCCCACCTCGCCGCGCTGATGCCGGGAGGACAGTGGGAGGAGCGCCACTCGCCCGCGAGCTTCACGTACGCCGCGCACCACGCGTTCTTCGCCGGCTTCCTGCCCACCCCCGCGCGCCCTGGCAGGCACTCGCGGCTGTTCTCCATGCGCTTCGAGGGCAGTGAGACGACGGGGCAGGGCACCTGTGTGCTCGACGCGCCGGACCTCGTCACGGGCCTGTCGGCGCGCGGCTACCACACCGTGTGCATCGGCGGCGTGGGCTTCTTCAACAAGCTCAACCCCCTGGGCAACGTGCTGCCGGGCCTCTTCGCGGAGAGCCACTGGGGCCCCGAGTTGGGGGTGCGCGAGCCTCGCTCCACCGAGCACCAGGTGTCCCTGGCCGTCGAGCGCCTGGAGGCTCTTCCTCGAGAGCAGCGCGTATTCCTCTTCCTCAACGTCTCCGCGCTGCACCAGCCCAACCGCCACTACCTGGCCGGGGCCTCCGAGGATTCCGTCGCGTCCCACGCGGCAGCCCTGGAATACGTGGACAGTCAGCTTCCACCCCTGTTCGCCGCATTGCGGCGCCGGGGGCCGGCTTTCTGCATTGTCTGTTCGGACCACGGCACGGCCTACGGCGAGGACGGCTATAACGGTCATCGCGTGGGTCACCCCGTCGTCTGGACGGTGCCCTACGCCGAGTTCACCCTGTCGTGAGAGTCCTCACCATGACGCGCCTGGAGCAGATGCTGGGAGAGACGCCTTACGTGGCGTACCTCTATGGCTACCCGCACAAGACGGCCTACCGGCCCTTCACGCCAGCGCTCTCGCTGGAGTCGGTGTGGGCCGAGGAGCGGCGCGATGCCCTGTTCCTCTACTTCCACGTCCCCTTCTGCGAGATGCGCTGTGGCTTCTGCAATCTCTTCACGGCGGCGGGGCCGAAGCAGGACGTGGTGGACGGCTACCTCGGGGCGCTGGAGCGCGAGGCGCACCGGGTGAAGGCCGCGCTGGGCACGGCGAGCTTCGCGCGGCTCGCGGTGGGCGGAGGGACGCCCACGCTGCTGGACGTCGCGGGGCTGCATCGCGTCTTCGACCTGGCGGAGAAGGTGCTGGGCGCGGACCCGCACCACATCCCCGTTTCGGTGGAGGTGTCGCCGGAGACGGTGGACGCGGAGAAGCTGCGGGCGCTGCGTTCGCGGGGCACGGACCGGGTGAGCATCGGCGTGCAGAGCTTCATCGAGGCGGAGGTGGCCGCGGTGAAGCGGCCTCAGCAGACGGCGCAGGTGGAGGCGGCGCTGGACCTCATCCGCTCGACGGGGTTTCCGACGCTGAACCTGGACCTCATCTACGGCATGGAGGGCCAGACGGTGGAGACGTTCCTGTACTCCATCCGGCAGGCGCTGCGCTTCACGCCCGAGGAGATCTACCTCTATCCGCTCTACGTGCGTCCGCTCACCTTCCTGGGGAAGAAGGCGCGCGCGTGGGATGACCTGCGAATCGCGCTGTATCGCGCGGGCCGGGAGTTCCTGCTGGCACAGGGCTACACCCAGGTGTCCATGCGCATGTTCCGCGCGAGCCATGCGCCGGACGCGGGGGGCCCGGTGTATCGCTGCCAGGAGGACGGCATGGTGGGGCTGGGGTGCGGGGCGCGCTCGTACACGGGACAGGTGCACTACTCGTCGGAGTACGCAGTCGGCTCGCGCGAGGTGCGCTCCATCATCGCGTCGTACAGCGCGCGCACGGCGGAGTCCTTTGGCGAAGTGGGGTATGGCTTCCGCCTGGACGGTGAGGAGCGGCGGCGGCGGTACATGCTGTTGTCGCTGCTGGCGGAGGGCGTGGACTTCTCGACGTACCACGAGCAGTTCTGCACCGACGTGCTGGAGGACTTCCCGGAGCTGCTGGAGCTGGAGGCGCACGGGCTGGCGCGGCGGGACGGACAGGCGCTGCGGCTCACGCCCTCGGGGGTGGAGCTCTCGGATTTGATTGGCCCCTGGCTGCACTCGACGGGGGTTCGTGAGCTGTCACAGGAGTACTCCTGGCGATGAAGCTCACCGTGCTCTACCGAGGGCCGCTGTCGAGCTGTAACTACGGCTGCGAGTACTGTCCTTTCGGCAAGTGGAAGCACACCGACGAGGAGCTCGCGAAGGACCGCGCGGACCTGGAGCGGTTCCTGGCGTGGGTGGAGGCGCGCACGGGGGACACGGTGTCCGTGTTCTTCACGCCGTGGGGCGAGGCGCTCATCTGGCCCTGGTATCAGCAGGCGCTGGCGCGGCTGACGCATCTGCCGCATGTGGAGCGCGTGGCGGCGCAGACGAACCTGTCGTGCAAGCTGGACTGGGTGAAGGACTGCCGCGCGGAGAAGCTCGGCATCTGGGCGACGTACCATCCGGAGTGGATGAAGCGCCGTCGCTTCGTGGCGCAGTGTGAGACGCTGACGGCGCTGGGTGTCCGGCACAGCGCGGGCATGGTGGGGTTCCTGCGCTTCGCCGAGGAGGCGGAGGCGCTGCGCCGTGAGCTGTCCGACGACACGTACCTGTGGATCAACGCGGTGAAGGACGGGCAGGAGGAGCCGTACTCGCCCGAGGACGTGGCGCGCTTCACGGCCGTGGACCCGTTGTTTCCCGTGAACAACGTGCGGCATCCCAGCCTGGGCCGCGCGTGCCGGGGAGGGGAGTCGGTCATCTCCGTGGACGGGGAGGGCACGGCGCGCCGGTGTCACTTCATCGATGAGCCGATTGGGAACATCTACGCTCCGGACTTCGACCAGGCGCTGAGGCCTCGGCCGTGCGCGAAGACGACGTGCGGGTGTCACATCGGCTACGTGCACATGGACTATCTGGAGCTGGACCGGGTCTTCGGCTCCGGCATCCTGGAGCGGGTGCCGGTGAAGCCCCTGTGGCGGCGGCAGGACGTGGCCCCGCGGGTCTCGCCGCGCGAGTAGAGCGGATTACCGAGGTCAGGTCGCGAGGGGGCGGGATTCCGGTGCGTCCTCCGCGCCCGAGGCCGACTCCATCCGCGTCACCTCTTGGCGAAGGTGCTCCAGCCATTCCAGGAGCCGTGCTTCCGGGAGGTGGTGTGAGCGGCTCTTCCAGAGGGCTCGCTCCAGTCCGTGAGGTGGCCGCAGGCGGACTCGCAGGGCCTTGTGGACGTGAGGCTCGGGATAGGCACGCAGGAAGGCCACCGCCAACGGGAGGGCCTGCTCCCGAGTCGCGCGTCCGCCCAGGTCGAGCAGGAAGACGAACAGGTCATCCGCGTGGCGCTCGGCGGTGGCGAGGTGCGGGTCGTGTTCGGTCTCGAAGTCGATGAGCCACGCGCGCTGTCCGGCCTCGTCATAGAGGAGGTTCTTCAGGTGGGCATCGCCGTGGGACCACGGGCGCGAGGCGTGGGGTGGCGTCAGACCATGGGCTCGATGCAGCTCGCGCGCGGCAGCCTCGACCATGGTTTGGGTGAGTCGGCCTTGCGCGAGCAGTCGGTCGAGGCGCTCACCAGGAAGGGCTTCCAGTGCGACGGCGCGGCCCCCGCGTGCCTCGGCGGCGCGGTCCGGGTGGAGGAGCGCGAAGGAATCCAGCTCCCAGTTCCGCCAGCGTTTCGCCGAGGGAAACATCCGGATGTGGCTGCGAGACAGGCGCAGGAAGACATTGCCCGCGGCAATCACCGCGCCCATGCCGGGTCGGCGCTGCTTGTGCCAGAGGGAGATCTCCGGTCGGACCTCCAGGGCCACGGTGTTGACGCGCACGGCGTCCATCGCGCTGGCGAGGCCGCGACTCCAGAGCTCCGTGAGCTTCACGCGCGCAGGTCCTCGTACCAGTGCACCACCGCGAGACAGCCCAGGCACCAGCAGCGGACCCAGCCGCGACCGACCAGCCCCCCGAGGAGCATCACTCCCGCCAGCATGATCACCGTACCCACGGCGCCCGGAGTACCGCCTGCTCGGCGAAGCAATGCGCGTCCGCTGCGCCAGGGGTGCTCGGAGCCATCCATCAGAAGGGGGAAGAGGAAGAGTCCCTGGACCTCGGCGGCGTAGAACGCGAGCACCGCGAGCACGAAGCCGAGCGCGTGCGGCAGTCCGAGGACGACGGCGAGCCCCCAGCAACCGAGGGCCGCGAGGAGTGCCCCGCCGTACTTGAGCGCGCCCCAGCGTCCCGCGTGTGGCAAGGCGCTGAGGACGGGCCGTCCTCGAACCTGGGCGAGTGCCTGCGCCATCCACATCACGCTGCTGACGAAGCCCCCGCGCCACGCTCCTCGGGCCTCGTGGGCGAGCGTCGAGCCCGGCGCGTCGTAGAGGTGGGCGGCGCGTGTCAGCAGCTCGGTGCCGCGTCGCCATGGGGAGCGCGGGCGGTCAGCCATGAAGGCCCTCGCGGACGAAGCAGAAGTGCGCCCAGGCGAGGAACGCGGTCGCATGGCCGCCGAGCAGGGTCCGATGCAGCAGGGTCTCCCAGGCATCGCACCGCCGACGGTGGAAGACGAACTCGTCGTAGCAGATGAGGACCACCGTCCCGATGAGGACGACGAGCACGGGCAGCAGGAACGCGAGCGGGCGGCGTGCCACCGAGGCGGCGCACATCAGCAGGAAGAGCGGGAAGCCGCCACCCGCCAGGGCGAGGAACTCCGCGCGGTGCTCGTTGGGGCCGACCCGCAGCTGGGCCACGCGGTGGTATCGCCAGTCCGCGACCCCAGCCACCGTCGCTGTCGTGCCTGCGAGGGCCACCACCCAGAGCTCCCAGGGGTAGCGCAGGGGCTCGGTGAGCCAGCAGAAGCGCGGCTGGCTCGACACGAGCGCCAGCGCCACGGCGAAGAGCGTGCCGGGCGCGAGCGAGGCCAGCAGGTTCGCGGCGTCGCGCAGTCGCGCCAGGGGGGCACGTGGCTGGAGGACGGTGAGCTGGGAGGCTGCGTTGGCCATGGCGGACCGCCGGGTGCACGGCGACGCCTCAAGAGCGCCGACGCCCGCGATTCTCGGCCCAAAGCATGCGGAGACGCCAGGAACAGCCACGGACCGCCGAGGCAGGCCCGCGCTTCATCCCGCCACGTGGTGTGGAGTTGCATCCCTGGGGTGATTCAAGAACCGGGGGCCTCACTCCCACGCAATCTGCTCGAAGATCGCGCGAAGCCTGGCTCCCCGAGTGGGGTTGAGCTGAGAGACCCAGGCCACCCGGCCGAGCAGGTGCTCGCGGAACTCGGGATGGCTCCCGGTGTTCTGGCTCGCGGGCCCTCGAGTGCGGCACAGGTGAAGGATGGCCTTCAGTCGGTCGTAGTCCGCCCGAGGCACGGAAGGGTGCTCATTGACCACCACACCCGCCAGTCGTTGCTGGCGACCCCGGCGCATCACGCGAGTCTTCTCGGTTCGCACCGTGAAGCCCTCCTCCCGAACGATTCGCGCCACGCATCGCAGCAGTCGGCCGGTGCTCCGCGCCAGGGCCTCGCCTCCCGAGAACGCAAGGTCGTCCGCGTAGCGCGTGTAGCGGGCCCCCAGCGCCGAGGCGAGCGCCGACAGACGAACATCCAGTCGGTATGCGGCGAGATTGGCGAGGGCAGGTGACGTAGGTGCGCCCTGGGCGAGGTGCCGGGACTCGAGCCTTCGTGCCAGTCGCCAGCGAGCGGTGAGCGCTTCTCCATCCGTCGACCGACGGGCCTGCTCCAGCACTCCGCTGGGCGTTCGGGTCGTGCAAAGCCCCGCGAGGGTCGTGGCCACGTCGTCGGGATAACCCGCGGCGCGGAACACCCCCCAGACGCGCGCTGGCTTCACGGAGAGGAAGAAGTCCTCCAGGTCCACGCGCACCACGACGGCCTGCCCCACGTGGGGCTCTGCGAAGCCGCGGACGCCTCGGCCCGCGACGAACCCGTATGCGGCCTCATGGGGCGGAATGACATCCAGGATGCCGTGCAGCACCTTGCGTTGGAGCCGCGAGAGGTCCAGCCCGGGTTGCTCCAGGAGGCGCTCACCGCCGCTGCGCTTCGGAATCCAGGTGTAGCGGTAGCGCCGCCACTGCCCTGGCGGGGTCATGCGTTCGAGTCCGCGAGCATCCGCCAGCCACCCCAATTGCGCGTCGGTCATCCCGAGCCAATCTGTGAGCTCCGCCTGGGTTGGGAGTGACGGAACGGGCCACGGTTGGCGGCCCATTTCCGGCTCGGTGGCGACCCAGTGGAGAATCTTCACGGGGGCGTGGGGATTGCCGCAGGCTCGCTGAAGGGCGGGACGCGTGGCGAGAATGTCCGCGAGCAGTTCGAAGCGGGCGTGCGGTGGCCGAGGGAAGAACCGTCGTGTGCTCCGTACGACCGAGAGGAGCCACGGCGTCCGGCCACCGATGACTTCGGCTCCGCGTTCGACGAGTCCCGCGGTCGTCCAGGGCCCGGAGAGGAAGGCGGATGCGAGCGCATTCGCCACGGCGATCCGTTTGCTCATGCCTCACTCGTGCGCCACGCGGCGGTTGGGACCCACCTGTCCCGTCTGGCGTGGCCCGCACTGCGGCTCGCCGCAGTCCCGGCCTCGCGTGGGGCTGTGCTCCTCGAAATCATTCCCCGGGGGTACCCCGGAGAGGCAGCGGACCGTGTCACCACGGACCGTCTACCCGCTGGGTATCCAAGCCGCCGCATGGCAGATGGCACCCTACAAGTCCCGGTGGTGGGTGGGAAGCGCGTTATCGCGCAGCTTTCCAACCCGAACGCATCACTTGGGCGGTGGCGTGCTCGGCGCGACAGTCCTGGGCGGGGGCGCCTGGGCCGAAGTGAGGGTGGCGTCCATCATGGCAACTCCTCTCATCCGAAGGAGTCGCACATGCGCATGTCTCGCCTTGCCATCGCGGTGGCCACGTTTTCTTTCCTGTCCCTCGCGGCCTGTGGCGGTGTGGAGGCCGCCGCCGATGCACCGGACAGCACGGCGCTTGAGAGTGTGGAGCAGGGCATTGGCATTCCACCCAACTGTCCGAACAATGACCTCGTGTACTGGCTGGAGAACGTCCAGGCCTGCGTCTCGAAGTGCGGCACGACTCGGAAGAACGGGCAGCCCGCCACGCTGTACGCGGGTTGCCAGTCGAATCTGACGCAGACGCGCACCCTCATCGATGTCAGGTACTGCGTCCCTGATTGCGAACTGGCGTGACAGACACTGTCCGGTCAAGCGCTGCAAGCACTCGAATCACTCAGCGGGTCTCTTGCAAGGAACTGGAGCGGCGTGGACGGCCATTGTGATATTATTGCAATGAAGTGGCTGTAGTCGTGACCGCTCCGGAGGGGCGCGAGTCCAGGACGTTCGAGGAACGAGGGACTCGCACTTTTGTGCGAGTCCCTTCCTGCGGTCATCCCGAGATGTCAGCCGCAGGTGCCCATGCCACGGCGCTGACAATCCGCCGTGTTGATGCAGAACGAACCGTCGACCGAACATCTGCCAATCAATCCCGCCTGCTCCCCTGACGTCAGCGTGGCGGGGTCCTCGGCAAACGCGCCGCCTCCGGAACGCGGTGGAGACTGCATGGACGTGGTGGCGAACAGGCCCGTGGTGAGGGCCATCATCATCGCTCCTCCAGCAACCAGCTTTCGCATCATCAGTCACTCCTGGGGTGTGAGGCGGCGGGAATGATGCGCCCGAAAGGCGTCAATCCAAGACAGGAATCTTCCAGGGACTGTCGCTCGACCGACAGCGCATGAAGGGATTGCTGGAGGGTTGTGTGCGGGTGTGATCCGAAACTGCTGGCTCCTGGAGACATTTGCACCTGAGTTGTAGTGGTCTCCCCGGTTTCGGGCTGTCGACTTTCGCCATGGGTTCGGGTTGTGCAGACTCAAGGAGGATTCAGGCGCTCATCGAGGGAGAACACCATGCGGCTTGGAGTGATTGCGCTGTCCATCGCGATGTGGACCGTCGCCTGCGGAGGCGGCGTCGAGGATGAAGGGTTTGAACAGTGGGGTGCGCAGTCCGCGAGGCTCGTCATCACGACCGAGGACCAGGTCGTGGCGCGACTGCCCGCGAGCACAGGGGCGATTTATGGCTATGCGGAGTACCTGCCGCCCGGATACCTGACGTCCCCCAACACTTCGTATCCGGTCATCATCCAATTGAATGGCCTGACGGAGTTCGGCACCTCCACCACGGAGGCGAACCTGCTGGAGGTCGTCTCCCGGCATGGGGCGCTGAAGAAGATTCGGACCACGAGCGAGGGCAAGGCGTACTTCGGTCAGAAGCAGGTGATCGTCTTCTCGCCTCGCGCCCCGACGAACTGGGTGCCAGCGGACCTGAACGCCTTCGTCGACTTCCTGGTGGCCAACTACCGAGTGGATCCGACGCGCATCTACCTCACGGGCCTCAGCTATGGTGGCTACGGAAGCTGGAAGTATGCGTATGAGTACGGCCACCGGCTGGCGGCGCTCGCGCCCATGGCCACCAACATCGGAACTCCGGGCCCCACCATCACCAAGCTGTTGAATGTGCCGGTGTGGGCGGTGCATTCGTATGCGGACGGCTCGTCGCTGTCCGCCGAGCGCTCCTGGATGCAGGGCGTGACGAAGAACTACGGACAGTTCCAACTGGTGGCGGTGGCACAGTCGACCACGACGCAGACGTACCTGTTCCCCGGCGCATCCAGTCCCACGTGGACGTCACAGGCCGGGGTGGTGGCGACCGGAACGGCCATCGGTCGCCTCACCGTGCTGCCGGGCTCAGCCCACGACTGCTGGACGCAGCAGTACAACAACTACGCGTTCTGGGATTGGCTCCTCGCGCAGCAGCGCGCTCCGGTGCCCTGAGTCCGTGAAGCTCACGCGGCTGACTGCGCGCGCTGGACCTGTCCCAGCATCAGGGTGGACAGCTCGCGCAGGGAGGGGCCGCTCACCACTTCCATCGTGGAGACCTTCACGCCCAGCTCGCCTTCGATGGCCGTGACGATTTCCAGGGCCATGATGGAGTCCATTCCCAGTTCACGCAGTGGCTGGGCCGTGTTCAGCGCCCCGTCCTGCGTGCGCATGACCCTCGCGACGATCCTCGACAGCGTCCGGGTGATGAACTCGCGGCGGGCCTCGTCATCGAGCCCCCCGAGGGCGCGCTCGATGAGCCCGCCACTCCGCTCCGCGTCGGCAGACGACTCCGGCGTCTCCAGCAGTCCAACGAGCCGGCGTGAGCCGCTCCAGGGAACGAGCGCTGCACCCAGCCGATTCCAGTCCACGTCCGCGATGGCCAGTTGCACGGGAGGGGCGTCCAGGACGCGTCCGAGCGCCTGGAGCGCGGCGTGGGTGGACAGGCCTCGCAAGCCCAGGTGTTCCAGGTGCTGGGCCACGTGGGCATTGCGCGCGACCAGCCCGGCTTCACCCAACGCACCCCACTGAATCGCCGTCGCCGCCAGTCCTTGCTTGCGGCGGTACACCGCTAGTTGGTCCAGGAAGCTGTTGGCCGCGACGTAGCTCCCCTGTCCCGCGTTGCCGATGAGCGAAGAGATGGAGGAGAAGAGAATCAGGTGGTCGAGTGGCAACGCTCGGGTCATGAGGTGCAGGTTCCAGGCTCCCTGTGCCTTGGCGGCCATCACCCGTTCCAGCGAGGCCCGGTCCAATCGCTCCAGGGGCTTGTCGTCCAGTGCGACCGCGCAATGGAAGACACCTCGTAGTGGCGGCAGCTCGGCGTGGAGCCGCGCGAAGATCTGCTCCAGGTCCGCATACCGGGCCACGTCCGCCGCGAGCGCATGGACCACTACTCCCTGAGCACTCCATGCGGCAAGGGCCTCGCGTGCTTCTTCGGACTGGGCCCCCCTGCGGCTCACCAGCACCAGGTGCCGCGCTCCTTGCTCCACGAGCCAGCGCGCCACCTCCAGGCCAAACCCTCCGAGGCCACCGGTGACGAGGTAGGTGGCGTCCGGTGCGAGTCGCTCGCGCCGCGCGGGCTGACGCACACGCAGCGCCGGGTCCTTCAGGGAGATGCACACCTTGCCGATGTGCTTGCCGCGCGCCATGGCGCGGAAGGCTTCTTCCACCTGACTCGCCGGAAAGGAGCGCGAGGGCAGGGGACGGAAGCTCCCCTCCTCGAAGCGTTGCATCACCTCCTGGTACAGCTCGCGCACTTCTTCGGGTCGGCTCTCCAGGAGTCGGTCGAAGTCCACGGCCGCGTACATCAGGTTCTCGTTGAACGGGCGCAGACGGAGCAACTCATCCTGCTCGAAGCTGGCCTTGCCCAGCTCGATGAACCGGCCGAACGGCGCCAGACAGTCGAGGCTTCGCGTCATGACTTCGCCGGGCATGAAGTTCAGCACCACGTCGACTCCGCGCCCGCCCGTCCAGGCGCGCACGTCCTCCGCGAAGCTTACGTCTCGGGAGTTGCTGATGTGCGTGAGGCCTTGGTCTCGCAGGTACTGACGCTTCTCTTCGCTGCCGGCCGTCGCGATGATGTCCGCGCCACACCACCGGGCCACCTCGATGGCCGCCAGACCCACGCCACCGGTGGCGCCATGGATGAGGATTCGCTCGCCCCGGCGCAGCCGGGCCACGCGCACCAGGGAGTGATACACGGTCAGGAAGACGATGAGGTTGGCGCCCTGTTCGAACGACAGGTGCTCGGGGAGCTTCACCACGTGGCCCGCGGGCAGCACCACGTGTGACGCGACGAAGCGCGGGGCGACGCCGTAGACGCGGTCTCCGACAGCGAAGTCCGTCACTCCCGCACCCACGGCGCTGATGCGTCCTGCGCCCTCCATGCCGATGGCGTCGCCGATATAGGTGTTCTGCTTCACGCGCGCCGAGAGCAGGCCCAGGGCCTTCATGATGTCCTTGAAGCCCAGGGCGGTGGTCTCCACCTCGATTTCGACTTCACCGGCATCGGGAGCGCGGCGCGCTCTCGCGACGAAGCCGAGCGTGTCGAGTCGGCCTTCCTCTCCCAGCACCAGCTCATGGCCCATGCCCTCGGGGACCGGCTCCAGCGGTTGGGTTCGCGAGAGGGCGGGGGACGTCATGAGAGAGCCGCGCACGAGGCGCGAGGCGTGGAACAGCCCACCGCGCTCGGCGACCTCCTGCTCCGTGCCCAGCCCGCTCAGGCGGACCAGCAAGGCCTCCACGCTCGACGGAGTCGCGTCCAGGTCCACCCAGGTGAGGCGAAGGTCCGGCCGCTCCGTCATGGCGGTACGGGCCAGCCCGAGCAGTGGTGCGTGTTCCAGCGAAGGGAGGTCCGACGGTGTCGGCGCAAAGGGGCGAGGTGTTGCGCCGAGCGCCATGCCTGCCGCCGAGCCGAACTCCGGCCGCTCCGTCATGGCGATACGGGCAAGACCGAGCAGTGGCGCGTGCTCCAGCGAAGGGACGTCTGGCTGTGTCGGCGCGACGGAGTGGATTTCGGAAACCCGTGAGGCTGCCTCCGCTTCGTCGAGCACGGACTCGGCGCGCGTCGTGACCAGGTAGTAGCGCTCGACCCGCCCTGGGCGCAGCGATTGGAGCACGCGCAGGAGGGCATCCGCAGCATCCGTTCCGCGCGTCACTGGAGCCTCGCTCTCGGGCGCTGAGTCCAGCCAGCGCAAGTCCACGAGCCGCACCCGCTCTTGCTCCATCCGCGCACCGAGAACGGCCTCCAGTGCCGAGGTGTCAGTGGCATGGTGCCAGCCACGCGCCCCTGACTCGGGCAGGGAGCCACCGAGCACCACCCACGTCACCTCTTCACGCACCTCCGGCTCCGAGGGCTCGATTCGCTCCCACCGCCGCAGGTACACCGAGCGCTCCAGGAGCGTCTCTTCGTCCGAAGCGGCCCGGGGCAACAGGCGGCAGGTGAAGCCAGTGACCTCGGCCACGAGGGTGCCGTCCTCGTGCATCAGCGTGATGTCACCGCGCAGGGTTCCTCCGCTCACGGACAGGAGTCGCCCGTGGGCAATCAGCTTCCGACCCGGGAGTGCGAGCAACTGGATGCGCTCGATGCCCGTGGGAACGATGTCGTGGTGCGCATCCTCCGTCGCTCCCGCGATGAGGCTGTGGAACGCCGCATCGAGCAACACGGGGTGCAGGTGGTAGCCGCGCTCGTCCACGGAGTCGGGGAGGGCAAGTCGCGCGAGCACCTCCCCCGGCGCGCGGTGCAACGCCACCACGGCGCGGAAGGCGGGGCCGTAGCGCAGCCCTCGGCGCTCCAGGGACGCGTACAGCGCCTCGGGTGTCGTCAGGTCCGACAGCCTGGCCTGGAGCGTCGCCACGTCCACGGTCCGGCTTCCCCGCCCCGAGGAGACGAGCTTGCCTCGCGCGCAGACCACGGGCTGCTGTTCCTCGTCCTGTCGCTGAACGAGGAAGCGGGAGGTCTCCGAGGAGAAGCTCAGGCGCACTCGCGGGTTCGCGGCTTCCCGGAGCAGCACCGCCGACGCGAGCTCCAGCTCCTCGATGCAGCAGCGCGCATCCCCCGTGAGCGCGTGCCGTGCCGCCAGCGCCAGCTCCACATGCCCCGCGCCCGGAAAGAGCAGGCTCCCGGCCACCTGATGGTCCGCGAGATAGGGCAGTGCCGCGAGGCTCAGCTCCGACGTCCACGTGGGTGACGGGCCGGGCTCGGAGTCCACCAGCATCGGATGTCCCACGAAGGCGCGTCGCCGGCGTGAGGAGCGGAGGCTCTCCTCCCAGTAGACCTTGCGCTGCCAGGGCGTGCGCGGGGCTCCCGCGAACGCTCCCGCTCCGAAGTAGCCCTGCCACGAGACACCCGCGCCCAGCACATGGAGCCTCCCCAGCGCGGTGGTCATCGTCTCCTGCTCGGGAGTCTCTCGCACGAGCGACGCGAGGACCTCTCCGCGGGCCTTCGACGCGCTCAGCACATCCCGGATGGACGAGGCCAGGACAGGGTGCGGTCCCACCTCGACGAACGTTCCATGCCCGTCCACCACGGCCTGCTGGAGCGCCTCCGCGAAGCGCACGGAGCCTCGGACATTGTTCCACCAGTACGTCGCGTCATGGCGCTCGGTCTCCACCATGCGTCGCCCCGACACCGTCGAGTAGATGGGAATGCGCGGCGCGCGGGGGCGCAGCGGAGTCAGGGCGGTGAGCAGCTCGCCCTGAAGCGGGTCCATGAGGGGGCTGTGATACGGCACCTCCACCTGGAGGAAGCGGTGGAAGCGCTGGGTGGAAGCCAGCTCCGCGGCCACGCGCTCCAGCGGTGCTCGCTCCCCCGCGAGCGTGACGGAGCGCGCGCTGTTGATGGCCGCGATGGCGATGCCAGGACCATGGCGCTGGACCTGGTCGAGCGCTTCATCCGGACCGAGTCCAACGGCCAGCATCGCCCCGTGTCCCGCCATCCGCTGCTGGAGCCTGCTGCGGTGAAACGCGGTGAGCAGCGCATCCCTCAAGTCCAACGCCCCGGATGCCCAGGCCGCGCCGACCTCTCCGATGCTGTGTCCCACCACGGCGTCGGGAATGATTCCCCATGAGGCCCACAGTCGCGTGAGCGCCACCTGCAGCACGGCGTTGGCGGGCTGGGCCACCTCCGTGCGGGTGATGCGCGAAGATGCCGCGTCCCGCGTCAGCTCCTCCGCGATGGACCTGCCGGAGATTTCGCGAAAGAGGGCGTCGCATTCCTCCACGGCGTCACGGAAGACGCGCTCGGTGGTCAGGAGCTGTCGCCCCATCGCCCACCACTGCGGGCCCATCCCTGTGTACACGAAGAGGAGCTTGCGTCCCTCGGGCGGCTCCGCGACGAAGTCCAATCCGGGCACATCGCGCTGGCCGTTCGCGAAGGCACGCAGTGTGGCCACCAGGGCTTCCCGGCTCGTGCCTCGGACGGCCAGGCGATGGCGCGGGTGCGAGCGGTGCACGGCTGCGTCGCGGCAGAGTTGTTCCGGTGTGCCGCGTCCCGCCTCCAGCCAGCCGGCGTAGCGGCCCGCGAGCTCGGCAAGGGCTTCGGGCGACTTCGCGCCCAGTGGAAGCAGGTGAGGGCGTCCCTCGGCGCGCCGGGGTGTCAGGGTGGCCACGCGCGGGGGCGGCTCGGCCAGGACGACGTGGGCGTTGGTGCCTCCGTAGCCAAAGGAGTTCACGCCCGCGACACGTGGCTCCGTCCCGCGAGGCAAGGACTCCGGACGCGTGGGGATGTGTAGCCCGAGTGCATCGAGCGGAATCCGAGGGTTCACCTTCTCCAGATGCAGGTGGGGTGGGACGGTGCCGTGCTTGAGGACGAGGGCCGCCTTGATGACGCCCGCCACTCCCGCCGCCGCTTCCAGGTGGCCCAGGTTCGTCTTGACCGAGCCCATCCGGCAGCGCTCTCCATCCGTGCGGCCCACGCCTGTCACCGTGCCGATGGCGTTCGCCTCGATGGGGTCTCCCACGGGCGTGCCCGTGCCATGTGCTTCGACATACGAGACGCGCAGCGGGTCGACGCCGGCCTTCGCGTACGCCTCGCGCATCACCGCCACCTGGGCTTCCGCGTTGGGCACGGTGATGCCCGGAGTCCGTCCGTCCTGATTCACGGCCGTGCCGAGGATGAGTGAATGGATGGGATTGCCATCGCGCAGCGCGGCGGACAGGGGCTTGATGACCAGCACCGCGGCGCCCTCGGCACGCACGTAGCCGTCCGCCTGGTCACTGAAGGCGTGGCAGCGTCCACGCGGGGACAGGAACTTCCCCTTGGACATGGTGACCTGCGTCTCCGGAAGGAGGAGCACGTTGACGCCGCCCACGAGCGCCGCGTCGCTCTCCTTCGCCCACAGGCTTTGACAGGCCAGGTGCAGCGCGACGAGCGAGGACGAGCAGGCCGTGTCCATGGAGACGCTGGGGCCTCGCAAGTCATAGAAGTACGACAGCCGATTGGAGAGCATCGTAAGCGTGCTCGCCGTCGCCGAGTGGCTGTCGAGCCGCTCCCGGTTGTCCGGGCTCGCGTGCAGGATGAGGTTGTCCATCATGAAGCCGCCGACGAAGACGCCGGTGCGGCTGCCCGCCAGCCCGCTCGGGGGCACACCCGCGTCCTCGAGCGCCTCCCAGGAGACCTCCAGCATCAAGCGCTGCTGTGGGTCCAGGGCGTTGGCTTCGCGCGGGGTGATGCCGAAGAAGCCGGGCTCGAACTCGCGAAGGTCCTGCTGGAGCAGTCCCGCGCGCTGGACATGGCTGCGCCCGGGGGCCCGGCCCGAGGCATCGTGGAACTTCTTCGGGTCCCATCGCTCCTCGGGGATGTCGACGATGCACTCGCGCCCCTCCATCAACACCTTCCAGAAGCTGTCCGTGTCCTCGATGCCTCCGGGAAGCCGGCAGCCGATGCCGACGATGGCCAGGGGCTCGTGCGAAGCGCCGGGTACAACGGCGGCACTGGCGCGAGGCGGGTTCAAACCGAAGCGGCGGCGCAGCTCCTCGGTGGGCTCCGGGCTGCGGGCTTCATGTCCCAGCACACCCTGGATGATTCGAGAGGGAGGGACGGTGCCCTTCGCGTCGCGGACGACGGCGCGCACCTGGGCGGTGGCCACCGGACGCTCGGGCTCCGAGGGGCGTCGGAACTCCTGCTGGAAGTAGAGCCATTGCTCGTCCCACGCCACCAGTCGCGTGCCCAGCTCGTACTTTTCGAACAGGCGCAGCGAGCCCCGGAACTGGAGCGACGTTTCTCCGACGGGGACGACCCAGCGGTGTTGAAGCAGGTCCGACAGGAGGCCCGCGCGCACGAGCAGGTCCACGCGGCCCAGGTCCATCATCGCCAGATAGCGGCTGTTGTTCATGTGGCCGAAGAGGTCCAGGTCCGTGGGCAGGACGCGCCACTGCGTGACGCTTTCCTCCAGGGGGCCCAGCCGTCCTCGGGTCTGTCCGCGCAGGAGGGTCTGGAGCAATCGGAGCGAGGGCTTCATGGTGAGTCCTTTCGGGCGAGGCAGGGGCGTCCGGACATGCGCCGGCGCGGCGGTCACCCGGTTCGCGGGCGCCGTCAGAAGAGGTGGAGAGAGGAGGCGTCGCGACCGTCAGGCCGCGCGGAGCGAAGAAGACTGGCGGACGATGTCGCCCAGGACGTTGCGTCGCAGGATGACGGAGGCGGCGAGGACGCCGGACATGAGCGATGCGCCCACGCCGACGGAGACGGCGTCCTGTCCCACGAGGAGCAGGTCGCGGATGGGAAGCCGCGAGCGGAGCCAGGGTTGCCGGAAGCGCTCCGGGCTGTGCTCCAGTCCGTAGATGGAGCCCTGCAAGCGATTGGAGAAGTGCGCGGTGCTGAGTGGCGTGGACAACTCCTGGTGCTCCACCCTCCCGCGCAGCCGAGGGAACTGGGCGAGGACGACGGAGAGCAGTCGCTCGGAGAGCTGTGCCTTGAGGGCCTCGTACTCGGGCCCTCGCCGATGCCAGCGCGTGCCCTCCCATTTCTCGAACCAGGAGTAGGGCACGGGACACAGGGCGGTGAGCGTGGAGCGCCCCGGGTGGCGCTGAGCCCACGAGGGGTCCCTCGCGGAGGAGGAACTCAGGTAGACGACGGGAAGCGGCGCCGAGGCGTCAGCCCTGAACGCGCGCAGGTTCGCGTCGTGGTCATAGCCGGCGTGGACCCACACGTTGGTGGCGGGCAGGCCCACCTCCTCGGGTGTGCCTCGGAGGCCCAGGTACAGGCCGAGGTGTCCGATGGACTGGGGAATCCGTTGGAGCGCTCGCACGGCCTCGGGAGGTCGCCAGGCCTCCGGGAGCAACACCCCCAGCGTCTGCGCCGCGCCCGCTCCGCTGACGACATATCGGGCCAGGAGCTCTTCGCCGCTGGCGAGGCGCACGCCCAGGGCACGACCGTCTCGTACGAGGATCTCCTTCACCTCGGCACGGACGCGAACCTGTCCCCCGGCGCGGGTGATGACCGGGGCGATGTGGCCCAGGATGCTTCCGGCGCCACCCACGGGATAGCAGCCGCCCTCCAGGTAGTACTCGGCCATGAGGGCGTGCATGGCGAAGCTGCTGTCTCCGGGAGGAAGGGCGTAGTTGCCCCATTGGCCGGTGAGGACACCCAGCAGGCGCGAGTCCGACGTGAGCGAGCGCAACACGTCCCGCGTCGTCCGGTTCGAGTGGCGGCGGAAGGGCCAGCCGAGCGCGGGATAGGTGAGCGGCGTCAGCCAGCGGGGGAGGACGTGCTGGATGAAGTAGCGCTGGGATGCTCGCTCCACGCCGCGCAGCAGCTTCAGGTACGTGGCGATGGCCTTGCGTTCGGCGGGGAAGGCGCGGCCCAGCTCGGCCTCGAACGCCTCCGCGCCGGTGACGAAGTCGTAGCGCTGGTCGTCGAAGACGAGCCGGTCATAGACGCGGTCCATCCGCGCCCAGCCGAGCGCTCCGTCGGTGACGAAGTCGAACACGCGTCGCAGCGGAGCGTCGGGGTCATGCAGCTTGCCCAGGCAGTGCACGCCGACATCCCACTCGTAGCCCTTGCGTTGGAAGGTGTGGGTCATTCCTCCGGCGACGGAGTGGCGCTCCAGCACGAGCACCTTCAGGCCGTGCCGCGCGAGCACCGCCGCCGCGCCCAGTGAGCCGATTCCCGAGCCGATGAAGATGGCGTCGAAGGGCGCACCCCTCGCGGGCGCGTCAGCGCGTTGAGAAGGAAGTGTCATGGAGTGAACCTTTCAGTCCCGGGCCGGCGCGGGAGGTGTCGCGGTGGCCAGACGCCAGAGCAGCGCGGGGAGGCCGACGACAGGCCTCAGGAAGAAGTGACGCCGCTGCTCCGGGGTCAACAGGCGGCGCAGGAAGAAGTGCAGACGAAGCTGCTGGTACCAGGGCAGCGCGGGCGCCAGGTGATGCGCCAGATGACACGGCTGTCCCCAGGGCCCGCCTCCGAGGAGCAGCCCCCAGAACCCCAGGCCCAGCTCTCGCGTTCCATTCACCCGGTCCAGGGGCATGAAGAGGTGCTCGGTGCTCTCGCGGAGCCGGTCCAGGACGAAGCTGAGCCAGCTGCCGACGAGGAACAGCGCCACCCCGGTGAAGAGAAAGCCATGCAGCCAGGTGGCCAGCACCGCGCAGAGCGCGAGGTACGCGTTGGTCAGCGCGACAGAGAGCCGGCGGCTGCGAGTGTGTTCCTGGGGCCGCCACGGGAAGTAGTCCGAGTGGCTGAGCATGGGCGCCAGCGGGAGCAGGCTGCCCAGGAGCCGACGGAAGCGGACGAAGTGGGTGAAGGAGCCGTCGTCGGGCGTCCCCAGGCTCCGGTGATGACTCGCATGGGCCTCCGCGTAATGGAGCGGGTCCGCGAGGAAGAGCCGACAGGCATTGTTCGCGAGCACCCGCAGCCCCCGCGCGACGCGGCCCCTGCCGAGGATGAGGAGGTTGTGCGCGGCGCCCTCGTGGACGCTGAAGGTGACGATGCCGCACACCAGAAAGCCATGCACCGCGCCCGACACCATCCCCGCCAGCACCGTGCCGCCAGGGGTCGACAGGGGCCACGGCAGGAGGGAGGGCAGTAACGTCAGGGATAGCAGGTCCGCCGCGAACAGCCCCAGGAGCAGGAGCACGTTGACGGTGTCATGAAGCGCGGGGTGCGCGCGGAACTGTGATTGATAGTCGCGGGCCCGGTTCCGGATGGCGTCGAGCTGCGGCTGGGTGAGGACGGGAAAGGCTCCGAGCGCGAGCTGCTGGTACGCGGCGGCCCGCTGCTGGTCATCGGGATTCAGATTCATGGAGTGGAGAGCCGTGGCGACAAGCGCTGGAGGTGCAATCAGGATGTATTTGATTGCACCCCGGCTCAACTCGCATGGCTGCTCACATTCGCGTCTCCGAGGGGAACGGGGGCCTCGGAGCGTGCTCCACGGGCCTATTGCTCATATTTCTGTCGAGGCGCGGTGGACGTGTGCGGCGGGTGGCTGAGTGCCGCGGGCTCCAGGCGGAGGTAGCCGAGCACGAGCGCGCACAGTTCCTCCGGGAACGCTTCGTTCGTGAGGTAGTCGGGGCGGTCCATGCCCGCGGAATGGCAGAGCGCCTCCAGCGTGTGGACGATGATGAAGACGGCCATGTCCAGCTCACGCGGACGGATGTCCTCCAGTCGCGCCGCGAGGAAGGTTCTCACGAGACGGGAGAGCTGTTGCTCGAAGGCGTCCACGTAGCCCAGCGGACGCAGCACCGGCAGCAGGACATGCCGGAGCGGATCAAGCTGGGAGCGCAGCCGCTTGCTGGAGAGGATCTGCTGGATGATGGCGCGGACCGCGATGTTCAGCGGCGCCGAGGCGAAGTCGCGCAGCGCCGTCTCGAGCTCCGCGAGCCACCGCGTGCCGTGGTGCTCCAGCACGGCGAACACCAGCCCCTCCTTGTTCGGGTAGTACTGGTAGAGCGAGCCGATGCTGACGCCGGCCTCCTGCGCGATGTGGTTGGTGGTCGTGGCCTCGTAGCCGTCACGGATGAGGAGGCGGGCGGTGGCGGTGAGGATGGCATCGCACGTGGCCTGGGCCCGCTGCTGGCGAGGGTGCTTCCGACGAGAAGAGGGGGTGCGCGGCATCACGGCTCCTTGAGCTGTCCCCAAGCATTTCAAGGAGCGGTGCTCACGGTCCAATCGGGATTTCCAGCGCCTTGTCAGACTACCGGGGGCACTTTCGTAAGTGTCCAGCGATTTTCGCCCCGTGGGGTTCGCTCCAATGTTCGTCAGGTTTTGGTGGCAGGAACCCACGCTTTCGATAGAGGAAGGGGCGCGCTGATGGCTGGCGCCCTGTTCCCATCCCCGCTCCCGAGGTTTTCATGTGGTCTCGCTCGCGCTCGCTCCGGCTGGCGCTCGTTGGAATGTCGTCCTGCGCCGCGCTGCTGGCCGCCTGTCAGAAGGCAGCCCCGCCGCAGGAGTCCTATGGGCCTTCCCAGGTCACCGTCGTCACCCTGAAGGCGGAGTCCGTACTCCTGACCCGGGAGCTGCCGGGTCGTACCAATGCCTTCCTCGTCGCCGAGGTGCGGCCCCAGGTCAACGGGCTGGTCCAGCGCCGGCTGTTCACGGAAGGGGGCGTGGTCAAGGCAGGCCAGCCGCTCTACGAGCTTGAGGACGCGACCTACCGCGCGGACTACGGCAGCGCCAGGGCGGCGCTCGAGCGTGCCCAGGCGACCTTGACGTCAGCTGCCCTGACCGCCAAGAGGTCGGCCGAGCTGACCCGGCTGGAGGCCGTCACCGCGGCGGACAACGAGAAGGCGATTGCCGCCCTGGGCCAGGCGGAGGCGGACGTGAAGGCCGCCCAGGCCGCGTTGCAGCGAGCGAGCGTGACGCTGAACTACGCCCGCATCACCTCACCCATCGCCGGGCGCATCGGCAAGTCGTCGGTCACCCAGGGCGCGCTCGTCACGGCCAATCAGCCGACGGCGCTCGCGGTGGTGCAGCAGTTGGATCCTCTCTACGTCGATGTGAGCCAGTCCAGCGGCGAGCTGCTGCGGCTGCGCAAGGAGCTGAGCGCTGGGACGCTCAAGAGCACCGACAGCACGCCGGTGACCATCCTCCTCGAGGACGGCAGCCGCTACGAGCACGCCGGCTCGCTGACGTTCTCCGACGTGACGGTGGACCCGGGCACGGGCAGCTTCGCGCTGCGCGTGACGGTGCCCAACCCCGACCAGTCCCTGTTGCCCGGCATGTACGTCCGCGCCCTCGTGGGCAACGGGCTGCGCCAGCAGGGGCTCCTCGTGCCTCAGCAGGGCATCGCCAGGGACCCGAAGGGAAACGCCACCGCCCTGGTGGTGGGCAAGGACGGCAAGGTCGAGCCGCGCGTCGTCCAGGCCAATCGGACGGTGGGCGACCGGTGGTTGGTCGACAGCGGCCTGGTCGAGGGTGACCGGGTCATCATCGAAGGCCTCCAGAAAATCCAACCGGGGATGCCGGTCCAGGCGACCGAAGCCCCCTCGACTGTCGCGAAGCCAGGGGAAGCCGAACCCCTGGTCCCCGCGAAGTCCCAAGAGTGACCGGACCTTCACATGGCACGATTCTTCATTGATCGACCGATCTTCGCCTGGGTTCTGGCGATCATCATCATGATGGCCGGCGCGCTGTCCATCACCCAGCTTTCCATCGCGCAGTACCCGGCCATCGCGCCCCCCACGGTGACGGTGAACGCCGTCTATCCCGGTGCCTCCGCGAAGGCCATCGAGGACTCCGTCACGCAGGTCATCGAGCAGAGCATGAAGGGGCTCGATGGGTTGCTCTACATGTCGGCGACGAGCGAGTCGAACGGCTCGGCCAACATCATCCTGACGTTCCGCAACGGCACCGACCCGGACATCGCGCAGGTGCAGGTGCAGAACAAGCTGCAGCTGGCGACGCCGTTGTTGCCGCAGACCGTGCAGCAGCAGGGCATCTCCGTGAGCAAGGCGAGCACGGGCTTCCTGCAGGTGATTGGCTTCGTCTCCGAGGACGGCAGCATGTCGGGCGACGACATCCAGGACTTCGTCGCCACGAACATGGTGGACCCCATCTCCCGCGTTCCCGGAGTGGGCGCCACCCAGGTGTTCGGCACGAAGTACGCGATGCGCATCTGGCTGGACCCGAACAAGCTGGACACCTACACGCTGACGCCGACCGACGTCATCGGCGCCATCCGGGCCCAGAACCAGCAAGTGGTGGTGGGGCAGTTGGGTGGAACGCCCGCGGTGCAGGGCCAGCAGCTCAACGCGACGGTGACGGCGCAGGACCGCCTCCAGACGGCGGAGCAGTTCCGGAACATCATCGTGCGCGGCAATTCGGAAGGCTCCCTGCTGCGGCTCGGGGATGTGGCCCGGGTGGAGCTGGGCTCCGAGGACTACAGCGTCATCAGCCGCTACAACGGCAAGCCCGCCACCGGCGTGGCCGTGTCGCTGGCCACGGGCGCCAACGCGCTGGAGACGGCACAGGGCATCACCGCCGCGCTGGAGGAACTCAAGCCGCTGCTGCCGAAGGGAATGAAGGCGGTGGTGCCGTTCGACACGACTCCGTTCGTGCGAGTGGCCATCATGGGCGTCGTCTCGACGCTGCTCGAGGCCATCCTCCTGGTGTTCCTGGTGATGTACCTGTTCCTCCAGAACTTCCGCGCGACGCTGATTCCGACCATCGCGGTGCCCGTGGTGCTGCTGGGGACGCTGGGGGTGCTCACCGCGTTGGGGTACTCGGCGAACATGCTGACGATGTTCGCGATGGTGCTCGCCATCGGTCTGCTCGTCGATGACGCCATCGTCGTCGTCGAGAACGTCGAGCGACTGATGAGCGAGGAGGGCCTGTCTCCCCTGGAGGCCACCCGCAAGTCGATGGATCAGATCACCAGCGCGCTGGTGGGCATTGGCGTCGTGCTCTCCGCGGTGTTCGTGCCGATGGCGTTCCTCGCGGGCTCCACGGGTGTCATCTACCGGCAGTTCTCGGTGACCATCGTGACGTCCATGGCGCTCTCGGTGCTGGTCGCCATCGTGCTCACGCCGGCGCTCTGCGCGACGCTGCTCAAGCCGATTGCGAAGGGACACCACGCGAAGGAGACGGGGTTCTTCGGGGCGTTCAATCGCGGGTTCGACAAGAGCAATGCGCAGTACCAGCGGGCGGTGCGCGGAATCCTGTCGCGGAGCAAGCGCTTCATGCTCGCCTTCGTCGCGATGGTGGCGGTGATGGTGGTGTTGTTCCTGCGCCTGCCGAGCTCCTTCCTTCCTTCCGAGGACCAGGGCTTCCTGTTCGCGATGGTGCAGACGCCCGTGGGTGCGACGCAGGAGCGCACCATGAAGGTGATTGAGCGGGTGGAGCGGCACTTCCTCGAGAGCGAGAAGGACACCGTCAACGCGATGTTCAGCGTGCAGGGCTTCAGCTTCGGCGGCAGCGGTCAGAATGCTGGCGTCGCCTTCATCAGCCTCAAGGACTGGGCCGAGCGGAAGGCGCCCAATCTTGGCGTCAACGCCGTGGCGGGTCGGGCCATGGGAGAGCTGGCGCAGATTCAAGATGCGCTCGCCTTCGCCTTCCCGCCTCCCGCGGTGGCGGAGCTGAGCACCTCCGCGGGCTTCTCCTTCTTCTTGAAGGACAACGTCGGTCTGGGCCACGAGGCGCTGACCGCCGCGCGCAACCAGTTCCTCGGCGCGGCGTCGCAGAGCAGCCTGCTCGCGAACGTGCGTCCGAACGGACAGGAGGACACGCCCCAGTTCCGCGTCGACGTCGATGTCGCGAAGGCCTCCGCGCTCGGCCTCGCGACCGCGGAGATCAACAACACGCTCTCCGTGGCGTGGGGTGGGCAGTACATCGACGACTTCATCGACCGGGGTCGCGTCAAGCGGGTGTTCATCCAGGCCGATGCGCCTTTCCGGATGGCCCCCGAGGACTTCAACCGCTGGTCGGTGCGCAACGTGAAGGGTGAGATGGTTCCGTTCTCGGCCTTCGCGAGTCCGCGCTGGGGTTCGGGTTCGCCTCGGCTCGAGCGCTTCAACGGCGTGTCGGCGATGGAGATGAACGGCGAGGCCGCTCCGGGCGTCAGCTCCGGTGTGGCGATGGCCGAAGTGGAGCGGCTGGTCTCCCAGCTTCCGCCCGGTGTGGGCCTGGAGTGGACGGGGCAGTCGTACCAGGAGCGCGCGGCGGGCGCGCAGACCCCGTTGCTCTACACGCTCTCGCTGCTGCTGGTCTTCCTCTGCCTGGCGGCGATGTACGAGAGCTGGACGATTCCCACCGCCGTGCTGCTCGTGGCGCCGTTGGGAATTCTCGGGACGGTGCTGGGAAGCACGCTGCGGGGCATGGACCGCGACGTCTACTTCCAGGTCGCGATGCTGACGACCGTGGGACTCTCCAGCAAGAACGCCATCCTCATCGTCGAGTTCGCGAAGGAGAACCTCGACAAGGGCATGGAGTTGATTGAGGCGACGTTGAGCGCGGTGCGCTCGCGTCTGCGGCCCATCCTGATGACGTCGCTGGCGTTCGGCTTCGGCGTGACGCCGTTGGCGATTGCGTCCGGCGCGGGCTCGGGCGCGCAGCGAGCCATTGGCACCGGCGTGCTCGGTGGCATGATTGTCGGCACGTTGCTGGGCATCTTCTTCGTGCCGCTGTTCTTCGTCGTCGTGCAGCGGTTGTTCAACCGACGCAAGCCCGTGTTGGACACGCCTCCCGAAGCCTGAGTCGAAAGGCTTCCAGGCTGGAGTCCGCCTTCGTGGCGGGCTCCGGCCTCGGGAATCGAAACAGGACCTCCGCAACTCTCTGGAGTGTCGCGGGTTGAGAGGGAATGCGCTCCCTCCTCCTGCTGCTCCCCGTCGTCCTGACCTGTACCGCCTGTGGTGAGGCGGAACCTCACCATGCGCCCCTCTCCGAGGTGGGCGCCACGGGCCCATCGCTCGAAGCCGTGGCGACGGCGTGTGTGCCTGGAGCCTCGGTATCCTGCTCCTCGCTTGCGTCCGCCTGGTCCGGGGGAACGGCCACCTGTCGGCCTTCGGGCAATGGCTACAACGTGACCGCGTGTACTCGCGCCGGCAATCCCATGCGCCGGCTGACGGAGACGGTTCGCCCGGCGCTTCGGGACGCCCGCTGGACGGATGCCCGGTGCAACCTGGGCGACGAGTTCGTCCTGGAGGTCACCTTCCCCCCAGTTCCTCCGGGAGGGGCTCTTCCGACGCAGTGGGTGCTGCGCCTCGAAGGCGGTGGCTTCTGCGCGTTCGACAGCGAGAGTCCGTTGGGTGGCTGCGGCAATCGGGCCATCGACCTGGTGTCGTCGGTGAACCTGCCGGCGGACCGGGCGCTGCGTGAGCGCGATCCCGCGAGCCCCGACGACTTCAGTGGCGCCATCGATGTGCTTGGCCATTACTGCTCGAGTGACTTGTGGACGGGTACGGCACTGGATGCGCCCGACATCACCTACAAGGGGACGCAGCGGGATTGGCGCTTCACGGGGGCCTACAACGTGGAGGCGATGCTCGCCGTGCTCGTCGAGCGGTATGGCCTGGACGACAACAAGCCGCTGCGCGTGTTGTGGCGGGGCGGCTCGGCGGGAGGCTTTGGCGCCTTCAACAACACGCATCGCGTCGTGAAGCGACTCCCCAAGGCCGCGAAGGCGGGACGGCTGCTTGTCTTTCCGGGCGCCGGGTACCTGCCGCTCGACTGGAATCACCCAGACTATCCCGTGCTGGGGATTGGCTCGGGGCTGGAGGCCTTCGAGCAGTTGACGAGCATCTGGAAGTCTTCGCTCACTCCGTCCTGTGTGGCCGCGCGCACACCGGGGGACCCCGTACATCCTCCGCACGAGTGCATCAGTGGTCCGGTGCTCTACGACATCATCACCGCACCCGTGTCGGAAGGGGGCTTCGACCTGCCCACGCTTGTCTGGCAGAACCGCCAGGACCAGCTCTACATGTCGAACACCGGGCTGCCGTTCCAATCGACGACCAACACCCCGGCGGAGCGCGCGGCCCGTGCCACCTGGGTGGAGTCCATGAACCGGGCCATGGGAATCACTGGAGACAACACGTCGTCGCGCATGAAGTGGCTCTTCGCGCCGAGCGACCCCGTCGTGCTCCGCGCCAACGGCACCACCGAGCCGAACGTGCATGCGGCGCTGCTCTACAACAGCGACCCTCCGACGGGGCCCGCCAACTCGCTCACCTCGGTGCTCTCGCGGTTCTGGAACACGATGCTCGACTCGGCTCCTGGGCGGGGTCGTGCCACTGGCGAGGTGCACACCTTCGATTGCAACTGGGTGCCCTCTCGCGACGCCACGGGCTGCGACTGACGCCGGTGAGCGTCAAGGTCTGGGAGGAGAGGCATTGGCACGAGCCAGTGCCAGTGCCTCGCGAATCTCCCACTCGTAGACGCTGAATCCCTCGCGCTGCAGGCCGGGCAGCAGGTCGCCGAAGGCGTTCGCCTCCACCACGCGGTGCCCGGTGAAGTGCTCCTCGAACATCAGGTCGATGCCCACGTGAAGGCAGTCATGGGCCCGCGCCACCACGCGGCAGCTCTCCATCGCGGCCTTCCATTCGTTGCGCGGCACCGCTGCTTCCAGCTCCTCCGGCTCCCCACGCCAGCCGCCCAGGTGCAGGTTGGTGATGGGGCCTCGGCTCTGGCGCACCACCGTGAAGGCGGGCTCCCCACCCACCGTGAGCACCCGACAGTCGAAAGTGTCGCCGCCCAGTCGCGCCTTGGAAATCGAGCGCTCCACCTGTGAGCCCTCGCGCAGCAGGAAGCCCAGCACGTCCTCCACGCGCTCCGGCTCCGTGATTCGACGCACCTTGAGCGAGTTGTACCAACCCGTCGGTGCCTGCTCGATGGTGGTGACCAGCGACTCCCTCTCGCGGTGCCTGCGGAAGATGGCCAGACACGACGCTGACGAGCCGCAGGACACCTTCACGAAGACCTCGCGCCAGTCCTCATCGTCCATCCGCTCGCGCAGCGACGCCGCGTCCGTCACCCCGTCCAAGGGCTCCGGCACGGGCACACCCAACGCCGCGTACCTCCGCGAGGTGATGCGCTTGTCGAACAGGTCCGCGATGCTCGCGGGCGACTGGAGCACCCTCCAGCGAGGCCGCTCCCGGAACACCGCCTCCAGCTCGGAGAGGACTCGCAGGAAGCCCAGGTGCCCCTGTCGTGGAGCCAGGATGCGCCCGTGGTCCTCGACGAGCGCGTCCACGTCCTCCGGCGCGAGCACCTGACAGCCATGCTCCAGCGCGTCTTCATGGCCGCGCTTGAGCAGCGCCTTCTCCACCTCCCAGCTCTCCCCCGCGGCGTCGATGCGGACAAAGGCGTCCGTGTCGGGCAGCCGCGCGAGGAGGGCGGGGTGCTTCACCAGCTCCCGCCAGGGCACCACCCTCGCGGGAGGAAGGCCCTGGCGGGCCAGCGCGTCCTGGAACAGCGTGACGCGCCGGTTCTCGGCGTTGCCGATGAGGATGAAGTCAGGCACCGCCGTCATGGAGTGCTACTCGCCCACCGCCGCGTAACGGTATTCCTCGTCGTAGTCGCGCTGGCTGCCCGCCGCCACCGTCGCGGCCAGCTTCGCCACCAGCTTCTCGCCGGCCTTGGTGAGCGTGTTCTCCGTCACGTCCAGGTGCTTGAGGTGCTTGAACGCCGCGGCGTTGTCCGCGAGCGTCTGCGCGCCCGTGTCCGACAGACAGCCCATGGACAGGTCCAGCTTCTCGAGCTGGGGGAGAATCTTCGCGGTGGGCAGCGCCTTCGCCAGCTCGTCCGTGAACTCCGAGTTGCGCAGGCCCAGCACCTTGACGTTCGACAGGCCCTTGCCGTCGAGGATGGGCTGGATGTCCTCCACGCCGCCCTCCGCACCGTAGTTCTCCGAGCCGAACCAGACCTCCAGCTTCTCCAGCTTCGGCCAGTTCGCGCTGGCGATGGACTTCACCGCGCCCAAGGGCAGGCCGCCCGTCTCCATCGAGAACTCACGCAGCTCCGGCAGGTCAATCTTGCCCAGGTCCGCGTCCGCGCCGCGCAGCCGCAGCGAGCGCAGGTTGGGCAGCACCTTGTAGAGCCCCGTGACGTCGTTGATGTACGACCAGGAGATCTCCGTCTCGTCCGGGTACTCGAAGTCGCCGAGGAACAGGCTGCGCAGCGTCGGCATGCCCTTCGTCTTGACGATGGCCTCGACGACGCCCGCGTAATAGTTCTCGCCCTCCATATCCACCATGCCGATGGTGAGCGACTGGAGGAACTTCGCGGAAGGATGCGCGAGCAGCTTCACCAGCGTCTCGGGCACCTCCAGCTCGGAGTCGTAGTCCTTCTTGCCCAGCCGCGCGTCGCGGATGAAGCCCAGGTGCCACTCCACCTTGAGCTCCTCTTCGGACCAGGCCTTGGCCAGTCCGCCGAGCAGCAACGCCTTGTGCTTCTTGATGTGCGCGGTGATCTGCCGCTTGAGGGTGGAGGCCTCCGTGCCCTCGGCCTTCGACACCGCGTGCTGCAGCGCGACCAGCTCGCCGCGCGGGTCGCCCTGGCTCTGGAGCCAGTCGCCGTAGACGAGGTACGCGTCCACGTTGGCCGGGTCCTTCTGGATGGCGGCCTCCAGCTCCGGGTTGGACTTTCCCTCGACGCTCGGCGACTCGTCGTCCCCGTCGTCGCCCCCTTCACCGTCGCCCACCAACTCGTAGCCCTTCTTCTCCTTCTCGCGGACGAGCTTGTCGTACTCCTTCTGCGCCGCCTCGGGAGAGTCGAAGGACTGCGTCTTCTCCTGGCCGTCGGTATCGATGCGGCCCCATCGCGTCGTGAAGGACTTTCCTTCGAACGTGATCTCCCAGAACTTGTTGGAGCTGCCTTCCTTGAACTCGTACCGCGGCATGGCCCGTCCTCTCCTGCGCCAAGCGTGGCGCTTCCCGGACCGGACGCTAGAGAAGCCCTCGCGCAAGCTCAAGCGTCGTTCCGGTCCAGGCCTCCCATGGCGTCTCGGGAGGGCCTCCCTCGGCGCCAACTTCCGGGATTTCACGCGCGGGTGAAGAAGTTCCCCGGCCCGGCACATGGAGCCTCGGGCTCGGCTCGCTCAAATCCAGGTGATGCAGCCCCACGCGGGCGGGCACCTTCGTCGTGTCGAGCCGCGTTTGACGGGTCGCGTCGAGCAACAGCACGTCCACCCGGGCCCGCTTCGCCTGCACCGCCGCGTTCGCCAGCACCTCGTCGGAGTCTCGTGGGGTGAGAATCTCCGCGGTCCCCCGGGCTCGCCACTCGCGCAGCAGCAGCTCGCACAGGCCGCGCTCCGCCTCCAGCGGGTGGGGCCCGTCGCCATCCCAGGGGAAGGCGACCTGGAAGCGCAGGTCCTGGTCTCCCAGCCACACGGACAGCCGGCGCACCAGGCACAACACCAGTCCCATGGCCACCACTGCGCGCTGCCACCGCACGCCGGTGTCCTTCACCCGCGCGTCCGCGAGGCTCGGCGGGAGGACGAAGGTCACCACGCGGCGACGGCGCACCGCGAGGCTCTCGTCGCGGGTGTAGTAGAGCAGCTCGCCCTCGACGTAGCGCACGTCGAACAAGTCCAGCGTGGGCTCATCCTCCATGTAGACGAGCTCGGAGGTGACCAGGTTCTCCAGGCTGCCCACGTTGGAGACGGAGGAGAATCCGCCCTGCGGAAACGCGGCGTCATCCTCCATCGCGGTGGGCGCGGGGCCGGTGGACACGGGGCGTGCGCGGAGGCGGGGCGGAAGGGCGCGAGAGAGGGCCTCGGCGGCTTCCACCGCCTGCTCCAGCGCCAGCCGCTGCGCCTTGCCCTGGAGGTGCTCCAGGTTCTCCAGCGTGAAGGCTTCCGCGTCACCCAGCAGGGCACTCGCGCGCCGGGCCCCGGTGCTCAGGGACTCGTAGCCCTGGGCCAGTTGCTCCAACGCGGGGCCGGGCTCGCGCAGGGAGATGTATCCGGATGACAACAGTTCCCCAGGTGGACGTTCCAGGACGCGCCGCGCGAGGGCTGGGCTCACGGAGGTGCCGGCGGTGAAGCCCATGCGGGAGAGGAGGCGGGCCACGAGGAAGGCCACGCCTCGGGGCCGCAGCGGCTCCGGCAGGCGGGCGAGCGCGGCGGACACGGCCTCCAGGTGAGGCTCGGCGGCGAGCCTCGCGAGGACATGGTCGTCGTACGCGCGCACCGCGGCGCGAAGGCGGGGCAGGGTGTCGGGGATGGGCAGGGATGGGGCCAGGGGATGGCCGGCGACGAGCCTTCCTAGGTCCGCGACCAGCGCGGGTGGCGGAAGCGTGGGTGTCTCCGCGAGCGTGGCCAGGAGCCAGGGCACGCTCGTGGCGAGGGACTCCGCGTCGAGGCCTTCTTGTCGCGCGAGGGTGAGCCCGGCGCACAACCAGCGTTCCGTGTCCTGGGGGCCTCGCGACTCCACTGCTGCCATGCGTCCTTTCTGTATCACTTCGGAAGGCGCCCGATGGAGGGGCGTGTCGGCGCGCGGAGGTGATTCTGGGGACTTTCGGCAGGGGGCCCAGGGGCCGAGCCCTGTCTTGCGATGGACAGCCTGCTCGGACCGAGGGGCAGTTGCTCCGTGCTTCCCTGGTTCCCACCGTCGCAGCCCGTGCTCCGAGGGGGAGGAGACACCATGCGCGCGAAGTATGGCCTGGCCGTGTTCTGTCTGGGTGGATGGGGGTGTGGGGGTGCTCCGGAACTGGAGCCCTCTCCGCTGGAGTCGCAGCCGTCCCAGGTGGCCACCCTGGCCTGTTCACCCGAGGGGGCGCGGCGAGTGAAGGTGGTCGTGCCGCCCGGGACGCCCCAGTCGCCGACCTTCACTCCCATGCCCACGGGCATCCGGGACGTGCAGGGCACGGCCTACTTCTCCGTGAACCTTCGCGATGGAAGCGCCACGCTGTGGAAGAGCCAGGGGACGGAGGCCAGCACCGCGCCGGTGAAGGCGTTCTCCGCGACGTCGCCTGGGAGGAACATCTCTTCGCTCTCGTCCCTGGACAGTCGCTTCCTGTTCCAGGTCTACACCGAGGAGTACGGTCGGGAGCCGTGGATCACCGACGGGACAGAGGCGGGCACGCAGGTGTTGAAGGACCTGACGCCCGGGTCCGCGGGCTCGGCTCTCTCCCAGTTCGCCTCCTACGGTACGTTCGTCACGTTCTTCCGCACCTGGCAGGTGATGGACCCGCCGAGGCTCCAGGTGGAGCTGTGGCGCACGGATGGCTCGGCCGAGGGGACGACGCAGCTCGTGAACCTCGGCGTCCTGAGTACCCTGTCGCCGAGCTACGTGCGGACCTCCAGCGCGCATCTGTTCTTCCTGTCCAGCCCGGAGCACGGCACCGCGCTGTGGCGCACGAATGGGACGTCCGGCGGTACGGTCTTCGTCAAGCGACTGGATGCCAACGTGGTACCCGTGGTCGATGTCGGAATCACCGAGGACGGGAGCACGGGACTCTTCACGCTCCGGGACGGGGTGAACACGGAGGTGTGGAAGTCGGACGGCACGGCCTCGGGCACGGTGCGGCTGGAGTCTTTCGGTCGTGAGATGCGGATGCTCGGCTCGCTGGGCGCGCACGTGTACCTGACGAACGCGGACCCGGTGACGCAGCGGATGGGGCTGTATCGCGTCGCGCAGGCGGGCGGAGGGAAGGCCACCGTCACCGTCCTGGAGAACCCCTACGCGGACCAGGAGGCTGCGTTCCCGTCTCTCCAGTCGTTCACCCGCTCGGGAGGAAAGCTGTACTTCGCCGTGGCCATCAGCACTCCGGGGCCCGCGTATCGCGTGGTGAAGTTGTGGGTGACGGATGGCACAGCCACGCAGACGCGCTCGATGCCTGGCTCGCTGAGCGTCTCCGACGAGTTCTCTTCGTCCGTCCATCCCATCGACGGCGGCGGGGTCATCTTCGCGGGAGCGGATTCGGCGGGCTCCTACACGAACCCCTGGGTGAGCTACGGCACCAACGCCACCACGGCGGAGGTGACGGCGACTCCGTCATTGGTGACGTCGTCGCCCGAACGCTTCGCTCGCGTCGGCGGCAGCATCTACTTCACCGCGATGGATGACACGGGCTGGTACCAGCTCTGGGCCGCGCCCGCCAACGTGTCCTGTACTCCGTAGCGACTGCTCGTGACACGGGGACCTGGACGCATGGCTCCAGGTCCTCGTGACGTTCAGCGGACGCGCATCACGTCAGGCCGAGAAGTCGAGGCACCTTCTCTTCGAGCAGGTCGATCTCCTCCCGCGTCTCGCCCAGATAGGAGAGGAGCTGGAGGTCCTGACGCTCCACCGCGCCACCGTGGAAGATCCACGCACGAGTGCGCAGCAGCCGGTAGAGCTTCACCAGCTTTCGGTCGCTGATAAACACGCCGTCCTCGCGCGTCAGCGTCTGCACCACGCGGCGGAACTCGCGCAGCAGCTCGTCGCGGAAGAACAAGTCACGGTCCTTCAGCTCGCGCCCGTCCGGCCCCATCTCCTTGCGCCCCATCATCAGCGTCAGGTAGCGGTGCGCCTTCAGGAGGTCTTCCAGCGTCGCGTGTCCTTCCGCCCACGGCTTCTGGTTCAGCTCGCGGTGTGTCTGGGACTCCAGGCCGGAGTCGAGCAGCTCCAGGAAGTAGCGGTCCTGCACCGGGCGACACGCGGCCTTCAGGCAGAAGCGGTCCTTGAGCGCGCCCAGCTCCGCGTGCTCGGGCAGCTCGTTCGTCGCCGCGAAGAGCACCTTGAGCTTCACCGGCTGCGGCGCGCCGTCCTGGTAGAACTTGCGCTCGTTGATGACTGTCAGCAGCGCGTTGAGGATGGCCGAGCTCGCCTTGAACACCTCGTCCAGGAACACCAGCTTCGCGGTGGGCAGCTTGCCTCCCTCGCGCCGGATGTAGCGGCCCTGGCGCAGGAGGTTGATGTCGATGGGGCCCAGGACTTCGGATGGCTCGGTGAAGCGCGTCAGCAGGTATTCGAAGTAGTCCTCGTTGGGGATGCGCAGCGCTTCGCGGAATTTGAGGACCAGGTCCGACTTCGCCGTGCCCGGTGGGCCCACCAGGAGCAGCGGCTCCTGCGCCACCGCCGCCACGGTCATCAGGTCCACCAGCGTCTGCTTGCCCACGAAGTGTCGCCCCAGTCCCTGTCGGAACCGGTTGAGCCGCTCGCGCAGCCCCTGCGCCTCGCGTGACAGCGCGTCGAACGTCAGCGCGGAGATGGGGTCGGCGACGGGCTCCTCCCGTCGGGGAACACTGCTCATGTACGGTCCTCCAACTCCTGATGGATGCGTCGCCGCACCAAGAACTCATCCTCGTCCAACCAGCTTCGTGCCCGCTCGCTCGCGCCCTGCGCCACTTCCACATGACCCAGCACCAGCGCGTCCGCCAGCTCCACCACGGACAGACAGAAGTGGCTGTTGGTATTGAAGCTGTCCGTCACCGTGGCGAGCCCCTCCGACAGTCTCGCCAGTCCCGGCAGCGCGACGTTCGTCGGCGTATGCGCCAGTGCTCCCGCCAGACTTCGCGTCAGGGCCATCCGCTCAGGGGGGGAGCCCTTCGCGGCGGCCAGCGCATCGAATGCCATGTTGAACACCGGCAGCGCTTCGTCCACATGCCCGAGCATCGCCATTCCCGACGCGACACCCAGTCGCGCCGCCACGGGCGCCTTGGCCCGGGTGAGCAGACCTCGCGTCGCCGCCACCATCTCGCCCGTCTCGCGAGACAGGCCGACGCGACGCAGGCCGCGCAGGCTGGCCTCCAGGATGCCCGCGCCCCACGCGGGGGACTCCGGCGCAAGTCCGGCCAACACCAGCCGCAGCCGCCCCGCCAGTGACGTCGCGCGGTCCGCCCGGCCGAACAGCGCCGCCAGGGTAAGCGCGTCACCCAGGAGTTGGGCCTGGGACTCTCCCGGGAGCCCCTCCATCGCTGAGACGAGTTCATCCAGCAGCGGCAGCGCCCGCGCAGGGGCCAGCCGAGGCAACGTCTCCAGCAAGCCGCCGATGAGGCGCAGTCGCTCGGGCGCGGGCAGGCGGGCTCCCGTGGCGCGCCTCACCAACTGGACCACCTCGTGCGTCACCGTGGCCGCGTCGCGGATGTCTCGCAGCGCCGCGAACTCCTCGCCTCGCAGGTCGCGTGTCCCGCGTCCAAAGGCCCGGGCCGGGTCCAACCGCTCGCTGGGCTCCAGCAGCGCGGAGGCCTGACGCAGCCGGTCCACCTTGTAGCGCTGGAAGGTGGCCAGCGCGTTGAGCTCCGCGGAGATGTCCGCGGGCAGCGGAGTCTCCAGCGGCTCGCCCTCCAGCGCTTGCGCCACGCGTGCGCCATAGGCCCGCGACAGGAACCCATGGATGGGCTCCTTCGTGTCGAGCGCCGCCGTGGCCGAGGCCACCAGCGCCCGCGCGCGGTCCGCTTGTCCCAGCCTCGCGAGGCCACAGGCGAAGACGAGGCGGACATAGGCCTGGGTCAATTCGGCGGGCGCCTCCACGGAGGAGCGCCGACGCGCGGTGCGCTCGAAGCGGTCCAGCAGCGCGTCAAGCTGTGCCGCGAGCCGAGGAAGGGCCGACGCATCCGTGCCGCCCCGCAGGAAGCGCGGGACATCGCGCGAGAGGGAGAGCCCGCGCTGGAGCATCTCCAGCAGCCGGTCCCCCGTCCTCGCGAGGCTCAGCGGGTCGCCCCCCGCGAGCGTGTCCAGCGCGGCGCGCGAGAGCCACAGCGTGCGCACGTCGAGCGCGGTGTCGTGGCGATCCAACCAGCGCTGCAGCGCGGGCATATCCCCCGGTGGCGTCCGTGGAGACGTCAGCGCACCCAGGACGAGCCCGCTGGCGAAGCTGCGCACGTCGTCCTCGGAGGGCGTGGCGCGGGTCAGCAGTTCGGCCCGCGAGGCACCCGCGCGGGACTCCGCCTCCGCCCAGCGCACGGCCAGTTCCGTGGCAGCCGGGCCCGAGGCGTTCCAGAGCGCGCGCGTCCAGCACAGCGCCGCATCGCGCCCTCGGCCGAGCTGACCATTCAGCTCCGCCATGTGAACCCAGAGCGCCTGTCGCTCGGGGGCATCGGCGGGAACCTCCAGTTCGAGGAAGGACTTCTCCGCGACCGCGAGGGCTTCCTCGGCGGCACCGAGCTGCGCGGGTGTGAGTGGCTCTAGGAGGGTCCCCGAGCCTCGGGACGACGAGCGCTTCGTCGTCGCTGGCTGCGCCGGCTCAACGGGCTCCGGCACGGGCGCCTGCCCTCGTCGCGTGCGGCGGGTGCTTCGTGTCGACGTGTTCGGGTCCTCGCTCTCCCCGGTGGGAGCGGGGCCCGCCGCACCGGGCATCCACTCGCCGTCCGCGGATTCGATGGCGCCGAAATCGAACGTGGCCCCCTTCACCCACGGCTCCAGGGCCGCGGCGGCGGTGTCCACCACGTAGTCCACCCAGGACTCGAGTGGCTGGAAGGCCTGCTCGGGGATTCGCTCCGCGCGGAAGCCGCCGGCGCCCGTGGGGTGCAACCAGGTGACGGTGTCCGGCACGGGTGCGAGGAGCGCACGCAGACGGTCTCTGCGCACGGGAGGCTCCAGCAGGCCGTCACAGGGCAGGTAGAGGTCCGCGAGCTGGGGCAGCGGCGAATAGGCCATGGCGGACAGGCCCAGCTCCGGTGGCCGCTCACGGCCATGCCGTGCTCGCAGGATGATGCACGGCGCGTCGGCGGGCCCGGTCACCGCGAAGCGAAGCTGCGCGAGCAGGGCTTCCGGCAGCGTGTGGACCAGTGACTCGACCTGCGCCACGGCGTTCTCGCGCAGCACCCAGAGACTCGCGGCCTCCGTGCGCGCGGCCCGGGTGAGCCTCATGTGGACGGAGAGCCGGCCCGGCGCGGCCGAGGGCGTCCAGTCCTCCGCGGGCTCGGGGAGCCGCAGGTCCGTGAGCTGATACAGGTCCGTCCACGGCCCGTCCGGCGCCGTCAGCCACGGGCCTTCGCCGGGAATGAGCAGCACGGTGCCAGGCGCGGGCAGGAGCGTGCGCGCGAGCGGATGCACGTGGCCCAACTCCACCCAGACGGAAGTCTGCCCTGGCACCGCGGGCACGAAGGCTCGCAGGCCCCCCGCGCGGTCCATCGCGCCGGTGAGCGTGAAGTAGGGCGGGGCGGAGGCGCGAAGCAGGGCGCGCTGGCCCTTCTTCTCCTCGGCGAAGCAGACCTCCTGGCGGTCACAGCCCAGGCGCAGCAGCTCGCCCGCGAGCGACAACAGCCCGTTGCCATCCACGGGCAGGAACAACACCGCGCCCAGGGGCGCGCTCTCGACGGGGACCCGACGCGGGGCCAGCAGCTCCGCCCAGCACAGCACGGAGTCCTCCGCGCGAGGTGCCTTCGCGTCGGCCTTGATGCCGAAAGTCGCCAGCTCCGCGAGCACGGCCTTCGACAAGGGCGCCTGGGACGTGACGTGGAGCACACCCTCGGCGGACCGGCGATAGCGGGCCGGCGTGGCCTGGACTTCGGGAGGGACGAGGCGGGAGGTCAGCGCGAGGTGGAGCGCTTCCTCGGTGGGAAACACGAGCGTGGACATCAGGCCTTCTGGCTCACCTTCTCGGCGGTGCTCTCGGACGTGGACTCGGGCTGGGCGGCCTGCCCGGACGGGGTGTCTCGCTGGACGATGATGCGGCCCACCTCAGAGGCCTTGAGCGCGCCCCCGGCGATGAGCTGGTCCACGAGGCGACGGTGCTCCTCCTCGTGCTCCATGGGAAGCGCGTCGGAGTCGCTCTCGTACTGGATGACGATGTCCTTGCGACCCGTCTGGGGATTCACCAGGAGACGGAGGATGAGACTAGCCATGGGCCGGCTCCTTCTGCGACGCCAGCGTGGGCGCCAGGTGGACGAATGCCTCGCGGTCCAGCACCTTGCGCTCGAGCAACAAGTCCCGAAGCGCGACGAGGCGGGTCTTCTCCCGGTGGAGGATGTCGCGGGCCCGGGCTCGCTGCACCTCCAGCACCTCCTGCACCGCGGCCTCCAGCGTGCCGCGTGTCGCATCGGAGAGCGCATGCCGTTCCGCGTCCCGTCCCGGGGCGTCGAACCGGCGCACGGGGATTCCGTCGCCACCCATGCCGAGCATCTCCACCAGCTCGCGGGCAATCTCGGTGGCACGCTCCAGGTCATGGGCGCTGCCGATGGACAGGTCCTCCAGGAGCAACGCCTCCGCCTCGCGTCCGCCAAAGAGCATGCAGATGCTGTCCAGCAACTGGCTGCGCGTGACGACGTAGCGATGCGCGGGGTCCGCGTACTGCACGAAGCCGAGCATGCCGGCCAGGTCTCCGCGAATGCTGATGCGGTCGATGGCGGGCGCGCTGGGACAGAACAGCGCGCACACGGCGTGGCCGGCCTCGTGGGTGGCCACGACCTTCTCCTCGGCGGACGTGAGCTCCGGCCGGTCCAGGAAGTCCGTGAGGGCCTTCTCCACGTCCACCGGCTCGGTGGGGGTCTGCGTTGCATCCCTCAGCCGACGCCGGGCCAGGGCCCGACACAAGGCCTGGATGTGGTCACCGGAGAAGCGCGTGCCCGTGCCCTCGACGCGGTCTCCGGTGCGCTTCACCGCGTAGTCCAGCGCCCGCTCCGTCATGCCCAGGGCCAGCTTCTTGTCGTAGATGGACAGGATGGCCCGGCGGTCCGTGCTGTTGGGGTAGGGGATGCAGAGCTGGAACTCGAAGCGGCCCGGACGCAGCAGCGCGGGGTCCAGCGACTCCACGAAGTTGGTGGTGCCCACCACGAAGACGAGCTCCTCCTTGCGGAAGCCGTCCATCTCCGTGAGGAGCTGGTTCACCATGGAGTGCTCCACGCCGGAGCCCGTGTACGTGCCGCGCGCCGCCGCGAAGGAGTCCAGCTCGTCGAAGATGATGATGCTGGGCGCGGCCTGACGTGCGCGGACGAAGATCTGCCGGAGGTTCTCCTCGCTCTCGCCCACCCAGCGGCTCTTCAGCTCCGGGCCGCTCACCACCAGCACCGCGGCGCCCAGCGACGAGGCCATCGCCTTGGCGAAGAGCGTCTTGCCGGTGCCCGGCGGGCCCCAGAAAATCATCCCCCGGGGCAGCAGGCCCTCCACGCGCTTCACCGCCTCCGGGTCCGACAGCGTCTCCTTGTGCGCGAGCACGTCGAGAATCTCTCGCTGGAGGCGCTCCTTCACCTTCGCGTAGCCGCCAATCTCCGTGTGCAGGTCAATCTCCGGCACATTGAGCGAGCCGCTCAGCGTGGCCGAGCGGAGCTGCGCGAAGGCGGGCCTTGCGTCGCTGGGATAGTCCTCGCCGGTGATGGCCCCGAGCAGCCGCCGCAGTCGTACGGCATTCACGCCGGACACGTGTTTGTAGAGCGAGTAGGGCTGGAGGCCCCGGCCGAACTTGCGACACTCGCGCTGAGTGACGAGGTAGCGCAGCCGCTCGCGACTGACGCCGAGGATGCTCTCCTTGTGGGGGAACAGGTTCTCGATGACCCGTGGCAGCGGGAACGACGGGTCCTTGAATCCCACCCAGAGCATCTCCGGGTTTTCATACAGCAGCGGAATCACCTCGCGCGCCTCGGACGTGAGGCCGCCGCTGCTGGTGGTGAGCAGGTCGAGATGGGGCAGCACGACGATGCGCTCGCGCACCGCGCCTCGCACCGCGTCGCGCAGTTGGCCGATGAGCGTGGCCATCATGCTGGGCGCGGGCATTCCGGGCGGTGGCTCCGTGGCGGCGCGGCCATCCAGGTAGAGGAACTGCTTGCCGTCCTTCTTCAACCTGTCCCGCAGGCACTTGTAGAAGTACGGCGTCAGCTCCTTGTCCGCCTCCACCATCACCGGGAGGCCTCGCAGCAGCGCCTCGCACAGGCGGCCCAGCTCGGCGGGATACGCGGCCTCCACCGCGGCGAAGGGTGTCAGCTCCGTGGGGAGGGACTCCTCGGGGATGCGCTGACTCATACGCGAACCTTGATGGTGAGCGAGCCCGTGGCCGCGTCCTCGTGAATCTCCTCCACCGTGCCCAGCTGCGACGCGCGCACCTTGAGGGCCTCGCCCGTCACCTTGTTGGCGATGGAGTCCAGCTCCGACTTGAGGTCCCTGAGCCGTCCTTCGAGCCGCCGGGTGATGTCCTCGCGCAGCGACTCGGTGGCGTCCTGGGTCTGGTCCTCCAGCTTCGCCCGCGCCTTCTCACGCGCGAGCTTCTTCGTCGCCTCGGATCCGTCCGGGGTGTGGGAGAGGACCTCGCCCGTCGCCCTCAGCTCCACCGACGCTTCGTCCGACAACGTGACGCTCACCTCGCCGGTGGTGACGTCCACGGCCACGCGCACGCCGTCGGCCTCGACGCGCACCGCCACGTCGCCCTCTTGCGTGAAGCCCCGGTTCGCCAGCTCCGAGGCGAGCAGGCCCGCGGTCTCCTCGCGAGACAGCAAGGGCAACAGCTCCAGCTTGGAGCACACGCCGTCCTCGGCCTGGACGATGCGGTTGAGGGATTCGGAGACGGAGATTCGATAGGCGCGGCTCATGGGGCGCTCTCGGAGGAAGGGAGGGGAAGGGTATCCGGAATCGTTTCGACGGGAGCCGCCAGGTCCGTGGTCAGCTCACGCTCCCGGTCCGAGGCGAGGCGGAAGCCGGGCTCACCGAAGGACGCCCAGGCGGAGAGCAGCAACTGCGCGCCCTCGTAGCCGTCGTCGAAGAAGCGCACCGCGCGGTGCTCGGCATCCCAGCGCGCCATCCGTCCGAGTGCGCGCAGGCTCGCTCCCGCCGCCCGGCGTGCCTGGGCCTTCACGCTCAGCGATGCGCGAGGAGACAGGTTGGTCACCCATCGCGACGCGGGCTGGTCGACCAGGGGCCGCAGCGCCTCCAGCACGAAGCCCGCCAGGTCCCTGCGGCCCGCGCGGTCCACCGCGTCGAGAAACCCGTCCAGCACCTGCTCCTGCGCGGTGCCCAGGTCGACCAGTTGCTTGGGCTCGATGAGCCGCGCTTTGCTCTCTTCCAGTCGGCGCCAGCGAAGGGCGAGCTCGTCCTGGAGCGCCTCCAGCAGCCAGCCTCCCTCCGCGAGCAGCGGCGCGAAGCCTTCCGCGTCCACGCGTCCGAGCGAGGCGCCGAACAGGTCCGGAAACCCGAGCCGACAGAGGATGGAGCGCTGGAACTGGGGCTGCAGGGCGATCGACAGAGCGCAGGGTGTGCCCGCCACCAGTCGACAGGACAGGTAGAGGAACAGCTCGTCGGCGAGCGTCGGAGGCGCGTCCACATCCAGGGGCCTGTGGCCGAAAATCGCGAGCGGCTGTTCCACGAGCCAGCGCAGGGTGTGGAAGCAGAGGACGGAGAAGCGCAGCGCGGGAGGACCGTGTCGTTCCCACAGGCGCGAGGGGCCTGACTCGGAGGACAGGTGACGTCGCTGGCGTGCCCCACCGCAGCGGGCCAGCGCGAGGACGGTGCCCTTGGCCAACGTGTCACGCAGCGAGCGCAGGGCGCCGGGACTCAGTCGCGCGGGCGTGGTGTGGCGCGCACGAAGCAGGTCCTCGACGGGCGCGTACTGCCCCAGGCCCATGATGGCGCGCGCGAGCGTGAGCAGCGAATGCTCGGAAGGCGAGACGCGGGTCATGGACGGAGGCGGTCCGCGAGGTCTGGCCAGCCGTTGATGATGAGCCGGCCTTCGACGAGGTGCAGCTCCGCCGTGTTGGGCGCGGTGAACGTCGGGTCTTCCGGCGAGTAGCGCGGGGTGAGGAAGTGCATGACCTGGTTGCTGGAGCCAATCCACCGCCGGCGCGTCTCCGGCTGGTCCTTCTCGTAGCGCCCATCCACCAGCAGGTCCAGGCTGGCGAGCAACCGCTCGACGTCCGGGTTCGTCTGGGCCTTCAGCTCCGCGAGCGCGTAGCCGCTGAAGACCATGGTGCTGAGGCCGCCCGCGTGCAGCCGCTCACAGAGGTCCGCGGCGGGGCCGGGCTGCGCGAAGGGCTCGCCCCCGAGCAGCGAGAAGCCCTCGATGCCAGGCGTCGCGAGCACCCGGGCAGCGAGCGACTCCACCGTCACGACGGTGCCACGCTCCATCGCGAACATCTCCGGGTTGCAGCACCCGGGGCAGCGCAGCGGACACCCCTGGAGCCAGAGTGCGAAGCGGCGCCCCGGGCCCTCCGCCTCGGTGCGGGGAACCTGCTGTGCGACCCGGAGCACCGGGCCAGGAGAAGACGCGTCCGCGGTCGAAGACATGGGAGCCGTCCGCAGCATGCCAGGAACGGCGGGGACCGCCCATCATCCCAGCCGGGAAGGGGCCTTGCCGCCGTCGCGCTGGATGCCTGGTTCCATGCGCGGAGCGCTGGAGTTCCCGGACCCGAGCGCCCCGCGAAGCGCGTCCCGCATCCGCCCCCCGAGCCGCAGGTCCACGGCCTTGGCCACGGGCACGTCCGCGCGGCACCTGGGGCAGCGCGAGGCCTCCTCGCGAATCTTCGCCCCGCACCCGGCGGGACACGAGCGGCGCGAGCGCGCTTCCAGTCGATGGGCGACCAGTCCCGCCGCGCCGCAGGCCAGGGTGAACAGGAGCACGAGCGCCAGCGACAGTGGCGCCCAGAGGATGGCCACCGCCGCCAGCCCCAGGCCGAAGACGTCCTCGGTGCGCAGGAGCCACCGCCGGGGATGCAGCACCTCCGTCTCGAGCTGGTCCACGCGCGTATGCACCCACTGGCGCACCGACAGCGTCGCGACGGCGACGAAGGCGCCCACCGCGCCCACGGCCCAGGGCGGAAGCTGCTCCGTCCCCACGCCCATGGATGCGAGCGCCACCGTGGCGCCGCTGCCCGCGCTCAACGCGAACTGCGCCAGGCCCAGCACCATGCGCAAGTCACTGTCGCGCTGCGTGTACATCTCGAACGCGAGCAGCGCGACGAAGGCCCCGAGCGCTTGCGGCGTCGCGAGCCACCCGAGCTCCGGCGGCAGCGACAGGTATTGGTAGTGCGCGGCGAGCGCGAGCAGCAGCAGGCTGCCTCCCGCGCGCGTTCCCGAGGCTCCACTCAGGCCGATGACCTGGGAGGCGAGGGCGAAGGAGAGCATGGCTCAGCTCCCTCCCATCGGCGCGGCAAGGAAGCCCTGCACGAGCCCCAGTGACTGGAGCACGTACAACACCAGCAGCACCGACGCGGCGGTGAAGGCCAGCAGCATCAACATCCAGCCCACCAGCAGGCCCATCTCCCAGAAGGCGACGGCGACACCGCGCGCCTCGCGCTCGGTCTGCCATGCGAGGTAGCGGCGCGCGAAGAGGCCGGCGAGCGCGACTTCGCCAGCGCTCAGCGCGACCTTGACCAGCGCGCCGAAGCCGGGAATCAGCGTGAGGAGTTCGAGCACGAGGATGGACAGCGCCACGAAGCAGCCGGCCGCGAGGCGCAGCGTCCACCGGGAGACCAGCCGACGCTGGGGCGTGAGCAACTGGAGCGCGGGAGTCACCAGCGTCACGCGCAGCCACACCAGCGCGGCGACCAGCAGCAGGGACGTGAGCAGGGGCACCCAACTGGCGACCAGCGCGGCGAGCGCCACCACCGCGACGGCGATGCCCAGCCGCACCGTGGCTCGCTCGGAGGCGAGTCGGTGGAGGACCTCTCGGTCCGTGGCGCTGGGCAGCGTCTGTTCGTCGCACCGGGGACAGGGGCGACCGCGCAGCGCCGTCCCTCCAGGAATCCGCTCGGCACACCTGCGACAGCGTCCGCTCAACAGCAGCGCGAGCTCATGCTCCTCGCTCCGAGCGCTCCGAGCATTCGCGGTCATCGTCAAAGGCATCGTCCCCCTCATCGAAGTGGCCACATCATGCCCCGAGCGTGCGGGCGAGTCAGGTACCGTCAGGCCCTGCGTCACGGGCGCCCACTCGTCGTTCGCGAAGGACCTTCTCATGCGATTCCAGCCGGTCCAGTTGATGCTACGTGACGGTCGCCCCGGCCTCGTCCGGGAGGCGACGCGAGAGGATGGGCCGGCGCTGTTCGAGCTGGAGCGCGCGATTGTCCAGGCCCGCCAAGGCATCGTGAAGCACCCGGAGGAGCTGCCCGTGGACGCGGCCACCTTCACGGCCCAACGCGATGGCGCGGGGCTGCACCGGCAGGATGGCACCGCGTTCCCCCTGGTCGTGACGGACTCGCACGGAGCGCTGCTGGGGGAAGCCTCCATCCTGCGCCTCTCCTATCGGATGCTGCGTCACGTGGGCGTGCTGGGCATCGGCGTGCATCCTTCGGCCCAAGGGCTGGGTGTGGGCCGGGCCTTGATGGACCACCTGCTCACCTGGGTCCGCGCCCACCGCGACCCGGACGGTGGCGCCGTCACCCGAGTGGAACTCTGCGCTCGGGCCGACAACCCGAGGGCCCTCGCGCTCTATCTCTCCCAGGGCTTCGTCCTCGAGGGCACCCGTCGCGCCTTCCTCCGCCTCGATGACGGCTCCTACGTCGATGATGTCCTCATGGGCCTGTTGCTCCACGTCCCAGGGCCCTGAGTCGACTCAAACCCGCTGGTTTGCCCGTAGACGGATTTCGCCAGGGCCAAGGGGAGTGGACGGTGAAGGATCTTCTGGCGCCGCAATTTCCCAGCAAGGCTTCATTGGTGCAGTAGACTGCGAGGGTCATGACGCGGCCTGTGTCCGCCTACGCCCCTCGAAGCGAACGCAAGCCGTTGTACGTGAAGGTGGTGACGCAGCCCGCCCTTCCGGGGTGCTGGGCCGTCAACATCAGCGAGACGGGCATCGGCCTCATCGCCACGCCGCGAGGGCCCCAGGAGGGGCCGCGCGAGGGCGAGTCCGTGGAGCTGTCATTCTCCCTGCCGGACTCGAACGAGCACATCCGCGCGAGAGGCGACGTGCGCTGGCGGCACGAGTCGGGTGGCGCGGTGACGGCGCTCGGCGTCTTCTTCCACTCCTTCGAGGGCTCCGACGGGGTGAAGCTGGCGCGCTACCTGACGACGGCGCGGCTCCAGGTGGTGGTGGTGTTCGCGAGCGAAGAGGAGGCGCGGGATATCCGCGCGGCGCTGGAGGGGCAGGCCGTGCCGCACTTCGCCGCCAGCGCGGAGGAGGCGCATGCGCTGCTGGCGCGCGGTGACGCGGCGGCGCTGCTCGTCTGTGGCCAGGAGGAGGCGCGGGCCTTGACGCTGGTGGAGGGCCTGGCCACGGCGAGCACGGACGTGGAGCTGTCGGGCGCCGTGCCTCCTTCGGACCTGGCCTCGCGCATCATCTACTGCGCGCCCGCCGCGCCGGAGCGACTGGTGGCGCTGTTCAACGCGGGCCTCGTCTTCCGGGCGCTTGGGGAGTCACCTTCGCGCGAGGCCGTGAGGCAGGCGGTGCTCCAGGCCGGACGCGAGCGCGGCGTGCGCACCGAGCAGTGGCGCATGACGCTGGAGTTGGAGCGCAACCTGCTGCGCGAGCGGGCGCTGTCCCAGGCGCGGCCAGCGGAGCCGGGCGGGCGGGGCGAGGAGGAAGTGGGCCTGCGCAGCGCGGCCATGCAGCGGGTGATGGAGATGGTGCGCCAGGTGGCGCCCCACCGCGTGGCGGTGCTGCTCCAGGGCGAGACGGGCACGGGCAAGGAGGTGCTGGCGCGCATCGTCCACCGCCTCAGTGGCCGGGGAGAGCTGCCGCTGGTGGTGCAGGACTGCGGCGCGCTCACGGAGACGCTGCTGGAGAGCGAGCTGTTCGGCCACGTGAAGGGCGCCTTCACCAACGCGGTGGCGGACCATCCGGGGCTGTTCGTCCTGGCCAACGGCGGCACCATCTTCCTGGACGAAATCGAGAACACGACGCCCAACCTCCAGGCGAAGCTCCTGCGCGTGCTGGAGACGGGCGACGTCCGTCCGGTGGGTGGCACCCAGGTGCGGCACGTGGACGTGCGCGTCCTGGCCGCGAGCAACAAGGACCTGGGAGAGGAGGTTCGCGCCGGACGCTTCCGCTCGGACCTCTTCTATCGCCTCAACAGCTTCACCATCGACATCCCCCCGCTGCGCGAGCGGCCCGAGGACGTGCCGGAGCTGGCGCGCTACTTCCTGCACGTGTTCAACCGGGTCCTGCGCCGCTCGGCCAGCGGCATGTCCCAGGACGTGGAGGACATGCTGCGCTCCTACCCGTGGCCGGGCAACGTGCGCGAGCTGCGCAACGTGCTGGAGCGCGCCGTGCTGCTGTCGCGTCCGGGGGAGGTGGTGTCGCGCCGGCTGCTGCCGCCCTCGCTTGTGACGGTGTCCCCGGCGCGCAACGAGCTGACGGGAGATGGCTCGCTGCGCGCGCGGCTGGAGCGGGTGGAGCGCGAGCTCATCCGCGAGGCCCTGGAGCGCCACGGCGGGGTGCTTCGTCGCGCGGCCGTGGCGCTGGGCATGGACCCCGTGACGCTGGGCCGCAGGGCCCGGCGCCACGGTCTCTGGAAGTCGGACTGAGTCCTGCTGTCGCTAGTGGGCGCGCACCCACTGGAGGATGGGCTGCCACACGCGCTGCGGAGCGGTGTCCGCGAGGAACAGGTCCGCGTGCCCGAAGTCGAGCGCGCGCGCGGCCGTCGGCAGGTCGCGAACGACGAGTGACGAGACGTCCTGGCTGCCGAGCAGCGTCGTGGAGTGAACACCGTACTCACCCACGCCGCCGCCCGCGCCCACGTAGAGCACCGGCACCGTCACGCGCTGGAGGTGGTCGTCGTAGGGCACGTCCAGGCCACACGTCCACGCGTCCGACTCCACGACTTCGTTGAGGCTCTGGTAGGGCGCCGCGCGCTGGGCGTACTCGTAGAGGTACGGCTCGGAGGTGTACGTCATGCTGCCCGGCAGGCCCGTCGCGTCGGGGATGCCCGCCATCAGGTGGTAGCCCGGGGTGAGGGCCGGCAGCGGCGCCAGCAGCGCGCCCGTGGCCGCCGCGGAGACGATGGCGGCACGGCGGTTGGTGGGCCGGCCGGTGCCAGGGCCGAAGACGTCATCCGGCAGCAGCGGGGAGGGCGCGTCCGGGGCCGTGGCCGCCAACAGGCCGATGTACTGGAGGGTGATGCCGGGCGCGGGGCCCAGGAGGCCACCCTCCGTGACGCCCGCGTCGCGCCGGGCCTTCAGCGCCGTGTGACGCTCACACGCCCAGGCCTGCTGCTGCGCGAACTGGGGCGCGTGGCGCACCGCCATGTCCACGGGGATGAAGCCGTCCACCTGTCGCAGCAGCCGGGGCAGCCGCGCCTCCGAGTTGAGATAGGCGAAGGCGACCATCGCGCCCCGGCTCCACGCGAGCAGGTGCATCGAACCCACGTTGCCGCCCGCGAGCCGCAGCGTCCGCGCCAGCAGCAGGCCCGTGCCCACGTCCTTCGCGTGCGTGCCCAGGTTCCACCCCGCCATGAAGCCGAAGTCCTGCGTCCCCGCGGGCACCCCGACCCAGCGCATGTCGATGCCCCACACGTCCACGTTCTCCTGGGCCAGATAGGCCGCGATGGAGTGGTTCGCCGGCACATGCGCGGACCCCACGCTGGAGAGGAAGGCCGCGTCGAAACCCCACGCATCGCCATGCACCAGGAACACCGCCCGGTTCGCCCTGGCGGGCACCCACGGCGCGCGCTCCTTCACCACGCGGTGCACGGTGACGGTGTCATGCGCTCCGGGACCCACCTGGAGCTCGAACCGGTAGTGCGCGACGTCGCCGAACACCGGCTCGCGCGAAGCCCACCGGGTGGAGGCGCTGCTGGCGACACCTTCCAGCGAGGAGACCCCGGAGACCAGCGCCTCCGTCGCGCTGTCGCGTAAGTCTTCTGGGGTTGAGGGCGTCTCGGAAATTCCACAACCCAGCGACAGGAATGTCAGACAAACAGAAAGGCTGAACCACGAACGCATAGAAACCTCGAGTCGAAGAAGAAGGGTTCGGGGGACGCTGCGTGTTGACGGGTCGAAGCTCCCCCGTGCCGTGTCACCCGCAGAGCACAATTCAAGCCAGGCAATGAACACGCGAAAGCCTTGGAGTGCCTTCTATCTCTGGACTTCACGCTTGCTGTCCACTGTGAAGCAACCGTCTGACATGCCCTGGTGGGTGTGGTTCCGGTGACCCGCTTCACGACTGAAGCAGGGGCATCACGGGTGTGGCTTCCGAGGAGCACGCGGCGGTGCGGGCTTGCCGGACCGAATCACGTGATGGAAGACGTCTGGAGTGCCCTGCGGCGGACAACGTCCTTCGGGGAGGGGGAGTGCTGAACACCTGGGTGTGCGCCACCCTCCCGGGTCCGAAAATCGAGGACCACATCCACATCTCCCGGCGGGGCGGAGGACGGCGCGCGCGACGAGCACCTCGGCGCCTCGTGGGGAGAAAGTGGAGGCGTCATGGTGGAGCCCCGTTTCGAGCGCAACCTGGGCGTCATCGGTCCGGAGGTGATGGAGCGGCTGGCCCGCACGCACGTCCTGGTCGCGGGAGTGGGAGGCGCCGGAGGCCAGTGCGCGGTGGACCTGGCGCGGCTGGGGCTGGGGTGCCTGACGTTGGCGGACTTCGACACCTACGAGCGGCACAACATGAACCGCCAGGCGGGCTGCTTCGAGAGCACGCTCGGCCAGTCCAAGGTGGAGGTGGTGGGGCGCATGTGCCTGGACATCCACCCGGAGCTGCGGCTGCGGCGTGTGGGGGCGGGCATCACCGAGGCCAACGTGGAGGACGTGCTGTCGGGGGGCGAGGGCCTGCCGCCAGTGGACTACGTGGTGGAGGTCATCGACATCGCGGGCGCGGGGGCGAAGCAGGCGCTGCACCGCGCCTGTCGTGAGCGCGGCGTGCCGGCGATGACGGGGCTGATGCTGGGGTTTGGCGCCGCGTTGCATGTCTTCCAACCGGATGCGCCGCTGTACGAGCAGCTCTACATCCTCCCGGATGGCCGCGTGGACCTGCCGGCCATCATTCCCCACCTGGGGAGCTACCTGTCACAGGACGCGATGGACGCGTGCTTCGAGGGTCGAGGCCACGCCCCCACCTGCGTCGTCGGAGCGACGACGGCCGCGGGGATGATGGTGAGCGAGCTGATGCGCGGGGTGATGCTCGGCGCGCGCGCGATGGTGTCCTGGCCGGAGTACCTCTACGTGGACCTGTTCGACCACCACTACGTGCGGGCCGCCGTCAGGCCCACGAAGCTGCCGGCGCGTCAGCCCATGTCGTGAGGATTGCGGGCCGACGCGCCCTCGCCCGTCTCACACCACGCCGCGCTTGCGGGCCTCCTCGATGACCTTCGAGCCGTCCACGCCCAGGCTGTCGGAGAGCAGCGGGGCCACCTGCTCGGCGCGCTGGTGGACGCGCTGGAGCGTCTCGTCGTGGGTGCGCGTGACGATGTTGATGCCGGCGATGATGACGCGCTGGAGGTTGTACTGGAGGTCGTTGCCCTCGACGATGGCGTGAATCTGGGTGAAGAGCGGTCGCGCGTCGGACTGGAAGGCGGAGAGGTTGTTGCGCTGCTCGCTGTTGGGCACCGCGGACCTGGACGACAGGCTCGCCACCAGCACGAGGGGCGGCTTGAGCCGCTCATGCGTTTCGCGCATCTGCTGGAACACCGCTTGGATGTCCTCCCGGTTGGGGGGAGCCTCCCAGCGCAGGAAGAAGACCCTGTCGATGATGGCTGTCTTGTAGACGGGTGTCGTCATGGCGAACCGCCGCTCCTTCGCAGAACCGTTGCCCCCGGGGCCGTTTCACCGCGTGACGCCATGCGGTGCCGGGCGGTCTGCCAGGGCATCCTGGGTTCGCATCGCCGGGGCGGTAGCCTCCCGACAGGGCGGGCATCGCCGGGCGGACAGAGGACTTCCCTTCCGGGGCCCCAAGTGTCCGCGCGAAAGCAAAAAGCCCCCGCCGGAGCAGGGGCTTGGGACTGCTCGGGGCTCCCCTTCGTGAGAGGGGGAGCCCCGGAGGACGTCAGTTGCCGGAGATCTTCTTCTCCTCCACCTTGGTGGCGGCGATGGCCTCCTCGGTGAAGACGATGGGCCGCCACTGCTTGTTGGAGAACAGCTCCGTCTGGTCGGAGAAGTACGGCGAGTTCTTGTCGCTGGACTCGCTGTAGGTCAGCACCGCGCGGCCATTCACGCCCGTGTCGGTGAACTCCATGGCCATGATGAAGCTGCTGCCGTTGTTGATGACGTAGCCGGTGTTCGTGAGGTTGGTGCGGGAGTTGAGCAGCTGCGCGCCGCGCACCGCGCTGAAGTCGGAGTCGGGCGTGGTGGACTTGAGCGTGCCCCACGAGACGACGTTCGCCGTGCCGTCGTAGGAGCCGCCGCCGTGGATGGGGATCTTCTTGCCGTCCACGCGGGTGGTGTACTGCGAGTCACCCAGCGGCGCGTCCACGGGGATGCCGGCGACCTGGAGGCGGTACACCGCCGCGGCCAGGGCGAGCATCGTCGGGTCGGTGCCCGCCGCCGGCTCGGCGGCCAGCGTGTTCGGCGTGGCGATGGGCTGGGCCACGTTGAACGGGTTGGCGAACAGCGTGCCCGTGCCGCCGTTGGACAGGGCGCCCATGCTGAAGTGGCCGCTGAACTCGCGCCACAGGGCCGCGCCCCTGCTGCCCACGTCGTAGCGCAGGTCCCACGCGGCCAACGCCGCGCAGCCCTGGCGGATGTCCACGAGCGTGGTGTTGTACTGCACCGTCGTCTTGCCCGTGCAGCGCGCGACGAGCTGATCCCTCAGCAGCTCCGCCGTCATGCCGCGGTTGCCGAGGATGGCGTTCTCCAGCTCCGCCACGGTGAACTTGTAGTCGGAGCCGGACGCGCCGTTCTCCTCCGTGAGCAGGACGGCGTTCATGCGCGTGCGCGGCGTCTGGCCCACGCCTTCCAGGCCGTGCAGGGGCGAGAAGCCCGTGAGGGGCTGGCTCGGGTTGGCCAGCCAGTAGCTGTCGTTCGCGTTGAAGACGAAGTCGCGGCGGGCCAGCTTCGGAACCCCGCTGAAGGGCACGAGGCCCGGCCCGCGGGCGCCCGCGGCGTCACGCCACTCGTTCTCCGGGTTGCTGCCGTCGAGGAGCACCAGGCCCATGCTCTGCCAGATGGCGGTGGTCGCCGGGTCCAGGCCGCTGGAGGCCGCGCGCCACGTGCCGATGGCCGTGGCCGTGAGGTTGGGGGTGGGCGTCGCGTCCGTGTACCAGACGTTGCCGGCCCGGTCCGCCGCCATGGTGTTGACCCAGGGGATGCCCTGGACGTTGGCGTAGACGTTCTGGAACTCCTCCAGGCTCTTGGCCCGGTTCATTCCGACGAACTGGGTGACGAGCTGGGTGTTGTCCAGGTTGGTGTCGCGGAAGCTGAGCACCGACTGCGTGGTCCACGGGGCGGTGCCGGGGATGACGATGACCGGGCCGTAGTGGCTGCTGTAGAAGCGCTGGGTGATGTTGGTCAGCGAGCCCTCCGGCAGCCGCACCAGGATGGTGATGTCGCGGGCGGTCATGTCCCGCTCCTCGGTGCCGTACTTGTAGCGGGTGGGCTTGCCCGGCACGAGCTGGAGCCCGTAGAGCGTCATGCGCTGGCCCGAGGAGAACGTGTGCGTCCAGGCCACGTTGTCGTTGAAGCCGATGAGCACCGCGGGCACGCCCAGCAGGCCCACGCCGTACACGTTGAGCTGGCCGGGCACGGTGAGCTGGCTCTCCCAGAGCTTCAGCTCGCCTTCCCAGGGGAAGTGCGGGTTGGCCACCACCATGCCGTGGCCGGACGCGGAGCGGTCCGCGCCAATGGCCCAGCCGTTGCTGCCGACCTGGCTGAAGTCCGGACGCTCCACCTTGAAGCTGCCCGGCACCGGACGGCCCTCGGAGCCCGCGCCCGGGATGGGGGGCGAGGCCGCGGCGATGGCGAGGATGAGCTGATAGGCGCTGCCCGCGAGGCCCACGCTGATGTCATAGGCCAGGAGGTCCACGCCCTGGATGGGCTTGACCCAGGGGGCGTTGGTGCAGGGCGCGGGGAGCTCCGCCGCCGGCGTCTCCGACAGGTACTTGTTGAAGCCCGCCGCGTAGCCGTTGAACATCTCCTGGATGTCCGCCGGCAGGGTGGGGAAGGCCGCCTGGGCCTTCTCCTGGAGCTGGAGGACGCGGTAGCCGAAGTCGCTGCCCGCGTAGGTGTTGCCGGGGCCCGCCCCCAGGTAGCGCGCGCGCTCACCGCGGACCTTGAGGATCTGGTCCGACAGGATGCAGACATGGTCCTTGGCGAACGCGTAGCCCTGTCCGTAGGACAGGCTGCCCATGTCATTGGCGATGATGTGAGGGATTCCGTGCGCCGTGCGCCGGATGGTGGCCTCGTACTTCGGAGGGCCTTCCACGGGTGGCGTCACCGGGCCTCCGTCATCATCCTCACCACATGCGGTGGCGAAGGCGAGACTCAGGCCGGCGAGAAGGGGGAGGTGCCAGCGGGAGCGCCCGGACTTCCAGGTCGCCCCCCGCGAAGAGGACACGGATTGGTTTGGAGGCATGGATGGGCGCGAGCGTAGGAAGGGGCTGATCCACACGTCAAAAGTTTTCTGAGGTTTGACTTTTCCTGGGAGCCTGGAGTCAGACGCACTGCGGCAAGAAACGCAGCAGTGAGGGACGGGCAGTGAGGATTCACTGTGCTAGGAGAACGCGGATATGACGACCGAGCAGCCGCGTGCCCGCCGCCCACGCCGCCACTTCTCGATGATTCGCACCTTCGTGCTCGCCGACTTCGTGACGCTCGGCAACGGCTTCGCGGGCGCGGGGACCATCCTCGCCGCGATGCAGTACCTGGCCACGTGGCGCGTGGGCTTCCTGTGGGTGGCCTTCGCGTTGATGCCGGTGGCGCTGGTGATGGACGTCCTGGACGGGCGCATCGCCCGGTGGCGCTACAAGAAGTCGCCGCTGGGGGCGGACCTGGACTCCCTGGCGGACGTCATCTCCTTCGGCATGGCGCCCGCCGCGCTGGCCTTCGCGGTGGGGATGCGGGGGGCGCTGGACGTGGCGGTGCTCCTGTACTTCGTGGCGTGTGGCATCAGCCGGCTGGCGCGCTTCAACGTCACGTCGGCGGAGCTGGCGGACGCGACGGGGAAGGTGAAGTACTTCGAGGGCACGCCCATCCCCACCAGCCTCGCGCTGGTGATGGTGCTGGCGGCGGCCACGTGGATGGGCCGTATTGGCGACACGTTGCTGGGGGGCGCGTGGGACGTGGGGCCGGTGGTGTTGCATCCGCTGGTGCTGCTGTACGCGGCCAGCGGCAGCGCGATGATCAGCAAGACGCTGCGAATCCCGAAGATTTGAAAGTGAACGGGGCGGGGCCCCCTGACACCGGGATTGTCCTTCGTGGGTGGTTGCCCGCCCATGGGTGGGTGCCTAGTTTCGCCAACTGATCCGCTCCAGCGCCTCGTTTGAGGCTGTGGGCGGACCTGGGCGATGGGCGTGGGGAAGGGGTGGAGGCCATGACGGGGCGCTGGGGCATTTGGGCCCTCGCGGTGTTGGGGCTGGTGGCTGCGGGGTGTGCGGATCGCGAACGGTCGTCCCTCGCGGACGGGCGTCTGACGGCGACCCCGGGCGGGATGGACTTCGAGAAGGTCGCCCTCTTCGATGCACGCGAGACCGAAATCTCGCTGCGCAACGTGGGGCGGGCCCCCGTCGATGTGAACGAGGTCTGGGTGGAGGGTCCTGAAGGGGCCTACCGGGCGGAGTTCACCCATGAGGGACCCCACAGCCTGGCGCCAGGCAGTGCGTGTGCCCTGCGCGTGCGCTTCGCGCCCATGATGGCGGGCGGCCAGGGGGCGATGCTGGTGGTGCGTTCGGACACGCGCATTGAACCGCTGTTGCGCATCCCCCTGACGGGCCTGGGCATCGACGCGTGGGCGCGGGTGTCGCCCCGGGTGCTGGACTTCGGGCGCATCGAGGCGGACTCGACGAAGACGCTGGCGCTGACGTTGGAGAACCCCACGGAGCTGCCGGTGGAGGTGACACCCCGCCTGGTCGGCGCGGACCGCGACGAGTTCGTGGCGGGGCCCATGGTCGTCGCCCCGGGCGGCCGCGCGGAGCTGTCCTTGACGTTCAACCCCGTGCGCGTGGGCCGCAAGCAGGTGGTGCTGGCGGTGACGCCGTGCCGGGGCTGCGCGGACGTGCCGGTGCAACTGACGGCGGAGGCGCTGGAGCAGGCGGTGGTGGCGGAGCCGCCGGTGCTGGACTTCGCGGCGGTGCCGGTGGACCGCGACGCCATCCGCGAGTCGCGCATCCGCAACATCAGCACCGAGCCAATGACGGTGACCTCGCTGACGCTCGACGGGCTGGACGCTTCCTACTCGCAGGCGAACGCGGGCTTCCCGCTGGTGCTCCAGCCGGGCGAGGTGCGCGGCTTCAACATTCGCTACAGCCCCGGCCACATGGGCCCCGCGGAGGACATGGCCCGCTATCACGTGGTGAGCAAGCGGCACCCCACCACGGACGTGAAGCTCAAGGGCTTCGGCGGCGCGGCGGAGCTGTGCGTGTCCCCGGTGACGTACGACTTCGGCAAGCAGCCGCTGGGCTCGAAGACGCGCGTCATCGTCAACGTGAAGAACTGCGGCTCCTCCAACGCGGGCGCGCTCACGCTGGAGACGCTGGCGTGGCAGCCGGACCCTTCCGGCGCGCCCCAGTTCAACCACACCCCGCTGGCCATGCCGTACACGCTGCAGCCGGGGCAGGAGGTCAACATCCCCGTCTTCTACGAGCCCACGCGTCCAGGCTCGTCCGCGGGCGTGCTGGTGATGACGACGAACGCGTACTCGGCGGCGACCGTGGAGCTGGACTTCCAGGGCGAGGCGGAGGAGCACGCGCCCTGCGACCTCACGGTGACGCCCCTCGCGGTGGACTTCGGCACGGTGCCTCCGGGCCGGGGCGCGGTGCTGGGCGTGAAGCTGGAGAACAAGGGCACGGACCTGTGCCCGGTGAAGAACATCCGGCTGCGCGACAATGGCGGCGGCAGCTTCCGCATGCCGGGTGGGGACCTCTTCGGCGTCATCATCTATCCGGGTGACTGGTTCAGCTTCCAGGTGGCCTTCCAGGCACCCCATGCGGGCGGAGACTTCACGGGCATGCTCCAGGTGGAGCAGATGGACCCGGCGAATCCCGTCATCCTCGTGCCGCTGCTGGCCCACTCGCAGGCGACGTGTCTGATGGCGTCGCCCTGGTACGTGGACTGGGGCGTGGCGCGGCGCGACTGTCCTCCCGAGCCGCGCGAGGTGAACTACCTCAACGCGTGCACCATGCCCGTGTCGGTTTCCAACGTGTGGATTGGCCCTGGCACCACGGATGGCGAGTTCACCGTGGGCGGCGTGCCCGCGCCCTTGCCCTTCACGCTGCAGCCGGGCGAGGCCTTCACGGTGGACCTGGACTACGCCGCGCAGGTGTACGGCATGAACCTGTCGCCGCTCTTCGTGAGCTCGTCCGATTTGCCGGCGCCGCTGCTGGTGCCGCTCATCGGCGAGTCCTCCAAGCGCGTGGACAAGACGGACACCTTCACCCAGCAGGACGTGAGCAAGGTGGACGTCCTCTTCGTCGTGGACAACACCGCGTCCATGGTGGAGGAGCACCCGCGTCTGGTGTCCGCCATCCCCTCGTTCGTGGACGCGGCGCTCGCCAAAAAGGTGGACATGCACGTGGCCGTCACCACGACGGGTATCACGGCGGTGTCGGGGACGTGCCCCGGCGGCGCGCAGGGCGGCGAGGCGGGGCGCTTCTTCCCGGTCAACAACGCCCGGCCCCGCATCCTCACCAACGGCATGGCGAACCTGACGGCGCTGCTCCAGCAGAACGTGCAGGTGGGGCAGTGCGCCCAGGTGGAGCAGGGCTTCGAGGCGATGCGCCGCGCGCTGTCTCCGCCGCTGGTGAACACCGCGGATGACCCGCGCACGCCCGTGCCGCAGGACGGCAACCTGGGCTTCCTGCGCGACTCGGCGGCGCTGGTCGTCGTCTTCGTGGGTGACGAGGACGACCACTCGCCGGACGCGGTGGACACCTACGTGCAGTGGGCGCAGCAGCGAAAGGGGCAGAACCAGCCGCAGCGCGCGACGTTCTACTCCATTGCCCCCACGGCGACGGCGTGTGGCACCGCGGGCGGCTCCGGCACGCGCTACGCGGAGGCGACGGCGCGCACCGGCGGCGAGGTGATGAACGTGTGCGCGGCCAACTACGGGCCCCTCCTGGCCGCCGTGGCCAACAAGGCCTTCTCCGCGCAGGACCGCTTCCCGCTCAGCGACGCGCCGGAGCCGGGCAGCGTCACGGTGACGGTGGACGGCGCCCCGGTGACGACGGGCTGGCGCTACGACGCCCCCACCAACAGCGTCATCTTCGCCAACGTGCCGGCGCCGGGCGCGAAGGTGGCCATCTCCTACCGTCGCTCCTGCGACGCGGGCTGAAGCGGGGGAGCAGGCTCGATGTGTGAGCCAGTCGAAGGGCCGGTCATCCGGCCCTCGACGTTCATGTCGGTCCCGGGTGCTACAGGTCTGCTTCCGCCTGTGCGGATGACCAGAAAATTGGAGGGCTCCTCACGGTGTGTACCCTGAGGTCGTACCCGCGCCCGCCGAGGAGGCACCCGGTGATGTCCCCAGACTCCGAAAACACGAAGACGACGAGCGCGGGTCGCGCTTCCCCGGCGCGCGCCCCGGGCCTGCGGGTCATCCAGGGTGAGGGCCGCCGACAGCAAGAGCCGCTCGCTTCCCGGGACGCCGTGGCCCGCGCGCTGATGGAGGCCGGCGCGGACATGCTGCTCCGCCGGATTACTCCGGCTCGAGCCCAGGAAATCGAGCGTAAGGTGGACCGGGTCCTGGACCTGTTCGACCGGGTGGACGCGGCGCCGGTGCTGATGCCGGTGCTCAAGCGGCACCTGGACGAGTTGGAGGCGCTGATGCGGGAGTCGCGCGAGGTCCGCGCCGCTCGGAGGTAATCGCGGCGCTGTCGGTTCCGCCGTGCCTACAAGGGTTTGACCCCCCTGTCCTGTGCGCTTACGCTCCGGGCTTCGCCGCGCCCGGATCCCGGAAGGCCACGGGCCGTGGGTTTTCCCCGTGGGGTGCGGTCAGGTCGCCGTGACCATTGAAACGTATGGCAGGTACCAGCTCCTGAAGCGACTCGCCATGGGCGGGATGGCGCAGCTGTATCTGGCGCGCCAGCCAGGTCCGGAGGGCTTCGAGAAGCTGGTGGTGGTGAAGCGAATTCTTCCGCACCTCGCGGAGAACGACGACTTCGTCAAGATGTTCCTGGACGAGGCGCGAATCGCCGCGCGGCTCAATCACGCCAACGTCGTGCAGATCTTCGACCTGGGCGCGCAGGACGACTCGTTCTTCATCGCCATGGAGTACATCCATGGCGAGGACATGCGGCGGGTGTGGAAGCAGTCGGAGGCCGTGGGGCAGCCGATACCCGTGCCGCTGGTGTGCCGCATCCTCATCGAGGCGTGCTCGGGCCTGGACTACGCGCACAAGCGCACGGACCCGACGTCGGGCCGGCCGCTGGACATCGTCCACCGCGACGTGTCCCCGCAGAACATCCTCGTCACGTTCGAAGGCGGCGTGAAGGTGGTGGACTTCGGCATCGCCAAGGCGGCGGACCAGGCCACCGTCACGCGCTCGGGCGTGCTGAAGGGGAAGTATTCGTACATGTCGCCGGAGCAGGCGGCGGGGCAGCGCGTGGATTGTCGCTCGGACATCTTCGCGCTGGGCGTGGTGCTGTACGAGCTGCTCACGAGCACGCGCCTGTTCAAGCGCCCCAGTGACATCCAGACGCTGGCCGCCGTGGCCGAGTGCAAGGTGGCGCCGCCGTCGCAGGTGACGCCGCGCGTGCCGCAAGATCTGGACGCCATCGTCCTCAAGGCGCTCGCGAAGGACCCGGCGGAGCGCTACCAGGAAGCGGTCCACCTGCAGCTGGCGCTGGAGGACTGGCTGACGGAGCGTCGGTTGCCGTCGTCGACGGCCCATGTCGGCGCGTACATGAAGGAGATCTACGCGGAGCGGCTGGCGTCGGAGGCGCGCTCGGGCGAGCTGTTGATGGAGGACTCGGATCCGGCGTCGGGCTCCGGGCGGCAGGACGCGAGCTCGCGGCGTTCGGGGCTGCGGCCCGCGCTGTCTCGCGCCAGTGTGGCGCCGGAGGGGGAGACGGCGGCGCTGCGCCCTCGTGGCACGGGGAGGACGGGGCGCATCGAGCTGGAGTCGCCCAGCTCCCGGATGACGGGGCAGCGCCGCGCGGTGGAGTCGGCACCCCCGGACAGGGCCTCGCGTTCGGGCCTGGGCGCGGTGCCGCCGGTGCATCGGGTGGAAGAGGACGCGCCGACGATGGATGGCCGCGCCGCCGCGCGCGCGACGCTGACGGACGTGAAGGCCGCCACCGAGCCGAAGCCTGTCGAGGGGCGTGCTGCTTCGCGCGTGTCGAACCCGCAGGCGCGGGAGCAGGAGTCGCAGGGGGCGGAGGGGCGCGCCGTCACGCGGCCGATGCCCGCCGTCGTGCATCACGTGGAAGAGGACGCGCCGACGCTGGCAATGCCGGAGATGGCGGGACCGCTGCCCCGGCCGTCACGATTGGCGCTGCCGCTGCCTCGGGGCGCCGCGGCCCTGGACGCGTTGGAGGAGCAGGAGGAGGACGCGCCCACGCTGTCGCTGGGGATGTCTCGGCCCGGGCGCAAGAAGGCAGCGGCGGGGCGTCAGGCGGAGACGCCGCCCCCGGCTTCGCGGCTGGGGTGGTGGATTCCCACGGTGGGGTTGGGGCTGGTGGTCCTGGTGCTGCTGTGGGGCTGGCTGAAGCCGGGGCCCGCCGCGCAGGCGCCCGCGCGCGTCGAGTCCGTGCCCACGGGGGCGCGGGTCATGTTCGACGGGCAGGAGCTGGCGGAGCGCACGCCGGTGACGCTGCCCGCGATGCCCGAGGGGCGTTATTCGCTCGTGCTGTCGCGCGAGGGCTACCAGGAGCTGCGGACGGAGCTGGAGGTCCAGGCCACGGGGCCGGTGCCGCTGGGCGTGCTGCGGCTGGTTCCGGTGGTGCAGCAGGCGCATGTGCCGGAGACGCCGCCCGTGGCCGTGGAGAACGCACCGCCGGCCCAGGAGCCCGCGGCCGTGGCGAAGGTGCGGCTGCGGGTGGAGGCGCAGCCCGCGCAGGCCGTCGTCATCGTGGATGGGCGGCCGCAGGGCGCGGCGCCGGTGATGCTGGAGGCCGCGCCGGGGGTGGCGCTGGCAGTCCGGGTCGAGGCCGCGAAGCATCAGCCGAGTGAGCGCACGGTGACGGTGGGCTCGGGGCCGGAGCAGGTGGAGCGCTTCACGTTGCATCCGGAGGCTCGGGTGGCGCCTCCCGTGACGCCGCCGCGTCCTCCGAGGCAGGAGTCGCGGGCGGAGACGCGCACGGCCAAGGTCCGCTTCGCGGTGCGGCCGTGGGCGGAGGTGACGTGCGGAGGGAAGAAGCTGGGGGAGACGCCGTTCGAGGCGGTGGAGCTGCGCGTCGGCACCTATGACTGCAAATTCTTCAACCCCGACCTCAAGAAGACGCTCAGTCGACGTATCGAGGTGAAGGCCATCGACCTCAACGTGGTGAGTGTGAAGTTCGAATAGCGCATGTTCCGGAAGCCCTCTTGACGCTCGTCGCCGGCATGCAGATCGGCAAGTACGTCGTCCGCCGCAAGCTCGCGGAGGGCGGGATGGCGGAGATCTACCTGTGCACCGCGCGGGGCGCGGAGGGTTTCGAGAAGGAAGTCGTCATCAAGCGGGTGCGTGCCTTCCTCGCCAGCGACCCGGAGTTCGTGGGGATGTTCATCGCGGAGGCCCGGCTGGCCTCGCGGCTGAACCACGAGAACGTGGTGCAGATCTTCGACTTCGACAAGCACGAGGACACGTACTACCTGGCCATGGAGTACGTGCGTGGCTGCTCCTTGTGGGAGCTGCGGCGGCGGTCCAAGGAGATGATGGACCCGGTGCCTCCGATGCTGGTGGCGCACATTGGCGCGGAGGTGGCCCGGGGGCTGCACTACGCGCATCGGCTGAAGGTGAACGGGCAGCCGCTCGACCTGGTGCACCGGGACGTCACGCCGCACAACGTGCTGCTGTCATACGACGGCGCGGTGAAGCTGACGGACTTCGGCATCGCGAAGGCCGGCAAGAAGCTGACGCAGCCCGGAGTGCTCAAGGGCAAGTTCGCGTACATGTCCCCGGAGCAGGCGCGAGGGGAGGCGGTGGACTCCCGCACGGACCTCTTCGCGCTGGGCGTGGTGCTGTGGGAGATGCTGACGGGCGGGCGGTTGTTCGACGGGGACTCGGAGCTGGCGGTGCTGCGCGCGGTGCAGCACAGCGCCATTGCTCCGCCGGCCCGGCTCAACCCGGAGGTGCCCCCGGAGCTGGACGCGGTGGTGATGCGCGCGCTGGAGCGCGACCCGTCCGCGCGCTTCCAGACGGCGGGTGAGCTGGAGCGGGCCCTGGCCCAGTGCGTGTTGAAGCACGCGACGTCGGTGGACGACACGGACCTGGGAGCCTTCCTGCGGCGCCTGTTCCCCGGGAGCCTCACGCAGGCGATGCCCACGGTGCAGGAGCGCACGCACGTGGTCCAGGGGACGCCGGTTCCCGACGACGATGATGACGATGTGCCAGCGCCGCGCAGGGAACCCACGGCGGTGATGGCGGCGGGACGCGTGGGGGTGGCGGTGCCGTCCTCGCCCGATGAGGACGTGGATGCGTCCACGTTCGTGCTTCCCCGTCGGAGTGAGGACGTGGAGGCGCTGTCCGTGCCGCTGCCACCCATGGCCACGCCGATGATGCCGCTGCCCGCGGTGGCTTCGTCACCCGTGCCTCGCGCGAACGCGCCGCTGCCGCCGTTGGCCGCGCCCATCGCCACGGTGCGCCCGAGCCGTCCCGAGGGGACGCCCGCCGTGGCTTCGTCGGAGGAGGGGGGCGGTGGAGGTCCGCGCTCCGACGTCACGCCGGTGCCCACGAAGACGCCGAGCCGTTCGGGTGGGCTGTCGCCCGTGGCGAGTGGTTCGCAGGGGGAGGGGGACTTCGCGCGGGCCTCCACGAAGACGCCGAGCCGTTCGGGTGGGCTGTCGCCCGTGGCGAATGGTTCGAGGGGGGAAGGGCTTCACCCCGACAACACATCGGCACCCACGAAGGCGCCGAGCCGTTCGGGCGAGCTGGCATCCGTGGCGATGAACTCAGCGGGCACTGGCGCTGGGCTCCGCGCCGAGAGCACGTCGGTGCCCACGAAGACACCGAGCCGTTCGGGTGGGCTGGCGCCGGTCGCGACGCAGGCTCCTTCCGATGCTTCGTCGCGAGGCGCCGAGTCGGAGCGCTCCTCGCTGGGTGGCGACGAGGTGGCGCGCGGCGACGTCGAGCCCTCCGGACAAAACTCCGAGTCGGGGCAGGCCGTGCGTCCCTCACGCGAGGCAGACGCGATGAGCCCTGCGAAGCAGGGGAGTATCGGGGCTTCGTGGGAAGACTCCGAGGAAGACGGCGCCTGGGAGGAGGATCTCCCGGCGAATGCTAGCGAGCGGGACTCCTCCGATGCGCTGACGCCCGCCTCGGAGATGGCCCTCCCGTCGAACTCCGGGCGTGCCGATGTCGTGTCTGCGTCCGTGGCTCCTGAGCTGTCGACCGCCTCTCACGAACAGCGTGACTCCAAGGAGCGCGGTGCCGGGGCAACCTCCAGTGGGCACGCGTCGACCGCACCTTCGACCCGAGCGCCCGTGCTGGATGCGCGAGAGGGGGGGCCTCAGTCCCTCTCCGGCAGCGAGGTCCCCACTGTCACCGATACCTCGCCGGGAAGGCCGAAGCCCTCGGTGTGGCTCCGGCCTCGTCGCATGTTGGGTCTCACCATGAGACTGGGGCTGCTGCTCATCGTGGGGGCCGGGGTGATGAATGGTCTCCGAGGAGACCCGTCGACGGAGACGGCCACCACTGGCAACGGCCCCTTGGCCGCCGCTCCGAAGGACGGCACGCCCACCGGAGCCACCCCACCGGCGCCCACCGATAGCGCGCCTCCTGGGGGCGAGCCTGGCGGAAGTGTCGTGAAGGAGACGAACGGCCCGGTGCCCGCCGTGACGCCGTCCCAGGCCGAGCCGGGCTCCGTCGCATCAGGCACCACTCCGTCCGCCGCGAGCCCCGAGCCGGTGCCCTCCGAGTCGGATGTGGAAGTGGAAGGCCTGAAGCGAGAGGCCGTTCTTGGTATCGGCTCGAAGGCCGTCGACCCGGAGGTCCGCTCGGAATCCACGCCGCGAGCCGCGCCCAGCGCGACGGGCCTGCTCCAACTCCGGGCAACCCCGTACGCGACGGTGTTCCTGGATGGGCGACGCCTGGGCGAAGTCTCGGGACGCGCCTCCTACAAGCTGCCCCCCGGCACGTACACGCTGCTGTTCAAGCACCCCTTGGGCGAGAAGCGCTTCGACGTCACCATCACCGCCGGCGCCACGGTGACGCGCGAGTTCCGCGCGCCGCGCGGCCGCTGAGCCCGCGCCACCTCGGCGCATCCCGCATCCCCCTGTCGACCCCGCGCTGACGCGTGCGTGCCCAACGGGCGCCGTCGTCTCGCCCGCGGTTCGTGCTGTTCGAAGCGCTCCGGGTCTCCATCTACCCCCGTCGTGACACCGCGCCGTGACGCACGGACGCGTCCTCGCGCCCTCTTTCTCGAAACGTGAACCGGCCGACACCGCAACGGACCTGTAGCGGTCTGCCTTGACACCGAAGGCCTGTTTCTGGCACTCAGTGTCCTCCTCTGAGTAGCTTATATTCAATGGAACCGATGGACCTGCTGGCTCCCGACGAGATTGCTCGGATTGAGCGCGACAACGCGGGAGGACTTCCCGCGAGCGCGATTCTGGAAATCTTTCGTCCGAGGGGCGTGCGTCTGTCGGAAGCGACCTTCCGCAAGTACGTCCAGGCGGGGTTGCTACCGAGGAGCCGTCGGGTGGGGCGGAAGGGCAAGCACCAGGGGAGCCTGGGGCTCTATCCGGTGGAAGCGGTGCGCCGCATCAACGTCATCAAGAAGATGATGGCGGAGGGGCACACCCTCGAGGACATCAAGAAGTCCTTCGTGTTCCACAGCAACCACATCGACCAGGTGGAGCGGGACCTCGGCGGTCTATTGGATGGGCTGCGGGACGAGTTGGGAGAGCGAGCCTTCGGGGGAGAGCACCGACGTTCGCTCGAGGCGGAGTTGGCAACGCTGCGGCAAAGAGCGCAGGATCTGGTCCGGGACGTGGCCCGGCTGGGCAGCGCAGTCACCGCACGCGAAGACGAAACGATGAGTTCGCAATAAGATGCCGGCCCTGGAGCCGGTGGACCCGGTTAGACTGGCCTCACGTGGAGGGGACATGTCGGAAGTGAAGCAAGTGGAGGAGGGCGGAGACCAGGCGCAAGAGGACCTGGCGCAGGAGCGCCGACGGTCCAAGACGATGTCGCGCAAGGAGATGGCGCGTGATTTGCGCCGTCGACGTCTCACGGGTCAGGTGGACCCGGAAGAAGCGGACCTGCTCAAGCAGATGGACGACACGCGTCCGCGCACCCGCGCCGACTGCGTCAACGGTCCGCGCCCGTGCATGTTCGTTTCCTGCAAGCACAACCTCTATCTGGATGTGAATCCGGAGACGGGGTCCATCAAGCTCAACTTCCCGGACAAGGAAATCTGGGAGCTGGAGCACACCTGCGCCCTGGACGTGGCGGAGAAGGGCGGCATCACGCTCGAGGAGGTGGGGGAAATCATGAACCTCACCCGTGAGCGCATCCGTCAGGTGGAGACGCGCGGGCTGATGAAGCTGCGCGAGGCCACCGAGGCCGAGCCTCCTGTCTCGGCCCGCAAGCCTTGAAGTGACCGGCGGCTTGCTGCCGCCGACGTAGCGCCGACGTGTTGCGTTGACACCCCAGGGGGTGGTTGCTACTACCGCCGCTCCCCGCACACCGAGGCGCACACGTGCTGGCTCTCCTCAGCGTTTCCGATAAGCGAGGTCTGGTTCCCTTCGCCCAGGGGCTGGTTGGCCTGGGCTACCGTCTGCTGTCGACGGGTGGCACGTTGGAGGCGCTCAAGGGCGCCGGTATCGCCGCCACGCAGGTGTCCGAGCACACACACAGTCCGGAGATTCTCGGCGGACGTGTGAAGACGCTCCACCCGCGCATCCACGGCGGCATCCTCGGTCGGCTGGAGCTGGAGGCGGACCGCGAGGAGATGAAGGCTCACGGCATCGAGCCCATCTCCCTGGTCGCCGTGAACCTCTATCCGTTCCGCCAGACGGTGGCGTCGGGCGCGGCCGAAGCGGAGGTCATCGAGCAGATTGATATCGGCGGGCCCGCGATGGTGCGCGCCTCCGCGAAGAACTTCCGTCACGTGGCCATCGTCGTGGACCCGGACGACTACCCCGCGGTGCTCGCGGAGCTGGAGCAGCAGAAGTCGGTGGGCGAGGCGACGCGCCGCAAGCTGATGCGCAAGGCATTCGCGCACACGGCGGCCTACGACGCCTCCATCTCCGCGTGGTTGTCCGCCGAGGCGGGCGAGCCGTTCCCCGGAGAGCTGTCGCTGTCGTTCCGCAAGGCGCAGGACCTGCGCTACGGGGAGAACCCGCACCAGCGCGGCGCCTTCTATCGTGAGCACTCGGCGCCCTCGGAGCCGACGGTGGGCTTCGCCCGGGTGCTGCAGGGCAAGGAGCTTTCGTACAACAACATCCTGGACCTGGATGCCGCGCTGGGGCTGGTGCTCGAGTTCCCCGAGCACCCCACCGCCGTCATCATCAAGCACAACACTCCGTGTGGTGTGGCGGTGGATGACTCGCTGGTGAAGGCGTACCGCACGGCACGGGCGGTGGATGAGATCTCCGCCTTCGGTGGCATCGTCGCGTTCAACCGCGAGGTGGACGAGGCCACGGCCCAGGCCATGGCGGAGACATTCCTGGAGGCGGTCATCGCGCCCTCCTACTCGCAGGCGGCGCTCCAGGTGCTCGCGGCGAAGAAGAACCTGCGGCTCCTGGAGGCGGGGGCGGCGCTGGCTTCGCCGACCGCCCGGCCGAGGGCTCAGCTCGATGGCCGGAGCGTGTCCGGAGGGCTGCTCCTCATGGACCGGGACGCGGTGGAGCCGGAATTGAGCTGGAAGGTGGTGTCCAAGCGGGCACCCACACCGGACGAGGAGCGGGCCCTTCGGTTCGCCTGGAAGGTGTGCAAGCACGTCAAGAGCAACGCCATCGTCTTCGCCTCTGGCAGCCAGCTGCTGGCCCAGGGCGGCGGACAGACGAATCGAGTGGATTCGGTCCGAATCGCGATGCAGCGCGGCGGACAGGCCCTCCAGGGGGCCGCCGTGGCCTCGGATGCCTTCTTCCCCTTTCGGGACGGCCTGGACGAGGCGGCCAGGGCAGGGGCGACGTGCGTCATCCAGCCAGGCGGCTCTGTTCGGGATGCGGAGGTCATTTCGGCCGCCGACGAACATGGGATGGCCATGGTGGTGACCGGAGTGCGACACTTCCGGCACTGACTCATGCGCATCGTCTGCCAGAAATGCGCGGCTGCCTATGCCATCGATGATCGACTGATCACGGCGAAGGGTGTCCGCGCGCAGTGTCCCCGTTGCCGGAACTTGCAGCTCGTCCGGCGCGATCCTTCGGCCGTGCCCTCAGGGGACGTGCCGGCCGCACCGCCGCGTCCCTCGGCGCCCACCCCTGCGTCGTCCGCGCCACCTCCGGCGGATGACCTGTTTGGCGACTTCGGCAATCCGCCCGCCGCCGTGGAGCCGCCCGCCCCACCGGCCCGGCCCGCGAAAGCCGCGGCGCCGGAAGCGGACCTGTTCGCGGACTTCGGCGCGCTGCCTGCGCCGTCTCCCGCGACGGCGCCCCCCGTGGATCCCTTCGCGGCCTTGGGGCCGGCTCCCGAGTCGTCCGGCGGAGGGGATCCGCTGCTCGACTTCCTCGGGCCCGCACCCACGGCTCCACCCGCGCCCGTCGCGCGCATCTCGTCGGAGCCCGGCGCGGTGCCGGTCTCTGTGGCACCGCCGGCAGCCGCGGCGCCGCAGCGCACGGCGTCGGCTCCGGTCGCGGCCGCCGCGCCCAAGCCCGCGACCATGGGCTGCCGCACGTGCAACAAGCCGCTGCTGGATCCATTCGACCAGGCGCTCGGCATCTGCGACGACTGTCGACAGCGTGAGCCCGCGGGAGGGGCGCCCAAGGCGGCGGCCCCGGTGCCCGTCGCCGCGCCCGGGACGGCGGACTTCCTGCCTCCGCTCACCGCGCCGGAGGAGGGTGGCTCCGATTCGCTGGAGCTGATGCCCCGGGAGGGCTCGCGTGCTGCGTCCGGTGTGCCTTCGCTGGGCTCCGAGCCCCGCAGCAATCCCCGCGCGGCGTCGGGTGCGGCCCGGAGTCAGTCCAACGTTCGCTCCGGCTCCGCGGAAATGCCGGGCTCGCGCGGCTCCTCCAGGGGAGGACGCTGGGCGCTCGTCGGTGGACTGACGCTGCTCGTCGTCGGCACGGGCGTGGGCGGCTACTTCTTCGTGCAGCACCAGGAGCAGGAGCGTCGTCGGACGGAGTCTCCTCCCGTGGCGGTGATTCCCGAGGCCGTGAAGGCGGTGCTGCCCCGGTGGAAGCTGAAGTACCTGATGCTGGAAGGCACGAGCGCGGAGCGGCTCGCGGAGGGGCAGCAGCAACTCGCCCGCGACGAGCGCTCCTCCTACTCGGAGGCCGAGGAGTCCTTCCAGCAGGCCCTGCTCCTGGATCCTCGCAGCGACGCGGCCATCGCGGGCTACGTCCAGGCGCTGGCGCTGGGGCGAGGCGCCGGGCTGGATGAGTCCACCTTCTCGGAGGCGAGCGCGCTCATCGAGGCGTCGGAGTCGCGCGCGGGGCGCACCCCGCTGCTGCTGCTGGCGCACGCCAACCTGCTCCTGACGCGCTCTCGACAGTCCGAGCCGCTCGATAGGGCGAAGGCCCTGGCGAACGAGTTGCTGGTGCAGGCGCAGGCGACGAACGAGCAGAAGGCCGAAGCCAATCTGGTGCTGGGTCGGGCGTACCTGTCGACGTCGGGCGGGCTGGCACGCAAGCACTTCGACTCCGCGCAGCAACTGGCGCCGGAGTTCAAGCGCATCCAGTACTACCGCGCGCTCGCGCACGAGTCGGACGGTGAGTATTCGCTCGCGCTGGAGACGCTGCGCAAGCGCCTGACGGTGGACCCGAGGGACTGGGACAGCCTGGCGGCGACCTCGCGCATCTATCAAGAGGTGGGCGAGGTGGGCGAGGCGCGCCGGCTGTACGAAGCGCGCGTGAAGGCGGACCCCGGTGAGCTGCGCGCCCTGCTGCCGCTCGCGGTGCTGCGCTACCAGATGGAAGGCAATCCCGCGACGGGTGTGCGCGAGTTGCGCGCGCTGCTGAAGAGCCGCGACAGCCATGGTGGCCGCGATGTGGCGGAGGTGCTCGTCCATCTGGCCGCCGCGGAGCGCGCGGCGGGCAACAGCGAGGCGGGAGTGAAGTCCGCCGAGGAGGCGCTCGGGTTGGTGAAGGATCTGCCCGAGGCGCACCTGCAGGTCTTCCTCGTCGCCCTGGAACAGCGCGACGCGGCGAGGGCTCGCAAGCACCTGGACGGCATCAAGGGGCGGCTGGAAGACCGCGCGCTGGAGCTGGTGCTGGAAGGCCGGCTGTTGCTGCTGGAGAAGAAGCCCGCGGAGGCGCTGGAGCGCTTTCAGGATGCACTGACTCGGGATGAGCGTCGGCTGGACGCGCAGCTGCTGGCGGGCGTGGCGGCGGCGGGCGCGAAGCGGCGCGAGGACGCCTTCCGGGCGCTGAACCTGGCGCTGCGCGCGGACCCGCTGCGGCTGGAGCCCAGGCCCGTGGCGACGCGCTTCTGGATGCGGCCCTCGGAGACGGTGAGGGGCGTGGAGGACGTCATCCTCTCGCTGGCGGAGAACGCCGAGGACCCGGGGCCGTATCTCTACGAGGGCTTGCTGCGCTTCCACCAGGGAGACCTGGACGCGGCGGACCGGCACTTCCGCGACGTGTTGGAGTCGGACGCGAACAACGCGGGCGCGCTGTCGTACCGGGCGCTCATCGCGCTGCGGCGGGGGAACCTGGCGGAGGCGCGAGCGCTGTCGACGCGCGCGGTGTCCGCGGGGCGGCAGCTGCCGGTGGCGCATCTGGCGCAGGGGCTGGTGCTGGCGGAGAGCCGTCAGGTGGAACCGGCGAAGCGCTCGTTGCGCGAGGCGTTGGGGCTGTCTCCCACGTTGCTGTCGGCCAAGGCGCGGCTCGCGGAGCTGGAAGCGGCGCAGCGGCGTGACGACGCGCGAACTCAGTTGGTGAAGGTGGTGGGGTTGGACCCCGCGTACCTCCCGGCCAAGCGGATGCTCTACCTGTTGGAACGGTGAGGTGGATGTGAAGGTCCTGTTGCTGGGTTCCGGAGGCCGTGAGCACGCGCTGGCGTGGAAGCTCTCCCAGAGTCCTCGGCTCACGCGGTTGTGGTGTGCCCCCGGCAACCCGGGCACGGCGAAGCTTGCGACCAACGTGCCCGTGAAGGCGGATGCGCCGGACGAGGTGGTCGCGCTCGCCCGCCGGGAGTCGGTGGACCTGGTGGTGGTGGGACCGGAGGCGCCGCTGGTGGCCGGCGTGGCGGACGCGCTGGCGAAGGCGGGCATCCCCTGCTTCGGGCCCGTGGCGGGCGCGGCGCTCATCGAGGGCTCCAAGGCCTTCGCCAAGGAAATCATGGCCGAGGCGGGAGTCCCCACCGCGGCCTTCCGCACCTTCACGGACGCCGTCGAGGCGGAGGCCTACGCGGTGGCGCAAGGCCGCATCGTCGTGAAGGCGGATGGGCTGGCGGCGGGCAAGGGGGTCATCGTCGCGCACGACGTGGACTCCGCGCGAGAGGCGGTGCGCGCGGTGGCGGCCCTGGGCACATCGGGGCAGCGCATGGTGCTGGAGGAACTGCTGGAGGGCGAGGAGGTCTCCGCCATGGCGCTGTGTGACGGCGAGCGCTACGTCATGCTGCCCCTGTCGCAGGACCACAAGCGCGTGGGCGATGGCGACACCGGCCCCAACACCGGCGGCATGGGGGCCTACAGCCCGGCGCCGTTCCTCGACGCGGAGCAACTGGCCGACGTCGGGGAGAGCGTCATCGCTCCGACGCTGGCGGTGCTGCGCGGGCGCGGGCTGCCCTTCAAGGGGGTGCTGTACGCGGGGCTGATGCTGACGCGCAACGGACCCAAGGTGCTGGAGTTCAACGCGCGCTTCGGGGACCCGGAGACGCAGGTGTTGATGATGCAATTGGGTGAAGACCTGCTGCCGCTGGTGGACGCGTGCGCACGTGGACAGTTGCAGGCGCGCCCGCTGGTGGCGGCGCCTGGCGCGTCGGTGGGCGTGGTGCTGGCGGCGGAGGGCTACCCGGAGGCGCCTCGCAAGGGGCAGCGCATCGACGGGCTGGATGCGGTCCCCGAGGACGCCACGGTGTTCGTCGCGAGCGCGGAGATGCGGGACGGGGTGCTGGTGACGAGCGGCGGACGGGTGCTGACGGTGTGCGCGCGGGGCGATGACCTGGCGCGAGCGCGAGAGCGAGCCTACGCGGCGGTGGCGGCGGTGCGCTTCGAGGGCATGCACTTTCGTCATGACATCGGCGTGAAGGGGCTGAAGGCGGCACCGTGACGCGCATCTCCCGCTATCTCCTTCAGGAGCTGTTGGTCCCGCTCGGCGTGTGGGTGGCCTTCATGTTCCTGCTGCTGTTCGTGATGCAGTTCCTGCGGGGCACGGACGTGCTGCTGGGCTCGTCGGTGACGATTACGGACCTGGGCCGGCTGGTGGCCTATCTCACGCCGCACTTCCTGATGATGGCGCTGCCCATCGCCTTCCTGCTGGCCATCCTGCTGGGGCTGGGGCGACTGGGAGAAGACCGCGAGCTGACGGCGCTCCAGGCGCTGGGGGTGGGGCCCACGCGCCTGCTGTTCGCGCCCATGGGCGTGGCGGTGGCGCTCAGCGCGCTGATGCTGCTCATCACCTCCACCGCGCAGCCCTGGGGCCTTACGGGAGTGAAGGAGCTGGTGAGCGAGGTCATCCGGAAGAACGTCGTGGGCGACGTGAAGTCCGGCACCTTCTACGAGGACCTGAGCGACCTGACGCTGTACGCGGAGCAGGTGTCCCCGGATGGGAAGTGGACCAACGTGCTGCTGCACGACGACCGCGAGGCGAGCTCGCCGCTGTTGGTGCTCGCGCACCGGGGGCAGGTGGGGACGTCCAGTGGTGGCGAGGTGCTGCGCTTCGCCCTGGAGGATGGAGAGGTACACCGCTCCGGCCGAGCCTCCGAGGACTACAGCGTCATCCACTTCGACCGGGCGGAGATCAGCGTGGGCGTGGGCGCGTCCATGGGCAAGCGGGGTCGCTTCACCTCCGCGAAGGAAGAGCTGACGCCATCGGAGTTGCTCCAGGCCGCGAGCGAGGCGGAGGCGAGCGGTGGGGATGCGCGCGGCTTCAGGATGGCGCTGCACAGCCGACTCGGTGGCGCGCTGGCTCCCATCGCCTTCGCGCTGCTGGGCACGCCGCTGGCCATCGGCCGGCGACAGGCGGGCCGGGCGTGGGGCTATCTGCTGACACTGGGCGGTTACGTCCTGTACTACCTGCTGAGCCGCGCCTTCGAGCAGTTGGGGCAGCAGGGCAAGCTGCCGGCACCCCTGGCGGGACAGCTGGCCAACGTCGTCTTCATGCTGGTGGGTGCGGTGGCCCTGTATCGGGTGAGCCGCTCTGGGACGGTCCGGTGAGACTGACGCTCTTCGGGTACGTGCTGCGGACCTACGTTCGTTACGCGCTGGGAATCCTCGGTGGGTTGGTGCTCGTCTTCGTGGTGGTGGACTTCGTGGACCGCGCGAAGACGTACACCGGGCCGGGCTGGGTGACGGACGCGGCGAAGCTCTACGGGTACAAGGCGCTGATGGCGGTGCAGCAGCTCGGACCGGCGGCGTTGTTGCTGGCCGCGGGCACGACGGTGTCCGCGTTGCGCAAGCAAGGCGAAGTGACGGCCATCCGGGCGCTGACCTTCGGGCCCACGGCGCTGTACGCGCCGGTGCTGGCCTTCGGGTTGATGGCGTGCACGGGGCTCATCGCCTTCGATGAAGTCGTCGCGACGCATGCCGGGCGCCGCGTCGATGAAATCACCACGCAGCGCTTCAACCGCTGGGGTGACTGGCGCTTCTACTACACGCCGAAGCAGTGGTTCCGACGAGGCGACCACATCTTCTTCCTCCGCGCGGGCAGCGCGCAGGAGGGCTTCCAGGACGTGTCCATCTTCACGCTGTCGCGGGAGTTCAAGCTGCAGCGGCGGCTGGACGCGGCGCGGATGGAGTGGGTGGACGGGACGCGCTGGCGGCTGATGGGCGTGGTGGAGCGCGCCTTCACCGGGGAGAAGCACACCTCCGTGAAGAGCCTGGAGAGCGCCGAATATGAGCTGGGCATCGCCGCCTCTGCCTTTCGCATCCGGCCGGGACGTCCGGAGCAGATGCGGGTGCGGGAGCTGCGCGAGCAGATTGTCGCGCGCCGGGAGGTGGGGCTCGCGACGAAGCAGTTCGAGCTCGCGCTGCACAACCGCTTCGCCTATCCGCTGGCGGCACTTCCCGCGGCGCTGCTGGGGGTGGGGCTGGCGCTGCGCACGAATCGCCGAGGGCACCTCACCGCCGCCATCGTCGAGGGCCTGCTCGTCGCGGTGGCGATGTGGGGCTTGATGATGGTGTGCCGCACGCTGGTGCTCACCGAGAGGTTGACGCCGCTGGTGGCCGCGTGGACCCCCCCCGTCCTGCTCGTGCTGGCGGCCGGGGCGCTGTGGCTGCGACGCGAGGGCTTTCTTCACATGCCCCGCCGTTGGCTCGCGGTGAGGTAGCGTGAGTCCATCCATGGACCTTCTCGCCCAGCCCCGGCTGGACACATTCCTTCGTCGCGCCGTGGCTGGAGTGCTGCTCGCCTGGGCGGTGGGCCTGGTGCTGGCGGAGGTCGTTCTTCAAGTGGCCGCGTCCGCGGCGGTGCTACTGGCGCTGGTGCTGGCCGCGCGGCGCCACCTGAAGCTCGCCCCCGACGTGCGCGCCTATGTGCTGGCCAGCGTGGCGCTGTGCGCGTGGCAGGTGGTGTCTCCCGGGCTGGCGCTGCTGACGGGCGCTGCGAGTGGGTGGCCGCGAAGCTCGCGCTATGGACAGGTGCTGGACTCGGTGGCGGGCGCGGCCGTGGCGTGCGTGGGCACGGTGGGTGTGCCGTGGCTGGCGCTCGCGGGCACGGTGGCGGCGGGGTGGTTGTTCGCCGCGGCGCTGGGCATGTTCCAGAACCGGGTGCGCTGGCCCTGGGAGCCCTTCGCGTTCCTCAAGCTGAACCCGGGCCGGCTTCACGAGAACTTCGGCACGGAGACGTCTCCGCGCTACGCGGCCGGGGGCGTCTTCTTCCACCGGCTGCGCTTCGCCCATGGCGCGATTGCCGCGATGGGCCCCGCGCTGGCGATTCTGGGCGGCTCCGAGGTAGCGCGGCGGCGGGTGCTGGCGGGCGCGGTGGTGCTCGGCATGCTGGTGTCCATCTACAACGCCTTCGCTCGCGCGGCGCTGGGCGCGGCGTTGCTGGTCAGCGTGGTGGCGCTGCTGCTGCTGGTCAGTGGAGTCGCACGCAAGGCGGGGCTGGGGCTCATCGCGGTGCTGGTGGTGGTCGTCCTGGCCTCACCCGCCTGGCGCGCCCGCATGGAGAAGGCCGTGGGCAACATCTACGGCGGTGAGCGTGAGCTGGCCATGACGGTGGGCTGGGGCCTCGTGCGCGAGCACCCGCTGGTGGGCGTGGGCTTCGGCAACCACAAGGCCGCGGTGCTCGCGCGGCAGGGGGAGTCGGGAATCACCGACCTGCTGGCCACCGACTCGCACAACCTCTGGCTGACGGTGTGGGCCGAGACGGGGCTGGTGGGCCTCCTGCTGACGCTGGCCATGCATGGCTTGCTGGGGCTGGCGCTCATCCGTCGCTATCGCGCGGGCTCGCTGGCCGCCACCGGCGCGCTCCTGTCCTTCGTGGGTTTCCACATCCTCGCGCTGGTGCACTACCTGCCATTCCACTCCAGCGTGCACCTCTCCTTCGCCCTCATCTGGGGCCTGGGGCTGTGCGAGGGCAGTGACGTGCTGCGCGCGCGTCCGGCGTCCCGCTAGCTGTCGCGGGCTCGGACCCCGCCTCCGTCAACGAGGAGAAGGCGGGTGGCTTTCGAGCACGCGCCGGTACACGGCGACCGTCTTGCGCGCGCACTCGTCCCAGGTGAAGCGCGCGGCGCGCTCGCGGCCCAGGTCCGTCAACTCCGTGCGCAGGGCCTCGTCCCGAAGCACGCGCAGCGTCGCCTCGCGCCAGGCCACCGGGTCCTCGGGGGAGAGCCGCAGCGCGGCGCCGCCCACGACTTCCGGGAGCGCCGTCGCGTCGGAGGCGAGCACCGGACAGCCCGTCGCCATCGCCTCCAGCGCGGGCAGGCCGAAGCCCTCGTACTTCGATGGCAGCAGCAGCGCCGCCGCCGCGCCATAGAAGAGCGGCATCTCCGATTCGGGCAGCTCCTCCAGGTCAATCACGTTCTCGTACAGCCCCAACTCGTGCGCCACCGCGCCCTTGCCCGCGAGCAGGACGATGGGCACCGGCAGGTCCGCCGCGAAGTGCTTCAACAGCGCCAGGTTCTTGAAGGGCTTCGCGTTGCCCACCGCCGCCACGTAGCGCGCGGGCAGCTCGTTGCGCTCCCTGAACTCGCGGGCCTCCGCCGCGGAGGGTGGCTGGAAGCGCGCGTCCACGCCATTGGGAATCACCTGCAACCGGTAGGGCGACAGCTTGAGGTGCCGCGCCAGCTCCTCGCGCGAGAACTCGGATACCGTCACCAGGGCGGCGGCCCGCTTCGCGCGAGGCCCCACCACCACGCGGTAGTACAGGCTCTGCGCTGGCGAATACTGATGGGCCAGCGCCACGTGGTTGGCATCGTGCAGCGTGGCCACCAGCGGGCCGCTCCAGAACAGGGGCAGGGCGAACGACGTGGCGTGGAAGACGTCGGGCGACAGGCGCGCCAGGTCCGCCGCCAGCGCGGGCTGCTCCACCGGGGACAGGAACCCCGCGAACGAGCGATGCATGGGCACGCGCGGCGCGAGCGCTCCCAGGTCCGAGGGCAGGCCCTCGGGGGGCACCAGCGCGGTGAAGCGCAGGTCCGGGGCAAGCGAGGGGACGCGCCGCGCCAGCTCGAGCGCATAGCGGGCAATCCCGTGCAGCCGGCCGCGCACCATGCGCAGGTCGAGGAGGACATGAGCCACGTGCTTGGCGTACCACACGCGCGGCCCTCATGGGGGGCGGGCAGGCGCCCGCTTCGCGTTGCTGTCGGCACGCGGCACGCCCGGTGCTAGAAGGCCCGCATCGTGAAGGTCGCCCTGGTCCACGACTGGCTCGTCACCCACCGCGGGGGGGAGCGTGTGCTTGATGCGCTCTGCGAAGTGCTGCCCGACGCGGATATCTACACCCTCATCCACCGGCCCGGCAGCCAGTCCCCGGCCATTGAAGGCCGCCGCATCTTCACGTCCTTCCTTCAGCGGATTCCCGGCATCCACGAGCGCTACCGGCACTTCCTGCCCCTGATGCCCCGGGCCATCGAATCGCTGCGCCTCCAGGACGACTACGACGTCGTCCTCTCCTCCAGCCACTGCGTCGCCAAGGGGCTGCGCGTGCCGCCGGGGCTGCCGCACCTGAGCTACGTGCACGCGCCCATGCGGTACATGTGGGACTTGTTCGACGACTACTTTGGCCCGGGGCGCACCCGCCTGCCGGTGCGCGTGGCGGCCCATGCCGTGCGTCCCTGGCTCCAGCGGTGGGACCGCGCCTCGGCCGAGCGCGTGGACCACTTCGTCGCCAACAGCCACCACGTCGCCGGCAAGCTCCAGCGCTTCTGGGGCCGCGGCGCCACCGTGGTCCATCCTCCCGTGGACCTGGAGCGCTTCACCCGGCTTCCCCTGGAGGGGGGCGGCCAGGGTGGCTACTTCCTGTGGCTCGGCGCCTTCGCGCCCTACAAGCGGCTGGACATCGCGCTGGAGGCCTTCCGCGCGCTGGGCGCTCCGCTGTGGGTCGTGGGCACCGGGCAGGAGGCCTCGCGCCTGGGGTCGACGGCGTCGTCGCCGCACATCCGCTTCCTCGGCAACGTCTCCGACGACGCGCTGCCGTCTCTGTACCGGGATGCTCGCGCGCTCATCTTCACGCCCGAGGAGGACTTCGGCATCACCCCGCTGGAGGCCCAGGCCACCGGTCGCCCCGTCATCGCTTTCGGCAAGGGCGGGGCGCTGGAGACGGTAAACAGCCGCACGGGACTCTTCTTCTCCGAGCAGACACCCGCCTCGCTCGCGGACGCCGTGCGGCGCTTCGAGACGTGGGAGGTCGGCTTCCGAGCGGAGGATGCCCGCTCACAGGCCGAGCGCTTTGGGCGCGCTGTCTTCCAGCGCGCCATGTTGTCCGAGGTGGAGTCCGTCCTCAGGGTGTCGAGGAAATCCCCACGTCGCGTGGCGGCGGTGTGACGCCGCTGTCATCCCAGGCTCCGTCTTTCATCAGCGAGTCGTGTCCGCCTCTTGTCACTGTCCACCCGGGGCAGGGGTAACTCGTTGGTTTCACGGGATTTTCCGTGCTACGACGCCAGCCTGTCAGAGGGAGTCGGGCAGGGCACGTGCTCGTTGTACCGGGGTGCGAGTCTTGCAAAGGGGTGGCGCCCCGTTGACCAGGTTACAGGAGTCCAGGCGTGTTCAGTCGTCTCCAGCGCTTCTACACGTCCATCAAGGTTGTCGCGGACATGGTGATGCTCGCGGTGGCGTTCGCCTTGGCGTACGCCACGCGGTTCTCCGGCATCGTCCCCGTCACGGAAGGAATCCCACCCTGGGAGGATTCGCTCGTCTCGCTGCTGATGGTGCTCGTCATCTTCCCGGCGGCCTTCAAGCAGTCGAGGCTCTACGCGACGAACCGCTCCCGGACGAACACGGGTGAGGTGTTCGAGGTCTTCAAGTCCACCATCACCGCGACGCTCATCCTGGTGGCCGCGACGTACTTCGCGCGGGAGCGTTACTCGCGCCTGACGCTGGTCATCTTCGTCGTCTACGCCTTCGTGCTGGTGACGTGCATCCGGCTGGCGTTCCGCTACGTGTTGAGCGAGGTGCGGCGCCGGGGCCACAACCTCAAGTCCATCCTCGTCATCGGCGCGGGGGAGCTGGGCCAGCGTGTCGTGGAGACGGTGGAGGGCCACCGCGAGCTGGGCTTCCGCGTGACGGGCCTTTTGTCGCTGCGGCCGGAGAAGGTGGGCCAATACGTCAACGGGGTGCGCATCATCGGCCACGTGGACGACGTGGAGCGCGTGCTGGATGCGCAGCCGGTGGACCAGGTCATCCTCGCGCTGCCGCTGGAGGACCAGGCGCACGTGAAGCGGCTGATGGAGCAACTGGCGCTGCGCACCGTGGACGTCAGGGTGGTGCCGGACCTCTACCAGTACATCACCCTGTACGGCGGGCTGGAGGAGTTCGGCGGCCTGCCCATCATCCGGCTCCAGGGTGACCCGATGGAGGGCTGGAGCCGCGTCTCCAAGCGCGCTTTCGACATCCTCTTCTCGCTGCTGGCCATCCTCGTCACCGCGCCGCTCATGGCGGCCACCGCGCTGGCGGTGCGGCTGACGAGCCGCGGTCCCATGCTCTACCGACAGGAGCGCATGGGGATGGATGGCCGCACCTTCCACATCCTCAAGTTCCGCACCATGCGCGTGGACGCCGAGCATTCCGGGGCGATGATGGCGGCCAAGGACGACCCGCGCCGCACCGTCATCGGCACCGTCCTGCGCAAGTACTCCCTGGATGAGCTGCCACAGTTCTTCAACGTGCTGACGGGGGACATGAGCCTGGTCGGCCCGCGCCCCGAGCGCCCCGTCTTCATCGAGGAGTTCAAGCGGCAGATTCCGCGCTACCACCTGCGGCACAAGGTGAAGGCGGGCATCACCGGCTGGGCGCAGATCAACGGCCTGCGCGGTCAGACGTGCATCGAGAAGCGCATCGAGTACGACCTGTACTACATCGAGAACTGGTCGCTCTTGATGGACCTGAAGATTCTCGTGCGCACCGCGCTGGGCGGCTTCCTCTCGAAGAACGCCTACTGAGGAGGCGGGCGTGCCCAGGCCACGGAAATCCGTGGCCCGGGCCCCGCGTCGGACACGGATTTCCGTGAGCGCGACGCGCGGTGGACCGCGGTCGCTACTGGATGTTCCAGACCACGGTGCCGCTGCACGTCGTATTGCTGTAGCAGCCGGCGCGAATCTGGAGCGTGCCGGACGTGGTGGCGGTGAAGCTCAAGCTGGAGCCTCGGCCGCTGCACGCGTCGTCATTGGCCGCGGACTGGGTGGCGCCGCTGAAGAGGCGCAGGTACGTGTCCCCGGTGAAGGACGCGCCCGTCGCTCCGCAGGTGGCCACGGTGAGGACCTGGCCGGCGGTGACGGTGAGGTCGCGGTTGGTGGTCGCCTGCTGGGCGCTGTTGGTGTTGCTCCCGCTGAAGGCGAACGAGCCGGACGTGGCCGGCGGGGGATTGCCCCCGGAAATCTCCCAGACGACGGTGCCGCCACAGCTTCCGGTGGAATAGCAGCCGGCGCGCACCTCGTACTCGCCCGCGGTGGTGGCGGTGAAGGTGATGCTGGAGCCCCGGCCGCCGCACGCGTCGTCGTTGGTGGCGACGGAAGTACCCGCGGGGTTGAAGAGCCGCATGTACGTGTCACCCGTGGTCTTCGCGCCCGTCAGCCCACAGGTGGCCACGGTGAGCTGCTGGCCGGCGGTGAGGGCCAGCTTCTTGTTGGTGGTGTTCTGCTGCGCGTTGTTGGTGTTGGTGGCCGTGTACGTGAAGGAGTTGGCCGGCGGAGGCGGCTCCTCCGGGGGCGGCTCGCCGTTGCCGTTGGGGTCCGGGCAGCCGGCGGTGGGCAGCGCGCACTGGGGCAGGTTGGCTCCCAGGTGGCTGACGACGGCCTGGATGGGCACGCCCCGGTTGGGGCAGTTCGCGCAGTGGTGCAGGGAGACGACCAGGTGGTCCGAGTAGCCCACCACGGGCGAGCCGGACGAGCCTCCCTGCGTGTCCGCGAAGTAGCCCACGTCATTGGGGCCGCCGGATTGGCAGGACGCCTCGTTCAGGCTGTAGACCTCCGCGAAGCCAGACTCGTCGGTGGAGTCCGTGGAGGTGACGGCGATCTTCTTGCCGTACCCCGCGGGGTGCTGGGGAATGTAGATGCGCTCGTTCACCACCGCGCCCGCGCCGCGCACCTGGAGGTAGCCGAAGCTGTTGGTGGGGTTCACCGCGAGCCGCACCAGCGCGTAGTCACGAGGCGCGTCCGCCTGCACCAGCGTGCCGCCGGAGATGACGTGGCCCGGGCAGCCGAACCAGCTCCCGCAGCTCGTCGCACAGCTGGCGCCCTCGGCCATGAACTCGAAGTCGGTGTTCTGCGCATCGCTGGCGGTGCCGATGCAGTGCTGGTTCGTGAGGATGTGGCCCTGGCTGCCCACGAGCCAGCCGGTGCAGGCGCTGGAGCCACCGATGAGCAGGCGCGCCACGGGACGGGCGCGGCCATAGAGGGTCGGCTCGCTGGTGGCGTAGCAGGGAGCCCAGCCCGAGTCGTCCACGCCGCACAGGGCCTTGTTCAGCTCGGACGTGAAGCCCTGCTCCGCGTTGGTGTAGCCGCGCGCGAAGCGGTCGATGGAGTAGCCGTGCTGGTTGAGGATGCCTCGGCGCCCTGGGGAGTCGGTGCCGTGCAACTCGACGATGGCGGTGTCGCCGGGGATGTGCATGGCCCAGAAGCCGTCGCGCGCCCCCGGGTGCGAGCCGTCATACCGTCGCGAGCGCGTGCCGTCCGGCGAACGCACGACGACGAAGTCTCCCTCCTCCAGCTCCAGCCGCTCGAAGTGCGCGGCGATGTACGCGGCCCCCGGGTGGGTGATGACGTCGGTGTGCAGCGGACCGCTCTGCCTGCGCAGCTCCGCGGTGGCGTAGGGGTGTGCCGACTCGAAGCGTCGGTACACGTCCTCGCCGACCTTCGTGGCGCGCTGGGAAGCGGGGGAGGCCGCCGCCTTGCACACGGGGGCCGAGGCCAGCGCGGCCGGCGCGCTGAGTGTCAGCGCGGCGACGAGACCTGCGAGCTGGATTCGTTTCATCTGCTCTCCTGTGGGGATGGGACTTCGCAGCTCAGGCTGCACAACCGGTTATAGCGGTTATCACTGACAGAGCCGCCTCGCTGTTGATGATTGAGTTGCAAGAGCAGGAGGATGTGTGGGGCCGGTGGCGTTTGTGCGGGGGAAGGGTTCTGGATGCAGAAAGGACACCGCCTCGCGGGGAGGGCGGTCGGTGGAGCCCCGTCTGATTTCACACGGAGCGCGATTGTTGCGGCCGGGTTGTGTGCGAGGTGCCGGGGTGGCGGGTCGAAATGACGCGGGGAGGGGCGGGGAGCCGGCCCCGAGGGGAGGCGAAGCCGTCTAGACTCCGAAGGGCATGGCGGAAAAGCTCGGAGCGATCCTGGTCCGTAAGGGCCTCCTCACGCAGGCGCAGCTCGACGAGGCCCTGAAGGCCCAGCTCATCTACGGTGGGCGGTTGGGGTCCATCCTCATCGAGCTGGACTTGCTGGACATCGACACGGTGGCGATGGTCCTGGGGGAGCAGACGCGCTACCCGGTGGCCCAGGAGGCCGACTTCGAGGTCGTCACCGACGCGACGCTGAGGTTGCTGCCGGCGGCGCTGGCGGAGAAGCACCTGGCCTTTCCGCTGGCCCAGGAGGGGCGCCGGTTGAAGGTGGCGATGGCGAGCCCCTTTGAAATCCAGCACACGGACGCGCTCGGGTTCATCACGGGCCTGCGCATCCTTCCGCACATCACTCCGGAACTGCGGCTGTTCCACTACCAGGCGCAGCGTTACGGCATCCGTCGCGAGTCGCGCTCCATGAGCATGGCCACGGCGCGGCGCGCGGTGCAGCCTCGGGGCGCGGTGGCACCGGGGCGCGGGGTGATGGTTCCGCTGCCCGAGGTGGCTCCGCCTCCAGCGCCCGTACGCGCGGAGCCGGGCACGGAGGGGATATTCGGGGGGCTGGCGCCCGGGCAGTTCCTGAGCGACGACGCCGAGGACGTGGCGGCGGAGGACGTGGAGTGGAGCGCGTCGAGCGCTTCCGGGGCCGGGATTTCCGGCGACGCGATGGAGCTTCGAGGAAGCGCTCGGGCCGAGGCAGGGCCTCCGATGCTGGCACCTTCGGGTCCACCGCAACTTGCTCCCGTGGCGGTGGCTCAAGGGGGGAACCGGATGGATGGGCCGCCCCGACTGTCGCCCGCTGCGCCGCCGCGGCTGTCTCCGCCCGTGGCTCCGCTGGAGCTGGAGGTGGCGGAGGAAATTGAGCCGGAGGAAGAGTTCGAGGCGGCGGAGGAGATCGACCCCACCGAGGAACTGGAGCTCGTGGACACCGAGGAGGTGCTCGAGGGCGTCATGGAGGAGGTCGTGGAGCCTCCCGCGCCGAGACCGCCGGTGTTCGCGGGGCAGGGCGAGCGAGGTGTCGTGGGGGAGGGGCAGGGAGGGATTGCCGCGCAGCCGCCCGGCATGGTCTCGCGACACTCGGGAGGGCAGTGGTCTCCGCATCAGCCGCCTGGGTTGAACCGGGCGCCGGGTGCTGGCGCCCCAGGAGGCGCGGGGGCGAGGCCGCCCGCGTCCGTGGTGGGACCGCCGGCCGCGCCTGGAGCCGTGGCGGTTCGGCCGGGCGCGAGTGAGGCGTCGACGATGGGGCCGCCGGCTGCGCCTGGAGGCGCGGTGGTTCGGGGCGCGAGTGAAGCGTCGTCGATGGGGCCGCAGGCAGTATCGATGCGGCCGAGCGTGAGTGACGCGTCGTCGGTAGGGCCGCAAGGCGGACCTGGAGTTCAGCCTCTGGTGCCGGCGGGTGGAGTGCCTCCTTCGGGTGCTCCCGTGAATGCGGGTGCCGCGCGGCCAGCGGGGCCTGGACCATTCGCCGAGCTGGCGGTGCCTCCTGGGATGGTCGCTCCGGGTGGACGGCCTCCTTCGGGGACGGGCCTGCCCTCGATTCCGCAAGGCGCGGGGCAGGTTGTCGCGGGAGCGCCGGGCGCGAGGCCCTCTCCGGGAGCGGGAATGGCTCCGGTTCCCGGAGGACAGGGAATGGGGCCTCCGGGCGTGCGCCCGCCTTCGTCCACGGGGACTCCTGCCGTCGCGGGACCGGTGCCTGCCGGAACGGCGAGCACGAGGCCCTCGACTGCCGGTGTTCCCTCGGTGCCAGGGCCGCAAGGCGCGGTTCCGCCGGGGATGACGGGGGCACGGCCTCCATCGAGCGCGGGCGTTGTCACTTCGGTGCCTGGCGCGGTTCCGCCGGGGATGATGGGGGCACGGCCTCCGTCGGGCACGGGCCTGCCTTCGGTGCAGGGCCCGCCGGGCGTTGTTGTCGCGAGCATCCCCATGGGGGCGGGACCTCAAGGCCCTGTTCCCCCTGGGATGATGGGGACACGGCCTCTGTCGAGTACAGGCATGCCGTCAGCGCAGGGACCACAGGGCGTTGCGGGCCCGAATGCCCCTCTGGCGCCGGGAGCACAAGGAGCGGTTCCGCCAGGGATGGCGGGAGCACGGCCTCCGTCGAGCACGGGCACGCCATCGATACAGGGGCCGCAAGGTCCTGGTGGTTCGAGTGCTGGACCCCAAGGAGCGGTTCCGCCAGGGATGGCGGGAGCACGGCCGCCACCGGGGGCGAGTGTTCCCGCAGGCCCGCAAGGTGCGCCGATTCCGCCGGGGATGATGGGGGCACGGCCTCCGTCGAATACGGGCATGCCATCCGCGCAGGGACCGCAGAGCGCCGGCCCGAGTGCCCCCCCGCCGCCAGGATCACAAGGCACCGTTCCTCCCGGGATGATGGGGGCACGCCCCCCATCGAGGACGGGAATGCCTACGGTGCCCGGAGCGCAGGGGGCCGTTCCCCCAGGGATGGGTGGCGTGGGTGCGCGGCCCGTCTCAGGGCCGCCGGGCGCGGTGCCGCCGGGCATGGCAGCGGGCGCGGTGCCGCCGGGTGCGGTGCCGCTAGGCATGGCAGCAGGAGCAGCGCCGCCGGGTGTGGTGCCACCGGGCCTGGCAGCGGGAGCAGCGCCGCCGGGCGCGGTGCCACTGGGCCAGACAGCGGGAGCAGTGCCGCCGGGTGCGATGCCACCGGGCATGTCAGCGGGAGCAGTGCCGCCGAGTGCGGTGTCACCGGGCATGTCAGCGGGAGCCGTGTCGCAGGGCGCGATTCCGCAGGGCCTGGCCGCAGGATCAGTGCCGCAGGGCATGCCAGCAGGAGCAGGAGCGCCGGGCATGTCAGTGAGTTCAGGGCCGCATGGTGCGGTGCTGCCGGGCATGCCAGCGGGAACAGGATCGCAGGGCGCGATTCCGCCGGGTATGGCAGCAGTCACACGGCCTTCGAGCGCAGGGATGCCCGCCGTATCGGGTCCTCCGGGCACCGTGCCTCATGGAATGGCAGGCGCGAGGCCGCCATCAGGGACGGGCCTTCCGTCGGCCCCTGGTCCACAGGGAGTGGTTCCTCCGGGCCTGAGTGTGGCCGCGGGAGGGCGACCGGCTTCGGTGGCGAGTGGCCCCGTGGGTCCGCCGCCTGGAATGGCGCGTCCGCCGCAGCCTGGAGTTCCATCTCACGCGCACGTCGCGACCCCGTCGGGGGGCGTGCAGCCTTCGTTGGCGGAGTCGCCACAATCGCCCGGACTGCTGCGGTCGACACCGCCGGGAAGCACAGGGCCTCAGCCGCCGGGTATGGCACCGAAGGGAATGGCGCCCTTCGAGGGAGGTGGCTCTGCACAGTTGGATCTGCCGAGCGCGACGCCAACGTCTCCGCATGGAGTCGACGCTGTCATTGAGGTGTCTCCCGGTCAGCCGGCTCCGCTCGAAGTCGAGTGGGCAGATTCAACGCGTCCGGCGACGGAGTCTGTTTCGTCGGTCTCGGACGCCGCACCGGGAATCACCCCTCGCGCGATCGATGGATTGGTCGGGCTGCCCGCACCTGCTTCCGCGAGCGCAGGGGGCGCTGACGCGCGCGAAGTGCCTGCGTCGGAGTCGTTGTCAGATGTGCCCGAGTCGTGGGGGCAACCGAGCGAGGACCGTGCATTCGCTCTCTCTGCATCGATAGAGCGCGCGCACGAAGGAAGTGCCCCTGATGCGGTGACGGATGCGCCCACGTCGTGGAGCATCGCGAGCGAAGGTTCCACATTCGAAGTCGCTGCACCCGTGAATGCCGCGCGCGAAGGAAGTGCGTTCGGTGCGGTGACGGATGCGCCCACGTCGTGGAGCATCGCGAGCGAGGGTTCCACATTCGATGATGTCGCATCTGTGAATGCCGCTCGCGAAGGAAGTGCGTTCGGTGCGGTGACGGAGCCGCCCACGTCGTGGAGCATCGCGAGCGAAGAAGCTGGGGGCGATACCGCTGCACCCGTGTTTGCGGCGCGTGAAGGCACTGCTGCCGAGGTCTCGGCTGATGTGCCCGTGTCGGTGAGCGTGCACGATGGCATCGCACCGGAGTCGACGGAGACGCTGCACAGAGGCATTGATCTCGCAACGGAAGACTCGACCGCATCCGCGCCGCCAGGACTTCCGTCCGAGTCAGGTGCATCGGCAGCGGTGGTGCACGGAGCCACTGCATCCGAGTTGATCGGTCCGAACGCAGACAACCAAGCAGTGCTTGCATCCGAGCCGAGCGCGTCGACGGTGGGGTCGCTCGAAGTCATGGTGCCCGACTTTGCGCCTGTCTCGGACGCGCCCGCGCTTGTCGCAAGCGATGCCCTCGGCTTGGACCGCTCAGTGGCGCCGCATTTTCCCGAGGTCACTCAGGGCGAAGCCCACGGTGTTGAGTCAGCCGCATCGGTACACGCATCGATTGAGGTCGGGCAGGGTGAACATGGGCCGTCGAGCATGCTCGAAGAGGTCCACTCGCTTGCTGTCCCAACACGGGCCACTCGCGCGACCGAGGAAACCTCAACCGAAGTCGTGACGTCCGAGTCACAGACATCGAGTGGCCTCGTTCTGTTCGAGGGAGCAAAGTCCTCGTTCGCAACCCGCGATGATGATGTCCCCGAAGTCGGAACGGTTACCGCCAGCACGGCGACAGGGGGCGCAATCGAAGAGGCTGCGCCCAAGTCGGCGGAGTCCGAGTCCAGCACGCCAGGGGGCGCTTCGAGCAAAGAGACTCCAGTCCCGGCCGTGACGACGATCGAGTTCCGCTCGGCCATGGGGGAGTCCAGCGAGCACGTTTCATTCGAGACGTCGCTCGCCCAAGCGTCCGACGTCGCCGCATCCGAGGCTCCGTCCTCGAGCACCTCCACCGACCCGACGCCAGTCCACTCAACGCCACGAATCGAAGAGGTCGCGGAGGCCACTCCACAAACCCTGGTGGACCCAGGCGATGGGTCGCCCCAAACAGGGCTTCGAATCTCGGCATCCGCCGACCTGCCAAGTGACGCGTCGAGCGAGTCGGCCTCATCCAGCACGGAGCCATCCACGCTGTTCGTGCCGCCCACCGGCGCCTCGGAGTCGACGTCCGTCGCCTACCTGGACGCCAGCGAAGAGGCGGCTCATACCGGAATCGCGTCAGCGCACAGCGCACGTCCCGCCAGTTCAGCGGATTCCACGGCGGAGTCGCAAGGCACAGGGCACACGAGCGAAGGCGAGCCCTGGAAGCTCGTAAGGTCGCGACCGAGCGACGCAGACCCGAGCGGGCCCGCCACCTCGGATGACTCCATTCAGCCGAAAAGCCTCGCAGGTGATGAGGATGCCGGCGAGTCGCTCGAACTGGAGGCCGCCGGTGCCTTGCTCGCGTCGCACGGCGAGCAGTCCACTCGCGTCGAGCCCACGACTCAGCGCGATGTCACCGGGACAAGCGATTCCGCGAGCGAACTCCCGGCTGACAACGTCTCTCCACAGCGTGCGGTCACGGAGCCCGAGCCAGTGGCCTCGAACCTCCCTGATTCCAGCACCGCCACCGAGTCCAAGGAGACGTCAGGCGAACCCGCCCCGGCTGCGGCTGTCACGTTCGAAGCCCCCGAGCCACTCTCGTCCTTGGGCGACTTCAAGTCCGCACGAGCCGCCACGGGAGAGTCCCACGATGCGGCCTCGGGAGAGGCCAGTCCGTCCCCCGAGGGCACCGTGGTCTCGCTGGACGCGGTCCGCGCGGCGAACGCGGAGCCCGCGGTCCTGGAGCCCCCCAAGCCCGCGGTGACGCGGCGCGCGCCCATCGAACTCGATGACCTGCCCGCCACGGATGACGCACCCATGCAGCTCGCCTCGACCTGGGAGTTCGTGGGGTGGCAGGGCTCCGAGGGCAACGGCACCATCGGTCATGTCGCGGAGAACACATGGGAGGACCGCGCGGTGGACCTCGACGGCACGGTGCAGCGAGCTGCGCCCGCGAGTGAGCTGCCCCTCGCCTCCGCCTGGGACTTCATTCAGCAGCCCTGGCAGCCCCAGGCGCGTGAACAGTCGGAAGCGCTGAGGACGCTCCTGGCCGCGACCGATGCCCCCGTGGCTCCCGGGAGCGAGGGGCCCGCGGTGTCGGCGGAGCAGGTGCTCACGGCGCTGGAGGACGTGGGGACGCAGGGAGTGCTCGGCAAGGTGCTGCTCGCTTACTGCGCCGGACGTTTCCAGCGGGCCTTCCTGTTGGGGGAGAGCTTCGGGCTCGTGCGCGTCGGCCATGCGTGGGGGCCCGGATGCGACAGTCCTCAAGTCTCCGCGCTCAAGGTGGACCTGGAAGCGCCGTCGCTCCTGATGTCCGCGCTGGAGCAGCTCGGGCCCAGCAGCTTCGACACTCCCACCTGTCCTCAAGACGAGGCCATCTTCTCCGCGCTCGGCGGCCCGTCGTCGCGTCTGCTCGTCGTGCCGATTCGCGCCCGTGGCCGTCCCGTGGCCTTCGTCATCGCGGACTCGGGTGGAACGCCCGTGGCATCCACGACGCTCGATGAGCTGTCGCGCGTGTCCGCCAAGGCGTCGGAGGTCTACGACCGTCTCCCCGCGTCCCGCGCGGACTGAGCCACGTCGCGGTGCAGCGCGAGGTCCGTCGTCCACGGGCCTCGCGCTCCCTCGATGCTCCACACCTGACGAAGCGTTCATCCGTGCGCCGAGGCGTGGTCACCATGGCCTGTCTGTCCGTCTGTCTGTGCTTGGATGCGCCGGCCGGGTCGGTGGGCTTGTGTTCCCCCGGCACGGATGTCCTGAACGCATCGAGACGAACCAGAGAGGCGGAGACGCACGATGAGTCGCGAGCAGCCCTGGGAGTGGTCGTCGTTGCACCGAGCCGTATGGATCCTTGCCTGGATGTACACGGGCGCCGCCGGAGCCGTGACTCCGACAGGCGTGACGAAGGTCTCCCGGGTGACGGGGGCCACTCCCGCCGGTGAATTCCTCCCCAATCCCAATCAGACCCACGCGAATCACGAGGTGTATGGGACGGACCTTGGCATTGTCTGGGACAAGGGTGGGGGAGAGGTCTTCGTCCTCTTCGGTGACACGTTCGGCGCGGGGTGGTGTGGCAATGGCGGGTGTGGGACGGGCTGGCGGAGCAATGTCCTCGCGCGCTCGTCCGATACGAATCTCGCGGATGGGCTCACCTTCTCCTCGATGGTCCAGGACTACGCCCGGCACGCGAAGGAGGTCCTCCCCTCGAAGAAGATCAACAACGACGAAATCACAGTCATCCCCACGGCGGGCGTCACGGTGGGCTCGCGCCACTTCATCCACTACATGTCCATCCACCACTGGGGCGAAGCGGGCCGGTGGTACACGAACTACTCGGGCCTCGCGTACTCGGACGACAACGGACAGACGTGGGTGAAGCACGCGAACGCGCGCTGGTGGAACAACGCCTCCTGGACGAACAACTTCCAGATGGCCGCGCTCGTCAAGAATGGTGGGTTCGTCTACCTGTACGGTACGCCGAACGGACGCTACGGCAACGTCCACCTCGCCCGGGTGCCCGAGGGCGCGCTCCTCGATATCAACGCCTACCGTTACTGGGACGGCAACGGCTGGGCTGTGTCCCAGGCCGCATCCCAACCCGTGGCCATCGGCATCGCGGGAGAGCTGTCCGTCTCGTACAACGCGGCGCTCGGCCGGTTCCTCATGACGTACCTGAACGAGCACCGGCAGGCAGCCGTCATGCGGGACGCGGGAACGCCTGTGGGGCCGTGGAGCGGTGAGAAGATCCTCGCCCTCGGCAGTCAGTTCCCGGGCCTCTACAACGCGTTCATCCACCCGTGGGGCAGCACGGCGACGAGCCTCTACTTCGTCATGTCCCAGTGGACGCCGTACAACACCTTCCTGATGCGAGCGACGCTCGTGGCGGACGCGGACGGAGACAACCTCCTCTCCGAGCCCGGCTTCGAGTCCCAGTCCGCTACCCCCGTGACGGCGCCCTGGTACCCGGTGGGCAATGCCGGCGTGGACCGCAACGTCGGTCAGGCGCGCACCGGGCAGGACAACGGCTTCGTGCGCTACGACTCCGGTTGGAACGCGCTGAAGCAGAGCGTCGTCGTTCAGCCGCACACCGACTACACGCTTCGGGGTTGGGTCCGCACGTCCGCGAACAACACGACGGGCTACTTCGGAGCACGCGGCCCCGGCAATGGCCCCATCCTCGGTGAGCGCGCCTTCGCCTCTCTGCCGGCGTACACGGAGCAGGTCGTCACCTTCAACTCCGGCCCAAACGCCATCGTCGAGGTGTACGGAGGCCTCTGGGCGACCGAAGACACCTGGCTGCAACTCGATGACGTGAGCCTCAAGCGGGGCACCAACCTGGTGGCGCACGCGGGCTTCGAGCAGCAGGCGTCCACGAGCGCGACGTCGCCCTGGTACGCGGACGGCAACGCCGGAATCGACCGGGGCGCGGGCTTCGCGCGGACGGGCGCCAACAACGCCTGGGCCCGGGGCACGCAGGGCTGGCATGCCATCAAGCAGGAGGCCGCCGTGACGCCCCACACGCGCTACACGCTGAAGGGCTGGGTGCGCACGTCCGGCGCGCACAACGACGGCTACTTCGGTGCCCGCCTGCCGAGGGGCGGCCCCGTCCTCTCCGAGGTCCACTACACCCAACCGTTGTCGGGCTACACACAGCTCTCGGTGAGCTTCGACTCGGGCGCCAACCACTCGGTGGAGCTGTTCGCGGGCCTGTGGGCGTCCGGCACGGACACCTATATCCAGGTGGACGATGTCACGCTGACCCGGGACTGACGCCCGCGCGGTACACCGCACATGGCAAGGGCCCCGGAACGCATGGTCCCGGAGCCCTTGTCGTCCTTCACGGAAGTCCGCGTCCGACGGCTTCAGCTGCAGCCGCTGGTGGCTCCGCAGTTGCCGCACTTATAGCAAGCGCCGCTGCGCACCATGATGGCGCCGCAGGTGTGGCAGGGCGGGGCGTCCGCCTGGTTGAGCCACGTCGCGCGAGTGTTCTGCGCGGGGAGCGACAGCGACGTCACCTGCGCGGGCAGGGCGGGCTGCGTCGCCGGCGCGTCCGCTGGGGCGAGGATGGCGTCCTCGACCGCGTCCTCGTTCGGCAGGAACTTCAGCTCCAGCCACCGGAAGATGTAGTCGGTGATGGACTTGGCGATGGGGATGGCGGGGTTGCCCGTGAAGCCGCTCGGCTCGAAGCGCGTGTGGCTCAGCTTGTCCACCATCACCTTCAGCGGGACGCCGTACTGGAGCGCCAGGGAGATGCTGGTCGCGAAGCTGTCCATCAGCCCGCTGACCACCGAGCCCTCCTTCGCCATGACGATGAACAGCTCACCCGGCGTCCCGTCCTCGTACATGCCCACCGTGAGGTAACCCTCATGGCCGCCGATGGAGAACTTGTGGGTGATGGAGCGCCGCTCGTCCGGCAGCCGGCGCCGCACCGCGCGAGGCTCGGGCTTCACCGCGGGCTCGACGACGGCGGCCACCGGGGCCTTGCGCGTGTCCTTCACCGTCTCCTTCGACGTGTTCAACGGCTGCGTGCGCTTGCACCCGTCGCGGTACACGGCCACCGCCTTCAGGCCGCGCTTCCACGACTCCATGTAGGCCTTCTCGATGTCCTCCACCGTCGAGTCCGCCGGCATGTTCACCGTCTTGGAGATGGCTCCGGAGAGGAACGGCTGGCACGCCTCCATCATCTGGATGTGGCCCATCCAGTGGATGCTGCGTGAGCCCTTCGCCGGCTTGAACGCGCAGTCGAACACCGCCAGGTGCTCGGACTTCAGATGCGGTGCGCCTTCAATCGTGTCCGCCTTGTCCAGGGCGCTGATGATGTCCTGGGCCTGCGTCTGCGGATAACCCAGCTTCTCCAGCGCCTGCGGCACCGTCTGGTTGACGATCTTCAGCATCCCGCCGCCCACCAGCTTCTTGTACTTGATGAGCGCGATGTCGGGCTCGATGCCCGTGGTGTCGCAGTCCATCATGAAGCCGATGGTCCCCGTGGGCGCCAGCACCGTCACCTGGCTGTTGCGGAAGCCGTGCACCTCGCCGAGCGCCAGCGCCACGTCCCACGCCGCCTTCTGCGCCGCGTGCAGCTCCGCCGTCACGCCTTGCGCGGGGACGTTGTACGCCGCCTTGCGGTGCTTGCGGATGACGCCCAGCATCGGCTCCGCGTTCTTCGCGTAGCCAGCGAACGGACCCTGCTTCTCCGCCATGCGCGCGCTCATCGCGTACGCCTCGCCACACATCAGCGAGGTGATGGCGGACGCGTAGTTGCGGCCCGCGTCGGAGTCATACGGCAGGCCCGACGCCATCAGCAGCGCGCCCAGGTTCGCGAAGCCCAGCCCCAGCGGCCGGTAGTCGTGGCTGTTCTTGCCGATGCGCTCGGTGGGGTAGCGCGAGAAGCCGACGATGATCTCCTGCGCCAGGAGGAGCACGTCCACCGCGTGCTTGAAGGCGGGCACGTCGAAGTCGCCGGCGATGTCGCGGAAGTGCATCAGGTTCAGCGACGCCAGGTTGCACGCCGAATCGTCCAGGAACATGTACTCCGAGCACGGGTTGGACGCGTTGATTCGCGCCGTGCCCGCGCACGTGTGCCAGTGGTTCACCGTCGTGTCGAACTGCATCCCCGGGTCGCCGCACAGGTGCGCGGCCTCGGCGATTTCGCGGAACAGGTCCCTTGCCCGGAAGGTCTCCAGCGGCTGGCCCTCGCGCACCGTGCGCGTCTGCCACGGCCCGTCCGCCACCACGGCCTTCATGAAGTCGTCGGTGACGCGCACCGAGTTGTTCGAGTTCTGGAAGAACACCGACGCGTACGCCTCGCCGTTGAACGACGGGTCATACCCGGCCTCGATGAGCGCCCAGGCCTTCTTCTCCTCGTTCGACTTGCACCGGATGAACTCGAGCACGTCCGGATGGTCCGCGTTGAGGATGACCATCTTCGCCGCGCGCCGCGTCTTGCCGCCGCTCTTGATGACGCCGGCGAAGGCGTCGAAGCCGCGCATGAACGACACCGGCCCGGACGCGGTGCCGCCGCCCGCCAGGAGTTCCTTGCTGCCCCGGATGGTGGACAGGTTGCTGCCCGTGCCACTGCCGTACTTGAAGAGCATGCCCTCCGTGCGCGCCAGCGTGAGGATGGACTCCATGGAGTCATCCACGCTGTTGATGAAACACGCCGAGCACTGCGGCTGCGCCTCCACGCCCACGTTGAACCAGACCGGCGAGTTGAACGAGGCCTTCTGCCGCAAGAGCAGGTGCGTCAGCTCCGCGTGGAACGTCTCGCGGTCCGTCTCGGCGGAGAAGTAACCCCCCTCCACGCCCCAGCGGGACAGGGTGTCCACCACGCGCGCCACCAGCTTGCGCACGCTCGTCTCACGTTCATCCGTCCCCGGCGTGCCCCGGAAATACTTCGACGCCACCACGTTCGTCGCCAGCATCGACCAGGAGCGGGGGACCTCGATGTTCTTCTGCTCGAAGACCGCCTTGCCGTCCTCACCGGTGATGCTCGCGCTGCGGTACTCCCACGCCAGCTCGTCCGCCGGGTCCACTCCAGGCGTCGTGAAGTAGCGCTCCACGCTCAGCCCCGTCGCGGCGACCTTCGCCTTGCCGCGACTCGCCCGCCGCTCCTTCCCGCTCACCAGGGGCTTCGCACTCAGCTCCTTCTCCATGTCGCCACCCTCCAAAAATACACTCTGGGTTGTGATGCAAAATTTGCGAAACGCTAAGGGCGCGAGATTCCGAAGGTTCCAGGGACGTCACGCGGACAGCCGTGGACGACTCCGGAGTGGACTCGCGAAGTGTTTCGTGGCGGGGCTCGAGCCCCGGACCGCAGATGGGGAGATTGCCTGGCCGCTGGCCAGGCGGCCGGATCAATACGCGTTTGGGGGCGGCTGATCAAGAACAGCACTGACCCCACTAGTAGTGCTGGGAAGTGTCGCACACACTACTAAATGTGGCTCCGCCGGCGAGCCTCGGTGCGGGGGAAAGGCGTAGCGGCCTGTAGCACGACCAGCCAGGAGGGGCAGATTCGGGGCCTTTTCCGCGCCAAGTCAAGGGGGACTCTACGTTTGCTGATAACAGCTGGCGAGGCATGTAGCGTCACTCCGATGCAAACGAGCGTGATCACTGGGGGACGTTTGCTGAAAGTCTGTGCATCATCCCTGTAGCTGGCTAGGGGCGACGTCCCGATTCGTCATCTGCCCGCCTGTTCGGTCCGTTGTCCGGCGGACAGGTGGGGGTCGATTTCGGGGAACCAGCGCGTTAGGAGGCGCTCATGCCTCCTCCGTTCCAGAGCCACGTCTTCGTCTGTACCAACCGCCGCCCGGATGGGAATCCCAAGGGCTGTTGCGCCTCCAAGGGCGCGGAGGAGGTGCGCGCGGCCTTCAAGGCGGAGCTCGACAAGCGCGGGGTGAAGGGACGGATGCGCGCCAACGCGGCCGGGTGCCTCGACACCTGCTCCTTTGGCGTCTCCGTGGTCGTCTACCCGGAGGGCACCTGGTACGGCGGAGTGAAGGTGGAGGACGTGCCCGAAATCGTCGAGGAGCACCTGATGCAGGGCCGCCCCGTGGCGCGGCTGGTGATGCCCTTCGCGCGCAAGGAGAAGGCGGAGAGCTGACGACTGTCGGCTCCCCGCCCTCGGGTGTGTCGCGGCCCGCGTGCGGGCTCACGTCGTGACAGCGGACGTCCGCTTCAGCGCACGAACTCCCATGCGTCGCCCCAGTGGCTGCCGGTGCCCGGGGCGTAGTACGGCGCCGAGCCCTGGCACCAGCCGGAGTAGGGGAAGGGCTTGCAGCGGTAGATGCTCCCGTTCGTGCCCTGGACGAGCGTTCCCGCCACGTAGTTGGAGATGCCATTCGGGTACGTGTACTGCGCGGGGTCTCCGCCACCGCCCGTGGGCTTCTCGATATCGAGCTGGAAGGTGTCGCTCGCCTCGCGCGAGTAGACGCGGTTTCCGGTGGCGCTGTTGACGGGGTTGACGACGCCCGTGGATTGCAGCTCGCCCACCTGCACGCGGCTGGAGCTGGCGTTCACCCGCTGGGCCAGCAGGTACATCCACGTGGCCGCGGGCGTGGCCGAGTCGAGCTGGAGCGGGTGCGTCTCCGCGTCACCTCCGCCGCTGTTGAACAGGCGCAGCGTCACCTTGCTCCGGGCCGGCAGGTCCTCGCGGGCCTGCACCGCGCCCAGCTCCTTCCACGACGTGGGCGGCGGCGGCGTGTTGCTGAACTTCACGTCGCTGCAGGAGTAAAAGGCCTCCGGGCTGTCGGAGCGCTGCCAGATGGCATAGATGACGTGCTGCCCCGTGCGCCCCTGCGGGAAGGGGCACGTGAAGCGGTAGCGGTTGTTCGACTGCAGGGCGTTCCCCGTCAGCGTGCAGAAGGGGGTGGCTTCCAGGTCGGACCACTTCAGCGGCAGCGCCGGGTTGTAGCCTTCCTTCGTGACGTAGAGATGGAAGTAGGACGTCGCGTGCAGCGCCGTCGCGTGGAAGACGAACTCGAAGCGGTTGCTGGAGTCCGGGGCGATGAGCGTCGCGGGCCAGTCCGTGCGAGCCAGGTCCAGGCCCTTGTGGCTCTCGTTGGCGGCGCTGCAAAGCTTGCCGTCGGCGATGAGCTCGCGGTGCCGGCCGTTGGCCGCGCCCTGCCGCACGCCGTTCCAGTCGTAGAGCGCCTGCGTGCCACCGGCCTGGATGGCGGCCTTGCACGCCGCGGACTTGGGCGACTCCGGACCTTCCTTGAAGCAGCTGTAGACGCGACTGAGGGGGACCTCCATGGAGCCGTGCGCTGACGCCAGACTGGCGGACAGCAGGGACAGCACGACGAGTGATGACGCGAGGGGCCTGAACATTGCGGGTTTCCTCCTGTGCCCATGGATGGAGGAAAGAAGGCTGGAAATCGGGTCAACGCTCGAAAACGAAAAGCGGCGACGCGACCCGGGTGGGAACGCGCCGCCGCTTCGTAAGGCTGGAACTGTTGACTGGCCGACTACCGACGGCGACCGAGCAGCCGGAGGATGGCGAGGAACAGGTTGATGAAGTCCAGGTACAGCGTCAGCGCGCCGACGATGCTCACCGTGGCGGCGCTGCTGTAGCCGGTGTTGGCGTGCATCTCCCGCAGCTTCTGGGTGTCGTACGCCGTCAGGCCGGAGAAGACGAGCACGGCCGCGCAGGCGCCGACGAAGGACACCATGTCACTGCGCACGAAGATGTTGACGACGCCGGCCAGCACCACGCCGATGAGGCCCATGAAGAGGAAGGTACCCCACGCGCTCAGGTCCTTCTTCGTGACGGTGCCGTAGATGGCCATGGCGCCGTAGACGCCCGCTGTCAGGAAGAACGCCTGGGCGATGCTGCCCGCCGTGTAGATGAGGAAGATGACGGAGAGGGTCATCCCCGTGAGCGCGGAGTAGCCGAGGAACAGCGCCGCGGCGACCGGGCCCGACAGGCGCGGCGCGAGGAACGACAGCCCGAGCACCGCGACAAGCTGCACGCCGAACAATCCCAGGCGCCAGTTGATGACCGTGCGCAAAAGCGCCTCGTTGCTCAGCGTCGCCATGGCCATCACGCCGGTGACGAGCAGCCCCGCGAACATCCACCCATGCACGCGCGTCATGAACGCGCGCTTCGACTCCTGCACCAGCACGGAGTTGACCGAGTCGCTCTCGGCCGTCTGCCATCCGGAAGTTTCCCAGGCCATGAACCGTATCCTTTCGCGCCGGAGCTTCAGCCCGGCGGCGCCACTGCTTATAGCGTCTTCACCCGGGGCGTGCGCGGACCCCGTAGGACGCTTCCCTTAAATCGCCTTCCACGCGAGCAAAAGCTTCGAGGCGACCTCGGTGGTGATGAGTGGCAGCACGCCGCCGCCGCCCACGATATTCACGATTTCCGCCAGGGAGCCCCGACACACGCCCCCCCAGGCAGGCTGCTTCTCCAGCCCCACGGAGGCGTACGCCGAGTAGTCCACGAAGAACGATGCGGGGAACACCGTACCGTTCGGCTCGCAGAGCAGGTGGTCCTCCGGGGGAGAGTCCACGATTTCCTGCACCACGAACCCGCCGCCCGTCGGGTCCGCCGCGGCGCGGGCGCACAGCTCCGGCCAGCCCAGCAGCTCGCCATACGCGGCCGTCACGCGCTCCGTGTAGGGCACCGTGCCCACCGAGCGACCGATGAAGACGGCCTTGCCGCCATAGTCCCAGGCCCGCTTGAGCACGAAGCGAGCGGGCGTCCTCGCCACCTCGGCGACCAGGTCGTCCAGTTGCCCTCCGTCCGGGCCCGAGGCGGGGCCGGTCTTGAAGATGCGCGTCCAGGGAACCGAGGTGCGCACGGCCTCCAGCTCCTCGGCGGTGAGGCCCGCGGCCTCGGCGAGCGCGGGCTCCGCGAGCGCCTGGGACAGCCGCGCGAAGGTGGACTTCACCTCCACCTGCGAGGCGGGAGGGTTGAGGAACACGGCCTTCTTGCCGGGCACCGTGCCCAGGAAGTCCTCCACCCACGGGGACGGTGTCTGCTCCAGCCGCCGCACGAAGAGGTGGCGATAGACGAGGTCGTACTTCTTGCCGCGCACCTCGAAGGCGTCGTCGCCGGAGACCTCGTCCGGGTGCACCAGGTCCGCGTCCGCGCCCATCTCGCGGAAGCGCTCACACAGCCAGCGCAGCTCGGAGATCTGCGCGTCGTTGCGGCGACACAGCAGGGCCACCGTGTCCGGGAACTTCCCGGGGCGCTCGGCCGCGTAGCCGTCCAGCAGGGCTCGGTACAGCGCCAGCGCGTTGCTGCCGTTGAGGGCCAGCAGCGAGGCGAGGGCCTTCTCCGGATAGCGGAAGTGCCGGGCCACCACCTCGATGAACGAGCGGGCCGCGATGTCCGAATAGCCCTGCATGGCTGGGATGGTCGCGTTGACCTCCAGCGCCCAGGGTTTCCCGCCCGACACGAAGTAGTCCACGCGGGTGGTGGCCAGTCGCGCGGACTGCCGCCACGTGCGCTCGGCGAGCGTTCGCTCGAGCGGGGACAGGGCGCCCAGCAGCTCCTGGGCGTCGGGCCCCTCGAGCGTGGCGCGTGCCATCTTCACCGTGGCGGAGGACAGGCGCGCGGACAGCTCCGCGCGACGGCGGATCTCCGCGGCGTCGAGGATGACGGGCGTCGCGGTGATGGGGATGGGGCGGGTGGTGCCGTCCAGCTGCGTCACCGCCAGACCCCGCTTGTAGGCGAGCTGTGACAGCTCGGGCGCGAAGTGGCGTGCCTGGTGTCGCAGCACGTCGATGAGCTCTTGCACGGGTATTTCTGTCCCTCGGCTTGCCCGGGACGAGCCCGGGAGCTGGCGAACCTATTCTCCGAGGGGCCCACCGTCCATCGGCGCGAGTCCCCTGGACGCGGTGGTGCCCCGACTCAGCGGCCCGCCCGTTCGCCGGCCGGAGGCTCCACGCCCTCGTGTGACGTCGGTGGAGACACTCGCCGCGTGCGGGGGCACGGAGTGATGTGTGTGATTCCGTATGACTTGCACGCGCGCTCCGTCTGGCTTACAACCGCATTGCGTTTACCGCCGGAAATCCCTTCACGTGAGCCGCTCTCTTCGCCCAACGCCTTCGTGTCTCGCCCGGTCGCGCCTGCTGGCGCTGCCGCTCGTGGCCGTGTGTGCGCTGGCGTACATGGGGAACGTGCTGCACTTCGCCCTGGTCCAGCACGCGACGTGTCTGGAGCATGGGGAAGTGGTCCACGTGGAGGAGGGTGGCTCGCACCTGGCGCCTGTCGTCGAGGAGTCCTTCGACGACGTCCGGCTCGCCTCCCGTGAGGATGCTCCTCCGGGCCATGGCGCCGAGGCGCACTGTCTTCACACGTTGATCCGCCGGGAGGCCCCGCCTCCGGTGGAGGGCAGCCCCGTCCTCACCCGGGTGCCCACCCGTTCCGCGCCGGCGCTGGCGGTGTTCCGCTTCCATGCGGAGCCTGTCGCCCGGCTGCATCTGGCCCCCAAGGCCTCTCCGCCTCGCGCCTGAGCCATCACCCAGGGTACGCGTCCCTCGCCACCGGCACAGTCACGCCGTGAGAAGGCCGCGGTCCGTGGCCACTGACTGACGTCCGGTTCCAGGAAATGGAGCCGTGCGTCAGCGGTCGCGCGACGCGCCGCCGGATGGCCCGTTTCCCCTGCGTGCACGCTCTCGCCCCCGTGTCGCGCGTGTTCCGCGCGATTCCCACCCCGCCTCCGGTGTCCGTTCTGGCTCCGCCTTCACCGGTGGGGTCCGTGGCGGCGTTGGTGGCTGGGGACCTGCTGTCCATCCACGTGGAGCTACACACATGAACAAGAAGCTTCTGGCCGCCCTCCTGATGTCCACCGCGCTCCTGTCCGCCGCCTGCGGCGACGACGAGGAGCCCGAGGAGCCCGTTGACGTCGAGGGGTGCGAGCACCTGCGCGAGGGTCCTGCCGTCCCCATCCTCGCCACCACCACGGGCACGCCTCCGCTGGTGGCCAACGACCACCGCCGCTACGACATCACCCTGGTGGATGGCTCGGGCGGCCGCACGGGCTCCGTCACCTTCGCCGCGTCGGAAGCCACGGACTACGTCCTCTACACCAGCGCGGACGTCCCCGTTTCCATCACCAACGGCAGCGGCGCGGCGGTGGAAATCGAGGAGAGCACCAAGAGCTCCGAGACGTGCACCGAAATCAAGGGACGGCACGTCGTCCCGCTGACGGTCGGCACGCACACCTTCACCTTCGGCCCCACGTCCGCGGCGTCCGTCAACCTCGTCATCGAGGAGGCGTCGCACGAGGGCCACGAGCACTAGCCGCGAGCCCGGGGCGGGTGCCCCGGCGCTTCACCCTGAATTCGGGGCCGGCTTCGTGCCGGCCCCTCCTGGAGACGAAGACCATGGGAGCCTTTCAGCAGTTCCTGACCGAGAAGCAGATTGCCTCCGACACGCTGCTGCGCCTGTCGCGCCAGTTGGAGGCCCAGGCCGAAACGGACCGCACGCTCAAGCGCAAGCGCTCCGACAAGCGGCGCAACAAGGACACGCAGGGCAAGAGCTACACGGAGCTGTCGCTCGCCAAGCCGAAGAGTGGCAGGGGCGTGAGCGGGCAGCAGCTCCAGGCGGCGCTCGCGGACCAGCCGCTTCCGCGTCGGGTGCGCGGCAAGCTGGTGCGGGCCATCAACGCGGTGCTCTCGAAGAAGGGGAGCGGCGCGGTGGACCCCAAGGCCCTGTTCGGCGAGGTCGCCGTTCGCTCCGGCCCCGCGAAGAAGTCCGCGAGCTGAGTCGAAAGGCCCGCATGTCCATCGCCGAAGCCCTACCGATTCTCCCTCACGACGTCCATCGGGACGCGGACCGGTTGTTCGACGTCACCTTGTGGTGTCTCGGGCAGGACGTGCTCTGCCCGGAGGGCAACCTCCTCATGCGTCGCGGCCTCGTCCGCCACGCGCGGCCCGAGGGGGTGGAAGGTCAAAGCGCGTACTCCGTCGCGTTGCCGGACGGAGGTCGTCTGTCGCTGTGGGGCTTCGGCGCGTTGTGCGAGTGCGGTCAGGCCGTCTTCGTCCCACGGGACGGTTTCACCCCTCGCTGGCTGGAGCGTGCCCCGTCGGGTCCGACGTACCGGGCCTGTGAGCTGGGCACGTGGCGCGCTCCCGCCACAGTGGAGGAGCGACGCGAGGTCCGTCGGAGTCTGGCGGGGCTCGCCGAGTGGTTCGCCGGGCACGAAGACTGGGTGACCCGGGAAGTGGGACTCGAATGGAGGCGCGCCTGTGTCGCGGCTCGACGCAAGGCGCCCGCTGTTCCACCGGAGACGCTGGCCGCCGCGTGGTGGCGGCTCGGCACGCGCATCCGCTCACTGGATTTGGGTTTCAACGCCTGTGGCGCCTCGGCTTCCGGGGCACTGGGAGGACATCATGCTGTCGCGACTGCTTCGCAACGATGAGCCATCCGTCTACGTCCAGGCCGCCTGGGAGGACGTCGCGGATGAGGCGCTTCCTCGACCGCCGCTTCGCGAGGGGCTGGGCACATCTCACCTGAAGGTGAGCACGGGCGTGCCGCTGGCGCAGGCCTACTTCGACCAGGGCTTGAGCCTGCTGCACCTGGGCTGGGGTTCGGAGGCGCGTCGCTCCTTCGCGGAGGCGGCCCGGCTGGACCCGGAGCTGGCCATGGCGTGGTGGGGCCTGGCGCTGACGCGGGGGGCTGGAGCGCGCTTCGCTGCTGCTCGGGCCGACGCGATGGCCCGAGCGCTCGCGTTGAGCGAGGGGCTGCCGGATGTCGAACAGCGCTACATCGTCGCGGCCAGCCTGCTCGCGGAGAAGGGACCGTCGAACGGGCGCCACGCCTTCGTGCGGGAGATGGAGAGCCTGGTCGACCGCTATCCGGAGGACTCCGAGGCGCGGCTGTTGCTGGCCGGCTTCCTGGCGGATGGCTACGAGCCGGATGGGCGTCCCGGCCAGGGGCAGCCCTATGCGCAGGTGATGCTGCGCGAGCTGCTGCGCACGAACCCCGACCACTCCGGCGTCCACTTCGCCTGGGTCTGCACCATGCTCCCGAGCGCCCGGCCCGAAGCGGCACGGGAGAGCGCGCTGCGGCTGCCGAAGCTCGCGCCCGGAGCCAGCTTCGCGCTGCTGGCCTCGGGACGACTGCTGGGCCGGCTGGGCGAGACGGACGCCGCCTACCGCGTGCTGGAGACCGCGGTGGAAGCGGATGACGTGTACCTCGCGAGGGAGTCGCTGCCCGCTGTCTTCGCGCCTTGCGCGGAGCTGGCCATGCGGCTGCTGAGCCACGGCTGCGCGGAAGCGGGGCAGTACAGTGACGCGCAGACATGGGCGCGGCGGCTGCGTCAGCGCGTGGAGTCAGCGGGAGGCGAGCCGCAGGCGCTGCTGTTCGCGGCGACCACGCTGGTGGCCACGCACCTGCGCTTCGGATTCTGTCGAGCGGCGGCGGATGTGCAGCTGGAGTTCGCCGGCGAGCTCACCACCGCCGAGCGTGTCCTTCGCGACGGTGTCCGACTGTATACGCGGGGCATCAACGCGCTGGATGGGGGACGGCTGTCGGACGTGGAGCGTGCATGCGTGGCGCTCGAGCAGTTGCAGCCATCGCTGTCCGAGGTGCGTCGCTCGGAGGGACGCGCGCTGTGCCCTCGCGATGTCGCGCGGGTGCTGGAGGTAGCGGAGAACGAGCTGCGTGGCTCGCTGGAGGCACGGCGGGGAGATGGAGGCCGCGCGGAGGCCACGTTGATTCGAGCGTGGCGCATGGAGCGCCGGCTTCGCGCGTCGGGACCCGCGCCGTTCTCCCGCCCCGCGCGAGAGACGCTGGCGAGAGCCCGGCTGCGCGGTGAGCGCGAGGAGAAGGCGCTGGAGCTGGCCCGGGCCCTGGTGGTTGAGCGACCGGGTTGCGGTCACTTCCGTCTGCTCCTGGCCGAGGCGCGGGCGGCCCTGGGAGACAGGGTCCTGGCGGTGCAGGACTTCAATTCCTTCCTCGACCGGTGGCGTGACGCGGACGCGCACCTGCCGGAGCTGCGGCGCGCGCGGACGTATGTCGACGGGCGTGGCCGCATCCTGCGACTGGTCCACACGACCGAGGCTCCGCTCCCGGTGCCTCCTGATTTCCGCCCGTTGGAGAAGGTGTCCTGTTGAGTTCCTTGGAACGAAGTCTCGCCGCGCCCTCGCGTTGGGATGGGGTGGGGCAGCTGCTCTCCGCGCTGTGTGTCGTCCACTGCGTGGTGCTCCCCGCCGTGCTCGGGCTCGTGCCGGCGGCGGCGGCGCGGTGGTTGGGCGGGGAGGGGACGCATCGATGGTTGTTCGCGCTGGTGTTGCTGGGCGCGCTCGCGGCCTTCATCCCGGGATGGAGGCTGCATCGGCGTGGGGTGGTGCCCGTGCTCGCCGGAGGTGGGCTGGCCCTGCTGGGCGCGGGGGCGTTCCTGGTCCCCGAGGGCGCGGGCGAGCGGTGGGAGATGGGGCTCACCCTGGGAGGCGGGTTGTTGATGGCCGTGGCGCATGGGCGCAACCGGGCCCTGTGTCGCGAGTGTTGCCCGCCCGAAGCCGGCTGAGCGAAAGCGTCGAGCCAAGGGCGTCCGATGCGCCCGCCGCTTGACGGGCCGGAGTCGTTCGCGCGAGGAGAGGGGGCATGCCCACCTTCCGTCTCACTCAGGACCAGGCCGCGTTGCTCGTCGTGGACATCCAGGAGCGCCTGTGCGCGGCCATGGACCGCGACGCGCTGGACCGGATGCTCGCGCGCACCAGCGCCGCCGTCGAAGGCGCCCGGGCGCTCGGCCTCCCCGTCATCATCACCGAGCAGTATCCCCAGGGCCTGGGGCCCACGCACTCGCTGCTGCGGCTGAAGCTGGGGAGCTTCAAGGCGGTGGAGAAGCTGGAGTTCAGCGCCGCCGTGCCGGACGTGCTCGCGCAACTGGGGACGCGCAAGCAGGTGCTGGTGGCCGGCATGGAGACGCACATCTGTGTCTTCCAGACGGTGCGCGATTTCGCGGAGCGTGGCTTCACGCCGGTGTTGCTGGCGGACGCGGTGCTGTCGCGCTCGACGGAGGACCGGCGCGTGGGCCTGGACCTGTGCCGCGATGCGGGAGCGACGGTGGCCACGGTGGAGGCCGCGCTGTTCGACTTGCTCGGGCGCGCTGGCACGCCCGAGTTCAAGAAGGTCTCCACCGCGGTCCGTTGACGCCTAGAACATCGGAGGCTTGTCTCCATCCCGCAGCGGCGGCAGCGGGGGGCGAATGGGAAGCGGCGCCTCCTGCTGCTTGGAGATGGCGGGGAGGGACGGCGTCAGCGCTCCGACATAGAGCATGCCGTGGGTACCCTCGGGCGTCGGCGTGGCGAAGGACGTGATGAACGGCGACATGCCGGGGTGTGCCGCAACCCTGCCCGACGGTGTCGAGCCAATGAGCCCGCACTGAAGCTTCCCTTCGCGGTCCAGGTCGCAACCCCAGCGCGTCCCCTGGGCGTAGCTCATCTCCAGAACGACGAGGCGTGGGGACTTCAAGAGATGCGCCATGGGCGTGAAGTCCTGGTCCCAGGGGGTGCCGGTGACGGTGCGCGTATGCGTGTTGCCGGCGAGGATGACCTGGACTTCGAACGGTTTTGTCTCGCGGCGCTGGTTCCAGAAAGCGGCCTGCTGAGCATCGCGTTTGCTTCCGCCAGCCAGGTCCGTGTCATACGCAAGGAGCGTCACGCTCAACCCCGCCATGCGCAGAGCGCGGACGCGGTCGATGAGGTCCATGATGGCGCGGCTGCTGCGGCCATCCTGGTAGGGCCGCTGCCAGAAGCGCCCCTCTAGCAGCGCATCCTGGTCCGCGGGAGCGCCCGGGCTCGCGAGGTAGCGGTCCACCCGTTCCTGCTCGGAGCGGGGAATGGACAACCCCAGTGCGACGGGCAGCCCTGCCTCGGCGACCTGACACACCAGCTCTCCCACCACCGAGGGGGCTTCACGAGAGCCGAGCTGTTCTCCCACCAGCAGCGTCAGTCCGAGGTCCAGCACCTCCGGAAGCCCACGCATGGCCTCGCCACAGGGGCCCGCTTCGGCGGCCTCCTGCTTCCACCTCGTGAGGTAGAAGTCCGAGTCGCGCACGGCCTTGGGGCGCGGCTCCTCTCGCACGTTGCCGCTCACCACCTCCAACGACGGGGTCGACTCCAGTCTCAGCGTCAACTCCCGCTCGAGGTCCAGGTCTCGCGTGCCATTCGTCAGCGTGCGCAACTCGATGCGTTCGCTCCGCGCATTTCGGAGCGGTGGCCCCTGGTCGTTGAAGGGGCTCGAGTCGTGGACATAGTAGTTGTACTCGATCCGCCACCAGTTGGCCTTGTGGTTGACGTCGTTGCCCATGGCGTTGAAGTTCATCCGGAAGATGCGGACGACGGATTGTCGCGGGGCCACGGAGAGGCCCGTCACCACGAAGCGCGTGTAGCGGTCATTCCCCGTGTCGCCCCTGTCCTGGGTCTTCCACTTCGTGAGGAACTGGGTGGGGTCCGTCGTCTCCTCGATGGCGTAGCCTCGGGAGGCGAGCAACTGCCGGGTGGCGGCCAGCGCTTCCTCCAGGGGCTTCTGGAAGACGTGCTCGAACTTCGGCGTCTCGGGCTCCGTGGTGCGTGGGCCATGCACGCAACCCATGCTCGCCATCCAGAGCAGACACAGCCACCAGCCTCGCTGCCTCATGCGCACCCCCTCGGGAAATCCATCGTCGAGATGAAGGGGGAACGGATGTCACTCAGTCTCATATCTGCGCGCCGGGGAATGTCGCTCACCCGGCGCGGTTGCTGCTCACTTCGCTCCGCGCTGGGCCAGTTGGATGAGTGCGCGCGCACCCATGGCCAGGCCCACCAGCATCGCCGCGACCACCGTCTGCGAGCCACCCACTGGGAAGTCGAAGAAGTAGGCGAACATGTAGCCGCCCACGCCGGAGACGATGCCCGCGAGCGTGGCCACGAAGAACGTCCAGGGCAGCCGCAAATCCAACATCAGCGCGGCGATGGCGGACAGCGTGGAGAAGGCGAACACCGGCAGCGCGCCGAGGGCTCGGGCACACACGCCGACCATGACGCCGATGGACACCATCAGCACGCCGTCCAACAGGCGGACGGGCAGGCCCTGCACCAGCGCGCCGATGCGGTCGAAGCTCGCGAAGGTGATGCCCCGGTACCACCAGAGGTGGATGACCATGACGAGGATGCTGGCGATGGCCACGGTGCGCAGTTGCTCGGGTGTCACCAGCACGGCGGTGCCGAAGAGGATGCCCTGGATGTCGTGGGACTCCTGGGCGATGCGGTCACCCACCAGCACGGCCGCGCCGCCGGACAGCGCGTAGGCGAGGCCCAGCAGGCTCTCTCGCGTCAGCCGCAGCTTCGTGGGGTCCATCATCAGGAGCAGCGTCGCCAGGAGCGCGAGCGCGGTGGCGCCGATGACGGGCTCCACCTCGAAGCCCAGGTGGATGCCCATGTAGAACGCGAGCGCCACGCCCAGGCCGGCGGACTGGGCCACCGCGGCGCTGACGAACACCATGCGCCGCAGCACCACGTAGACGCTCAGGAAGCCCAGCACGCCTCCGGCGAGGAGTGCGCACAGCAGCGGGTCCCGGAACAGCTCGAACCCCTCGACGAACTGCTGCCACTGGGACGGTTCAGCGAGCATCGGATCCACGGTGGGGTCCCTCGGGGGCGCGGTGGCAGTACTCGTCGCCGTACTGACGACGGAAGGCGGGGTGGCAGAACACGGTGCGCGCGTCGCCCACGACGAAGGCGGAGGTCTCCCGGTCCACGAAGAGCAGCACGTCCGCGTGCTCGGCGGCGACCTCCAGGTCGTGGCACACCACCACCACGCCCAGTCCTCGCTGCCGCGCGAGCATGCACAGCCGCTGCATCGTCTCGCGCTCGGCCACCGCGTCCATCGCGGCGGTCGGCTCGTCGAGCAGCACCATGTCCGCCTCGGTGGCGATGAGTCGGGCCAGGAGCGTGCGTTGCTTCTGTCCCTCGGAGAGCTCGCGATAGGGCCTGTTCGCGATGGCCTTGGCGCCGGCCGTCTCCAGCGCGACCTCCACGGCGGCCCGGTCCGCCTTGCGCGCGAAGGGCCACAGGAAGCTCCAGTTGCGCAGCCGGCCCCAGGCGGTCAGCTCCCAGGCCCGTAGCGGCAGCAGCGAGTCGATGCTGGATGTCTGTGGCACGTAGGCGCTGCGCATCTCCGGATGGCCCCGGGTAATGGCGCCCGATACCGGGTCGATCATCCCCAGCAGCGTCTTGAACCACGTGCTCTTGCCGGAGCCGTTGCGGCCCACCACCGCGACGAACTGGCCCCGGCGGATGACCATGTTGATGGGTGGCAGCATGGCCTTATCGTTGTAGCCGATGACCAGCTCGGTGCAGGTGAGCAGCGGCTCGCCGAGCGTGAAGCTCGGCGGCACCGCGTGGGTTGTGGCCTCGGGACTCACGGGCTCATCGGTCTTCACGTCGCACCTCCGCCTCGGGCTTCAGGGCCGCGAGCTCTTCCAGCAGGGCCTTGCGCGCCGCCTCGTTGGCGACGGTGCCCAGGTCCAGCACGCCGTCCGCGCCAGGAGTCAATGTGGCCCAGTCCAGTCCGTCGAACACGGTGGGCGGAACCTCGAGCGCCAGCGCCAGCTTCACGCGCGGCTCGTGCTCCCGGTCCGACGGCACGTCCACCTCGCCCGTCAGCGTGAAGAGCGGCGTGGCCTCCTCGCCCTCCGCGACGTCCTCGGACACCACGGTCATCCGGAAGGCCGTTTCCTGAAGCCTCGGCGTGGCGCGCGAGTCGCGCACCGTGCCCGTCAGCGTCACCGACGTCACTTCCCAGACACCTCGGGACACGGTGGTGCGGGGCAGCTCGCAGTCAGGCTCACACTCCACCGGCGTGGCTTCGGGGGTCAGCAGGTTCAGCTCGCCATCCACATGGAGCGCGGCGACGAGCGTGGATGAGGAGCCGCCTCCACCGAGTTCCGCCTCGATGTCCTCGTAGTCCACGAGCCCGCCGCTGTCGCTGTGGCAGTGCCCGTTGTGGCACAGGCTGTAACCCGGTGGCGGATTGGCGGGGTCGAACGTCGTTGGCCCTCCGCCTCCCGCGCCCCCCACCAGCTCCACGTGGGAGATGCCCAGCGCGGCCGAGCCCAGGCTCACCTGATAGTCCGACGCGAGGCGCTGGAAGCCATTGCCCGCGTCACGCGATGCCACGGGGACGTAGCTCGCGGTGACGGTGGGCTCCAACACCGCGAAGCCCTCGCCCGAGTCCAGCGCGCAGCCGGACAGGAGCAACACGGGGAGCAGCAGTCGAGTCCTCATGACTCAGCCTCCCTTTCCAGGGGTGAGCGCCTTCTCTAGGTTGCCCACCAGCTCGTTGATGTGCTGGACGTACGTCTCACCCGAGCGGAAGTCCGTGCCGCCGTGGAGGACGACGACTGGCGCCGGAATCATGCCCGCGACCATCTTCGCCTCCCGGTCGTTGTAGTAGCTCTCGATGAGCACCATGCGGGCCTTGCGCTGCCGAGCCAGCACGAGGACGCCGGCCACGTGGGACGGGTTGGGAGGGATGCCCGGCTTGGGCTCGAGGAACGCGATGGGCTCGAAGCCCAGCCAGTCCGCGAGGTACGGCGTCGTCCGGTGGAACGCGACGATGGGCGCACCGCGAAGGCCCGCGAGGCGCTTCTCCCAGCCGACGCGCGCGGCATCCAGCTCGGCGGTCAGCTTCGCGGCGTTGGCGCGGTACGTCGCCGCGTTCTTCGCGTCGAGCTGCGCGAGTCGCTCGGCGATACCGCGAGCCACCGCCGCGCCCTGTCGCGGGTCATAGAGATAGTGGGGGTTGCCTCCGGGGTGGACGTCGCCCTCGCTGCGGTCCACCTTGGTGGCGGGGACCTCCAGCAACCGGACGAACTGCGAGGCATTGAGGAAGCCGGGGTTGCCCACCTGGATGCGCGGGTTGCGCGAGCCGGTCTGGAGATTGGGCAACCAGCCGATCTCCAGGTCGAGTCCCACGGAGATGAGCAGGTCCGCGTTGCGCAGCGCGAGCGCGAGGCTGGGCTTCGCGTCCACGCGGTGCGGGTCCTGGCTTCCCAGCGCCATGGACTGCACCTGGACCAGGTCTCCGCCCACCGCCTTGGTCAGCGCGGCGAGGTCCGGAAGGGTGGTGACGACATTGAGGGCCGCGCGAGCGGGCGCGGCGGCGAAGAGGCAGAGGGCGGCGCACAGGGCCGCGACGAAACGAAGGTGGCGCATGGGGCAGGGCTCCCGTGAAAGAGGTTTAGAACGCATGAGCGCCGTGGGCGCCCGTCACCAGCTCGAGCGCGAGGAAGACGGAGTAGTCCGCCTCGTCGCGCCAACGTGCCCGGTCTCTGGCGGCCTGCACCCGCAGGCGGGAGAACTCGGTGGGCCAGAAGGTGAGGTTGGCGGAGATCCGGTCCCGGTTCTTGGTCCACTCCGGGTCCAGCGGATCCAACGCCACCGCGCCGCCTTCACTCTTCGCCGGTGTTCCGAACTCATAGCGCGCGGCGGCGGCCCAGCGCTGCGAGAAGCGCCACGCGAGCTGGGCGTAGGTGTTGATGTCCGTCAGCACGTCATCGGGCACCTGGCGTCGGCGGTAGAGGGCCTCCACCTGGAGGGTGACGAGCGTGTTGCTGGCCTCGGTGATGGGGCGGTAGCGCAGGTACACGTCGGTGCCGAAGACATCCGTACGGTTGCGATAGCCGGTGGGATTGGGGCCCGTGGCGCCGGACAGTCCCCACAGCAGGGACAGGTCGTCCGACAGCGCGAAGAACTGCTTCAGGACGCCCGTGGCCTGGAGGTCCAGCGGCGAGAGGACGCGGTCATTCGATGCGCCCAGGAAGCTGCGCGCGGTGGCCTCGCCCGTGGCATCGGTGAGGCTGCCGGTCAGCTCCACGTACCAGGGCAGGGGCGTCAGCCAGGACAGCTCCACGCCCAGGCCCCGGTTGCCCTCCGCGCCGAAGACGCGGCTCATGGCGAACGGTTGATCCACGAAGTCCCACGCGTGCGGGTGCGTGGCATTCAGGCGGCCAAAGCGCGTGAGGAACTGGCCCGCCCGCACCTGGAGGCTGCCGGGAAGGGCCAGCGTGGTGCCGTAGGCCTCTTCGATTTCGACGCCGAACTGGCTGTAGACGATGTTCGCGTCGAAGCGGAAGTACGGGTCCACCACCGAGCCGATGGACAGCTCCAGCTGCTGGAGGTTGAAGCCGTTGCGCGTGGGGTCATGCGCGCCGCCCTGGAGCGGCTCCTTGGACGTGAAGGCCGCCGCGGCGAGATCCAGGATGAAGCTCATGTCCAGGAAGTTGGTGCCGCTCGTCCCTCCGGGAATCGACAGCGGCAGGCCGCCTCCGGGCGTGGGGTCCGGCGCGGAGGACGTGCCGGCGGGAACACCTTGCTGGGTGTCGCCACCGAAGGCCTTCTCGATTTCGGCCATCTCCTCGGGCGTGAGGCCCGCGGGGACTTCATCGGGTGTTCCCGCGTCGGGCTCGGGAACACCCGCATCGGGAGAAAGAGGGGGTTGGTTTTCCTGGGCCGCGGCGGTGGCCGTGGACAACAGGGCTGCGATGGACACGGCGATGAACGCGCCGTGCGGACGACGTGAGACGGATGACACCGGGAATGCTCCTCGAAACTGGACGCGCGCGTGCGCACACGCCCCACTCCATGACCTGACCACTCCTGCTGGACGCGTCTCAGGCGTGCGCGGGTGGTGAGGACTTGGGCGCGGTGTCGAGGACGGAGAGCGGGGGAGAGACGTGGGGTGGCGCGGTGGCGGGACGACTGACCGCGAGCCGGGCCAGGGCCCAGGAGGACGGCGAGGAGAAGAACAGCTCGTCGCGCGAGCCCGACGTCAGGAGCGGGCAGGCCTCATGGGTCAGCCGCGTCGAGTCGGTGTTCGACGAGGGGAGGGCGGACAACTGCGCCAGCTTCTCGGGAGCCAGCCGAGCCTGAATCGAGCCCGTGCCCCGGGCGGTCTCCTCGAAGGTCTGGTGCTCGGGGCAGAAGCGGTGGGCGTGCTCGTCCCGGACGTGGAGCAGGGCCCCCAGCGGCTGCAACGCCCACAGCGCGACGAGCAACGTCGCGATGCCACGGGCGAAGGTATGGGCGCGCTGGATCATCGGAATGAAGGAGGCACAGGTGCTCTACTGACGGCACCAGGGCGAGTCAAGGCAGGCTAGCACGGCGGTGGGACGTACACCTCTGTCACCGCATTCACCGGGATGGACGACGGCTCGCGGGGCGTTGGAGACACCTGTATGGACGAAGGACAACCGGACGGACGATACATTCCGGTGGCTCGGCTCACCGCGTTGGACGCACGGGGTCGCGCCGTGGTCCAGGTGGGAGACACCCGGGTGGCGCTCGTCCGTGTGGACGGGCGGCTGCATGCGCTGGCCGACACCTGTCCCCATCGCGGCGGCTCGCTGGCCGAGGGGGACCTGGACGGCCACCTGCTGCATTGTCCGCTGCATGCCTGGCCCTTCGATGTGCGGACGGGGCGCTGCCCCTGGCGTCCCGACGCGAGCGTCCGCATCTACGAAGTCCGTGTGCGAGGTGACGAGATCCTCATCGCGGCATCGGATAGCGTCGGCTTTCCCTGAACGCCCCTTGTAGGAGCCCCTTCCCCCGTGACTTCGTCCAAAGCTCGCACTCGCAAGGCCCCCGTCCCGAGTCCCCTGGTCAGCCTGCCGGACCCCGCCGCCATGGCTCGCGCGGTGGAGGCCTTCCTGCACGCCGCCGGACTGCCCCTGGGGGATGCGAACCTGGTGGACACTCCGCAGCGCGTGGCTGACGCCTGGAGCCGTGAGTTCCTGGATGGCTACGCCAAGACGCCCGAGGAGGTGCTGGGCAAGACGTTCCCCACGCCGAAGGGTTCGTCGCGCGAGCTCGTGGTCGTGACGAACCTGCGCTTCGTCTCCATGTGTCCGCACCATCTGTTGCCGGTGACGGGCCGCGTGCATGTCGCGTATGTGCCGGGCAAGCGGATGGCCGGCTTCGGCAGGCTGTCCGCGCTGGTGGACTGCTTCGCGCATCGGCTCATCCTCCAGGAAGACCTGGCCCGCGAGGTGTCCAGCGCCCTGGCCCGCGTGCTGGGCAGCCCCGCCACCGCCTGCATCATCGAAGCAGAGCAGGCGTGCTTGCGCATGCGAGGCGCCCAGCAACACGACGCCATCACCCACGCGGAGGCGTACGAGGGCGAGCTGCGGCGAGATGGCTCGCTTCGTCGTGAGCTGTGGGCCCGGCTGGGGGCTCGGCGATGAGTGGCCCGTCCGCGCGGACAGACCGCGTGGATGCCGAGCGCGTGGAGCGGGTGTGTGCAGCCCTGGCGAGCGTCCTCGCGCAAGGGCAGCTGCGGCGCGACGCGGACACGCTCGCGGCCTACGGGCGGGACGAGTCCGACAGCGGCGTGTTCCCTCCGGATGTCGTGGTGTTTCCGGAGACCACCGCGCAGGTGTCGGCCGTCTTCAAGGCCTGCGTGGCGCACGGCGTGCCCTTCACGCCCTGTGGCGCGCGCAGTGGCAAGAGCGGTGGCTCGCTGCCCCTGAATGGTGGCGTGGCGGTGAGCCTGGAGCGGATGAACCGCATCCACTCCATCTCCGCGGAGGACCTCACGGCGGTGGTGGGGCCCGGCGTGGTGACGGGCGACTTGATGAAGGCCGTGGAAGCGCAGGGCCTCTTCTATCCACCGGATCCGAACTCCTGGGAGTTCTGCACGCTGGGCGGCAACGTCGCGGAGAACGCGGGGGGACCTCGCGCGCTCAAGTACGGCGTCACGCGCGACTACGTCATCGGCCTGGAGTGGGTGCTTCCGGACGGAGAAGTCCTGCGGGTCGGCCGCCGCACCATCAAGGGCGTCGCGGGTTATGACCTCGTGGGCCTCTTCGTGGGTTCCGAAGGCACCTTGGGCGTGGCGACCGAAATCACCCTGCAGCTCATTCCGCTGCCACGAAAAGTCCTGACCGCCCTCGTCGTCTTTCCGTCCGTGCTGGACGCCGCGCGCGGAGTCTCGGCCGTGCTCGCCGCGGGCATCCTCCCGCGCTGCCTGGAGCTCATCGACGACGTGGCCCTGCGCGCCGTGGACGGCCGGGGCTTCCAGTTTCCCGCGGGCGCCGGCTCGGTCGTCATCGCGGAGGTCGACGGCCACGGTGAAGAAGGTCTGTTGGAGGAACTGTCACGGCTCGGCGACATCTGCGCACAGCAGGGCGCCACCCAGACGCTCGTCGCGCGGGATGAGGGGCAGCGAGAGAAGCTGTGGGCCGTGCGGCGGGCCATTTCGCCGGCGCTGCGCGCGCTGAAGCCTCACAAGATTTCGGAGGACATCGTCGTCCCGCGCTCAAAAATTCCCGAAATCATCCAGCGACTGAAAATGATGGGCGCCGAGCTGGGACTCACCGTGGCCACCTATGGCCACGCGGGCGACGGAAACCTCCACGCCAACATCCTCTATGAGGGGCCGCACCAGCGTGGCCTGGTGGACGAAGCCCTGCGCCGCATGTTGGTGATGACGGTGGAACTGGGCGGCACGATCACAGGCGAGCATGGTGTGGGCCTCGCGAAGCGGGAATTTCTCGCGCTCGAACAAGGACCCGCGCTGCTCGACCTCCAGCGGCGGCTCAAGTCCTTCTTTGACCCATCAGGGTTGCTCAATCCGCAGAAAATCTTCCCCGCGCTCAAGCGTTCTACGTGAGTAGCCGTAGCGTGACCATCGCCGAGGGATAACCGCGCTCCTCAACCTTGCAAGTCAGCGGAAGCGCGAGCCTCTCGTCCGCCACGGGACGACGGTCGACAGTCGAAACGACTTTCGGCGATGGAATGAGAAACCCTTTCGCTCGTTGGGCGTCCTAGATGCAGGTGGACGCGAGTCGGCGGGGACAGCGCGTCCGGCATCGAACGGAGGACGGGAAATCATGGCCAACTCGACGAAGTTTGCGGCGGAGGGCCTGTCGCAATACCTGCGTCACCTGGGGGGACATCACCAACTGACGCGCGAGCAGGAGTACGAGCTCGCACGTCGTGCTCGCAAGGGCGACGAGTCCGCGCGACAGACGCTCGCGACCTCCAATCTGGCCTTCGTTGTCGCCGTGGCGAAGAAGTTCGCCAATCGCGGCGCGCGCCTGGATGACCTCATCCAGGAAGGCAACGTGGGCTTGATGAAGGCGATTGAGCACTTCGACCCGAAGAAGAACGTGCGCTTCGCGACGTATGCGGTGTGGTGGATTCGCGCCTACATCACCCGCTACCTGAAGGACAACCGCAGCCAGGTCCGTGGCGGAGAAGCCGAGCGGGGCAGCATGGTGGACTTCTCGCTCGACGCCTCCATCGACGAGGAAGGGGAGACCACCTTCCTGGACCGCCTGGAGGACAACGGGCCGTCGCCCCAGGACGTGTTCCTCTCGAATGAGCAGGACACCGAAATCCACGACGCGCTCACCAAGGTCCGCAAGCGCATTGGCGACCTGGGCTGGGACATCCTCACGGAGCGGCTGACGCAGGACAAGCCGCTGACGCTGGAGGAACTGGGACAGCGGTGGGGCGTATCGCGCGAGCGCGTGCGCCAGGTGGAGCTCAAGACGAAGACGTTCCTGGAGCGCTACCTGTCCGCCTTCAACGAGAACGAGGAGCAGGCCGCCGCCGACGCGGCCTGAGCCGACCTTCTCCCCACCTGGGGAGATACGCGGACTGAGCGGGACTGGCGGGGTCTTCCACCCTTGCCGGCCCCGCTCTTGTTTTTTGCCGGAAAGGCTGCCTGCGTGGTTTGCGTGCGGCCGAGCGTGCGTGCTAAGCCCACCGCCCATGCGCCTGATTTTACTTGCCTTGTGCCTGCTCGTTGCCGGTTCGGCACGGGCGGCCGACGCCGAGGTGTGGGCCCGCCTGGATGCTCTGCACGCCAGTCGCGCGGACGCCGCGGCGGTGAAGGAGCTGGAGGCGGAGCTCAAGAAGGCGTTGACGGCGACGCCGGACGACTTCGAGCTGGTGTGGCGTCAGGCCCGGCTCCTCCAGTGGCAGGCGGACGGGGCGGGCAACGAGAAGCTCAAGAAGGTGCTCGGGCGGCAGACGTGGGACGTCTCCGAGAAGGCCATCAAGCTGGCCCCCGCCCGCGTGGAGGGCCACTACTACGCGGCGACGGGTATCGGCGCCTACTCTCAAGCAGTAGGCGTCATGAAGGCGCTGGGTGAGGGGCTGGAGGGCAAGTTCAACGAGCGCGTGGACACGGCCGTCAAGATTGATCCGACCTTCAACTGGAGCGCGCCGCTCCTCGTGAAGGGTCGCTACTTCTACGAGCTGCCCTGGCCGAAGCGGGATCTGAAGAAGTCGGCGGAGTATTACGAGAAGGCCATCAAGAAACACCCGGAGATGCTGCGCGCGCATTACTTCCTCGCCGAGACGCTCCTCAAGGACGACAAGGCCAAGGAGGCGCGTGACGCCATCCAGAAGGTGAAGCAGGGAAGCGTCGCGTATGACCCTCCGGAGGGTCAGCGCATCCAGGAGTGGGCGAAGAAGGTCGAAGCCGACATCGAGGAGGAGCTCAAGTGAGAGCAGAGAATCAGGTAGCACCTTCGGCTTCGGCGGCCGGAGCGCAAGAGGGAAACCTGGTCCAGTTGCTGATCCAGCGCGCGCAGAACGCCTCCAAGGCGGGTGTGACGCACAAGAAGGACGGCCGCTGGCAGGACGTGACGTTCGGACAGGTGCTGGACGACGTGAAGGCGTTGTCCGCGGGCCTGGTGGCCCAGGGCGTGAAGCCCGGAGACCGGGTGGCGCTGTTCGCCAACACCAGCCTCCAGTGGATCGTCGCGGACCTGGCCATCACCGCGGCGCAGGCCATCACCGTGCCCATCTACTCGTCCAACCTTCCGGACGAGTTCCGCTATGTCATCAAGCACTCGGAGACGTCGTTCGTCCTCGTGGACAACGACGAGAAGGATGCGAAGCAGGCGGGGCGGCTGACGCGCGTCCGGCAGAAGCTGGCCGAGTGTCCCACCGTCACCAAGGTCATCGTCTTCGACGGTCCCGTGGCGGGCGGCCAGGAAGTCGCCCTGGCGGAGGTCATGGCGCAGGGCCGCGAGGCGCACCAGGCCAACCCTGGCGCCTTCGAGGAGCGGGTGGCGTCCGTGAAGTCCGAGGACACCAACTGCCTCATCTACACCTCCGGCACCACGGGTGATCCGAAGGGCGCCATCCTCACCCACGGCAACTGGACGTACCAGGCGCACGCGGTGCAGGCCATCGGCATGATGGAGCCGTCGGACGCCGTCATGCTGTTCCTGCCGCTGGCGCACGTCTTCGCCCAGGTGGTGAAGGCGGCGTGGCTGAGCATGGGCTTCCGCCTCATCATCGCGGAGTCGGTGGACAAGCTGATGGCGAACATCGTGGAGACGCGTCCCACGGTGCTGCCGTCGGTGCCCCGCGTCTTCGAGAAGGTCTACAACACGGTGGTGTCCAACGGCACGTCGGCTCCGGGCCTCAAGGGCCGGCTGACGCGCTGGGCCTTCAAGCTCTTCGACGAGTACGTCGATGCGATGCAGCAGGGCCGGCCGTACGACACGCTCGGCTTCACGCTGGCGAAGAAGCTGGTGTTCACCAAGGTGCGGGCCACGCTGGACGAGAAGCTGGGCGGCAACATGCGCCTGTTCGTCTCCGGTGGCGCGCCGCTGTCGCGCAAGATTGGCTACTTCTTCGACCTGCTGGGCTTCAAGGTCGTGGAGGGCTACGGCCTGACGGAGACGGCGGCTCCCACCAACGCCAACCGTCCGAACAAGATCAAGATTGGCACCGTCGGTCCCGCGCTGCCGGGCACCGAGGCGAAGATCGCCGCGGACGGCGAGGTGCTTGTGCGTGGCCCCTGCATCATGAAGGGCTACTACAAGAACGACACGGCCACGGCCGAGGTGCTGGAGAAGGACGGCTGGTTCCACACCGGTGACATCGGCGAGCTGGATGCCGACGGCTACCTGCGCATCACCGACCGCAAGAAGGACATCATCGTCACGGCGGGCGGCAAGAACGTGGCGCCTCAGAACATCGAGAACACGCTGAAGACGTTCCCGCTGCTGAGCCAGGCCATGGTGTACGGCGACAAGCGCCCGTACCTCGTGGCGCTCATCACCGTGGCGGAAGACTCCGCGCGCAAGCTGCTCGAGGAGAAGGGCGCCCCGGTGGGCAGCTACGCGGACAACGCGAAGCGGCCGGAGATCCACGCCGCCGTGAAGGCGGTGCTGGACAAGATGAACGCGGATTCACCGCCGTACGCCACCATCAAGCGCTTCACGGTGATGCCCGCGGACTTCACCCAGGAGTCCGGCGAGCTGACGCCCACCCTGAAGGTCAAGCGCAAGGTCTGCAGCACGAAGTACAAGGCGCAGATCGACGCCATGTACGACAACGTGGCCGTCATCGACTGAGCATTCGGCCGCTCGCCCCCAGTGCTATCGACTGGGGGCGTGCCGCCCCGTTGGGACAGGGGACGGACAGGCCAGGTGGTTGAAACGTCAACGCCCGCTCGGCCCCGGAAGACGGGGTGGAGCGGGCGTCGTGCTTTCCGGGAGTGCCCGGAGCGGATTACGCGTGGCTGCTGGGCGTGGTGGACTTCACGTCCTTGTCCACGTTGCCGCCGCCGGCGAGCGTGCCGGTGCCCTTCTTGTCGGCGCCCGGCGTACCCGTCTCTTCTTCACCGCCAAAGCCGCGCTTGAAGTTGCGAATCGCGCTGCCCAGGGACGAGCCGAGCTGCGGCAGCCGCGTGGCCCCGAAGAGGAGCAGCAGCACAAACAGGATGAGAAGAAGTTCCATCGGCTTCAGCCCCAGCATCACGGCTCCTTCGCGAAATCGGCCGGAGCATAGCGGGGGGCGCCGTGGACCGCCAGCAAGAGCGGAGGCCTCATGCCTGGAGGGCCGCTGGAGTGCCGAGCATGGCCCCCGGAAGCGCGGTGAGGGTGATGAAGAGGGAGCTACCGGACGCATCCGTCTCCACGCCGACGCTTCCGCCGTGCGCCTCCACCTCCTGGCGGGCCAGGTAGATGCGCAGCGGGTCCTCCAGCTTCTTCTCGCGAAAGGCCCGCTCCTCACGCCGGAACACGACGGAGGCGTCTTCGTCGGACAGGGGGACACCCTCCCGTCGCACCTCCACCCGCACCCTCGGGGCACCCGGGTGCACCCTCAGGTAGATGACCTCGCCGGGCTGGGAGCGGGAGAGCTGGTACAGGATGAAGGCCTCCACGGCGTGCTGGATTCGGGCTCCGTCCACGGCGACGTCGGGCGGAGCCACGCGGGGATCCAGGTCCAGTACGAGCGCCACATTCGCGGCGGTGGCCGCCGCGCGCTGGCGCTCCACGGCCGCGTCCAGCAGGGGGATGAGCGACTGGCGCTCCGGCTCGCAGGCGAGCGAGCCCAGGTCGGCCCTGCTCGAGTCGAAGAAGTCCTGCGAGAAGGACAGCGAGCGGTCCGCGTTGCGCAGGATGGTCTCCAGCCCGCGTTGCACCTTGGGCTCCAGCGGGACGCGGCCATTGAGCAGCAGCGCGGCATAGGAGCGGATGTTGGCCAGGGAGCCGCGCAGGTCATGCGAGGCCATGCCCAGGTAGCGCACCCTGCGGCGCGCATCCGACTCGTTCCAGCCCACCGGGAAGGTCCACAGGAGCCGCCCTCCGTCGCCCAGGGGCTCTTCTCCGGCGAGGACCACCTCATCTCCCCGCTCCCACACGCGCATGTCTCCCGCGCGACGCTGGAAGCCCGCCGCGCCCAGGAGCGCCTCCACGGAGGTGGCGCCCGGGGGCAGCTCCTGGAGGCCCAGATGCTCGAGCAGCAACCCGCCCAGCAGGCGAGGGGGCCCCTGCGTGGGGACGAGGACGAGGCCAGGCGCTTCCGCCGTGCTGCCAGCTCCCATCTCCCCAGGGCTCCTCACGTTTTCCACCTCCTGTCCAGCAGGTCACGGAAAGGGTGGGGCGGCACTGTCGGTTTTGCAACGTGCATCCCCATCGTGTGCGGGGAGCGCACTTTCTTGCGCCGCTGGATGGGAGGATGGTGGAAGAATCCCCAGCGTCGCACCGAGGGAGACTGCCCTGACTCCGCCTAACACACAGCCTGATGGTGCTCCCGTCGTCCTCGTCGTGGATGACGACCCGGATATCCTCGAAGCCCTCTCCGAGATTCTGGAGGCCGAAGGCTTCGTCATTCGTCGTGCCCGCAACGGGAAGGAGGCGCTGGAGCGCCTCGAGCCGGAGCCTCCCCACCTCATCTTGTTGGACTTGATGATGCCGGTGATGGATGGCTGGGAGTTCGCCCAACGCATGCGACAGAAGCCGCCCGCCGTGGCGGGTATCCCGCTCATCGTCCTCAGCGCGGACCGCAACGTGGGCAGCAAGGCCCAGGACATTGGCGCCGTGGGTCACCTGGCCAAGCCCTTCGAGCTGAACGACTTGCTGGACATGGTGCGCCGCTCGCTGAACCCGTCCACCGCGAGCAGCACCAGCGCGTGATGAACACCGCGCGTCGCGCTGCTTGACCTGTCAGGGGGGCGCCATTACGGTCCCCTCCACCCGTCTTGATTCTTCAATCAACGACCAGGCCAAGGAGCGCGTCATGACCGCGAAGGACATCATCGAGACCCAGATTCCGGAAGTTCTCCAGGCGAAGCCGGAGCTGGCGAAGGACATCAACGCCATCATCCACTTCGACATCTCCGGCGAGGGCGGCGGGAAGTGGACGCTGGACCTGACCAAGGCCGAGGGCTGGGTCTCCCCGGGCATCGAGGGCGCGTCCAAGATGACCATCCTGGTGAGCAACGAGGACTTCGTGAAGATCCGCGAGAAGAAGCTCAACGCCCAGATGGCGGCCATGCAGGGCAAGCTGAAGTTCAAGCCCATGGACATGGGCCTCGCGATGAAGCTCGCGAAGCTGCTGTCGTAGTTCCCTCGGAGCGTGAGGGTGGGCCCTGGTGCCGACCTTCGCTCCGACCCGCGCGGCGCGTTCCCACTCCGGGGGCGCGCCGCACGTCGTTTCAGGCCCCTCTCGTCTCGTTCGACTCCTGGAGAACCGCCATGTCTTCGCTGCCACTCACGGGTCTGCGCGTGCTGGACCTGTCGCGCCTGTTGCCCGGCCCCTATGCCACGTTGGTGCTCGCGGACCTGGGCGCCACGGTGGTGAAGGTGGAGGAGCCGGAGGGCGGCGACTATGTCCGGGCGATGCCGCCGTCGCGCGATGATGTGGGGGCGCTGTTCTACGGCCTCAATCGGAACAAGCGGTCGCTCACCCTGAACCTCAAGACGCCCGAGGGGCGTGACGCGCTCAAGCGGCTGGCGCGCACGCATGACGTGTTGGTGGAGAGCTTCCGGCCGGGTGTCATGGACAAGCTGGGCGTGGGCGAGTCGGTGCTGCGGGCGGAGAACCCCCGGCTCATCTACTGCGCCATCTCCGGCTATGGGCAGACGGGGCCGGACCGGCTCAAGGCGGGGCACGATTTGAACTACGTGGCCCGCGCGGGCCTGCTGGGTTACGGCGGTGAGGCGGGTGGGGCACCGGCTTTTCCCGGCGTGCAGATGGGGGACATCGGCGGTGGGAGTCTCTTCGCGCTGGTGGGCATCCTGGCGGCGCTGCACGAACGCGAGCGCACGGGGAAGGGCCGCTTCGTTGACGTGTCCATGACGGATGGGGCCACCGCCTTTCTGCACATGCACCTGGCGGCCCGGCTCTTCATGGGCGAGCAGGGCGCGCCGCTCGAGCGCGGCCGCGAGGCGCTCAATGGCGGGTACGCGTGCTACGGCCTGTACCGCACGGCGGATGACCGGTGGCTGGCCGTGGGGGCGCTGGAGCCCAAGTTCTTCGCGGGAGTGTGTCAGCGGCTGGGGCGCCCGGAGTTGCTCGACGACGCGTACACGCCGGGCGAGGACGGGGCGCGGGTGAAGGCGGAGCTGACGCGCTTGTTCGCGGAGCAGCCGCTGGCGTACTGGGCGGAGAAGTTCGCGGGCTCGGACCTGTGCGTGGAGCCGGTGGCGGAAGGGGACGAGGTGCTGGCCGATGCGCAGCTTCGTGCTCGCGGCCTCTTTGTCGAGGCGGAGGATGCTCGACTGGGCCGCAAGGTGACGCATCTGCTGACGCCGCTGCGCATGGGGCCAACGCCGCTGCGCGAGCCTCCCGCGTTGGGCCAGCACTCTCGCGAGGTGCTCGCGGAAGCGGGCTTCACGGAGGACGAGATGGCGCGCCTGGGCGTGTGACGCGGCGGACGCCTCGCGCTGGCTACGGAGTTCGTCTGGCGGAAGGGCGGCTCCAGAGCGCTTCGCCCCGCGCCGCGTGGCAGGTGTCGCCCACCAGGTCCAGCGCGAGCTGTCGATTCCGCGTGGCCACGGACGCGGGGGCCGCGAGCAGGCCCGTCTCGTCCATCCTGCGCACCGTGTTCTCCAGATACCTGCGCGCGCGCTCCACGGTGTCTTGTTGGCGTGCCGTGGGGCGCCAGCCGATGTCATCGCGGAAGCGTCCGAGCGTCTCCAGCAAGTGCCCCTGAAACTTCAGCATCTGCGCCAGCACCTGCTCGCGTTGCGTGGGCGCCGAAGCCCAGGCCGTCTCGTACTGCCGAGTCTCCGAGTCCAGCCGGTACAGCAACACCTCCACCTGTGCCGCCAGCCGTGGCCTCCACGTCGCACGCACGGATGGATGTCGTGCCCAGCCCGCCACGGCCTGGAAGTAATGCAACCCACCGCACGGATGCGCGTAGATGCCCTGACCTCGCTTGGGCACTTCGGGTCGCCCGGCCTTCATGCCCGAGGCGAGCGCGGCCTGCTCCGCTTCCAGCGTGGCGAGCGCGCGCTCCATCACCGCATCCACGCTCACCTTGCGTCCCGTGCCGTCGCGGAACGTGTCGCCAGGACGAGCGCTCAGCGAGAGGACCTCGAGCTTCCAGGCGCTCTCGGGCGAGGCCACCTGTTCCATACGGAAGTCGCGCTTCACGTCTTCCACCACCTCGCGCAGCGTCACCGTGCCCCATGCCGTCGTGAAGCGCTGGGACAGCGGCTGGCCAGCGGCCAGCAACGTCTTCACGAGGAGGGCAGGGTGGGGTTCGACGGGAGTTCCGTCGGGAGTGGAGGACTCGAAGAAGAGGTCCGCCTGCTTCGAGGGACTGTCTTCGGACGCGGGAGTCCGGCGTAGGAAGTCGGACACCATCACGTCGGAGGCGAGCCGGCCGTCACTCGCGCGGAAGGCCTGGCCCTCCAGCACGACGCCGTGCGCGAGCGCCCAGGGGTTGCGCGCATCCGCGGCCCAGGCGCGGCACCGTCCGGCCAGCTCCTGGCCCAGCGGGGTGGCACCCGACGCCGGGATAACGAGCACGAGAAAGAAGAGGGAGAACAACTTCGGGAAACAACGGAGCGCGCGCCGGGCGGAGGTCGCCACCGGCGCGCGCTCGTGCATCCTAGAGGGCCTGCTCGGAGGCGGGGCCCCCGAGCCGCTTCAGCACCCGCTCCAGCAGGCCGAAGAGGGCCTCCTGGTCGTCGGCGGGGAGCAGGTCCAGCATGCGTCGCAGGCCCTGGTCCACGCTGCGACTGATGAGGTTGAAGAGCTTGACGCCCTCCGTGGTGAGCTGCGCGACGACGGCGCGCCGGTCCTCGGCGTCCCTCGTGCGCTCCACCAGCTTCATGTCCTCCAGCCGGTCCACCACACCGGTGATGGTCTTCTTGGTGATGCCGACACGCTGGGCCAGGACGCCCACGTGCGTGGGGCCGTCATTGCCCAGCCACATCAGCGCGTGGATCTGCGTGGGGGTGAGCTGATTGCTCTCGCAGATGCCATGCAGCGGGTCCCGCAGGGAGCGGTACCGCCCGAGCTGGATGATGAGCTCGTGCAGCCGCCGTGACGCGGGCGTGGGGGAGTCCTGCTCGGCCTCGGGCAGGGCGTCGTCCGTGACGCCGCCCTCCTCGGTGAGCTCGAGCTCCTCCTCGCCTGCGCCGGACGGCTGCACGCGGAGGGCCGGTCTGTTCGCCGGCACTCGCATCAGGCCGTCTCCACTCGCGCGGCCGCGGCCACCGCGGCCTTCTCGCCGTGCGGACCCACCGCGTGCGGCGTGCCATGGTCCGGGGCGGTGCCCGGGCCCTTGCGCCGCTTGAACTTCTCGGTGAGCTGGTCCAGCAGCGAGTACACCACCGGCACCACGCCCAGCGTCAGCACCGTGGAGGTGATGAGGCCGCCGATGATGGTGATGGCCATGGGCGCGCGCGTCTCCGCGCCGTCGCCCCGGGCAATCGCCACCGGAATCATGCCGGCGATCATCGCGATGGTCGTCATGAGAATCGGACGCAGACGGACCGGAGCGGCGCCCAGCAGGGCCTCCGTGGCGCTCTTGCCTTCCTCACGCAACTGCAGCGTGAAGTCGACCAGGAGGATGCCGTTCTTCACCACCAGACCCATGAGCATGATGACGCCGATGAGGGCGAACATGGACATGGCCTGGCCGGTGATGAGCAGCGCGCCAATGGCGCCGATGAAGGCGAAGGGCAGCGACAACATGATGGTGAACGGGTGGACGAGGCTTTCGAACTGCGCCGCCAGAATCATGTACACGAGGATGATGCCGAGCAGCAGCGCGGCGCCGAACGCGGACACCGCCTTGCCCATCTCCTTCGCGTTGCCCTCGAAGTCGTAGATGATCCCCTTGGGCACTTCCTTCTCCGCGGTCGTGTTCATGAAGGCCACGGCGTCACCCAGCTGGTAGCCGGAGGCCAGGTTGGCGAGCAGGGTGATCTGCCGCTTCTGGGACTCACGGTCGATCTGCACCGGGCCATCCGCCGGAGTGACGGAGGCCAGGTTGCGCAGCTCCACGAGCTGCCCGCTGGGGGCACGCACCGTGAGCTTTCCGAGTGCATCGGCGGACGCCAGGGTCTCCGGCGGCAGCCGCAGCTTCACCTCGTACGTCTCGCCGCCCTCTCGGTAGTCCGCGAACTTGTCGCGGCCGAGGAAGGCGCGCAGCGTGGTGCCCAGCGACGCGGCCGGGACACCGAGGCTGGCGGCGCGCTCGCGGTCCACCACCACGTCGTACTGGGGCTTGCCGGAGCGGTACGTGGAGTCGATGTCCACCAGGCCCTTGTTGGTCCTCATCGCCACCTTCATCTTCTCCGACGTGGCGATGAGCTCCTGCCAGTTGTCGCCGCGCAGGTTGAACTGCACCTGCTGCGAGCGCGAACCACCACCGGCGATGCCAGTGACGTCCTGCACCGTCACCGACACGCCCGGACGGGGCTTGATGGCGCCGCGCAGATACGTCTTCAGCTCACCCTGCGGATAGCTGCGCTCCTTGATGGGCACCAGGTTGATGAGCAGCTCGCCCTTGTGGACTTCCTCCTGCACGCCGCCACCGACGGTGGCGAAGGTGGAGGCAATGCCCGGCAGTGCACGCACCTGGGCGTCGAGCTGGTCGATCTCCGCCTGCGTCTCGTAGAGCGTCGAGCCGATGGGGAGCTCCACCGCCAGCTTGATGTTCCCGTTGTCCGACTCCGGGATGAACGTGAACTTGAGGAAGCGGGCCAGGCCGAAGGTCGCGAAGAGCACCACCACCGCCACCGCCATCGTCACCAGGCGGCGACGGAGGATGGCGGCCAGCATCTTGCGGTAGCCGTTCTCCATGCCCACCAGCACCTTCTCCACCGCCGCGGACACGCCCGTGGGCTGACCGTGGTGGCGCAGCATGCGCGAGGACAGCATGGGCGTGAGCGTCATGGACACGGCGTAGGAGATGAGCGTCGCCACCGCCACCGTGACACCGAACTGGTAGAAGAACATGCCCATGATGCCGTCCATGAACGCCACGGGGATGAACACCGCGACGATGGCCAGCGTCACCGCGAGCACGGCGAGGGCAATCTGCCCGGCGCCGTCCAGCGCGGCCTGCATGGGCGTCTTTCCCTCTTCCATGTGACGGACGATGTTCTCGATGACCACGATGGCGTCGTCGATGAGCAGACCGATGGAGAGCGTCAGCGCCAGCATCGTGATCATGTTGAAGGTGAAGCCCAGCGCCGCCATCACCGCGAACGTGCCAACCACGGACACCGGCAGGGCGACGGCCGCGACGATGGTGGAGTTCAGGTTGCGCAGGAACAGCAGCACGATGACCACGGCGAGGATGCCGCCGAGCACCATGTCGAACTGCACCGAGGCGATGGACGAACGGATGAAGCGCGCGTTGTCCGACACCATGTCCACGGTGATGCCCTCGGGCAGCCGGCTGTTGATCTCTCCCAGGGACTCCTTGACGAGCGAGGCCACCTGCACCGTGTTGGAGCCGGACTGCTTGCGCACCACCAGCGCCACCGCGCTGCGGTCGCCGTTCTTCGCGGCGCCACGCGCTTCCTCGGGGCCGTCCACCACATCTGCGATGTCTCGCACGCGCACCGGCGCGCCGTTGGGGCTGGCGATGATGATGTTGCGGATCTCATCCACGCTCTTCGCCTCGGACGTGAGGCGCAGCACGCGCTCGCGACCGCCGTCCATGGTGCGGCCACCCGGGACGTCCAGGCTTTGCGCGCGCACCGCCTGGCTCACGTCGCTGATGGCCAGCCCGAAGCCGCGCAGGCGGTCCGGGTCGACGACGAGCTGGATCTCCCGCTCGCGACCGCCGATGACGTCGATGCTGCCCACGCCCTTCTGACGCTGCAGCGCGGGCTTGATGATGTCCTCCGCCGTGCGCGTCAGCTCTTCAATCGGGAGCGCGCCAGACAGCGACAGGGTGATGATGGGGGCGGCGCCGATGTCGAACTTCTCGACGACGGGCGTCTCGATTTCGTCCGGCAGCTTGCTCAGCGTGGCCTGGACGCGATCACGCACGTCCTGCGCGGCCACGTCCACCTTGCTGGCCAGGGTGAAGCGAACGACGATCTGCGACACGCTCTCCATGTTGATGGAGCGAAGCTGCTCCACGCCGTTGAGCGTGTTGAGCGCCTCTTCCAGCGGGTCACTGACGTTCTTCTCGATGGTCTCCGGGTCCGCGCCAGGAAGCACCGTCGTCACGGTGACGACGGGGAAGTCGACGTCGGGGAACTGGTCGACGCCGATGCGCGGGTAAGCGTTGATGCCGAACACGACCACCGCCATCATCAACATGGCGGTGAAGATGGGCCGTGAAATAAATGTCTTGAGCGGGCTCATTCAGGAGCTCCAAAAGGTAAGGGGGAGGGCAGGCGTCACTGCACCACGCGGACGGCCGTGCCCTCCTTCACGTCCAGGGAAGAGTCGGCGAGCACGCGCTCGTCGGCGGCCAGGCCCTGGAGAATGCGCACGTAGCCGGGGAGCACTCGCTCCACGCGCACGTCGCGCTTGCGCACGGTTCCGTCCTGCACCACCCACACGAAGCCGGTCTGCCCCCGCGCGCTGACGGCCTGCGTCGGCAGGAAGAGGCCCTTGTCATCGGACTGGCCCGCCACGTTGGAGAAGTCCAGGTCCACCAGCGCGCCCGGGCGCAGCGGCGACGCCGTCTCACCCACCACGTCCGCCAGCACCTCCACCGTGCGGTTGGTGATGTCGACGGTGGCGCCCACGTTGGCGACCGTCACCTCGAAGCGCATCCCGCTGGGGCTCACCGTGCCCTGCGTCTTGGAGCCGGGCTTGATCTTGTCCACCACGGACTCCGGCACCAGCGCGCGCACTTCCAGGCCGGTGATGTCCACCAGCGTGAAGACGGGCGTGGGCGGCATCATCGCCACCGTGTCGCCGATGTTCTTCATGCGCGCGGTGATGACGCCGTCGAAGGGCGCGATGATGGCCATGTCGCGCAGGTTCTCCTCCGCCATGCGCAGCGTGGCGCCCGCCTGGGCGGCCTGGGCGGCGGCCTGCTTCGTGCCGATCTCCGCCTGATCCAACCCCGCCGCGGCGATGCCACCCGACTCCGCCACCTTGCGGGTGCGCTCCAGGTTGTTCGTCGCCAGCTGCAGCGCCGCGTCCGCGGCCGCCTTCACCGCCCGGGCCTGCTCCACGCCAATGACGACGTTGGAGGTATCCAGCACCGCCAGCGGCTGGCCCTTCTTCACCTTGTCGCCGACCTTCACCAGCATCTTCGCGATGGTGCCGGTGGCCTGCGCGCTCAGCGTCGCCTCCTGCTTGGAGCGGACCTGACCCGTCACGCGGGTCATGCTGGCCTCCAGCTCCGTCGCGGGCGCGATGGCCTTCACACCCATCGCCGCCGGGCCCTGCTGCTCGGGCAGGGCAGGCTTGGCGCCGCCCTTGCCGCAGCCCGTCATCATCACCGCCGCCAGCACCGCGGCCACCCACATGCGTCGAATCACGGTCGTCCTGCTCCTGCCAGCTCGCGGTCCCCGGACCCCTCCAGGACTCCACGCCGGCTCAAACCTTTGGAAATTCTGCGGCCCGGAAACTACAGTTCCTGAACTGTCTGTCAAGGAGATACTCCGCGATGCGGACTATCTCCCACCGGGCCTACCTAACGCCCGCCTGCCGGGCGAGCAGGACTTTCTTCAGGGGTTGCCCCGGAGTACGGGGCTGATGGCCGGTCCTTGTTGCTTCCCCGGGACGCCTGCTATTGATTCGAAAATCAATCTTGTTGTCCCCCCGCCAATGAGGAGTGTGCATGCCGAACCCCTTCACCGAGGAGCACGAGGCCTTCCGCAAGACGGTGCGCGCGTTTGTCGAAAAGGAAATGGCGCCGTACGGGCTGGAGTGGGACCGGGCGGGCATCTTTCCTCGCGAGCTGTTCAAGAAGTGCGCGGACCTGGGCTTCCTCGGCATCAACCATGATCCGAAGTTCGGCGGCAGTGGGCTGGACTACTGGTACGTGACGGCGTTCTGCGAAGAGCTGAGCTACAGCCGCAACGCGGGCGTGAACATGGCGCTGCTGGTGCAGAGCCAGATGGCCACGCCCATCATCAACGAGATTGGCACCGACGAGCAGAAGCGGGAGTTCCTGGAGCCCGCGCTCAAGGGCGAGCGCATCGCCGCGCTGGGCGTGAGCGAGCCGGGGTGCGGCTCGGACGTGGCGAGCATCAAGACGACGGCGCGGCGCGACGGCGACGACTACGTCATCAACGGCTCGAAGATGTGGATCACCAACGGCACGCGCGCGGACTTCATCACCCTGGCGGTGCGCACGGGTGGCGAGGGCTACGGCGGCATCTCCCTGGTGACGTTCCCCACGGACGTGAAGGGCTTCGGCGTCTCCAAGAAGCTGGACAAGATTGGCAACCTGTCCTCGGACACGGCCATCCTCTACTTCGAGGACTGTCGCATCCCCGCCCGCTACGTGCTGGGCGAGGAGAACGAGGGCTTCTACCACATCATGACGAACTTCCAGGGCGAGCGCCTGGTCGGCGCCATCACCACCGTGTCCGGCATGGAGCGGATGATGGAGGACGCCATCCAGTACGGCAGCGAGCGCGAGGCATTCGGCCGGCCGCTGATGAAGTTCCAGGTGTGGCGCCACAAGTTCGTGGAGCACCTGACGGCCATCGAAGCGGCGAAGCGGCTGACGTACCACGCGGTGGACCTCTTCGACCGGAAGGAGAACCCGGTGAAGGAGGTCTCCATGGCGAAGTTGTTCGCGGGAGACCTGGCCCAGCGCGTCGCCTACGACACGCAGCAGTTCTTCGGCGGCATGGGCTACATCGAGGAGACGCCCATCGCCCGCATGTGGCGCGACGTGCGCCTCATCACCATCGGCGGTGGGACTTCCGAGGTGATGAAGGAGATCATCTCGAAGCTCTACGGCTTCTGAGCCGTGTGGACGGGGCGGGTCCGTCAGTCAGGGCCCGCCCGTCGCCTCGAACACCCGCCTGGACCCGCGCCGCGCCGGGGGCCTACCGGGTGCTCTGATGCTGCTGCGCGTAGGTGCCGCTGTTCTGCTCCTCCTCGATGACCTGGATGGCCGCGCTGCCCGCCGCCGCCGCGCCGGCGCCCGTGGGCGAGCCCTCCGCGGGACGCGGCTGACACACGCACCCGGCCGAGCTGCGGATGACGACCACCGCGCCCAACTCCATATCCAGGTCGGTGCAGATCTGCTTGCACTCGGTGGCCCGCTCCTTGGGGACTGCGTAGTTGGTGGCGCCGATGGTGGTGCAGCCAGTCAGGCACAGCAGCGTGGACAGGGCGAGGAGGTTGCGGATCATGTCCCGCCGTTTAGCACGGGCCGCGCGTCGGTTAGGGTGTCGCCGTGGAGGTGGTGATGGCACCTGTGATTCCGGCGAGCGTGGCGTGGTACGTGACGGGCCGTTTCTATCTGGCGTCGAAGGACTCGATGCTCCAGGACCTGGGCTACTTCATCCACCTGGAGGGGTTGCACGGGCCGCTGTTCGAGGACCCCAGCGGGAAGGTGGCCGAGTCCACCGCGCTCCTGACCTTCCGCTCCACGCCGTTCAAGTCCGTGACGCTCGACAACGGCGGCCTGTCGCTGAGCGTGGATCCGGTGGGAGACTTCACCGTCTACCTCAACGAGCAGCGCCCCGGGCGGCCCCACTTCGACGACCCGGAGTCGTTCTCCGCCGGGCGTCCCATCGCCACGTTCCGCCGGGCCAGCGTCGTGGTGGGCGGCGCCTTCGACGGGCCCGCGAGCTCCGGACGTTCGCTGTCGCTCAACGTCTTCACGGCGCGCATCGTGTGGAGCACCGCGTTCGAGCTGAACGGCGCGCGCTACGACTTGAAGGACCTCCTGCCCCACGGAATCACGCAGTGGGGCGAGTGTGGACCCTCCGCGCTCGCGAACCCGCCCCAGGGCTTCTCCAAGGTCGTCCCGTTCGTGGGCTCGGCCGTGGCGGTGGCGCCGGGGCTTTCGCGCTGAGCCGTCGCCCTCGTCAGCGCTTCCTGAACAGGGCCTCCGCGGCGTTCATCATCGCGTCGCGGCTGGCCTTCGCGTGCAGGCCGCCTTCGCCCACCTGGAACAGCTCGCAGAAGTTGGCGCCGTCCTTGTCGGCGGGCACCTCCGCGAAGGGCTCCTTGCACTCCTTGGCCACGCTCGCGTCGTAGTGCCGACAGTTGCGGCACGAGCGCACGTCCTCGTCACAGTTCGGACACGTGTCGCTGCGTCCCACCTGATTGGCGATGATGTCGAGCGAGTGTCCACAGTGCGCACAGCCGGGCATGGCCACCTCCGCGAGAGCAGGGTCGCCATTGTGCCAGCGCGCCGAGGCGCCTGGGAGTCCTACCGTTGGAGGCTGGACATGAGTGCTCCCGTGGGCTCCGAGGGAGCAACCGACGGGGGCGAGGACGGGCGCAGGTCGCCCATGGCATCCAGGAGCTGGTCATCCAGGCGTTTGAGCAGGAACAGCACGTACGCGCCCACCAGGGCCATGGCGGCCGCCAGGATGCCGAGCATCATGCCCCGCTCCCACAGGTGGGCCTTCTCCATCACCCCGCGCCGCTCGGCGAAGGTCTTCAGCTGGGCGTCCGCGGCCTTGCCGTCCAGCCGCAGCGCATAATCCTCGGCCTGGGCGGTGCCTCGCTCCATCAGCCACTGGCCCTGGACCTGGAGTGCGTCCGCCCGGGTGTAGCAGTAGACCGCTCCACCCGACGAAAACAGGGTGAGGCACAGCGCTGCCGTCAAGCTCCGGGTGCCCATCTCAACGTCCTCCGGATCCGCCATTGCGCGGGCCTCGACACCCACGACCGCTCCGGCTTCCCGAAGACAGTAGCGGATGGTAGGGAGCCCCTCTGACATGGGCAAGCCCTACCGTCCTAAAGACCACTATTTCCAGAAAGCCAAGCAGGAGGGCCTTCGCGCTCGCTCCGCCTTCAAGGTGGACGAGCTCATCAAGCGCTTCCCCATGGTGAAGAAGGGCCATGTGGTGCTCGACCTGGGGGCCGCGCCTGGAGGGTTCCTCCAGATTCTCGCGGAGGCCGTGGGCGCTTCGGGGCAGGTGATTGGCGTGGATATCGTCGCCATCCGTCCCTTCACGCAGCGGCACGTGCGCACGGCGGTGCTGGACGTGCTCGCGGACGACTTCGACGCGAAGCTGACCGCGATGCATGACGGTCTGTTCGACGCGGTCATCTCCGACATGGCGCCGAAGACGAGCGGCATCAAGGCCACCGACGAGGCGCGCAGCCTGCGGCTGGCGGGCAAGGCGCTGGAGCTCGCGGTGGCGCGGGGCCGGCCGGGCTCGTCCTTCGTGGCGAAGGTGTTCATGGGCGGCGACTTCGAGGACTTCCGCAACCAGGTGCGCGCCCTCTTCGAGGAAGTGAAGGTGGTTCGCCCCGAGGCAACGCGCGGCGCCAGCATGGAGGTCTATCTGGTGGGGCTGCGTCGCAAGGCCCCCTCGGGCGAGGCGACTCCGACTTCCTGAGCCGTAATGTGGAACGCCTGGGCGGCCTCCTGTGTCTAGAGTGCCGACCATGCACCACACCCTCCGGACCTGGACATCCGCTGTCGCGCTGTCGCTGTTGTCCCTGTTGCTGCTCGCCACGCCCGTGGCCCGGGCGGCGCAGGCCAAGGCGCTCTCTTCCTGGAAGGACATCGACGCGCTGGTGTCGAACCAGAAGGTGGAGGCCGCCGCGCAGGCCGCGGAGGCCCGCCTCGCCCAGGCGCGCAACGGCGCGGACGAGTCCGAGTGGGCGCGCGCGCTGATTCGCACCGTACAGCTCCGCTCGGCGTTGCACGGCTATGAGACGGCGGTGCGCTTCCTGCGCGAACAACCCTGGCCCAAGGGTGCGCTGGCTCGCGCGACGCTGAACCTCTACTACGCCAACGCGCTCGTCACCTATGCGCAGGCGTACGGCTGGGAGGTGCGGCAGCGCGAGCAGGTGGCGTCATCGGGGCCGATGGACCTGAAGGCGTGGACGTACGACCAGATTCTCACCGAGGCCCAGCGCGCCTACGAGGACGTCTGGAAGCAGCGGCAGTCGTTGGGCGCCGAGCCGGTGAAGGTGCTGTCCGAGTACGTCGAGCCCAACACCTATCCCGCGGGCATCCGCTCCACGCTGCGCGACGCCGTCTCGTATCTGCGCGTGGAGCTGCTGGCGGACAGCTCGCACTGGCGACCCGAGCAGGCCAACGAGGTGTTCCGGTTGGACCTGGGCTCGCTGCTGGAGGGCGCGCCGACGGTGGAGCTGACGGATGCCAACATCCACCCGCTGGTGAAGGTGGCCGCCGTGCTGGGGGACCTGGAGGCGTGGCACCGGACGGGTGGGCGACGTGAGGCGGCGCTGGAGGCCCGGCTGCGTCGCTACGAGGTGCTGCACCAGCACTTCTCCGAGGCGGAGGACCGCGCGCGCATCCGTCAGCACCTGGCTGCGCACCTGAACGCGTTCCGGGACGTGCCCTGGTGGTCCATGGGGCAGGGCCTGCTCGCGGAGCAGGAGAACGCCGCGGGCCACGCGGTGCGCGCGCATGCGCTGGCGAAGGAGGGAATGCAGGCCCACCCGAAGTCGCTGGGGGCCACGCGCTGTCGCACGCTGGTGGAGACGCTGGAGGCGCCTGATTTCCGTGTCGCCTCCATGCAGTCGGACGGCGCGGACCGCCGCTCCATCGAGGTGACCCACCGCAACGTGCCGGTGGTCTACTTCCGGGCGTTCCTGCTCGACGTCGAGGCGCGGCTGAAGAAGGTGGACGACTACAACGTCCTGCCCTCCGGCGACGAGCTGATGCGCTACAACCGGGGACGCAAGCCCACGACGACGTGGTCTACCCAGCTCCCCGCGACGCCCGACTTCCAGTTGCACCGCACCTTCGTCACGCCTCCGCTGAAGGAGACGGGCACGTACCTCATCCTCTCCTCCGCGCGCGAGGACTTCCGGGAGAAGGGCAACCGCATCCAGGCCACCTTCCTGGCCGTGACGCCGTGGGTGGCCCTCACCCGGAACGTGGAGGGCAACTCGATGGAGGCGCGCATCCTGAAGGGCGACTCCGGCAAGCCCGCCTCGGAAGTGTTGGTGCGGCTCATCCAGATGGACTACCGCACCGGCTTCCGCGAGGCGGCCCGCGCTCGGACGAATCCTCAGGGTGACGTGTCCTTCCCCGCGCCGCCGGGACAGGGCTACCGCTCGTACCTGATGGTGGTGGGCGAGGGACGCGGGGCCTTGCTCTTGCCCAATGGCCTGGCCTTCTACAACCGCTCGCCGCCGAGGGAGGCGACGTCGTCCCTGGTCTTCACGGACCGGAGCGTCTACCGGCCCTTGCAGAAGGTGCAGTGGAAGGTGGTGGCCTTCTCAGGACGTGGAGACCAGGCGCGGTACAAGACCTTGGAGCAGCACAGCCTGGTGGTGAGGTTGATCGACCCGAACCACCAGGAGGTGGAGCGACTCAACGTTCGCACCAATGACTTCGGCTCGGTGGCGGGCGAGTTCACCGTTCCCACGGGGCGGCTACTGGGCGTGTGGACGGTGCAGGTGGAGTCCGGGGGCTTGTCCACGATTCGCGTGGAGGAGTACAAGCGGCCCACCTTCGAGGTGACGCTGAAGGACGCGGACGCGCCGCTGCGCCTGAACCGTCCGGCCACCTTCAAGGGCGAGGCGCGCTACTACTTCGGCCTGCCCGTGGCGTCGGGCACGGTGCGCTGGCGTGCCTACCGTGAGCCGGTGCTGCCCTGGTGGTGGTGGTACGACTCCGGCTTCATCTCTCGGCAGCGGCAGCTCGTGGCCGCGGGCTCGTCGTCGGTGGAGGAGGACGGCGGCTTCAAGGTGACCTTCACCCCGGAGGCCGATGAGCGCTCCGCGCGCACGCCGGGCCTCACGTGGCGCTATCGCGTGGAGGCCGATGCCACGGACGAGGGCGGCGAGACGCGCTCGGCCAGTCGGGCCTTCCGCCTGGGCTTCGTCGCGGTGGAGGGGCGCGTGGACACGGACACGGGTTTCCTGCGCGAAGGCTCGCAGGCCGAGGTCCGACTGGTGCGCTCCACCCTGGACGGTGCGCCGCAGCCGGGCGCGGGACGCTGGCGCCTGGTCGCGTTGAAGCAGCCCACGCAGCCGCTGATGCCCGCGGACGAGCCGCAGCCCGCGCTCCCGCTCCTGGAGGTGGACCCGGACGCGGTGAAGAAGCCCACGCCGGGTGATGCGCTCCAGGCGCGGTGGATGCAGACGTACAAGCCGCAGTCCGTGATGGCACGCTGGGAGGACGGCGCGGAGCAGACGAAGGGCACCGTGCAGCACGGCGCGGACGGTGTCGCGCGCGTGAAGCTGCCCTCGCTGAAGGCGGGCGCCTATCGGCTGCACTACGAGACGACGGATGCCTTCGGGCAGAAGTTCACGGTGGCGCGCGAGCTGCTGGTCGCGGGTGCGCGCGCGCCCGTCGCACTGGCGGCGGCGCTGACGGTGGAGAACTCGAGCGTGCGCGTCGGAGAGGTGGCTCGGTTGTTGGCCATCTCCGGCTTCGAGGGCCAGCCGTTGATGTTGGACCTCTACCAGGGCGACCAGCGTGTCCTGCGCAAGTCGCTGGTGGGCGGCCAGACGCCGGCGGTGGTGGAGGTGCCGGTGACGGAGGCGCTGCGTGGAGGCTTCACCGCGGTGCTGACGCTCGTGCGCGACTGGCAGCTCGTCCAGTTCTCCGAGCACGTGTTCGTCCCGTGGGACAACAAGGAGCTGAGCCTGGAGTTCGCCACGTTCCGCGACAAGCTCCGCCCGGGCGCGAAGGAGACCTTCCGCGTGACGGTGAAGGGCCCCAAGGGCGCGAAGGTGGAGGCGGGCGCGGCCGAGCTGCTCGCGTATATGTACGACCAGTCGTTGGACCTGTTCGCGCCGCACTCGCCGCCGAGTGTCTCCTCGCTCTATCCGCCGCGCATGTCGTCGGTGTCCCTGCTGTCGTCCCTGTCGATGGGGCAGTCGCAGTGGCTCGTCTCCCAGGGCTATGGCGAGGCCTTCCAGTGGGAGCCTCCGACCTCGGATCGGCTGAAGTTCGAGGACAACTACGGCCTGGGAGGGCCAGGGCGCAGACGCTACCGGAATGGCAACTCGCGGTCCTTCGAGTCCTTTGGAGGTGTCTCCGCGCCGCGCCCGGCGCCGGTGGCTCGCTCCGAGTCGAAGGAGAAGTCGATGCGGGAAGAGCCCGAGGCTCCACCTCCGCCGCCCGGCATGCCCCCGATGGAGGAGATGAACGCCGCGGCGGACAAGCTGCAAGGCGCTCCCGCCCAGGCCGAGGCGGCCGCACCAGCCGCGCTGCGCTCCAACTTCGCCGAGACGGCGTTCTGGGTGCCGCAGCTCCTCACGGGCGCTGACGGGTCCGCGACGCTGGAGTTCACCGTGCCGGACTCGGTGACGGCGTGGAGCGTGTGGGTCCACGGCCTGACGAGGGACCTGGAGGGCGGCTCGGTGCAGCGCACCACCCGCAGCGTGAAGGAGCTGATGGTGCGGCCCTACGTGCCGCGCTTCCTGCGTGAGGGAGACCGCGCGGTGCTGGAGGTGGTGGTGAACAACGCGTCGGAAGAGGCGCGCCAGGGCACGCTCACGCTGGACATCGTGGACCCGGAGACGCGCAAGAGCCTGCTGTCGGAGTTCGGGGTGAAGGGCGCGTCGCAGAACTTCACGGTGGCGCCGGGGAAGGGGACGAACCTGCGCTTCCCGCTCACCACGCCCGCGCGCGTCGGGACGGTGGCCTTCCGTGTGGAGGCTCGCGCGGGGAACCTGAGCGACGGCGAGCTGCGGCCGTTGCCCGTGCTGCCCGGCCGCGTCCACCTGGCGCAGTCGCGCTTCGTCACGTTGAAGGGGCCGGGCTCCAAGACGATGCGCTTCGACGACTTGAAGAAGGGGGGCGACGCGACGCGGGTGAACGAGCAGCTCGTCGTCACCGTGGACACGCAGTTGTTCTACGCGGCGCTCCAGTCCCTGCCGTACCTGGTGAACTATCCCTATGAGTGCTCGGAGCAGACGCTCAATCGCTTCGTGTCCTCCGGCATCCTCGCCAGCCTCTACGCGAAGTATCCGGCCGTGGCGAAGATGGCGAAGGAGATGAGCCAGCGTCCCACGCGCTTCGAGACCTGGGACTCGGTGGACCCCAATCGGAAGATGACGCTGGAGGAGACGCCCTGGCTGGAGATGGCGAAGGGCGGCCCGGATTCGGACCAGGACCTGGTGAAGGTGCTGGACCCCAAGATTGCGCGCGCCGAGCGCGACGCGGCCATGGGGAAGCTGCGCAAGGCACAGACGTCCAGCGGTGGTTTCCCCTGGTGGCCGGGCGGCCCGCCGTCGCCGTACATGACGCTCTACATCGTCCACGGCCTGTCGCGCGCCATGGAGTACGGCGTCGAGGTGCCGCAGGACATGACGCGCAACGCGTGGGGCTATCTGGCCCGACACTTCCGAGAGGAGTACGCGGAGAAGCTCACGAAGAAGGGGCAGAGCTGGGAGTTCATCACCTTCCTCAACTACGTGGCCTCCGCGTACCCGGATGCCAGCTACACCGGCGAGGCGCTGACCGCGGACGAGCGCAAGGCGATGCTCGCCTTCAGCTTCACGCACTGGAAGAAGCACTCGCCCTACCTGAAGGGCTACCTGTCGCTGACGCTGAAGCGCGCGGGACGCCAGTCGGACGCGCTGAAGGTCTGGGACAGCGTGATGGACTCGTCGAAGACGACGGAGGACCTGGGTACCTACTGGGCACCCGAGGACCGCAGCTGGCTCTGGTACAACGACACCACGGAGACGCAGGCCTTCGCCCTGCGCGTGCTGACGGAGCTCAAGCCGAAGGACGAGCGGCGCGAGGGCCTGGTGCAGTGGTTGTTGCTCGACAAGAAGCTCAACCACTGGAAGTCCACGCGCGCCACGGCCGAGGCGCTCTACGCGCTGGTGAAGTACCTGGAGGCGGAGGGCGCCCTGGGCATCCGCGAGGACGCGAAGGTGACGGTGGGCCCGCGCGTGGTGCAGATGGAGTTCGCGCCGGACGTGTACACGGGGAAGAAGAACCAGGTGGTGGTGCCGGGGCCGGAGCTCCGGCCGGAGACGATGAGCTCCGTGGTGGTGGAGAAAACGACGAAGGGCTTCGCCTTCGCCTCGGCCACATGGCACTTCTCCACGGAGAAGCTGCCGGACGAGGACCGAGGGGACTTCTTCCAGGTGTCGCGCCGCTACTTCCGCCGCGAGCGCGAGGGCCGCGAGGCCGTGCTCCAGCCGCTCGCCGAGGGGGCGCTGCTCAACCCCGGTGACGAGGTGGAGGTGCAGCTGTCACTGCGCACGAAACACGCCGCGGAGTACGTCCACCTGAGAGATCCGCGTGCCGCGGGCCTGGAGCCGGAGAACGCGCAGTCCCGCCACAAGTGGGACCTGGGCATCGTCTGGTACGAGGAGACGCGCGACTCGGGCACCAACTTCTTCTTCGAGTGGCTGCCCGCGGGTGAATACACCTTCAAGTACCGGCTGCGCGCGAACATGGCGGGCACCTTCCGCGTGGGTCCCGCCACCGTGCAGTCCATGTATGCGCCGGAGTTCACCGCGTACTCGACGGGCGCGGTGCTCACCGTGGGGCCGGCGAAGTAGCGCGGGCTTCACGGCGGTCCTCCTGGTTTCGACTCAGGGCCCGACTCGGAGACACGAGCGGGCCCTGGGTGTTTTCAGGTGACCGGGCTACGGGCCTCGCACGTCCGTCTCGCCGCAGGCGTCATGCGTGGACCTCTCGGGGCTCGCCTTCGCGCCAAGACTGGCGCTTTCGCGGCCGAGGTGGGCCGGGCTCACTCGCCGCAGGTGGCGGCGTCGTCCGTGGGGTAGAGCGTGGCGATGCCGTAGGTGCCGTTGCGTGTGCCGCACCAGATCTGCCAGCGCGTGTCTCCCAGGTCCTTCGCTCCGTAGATGCCGCCTTCCTTCTTCGCGCCGTCGCGGGCGCAGCACCGCGCGAAGGCCCGTGTGCCAATCGACAGGATGCCCACCGCGTCCGGGGCCTCGGAGAAGCCGCCCATCCGCTTCTCCCCACAGGACCAGGGCGCGACGCCCTGGTAGCGGATGAGGTACTTGTCCTTGTTCTTGGCCACGCCCCCGCGCGCCGGGCCGCCGTAGCAGAGCTTTCCCTCGGACTCGAGCTGCGCATAGCGCGGCAGGAAGTGCAGTCCGCCGATGGGGCCCCTATCCCAGTCGTCTCCGCAGAACACGTGTGTGAAGGCGTTGCGCGGACCCGTGCTCACCCACAGGCTGGTCAGCCAGTCGATGTTCGGCTGACGCGTGCCCGGGCGTCCCGCCGCCGACAGGGCCTGCTGGATGCGCGGGTCGTCGTAGTAACGGGTGACGAAGCGCCGCACGTCGTTCGCGCTCACGCTCACATCCGGGCGCGCGGGGCACAGCGCCAGCACTTCCTTGTCCATCGCGGACAGCGTGGGGCGCTTGTCGAAGAGCGGCTTGCGGGAGCACGTCGTCGCACAGCCCGTGGCGGCCTTCCAAGTCACCGCCACCGTCGGGGGGGGAGCGCTCGCGGCCGGGGCGGCTCCTTCGTAGCGCGGGGCCGCGCCACTGGGCGCCGAGACGACGACGGCCACGGCTTGCTCCTCGTCCGACTCATCCGCGCGGGCCGCGAACAGCTGCTGCCGAGCCTGGGCGCGCTGGGCTGAGTCCGCACGGTCCGCGGCCGCCAGCACCGCGGCGCTCGGAGCCGCTTGCACCGCGGACTCCTGGGCGCCTTCGCACAGCACCCAGCCCTCGGTGGAGACACCCCGCAGCTTGCACCAGGATCGCCCGGGTCCGCCCTTCTTGAGCAGGGGGTACGTCGTCCCGGCCTCCACGGTGAAGACGACCTTGGATGACTCCGGCTGCTCCACCGCGTCCACGGAGACGTCGGACACGAACGCGCCGGGGCCCGCCAGGGCGGGGAGGGCGGTCAGCAGCAGGCCGAGGCTCAGGGCGGGAAAACGCATGGTGCGTGACTCTATCCCAATCCCACCCCGCCCCTCGACATGGGGGCGGGTGGGGTGGCTCCTCGGGCACCTGGGACGTCGGGGTGCCCCAGGGAATTCACACCAGCTTGACGCGCGCCGCCTTCAGCCTGCCGACCTGCACCGTGTACTCGCCGGCCCCCAGTTCCGCCTTGGCGTCCATCACCTTCTCGCCGTTCACCCGCACGCCACCCTGGGAAATCATCTTCCGCCCCTCGGTCGAGGAGGCCACCAGCTTCGCCTCGACCAGGATCTTCGTCACCGGCATTGTCGCCGCGCCGGCCAGGGAGCTCTCCACTTGCGGCAGGTCCTCCGCCGTCAGCTCCTTCTTCGCGAAGCGCTTCTCGAAGTCCTCCTCCGCCTTGCGCCCCGCCTCGGCGCCGTGGAAACGCGCCGTCATCTCCCGCGCGAAGCCCAGCTTGGCGACCTTCGGATGCACCTCGCCACTGGCGACCTTGGCCTGCAACTCGCCCAGCTCCTTGAGCGTCAGCGACGACAGGAGCTGGTAGTAGCGCCACATGAGGTCGTCGGTGATGCTCATCAGCTTGCCGAACATGGTGTCCGCCGGCTCGCTGACGCCCACGTAGTTGTCCAGGCTCTTGGACATCTTGTCGCCGACGATCTTCCCCTCGACGAGCTTCGCGCTGAGGCCCTCCAGGATGGGGCCCGTCATGATGACCTGCGGCGCCAGGTTCTCCTCGCGCATGAGCTGCCGGCCCACCAGGAGGTTGAAGAGCTGGTCCGTCGCGCCCAGCTCCACGTCCGACTTCAGCGCCACGGAGTCGAACCCCTGCAAGAGCGGGTAGAGCATCTCGTGGATGGCGATGGAGACGTTCTCCCGGAAGCGCTTCTTGAAGTCGTCCCGCTCCAGCATGCGCTGCAGCGAGTAGCGCGACGCCAGGCGAATCATCCCCTCGGTGCCGAGCTGGTCCAACCACTCGGAGTTGAAGCGCACCGTCGTCTTGGCCTCGTCCAGCACCTTGAAGACCTGCTGCTTGTACGTCTCCGCGTTGGCCTTCACCTCGTCGCGGGTGAGCGCGGGGCGCGTGGCGTTGCGGCCCGTGGGGTCGCCAATCAGCGCGGTGAAGTCACCGATGAGGAACACCACCGTGTGCCCGAAGTCCTGGAAGCGTCGCATGCGCGTGAGCAGCAGCGAGTGCCCCAGGTGCAGGTCCGGCCGGCTCGGGTCGAACCCCGCCTTGATGACCAGGGGCTTGCCCGAGTCATACGCGTACTTGAGCTTCTTCTTCAGGTCCTCGGGCGAGTGGAGATCCACCGTGCCTCGGGTGACTTCTTCGAACTGCTCCTCGGGGGTCGCCTTGCGCAGCGCGTCCGGATTCATGGGCGGCGGACCTTAGCCGAAAGTGGCGCCGCGCGAGCGGCCCTTCCACCGCGACTTTCAGGTGCCCGGAAGGTGGACTCGGACACGCTCGATGCTCTTGCCGCGTCCGGAGGCATCGTCGATGTCCACCACCACACCCTGGAGATAGACGAGCCGCTCGGCCACTTCATAGGGCGCGTTCTTCTGCCCCAGGAAGCGCGCCAGGGACTGCTCCTTCTTCATCCCAATGACTGAGTCCAGTGGGCCACACATGCCCACGTCGGTGATGAAGGCCGTGCCGCCGGGGAGGATGCGCTCATCCGCCGTCTGCACATGGGTGTGCGTCCCCACCACGACGGACACCCGCCCATCCAGGTGCGCCCCCATGGCGTTCTTCTCGCTGGAGGCCTCGCAGTGCATGTCCACGAGGATGCACGGCGTTCGCGCGCGCAGCTCCTCCACCAACCCCTGCACCACCTCGAAGGGGTTGTCGTGCGCGCGCATGAAGACGCGGCCCTCCAGGTTGATGACGCCCAGCGCGCGCCCGTCCTTGAGCGTCACCACGCCGTGCCCTCGTCCTGGAGTGTCCTTGGGGTAGTTCGCCGGCCGCAGCAGCTTGTCCGGATGGGCCGTCACCCAGGGGATGATGGCCTTCTTGGACCAGAAGTGATTGCCGCTGGTCAGCAGGTCAACGCCAGCGGCGAGCAGGGTGTCGGCCGTCTCCGGAGAGATGCCGGCACCCTGATCGCTGTTCTCAGCGTTGGCGATCGTCACGTCCACGCCATGGGTGGCCTTCAGGCGTGGCAGGAGCGCTCGGACGGCTTGAAGCCCCGGACGACCCACCACGTCTCCCATGAAGAGGACCTTCACGTATCCAGGAATTCCGGCTCGCGGAACAGGCCGCGGCAGGTCTCGGATTCCGTCACCACGAGGTCCATGTCCACGTCGTCCCCTGTCGTAGGCAGGATTTCGACGAGCTGATCACTGAAGGCCAGTCCCACCCGCCGACTGCGAGCACTGGCCGCGCGCAGGGTGGCGTCGTAGTAGCCGCCTCCGCGTCCCAGTCGCTTGCCGTCCCGCGTGAAGCCCAGACCCGGAACAACGAACAGGTCGATCTGGTCCACCGCGATCAGGTCCGAGGAGTTCGTCGGCTCCCGGACGCCCAGCCGGCCCGGTTCCAACTCCGCCTCCGACTTGATGGCCCGGAACGAGAGAATCCGCCCGTGCACATGGGACAGCGGGTAGCAGACGATCTTCTCGTCCTGCAACGCCGCGATGAGAATGTCCCGTGTCGGCACCTCGCCCCGGATGGGGGCGTACAACGCCACAGTCCTCGCTTTATGATAGTACTGCGTCGCCAGGAATCGAGACTGCACCTTGAGACCCCGCGTATCGATGAGGTCGGGCGTCATCGCCTTTCGGCGCGCCGTCAACTCATCCCGCAGCGTCTGCTTCCTCGCCGCCGCCGCCTCTTCCACCACCGTCTCGCTCACCGCCGCCGCTCCGCAGAAAAAGTCCCCCGCCGCATGGCCGTGTGCCCAGCGTCCATTGAACCCTAAAAGCCAGGTGGGGACCGAAATCATGCCTCCGCAGGCTTCCCTCATCCCTCGTGAGAGGGGAGGGCTTGCACATGGAAGCCGAAACGGACCCCGGAACGGACGTATCGGTTCGAATTTCCGCTGGGCATCACGCGCCCCGCAGGGGACAGCCCTTGAAACAAAGCTACAGTGCCACCAAGGCCTCGAAATAACTGAGAAATCTCGCGACCACCTTTTGAAATGATAAGGATGGGAAGCGGCGGGGTCAAGGCATCCTCGCGCGTTTACAAGCCAGCCACGGCCCCCCTATGATGGGAGCCCCCCACACCCCGCACATGCCGCCCTCGCTTCTAAACAAGGGACTCGTGACGGCTCTTTCCGTCACCTCCGGCCTCGCCTGGGCGGGCCCGAAGCTCGCAGGCCCCTATATGGGGGATACCTACGGGCAGGTGGACCTGCACATGGTGGGCGAGCGCCTGGTCGGCACGTCCGCCGGGTCCGGGGGCGGCTGCAAGTTCCCCGCGGGCACGGAGGTCCTCACCGGTGAGTTCCAGGGGAACGTCCTGGTGGCCACGGTGCAGGTGTGCCTGTCCGGGGTACCCGAGTGCGTGGGTGCCCGGAGCTTCCCGGTGCTGGCCGTCTACAACCCCCAGTCGTCGGTCATCACCGCGCGTTTCCGGCTGCCCGAGGGGTGCCACTCTCCGGGGCTGAAGGACTCGCAGCTGCTGCTGCGGGGCCTGGGCGGCGCGCCGGTGGAGGAGGGCGAGGAGGAGGGCGCCGCTTCTGGAGCGCAGGGGAGCGCGCCGGATGCCGCCACCGACGAGCCCGAGGAGGCCGTCGCCGCGGCGCCGAAGAGCCCCGAGGCGAAGGTCGCCGAGGCCCGCCCCCCCGTGGTGGCGACAAGTCCCGTGAGCATGGGCCTGCAGTTGCTCGCGGTGGGCAAGTGGGAGGTCGCCCGCTCGCGCTTCGAGGCAGCGCTCCTGGAGGATGCTCGCAACCTGGACGCGCTCGTGGGCATGGCCGGCTGCCATCTGGGGACGGGCAACTCCTCCAAGGCGCTGGAGTCGCTGAACCGGATCTCCTCGGTGCCCGCCGGGCGGCCGGATGTCTATGCGTGGCAGGCGTATGCGCATGACATGGCCGGCAACAAGAGCCGGGTTCCGTATCTGCTGCGCCGGGCGCTGGACCTGGGCTGGAAGCCCGAGGAGCCCAAGCCCTGGGAGGCCGCGCTGGTGAAGGCGCTGGCCGGTGACATCGAGCAGGCCAGGCAGGCGAAGAATCGAAAGCGCGCGCCGGGCCGCGAGTCGGCGGGAGCCGGAAGCACCAGCCCGTGAGTCAGACGCCCTCGCCCCCCAGGACCCAGCGGGTCTTCGGCCACTACGAGATTCTCTCCGTGCTGGGCAAGGGCGGCATGGCGGAGGTGTATCGCGCGCGGGTGTTGTCCGGCCCGCGTGAGGGCTGGACGGTGGCCCTCAAGCGGCTCTTGCCGGCGCTGACGGCGGATCCGGAGTCGGTGTCGCTGTTCTCGCGCGAGGCGCAGCTGTCCAAGCAGCTGCACCACCCGAACATCGTCACGGTGCTGGATGCAGGCGAGCTGGAGGGCATCTACTTCATCGTCATGGAGCTGGTGGATGGCCGGGACCTCGGTCAGATCCTCCGTCGCTGCAAGGTGCGCGGCATCCCCCTGCCGCTGGACTTCGCGGTGTACCTGGGCAAGGTGCTGCTGGAGGCGCTCGCGTACGCGCACGGCGCCACCGGGCCGCAGGGCGAGCCGCTGGGCATCGTCCACTGTGACGTGTCCCCGTCCAACCTCTTCATCTCCCGCGTGGGCGAAATCAAGCTGGGCGACTTCGGCGTCTCCCGCGTGCTCGTCGACGGCAAGCTCCAGGAGGGCGAGGTGCTGGGCAAGCCCTACTACCTGTCCCCGGAGTCGCTGCTCGGCGAGGTGAGCCCGGAGGCGGACCTGTGGGCGGCGACGGTGGTGTTGTACGAGCTGCTGACGCTGGAGCGTCCCTTCACCGGCACCACGCCGGACGAGGTGTTCCACGCCATCCGCTCGCGAAGCTACCGGCCGCTGCGGGAGCTGCGCCCGGACGTGCCGGAGGCGCTCGAGGACGTGGTGCGGCGCGCCTTCTCCGAGCGTCCCGAGGACCGCTTCCCCTCGGCCGAGTCCTTCGCCCAGGCGCTCGCGCCGCACTACGACGAGCGGGTGGGCACGCCGCTGGCCATCGCCGCCGTGGTGCGTGGCCTGTTCGGAGCCAGTGACGACGCAGCCGCGAGCACGCCGGTGCCCCCTTCCGGCACGTCGCGCGCGGAGTAGGGGAGCAGGCGCGCGCTCGCGCCGAGGCTCGCGGCCCCAGTCCCCTCTGGCCGAGGGGATGGAGATGCTTCCTTCCGAGCGTGCATGTCCGCACCCCGAGGATCGCCATGGCCACCCAGCCCCAGCCTCCGAAGCCCCAGCCCGAAGAGCCCGCCCCCGAGCGCAAGACACGCGAGGACCTTCCCCAGCGGCTTCCGCCCAAGCCCGATGAGCCGCGCGAGGACGGGATGCCAGGCTACGGCCAACCGGACGAAGACGTGCGTGAGAAGTCACTCCCCGAGCAGAACTGGTAGGGCGGTGGGGATGAACATGGGGAGCGGGAGGTCATCGGGGTCTCCCGGTGTGACTCGCACGGAGTGCTGTTCGAGTCCGTAGGGTGTGAGCCTGCCGTGCCAGGCCGCGAAGTCACCTTCGGACAGGAGTCCAAAGGCGCTGAAGATGCCGCTCGCTCCTTCGTAGCGGTTGCGGTCCAACCGCAGGCCGGGGCGGGACGTGTCGCGGCCCAGCTTCACGAAGCTGCGCATGTCCCTCAGGGTGTTGTCGAAGACGGTCAGGTCCGAGACGACGAAGGGCTCGTCCGCGGCCAGTCGCAGGCCCGAGTCCGCCGTGCGTTCGATGAGGTTGCCGAGCACACGCACTCCCTGCGCCCTCACGACGCGGATGCCCTGGCCGTTGTGCCGGTTCGCGAAGTTGTAGATGTCCGTCACCCTGTTGCCCTGCACCAGCACGTTGACGGGGTTGTCCACCGGGGACGTCCCGCCAATGGAGATGCCGCGGCCCGCCTGGAAGACGAGGTTGCCGACAATCTGGATGTTCGTCGCGTCCTCGTGGATCAACACCGCCTCGGCGGCGGAGGTCTTCTCCTGCCACGGGTAGCGCTCCAGGTTGGGGAAGCGGAAGAGGACGTTCTCGTAGATGGCGATGTCGTCACACGCCTTGACGTCGATGCCATTCTCGCCGCAGTCGTACATCTGGTTTCGCTCGATGAAGACGGTGGACGGCCTCGCTTCACTGGGCTGGCACTGCACGCCGTCGCCCGACGCATCGTGGATGGTGTTCTCCAGGATGAAAACCTCGCGCGAGGAGCCCTTCACCGCCACCCCGTGGGAGTCGAGGCCCGTCCTGGAGAAGTCGTGGATGGCGTTGCCGTCGACGAGCACGCGAGTCGCATCGCTGACGACGACCCCTCCGCCAGCCCGGCCGCCATGGAGCACGGAGTCGGTCAACTGCGAGCAGGTGGTGCTGTCCTCGAAGAGCGCGGCGAACGAGGGGCGCTCGAGCACGTCCACCTCCACGGACTGGACGATCCAATAGGGCTGGCTCAGCACCAGCAGGCTGCCCACGTCGGTCGTTGAAGGGACGATGCGAGGTCGGCGCGACGGCTCCCCCCTCAGGACGATGGGCGACGTGGCCGTTCCGGCGCGCGCCTTCAGTGGATTGATGGCGACCTGCTCGGGATACGTCCCTTCGCGAACCTGGATGACGTCGCCCGGCTGCGCCACCTTCACCGCCGCCATGATGGTGGGGAAGGGATTGTCCGAGGAGCCCAGCGGAGCCTCTGCATCCCGGGGCCCCGTGTTCGCGACGTACAGCGTGGGGCCCTGCGCGTCGGCCGCCGAGGGGCACTGGCTCCGGAACAACTCCTTCGCGTTGAGCGGTGTCATCTGCTCTTCCCACAGCGCCGGGTCGTCGCCAGCGGCGCTCGTGTCACCCCGAAGCGCGGTGACTCGAGTCGCACCCGTCTCCGTTCCAGGGCGCTGTGTGTCACCGGCCCCCAGCTCCGCCGAGCCCGGGCCACATGCGAGCGCGAGCCCGTACACGAGCACCGCGAACCGATTCCTCAGAAACCCCAGCCCCTTCGAACCCTGACCCATTTGCAGCCCCCCTGATTTGTCGGCAGTGGGGATGATGCTTTCCACCGGAGTCGCCTTCATCAAGCGCCCATGCCCCCAAGGGGGACGCGGCATTCACAGGAGGATGCTCGTGGTTCGGCGGGGATGGATATGCGTCAAGTGCGCCTGACGTACGTGGCGGCGTGCAAGGACGCGGGGCCACGCGCGTGCGTCGGGCGCGAAGAGGACCTAGCCCGCGAGGGCGCGAACCAGGGGCACGTGACGACGGAGTGCGTCGACGACGCGGCGCACATCGTCCTCGCGGGTGTCGGGCCCCAGGCTGAAGCGGAGGCTTCCGCGTGCCTGGACCGCTGACAGTCCCATGGCCCGGAGCACGTGCGAGGGCGTCAACGTCCCGGACGCGCAGGCAGCGCCCATCGACACGCAGACGCCATCCAGGTCGAGCGCGATGAGCAGCGCCTCGCCCTCCACGCCATCGAAGCGCAGGTTGCTCGTGTTGGGCACGCGGGCCACACCCGCGCCGTTCACCGTCACGCCCACCACCGACTCCAGCACCGCGCGCTCGAAGTCGTCGCGCAGCGCGCCGAGCCGGGCCGCCAGCGTCGCCTGCTCACCCGCGGCGAGTTCCAGCGCGAGCGCCAGGGCCTCCGCATACGGGATGTTCTGCGTCCCTCCGCGACGGCCCCCTTCCTGGTGTCCGGGGGTGAGGGCGCGCACGTCCACGCCCTTGCGCACCACCAGCACGCCCACGCCCGAGGGCCCGCCGAACTTGTGCGCCGACAACGACAGCAGATCCGCGTCCACCTCGCGCAGCGACAGCGGGAGCTTGCCCGCCGCCTGCACCGCGTCCGTGTGGAAGATCACGCCCTGCTTGCGGCACGCGCGGGCGACGGCCGCCACGGGCTGCACCACGCCCGTCTCGTTGTTGGCCCACATCAGCGAGCACAGCGCGGTGTCCGGCGTCAGCGCCGCGAGCAGGTCCTCCTCGCGCACGCGCCCATCCGGGCCTGGGGCGACTCGCACCACCTGCGCGCCTTCCCGCTCGAGCTGCGCCACCGCGCCCAGCAGGGCGGGGTGCTCCACCGCCGACGTCACCAGCCGACGTCGCTCCGGCGAGGGACGCGCATGCCACGCGCCCACCAGGGCCAGGGCATCCGCCTCGCTGCCCGAGGCCGTGAAGCAGACTTCCTTCGGCTCGCAGCCCAGCACGCGCGCCACCCGGGCTCTCGCGGCGTCCAGCCTGGCGCGGGCCTCGCGGCCGGCGGCGTGCACGCTGGAGGCATTGCCATGGCCACCGTGGACGAGGGCGTGCGCGAGCCCCGTCGCGACTTCCGGCCGGACAGGCGCGGCGGCGTTGTAGTCCCAGTAGATCACGAGTCCTGCGCGGAGAGCAGCGACACGGGACGTTCGTCCGAGACGCCGAAGGCCTCCAGGAAGCGACTCACCAGCTCACGCTTGAGCGCCTTGCGCTGCGCCGCCTTGCCCGACAGCGGCAGCCGCGCGCCGGCCATGCTGCCGTGGCCGCCGGAGGAGCCGCCGTAGTCCTCGAAGATTTCGCGGATGAGCCGGCCCGCGTTCATCCGCCGGTCCTTCACGCGCAGGCTGAAGTAGAGCTGGTTGCGGTACGTGCCGAAGGCCAGCGACCACTTCGTGCCCTCGAGGAACATCAGCCGCTCGGCGACCTCCGCCACCATGTCCGGGGAGTAGACCTCCTCCAGGTCGGTGACGATGGCGGTGCCGTAGACCTTCGCCCGCTCGAAAGCCGTGTGGTACAGCTGGAAGTAGCGCGCCGGCAGCTCGGGGTGTTCGATCTGCGCGAGCATCGACTTGTCCATGCGCGGGAACAGCCACAGGTAGCTGTCGATGTCCGTCTGCGTCGTCTCGCGGCCCAGGTCCCTCGTGTCCGCCTTGATGCCGTAGAACAGCGCGGTGGCCACTTCGACGGAGGGCTCCACGCGCGCGGCGCGCAGGTACTCCACCAGCATGGTGGACGTCGCGCCGAAGTCCCCGCCCACGTCCGCGAAGGGCGACGCCAGGCTCTCCTCGCGCAGCGGGTGATGGTCTACCACGAGGTGGGCCTCCAGCCGCACGGGCAGCGAGTGGTTGCCCACCTTGGGCTGCGTGTCCACCAACCCGAAGAGGTCGTACTCGTCGAAGTCGATCTGCGACACGTGGGAGATGGGCAGCCGCAGCACCTTCACGAAGGCGATGTTCTCCGCCCGGCCGATGATGCCCCCGTAGCCCACGTGGGCCTCCACGTCCGCTCGGCGCTCCAGCAGGTGGGCGAGCGCCACCGCGGCGGCCAGCGAGTCCGGGTCCGGGTTGTCGTGCGTGAGGATGAGCGCCTTGCGGTGCCCCTTGGCCACCTGGAGCAGCCGGTCCAGCTTGTCCCGGGCCGATAGCAGGGCCAGTCGCGGTGGCGGAGGCTCCGTCAGCTCGCCCCCGATGGTTCCCTGGGCACGGCGGCTGTTGAAGGACTGGGTCACGGGCATGGATGGTCTTCTTTACTTCCTCCGGCCTCGGGTTTCGAGATGCCGGATGTTGTCTCCTCGACATTGAGGGCGCGGTGTCACCCGCACATCAATGGTGCAAACGCCCCCCCCGACGTTCACGGAGGGGCGGAAGGCCGTGTGCCCGGACGCCTTCCTGCCCCCTTGAGGAGGTCCAACTAGTTGTTGATGGCCTTGTACTTGCGCCCGAGGTCCCTGAAGTACTTCACCCCGTTGTCGAGCGAGTTTTCCATGGCGTCCATCAGCACCGTGCGGAACTGCGCCACCGGGCCCCGGAAGCACTCGTAATAGCGCTGCCGGTCAATGGAGTGGATGACGGCGGGCATGTAGCCATTGCGCAGCAGGATGAGGTTGCTGCACATGCGCCCCACCTTCCCGCTGTGCTCGGTGAACGGGAAGATCTGCAGGAAGCTGTGCTGCACCGTGGCGGCCTGTTTGATGGGATGGAACTCGCGGAACTCGGCGCTGGCCGTGTAGTCCACGAGCTTCTCCAGCGCCGGTTGGATCTTCGCGGGCTGGTGGATGTCGTGGAAGTACGTGCGGTGCAGCGGCATGTCCTTGCGCAGCCCCGAGCGCTCGCGCTCCTTGGCGAGCTCCTTCTCCGTGCGCTCCCGTCGCTCCATGCGCGCTCGCTCGGCCAATGCCTCCGGGGTGTTCCCGAGGAAGAGGTCGTGCATCCGCTTGATGGTGGTGAGGGTGATCTGCGCCTGCTTCTTGGCGCCCGCGGCTTCCTCGCGAATGAAGTCGCAGACGGCCTTGTGATTGCGAATCTCGAGCACCACCGGAATCATGGAGGCCTCGGCGCTCGCGCGACTGGGGAACAGCGCGGCCTTCAGTTCCTGGTGGGTGTAGACCACGCCTTCCAGTGCGGCGTCGTGGTAGATCCACGACATCTCGAACTGTTCGAGGAAGTCACGCGCTGGCTGCTTGTCCTTGTAGATGTCGAGGTACTCGCGCAGCGCCTCGTTCTTCTCGTCGATGTCCTGGTAGCGTTCCTTCACGGACTGCGGCTCCTTCTTGCGTCGTATCCCCGCGGGGCGGAGACCGAAGCGTGCGGCCGAGCGATACAACGGCATGCGGATTCTAGAAATTCCGCACGGTTGTAACAACGAAATCCACTAGAGATTGACGAGGAAGACCTCGCACGCCTGGTCGAGCAGGTCCTTGGACAGGGCCGGCGGTATCTGCCGGTACCGGGCCGCGTCCTTGATGAGCCCCACCAAATCGCGGGGATGGCACGCGCGAAGCTGCATCGTCCTGGGCTTGTAATAGTGCTCGACGAGGTACGTGACGGCCTGGTCCACATAGGGAATTCCCGCCGCCTCGCACACCCGGCGGAAGATCTCCCGATAGGACTCCTCGTCGGGATTGGTGACCTCGATTTTGTACTTGATGCGGCGCAGGAACGCCTCGTCCACCAACTCCTTGGGGTCCAAATTCGTGGAAAAGACGAGAAGCTGATCAAATGGGATTTCGAACTTCTTGCCGGTATGGAGGGTGAGGAAGTCCACCCGCTTTTCCAGGGGAACGATCCACCGGTTGAGAAGGTCTGTGGGGTGGACTTTCTGGCGGCCGAAGTCGTCGATGAGGAGCATGCCGCCGTTGGCCTTCACCTGGAACGGGGCTTCGTAGAAGCGGGTGCTCTCCGAGTAGATGAGGTCCAGGGTCTCCAGCGTGAGTTCGCCACCGACGACGACGGCGGGCCGGCGGCAGAGCATCCACCGGTTGTCCATCTCGAAGCTCTGACGGCGGCCGGACGCATCGCCGCCCATCTCCAGCGAGACGGGCGTGTGGATGAGGTGGTCATGCACCTGGATGATCTGATTGCCGATCTCCAGGCAGTGCGGCACGTAGACCTCGCCGCCGAACATGTGGGAGACGGCCTCCGCGAGGCTCGTCTTGCCGTTGCCCGGGGGGCCGTAGAGGAAGAGCGAGCGCCCGGAGTTCACCGCGGGGCCCAGCTTGTCCATCAGCTCGGCGGGGACGGTGAGGTGGCTGAGCGCCATCACCAGCTCCTCCTGGCTGACGACGGGCGTCTCCTCCGTCTGGCTGGTGATGAGCGCGTTGTACTGCTCAATGGGCACGGGGGCGGGGCCCACGTACGTGGTGCGGGTGAGCGCGTCGCGGGCGTACTCGCGGCCCTTCTCCGTGAGGATGAACTCCACGGACGCGCGGCCGAAGCCCTTGCCGCCGCGCAGGTCCACCAGCTTCTCCGTGGCGAGGAAGTCCACCACGTGCTCGATGACGCCCGACCATGGAAGGCGCATCTCGGCCGCGATGACCATGCCGGTGCCGGTGCCGGTGTAATAGAGGAACTTCAGCGCGATGTCCGCGAGCAGTCCCATCTTGAGCCCCGTCTCCTCCACCGACTTCGGCTCCGCGGGAGCGATGTCGAGGATGGAAGGGTTCTCAAGCTTGAACGGATTGTCGTCGTAGGCGTGTCCGGCGGGTGCCATCGGGCCCCTTTCTAGCCCAAACCCGCGTTGGGAGGGCAGAAGGGATGATTCCCGGGGTCTGGGGGCAGGGAGGCAGGCTCCCTACCCCGGACGGCGCCGGAGGCCTGGCGCCGGGGGTCAGACGTAGGTGAGCCACTCGGCGTAGCGCGGCTCCATGCCCCGGACCGTGCGGAAGTACATGTCCTGCACGAAGGTACCGATGGGGCCGGGCTTGCCGGTCCCGACGGTGCGGTCGTCCACCTCGCGCACGGGGGTGATTTCCGCGGCGGTGCCGGTGAAGAAGATCTCGTTGCAGATGTAGAGCGCGTCGCGGGTGAAGGTCACCTCATCCACGGTGCGACCGCTGTCGCGGAGAATCTTGAGGACGGTGTCGCGGGTGATGCCGTCGAGGATGGGCGAGGACAAGGGTGGGGTCTTGATGACGCCCTTCTTGTTCACCATGAAGATGTTCTCCCCGGACGCCTCGGCCACGAAGCCGCTGATGTCCAGGAGGATGGCCTCGTCGTAGCCCGCCAGCACCACCTCGCGCTTGGCGAGGATGGAGTTGACGTACTGGCCGGAAATCTTGCCGCGCACCATGTTCACGTTGACGTGCAGGCGCGTGAAGGAGCTGACCTTGGCGCGGATGCCCTCGCGGATGCCCTTGTCGCCCAGGTACGCGCCCCAATCCCACGCCGTCACGGCCACGCGGGTGGGGTTCACCGCGCCCAGGCCCATGGCGCCATCGCCCATGAAGGCCACCGGCCGCAGGTACGCGCCGTTGGCGAACAGGTCCTTCTGCTTGCGCAGCAGGTCCAGGCACGCCTCGACGAGCTCGTCCTCGGTGTACGGCATCTTCAACATGCAGATGTGCGCCGAGTCGAGCAGCCGCTGGATGTGCTCGCGCAGGCGGAACACCGCCAGCTGGCCATCATGCGTCTTGTACGCGCGGATGCCCTCGAAGACGCCGAGCCCGTAGTGCAGCGCATGCGTCATCACATGCACGTGGCCCTCGTCCCATTTCACCAATTTGCCGTCGAGCCATATCTGGTCGGCACGCAAAACACTGGTCGAGGTCGAGCTCATGCGGGGGTTCCTTCGGCCTGTAAGAAGTGGGACTGCCCGGCCCTTCTAGCCACTGGACCCTATGAGGTCAAAGCGTGAAAGCCGTTTCAGGGAAATCAGAGCACGTGTGGCAGTGGGGCCAGCATGCGTCGCAAGAAGGGCAGGTCCTCGGCGAGCGCCTTTCGGCCGTAGTGGAGCGCCTTGGACGCGAGTTCCACGGAGGGCACGACATCCAGCGGTGACAGCGTGCGGGAGAAGCGCTTGATGTGATGGGCGTAGGGCAGGTTGGGGGCCACCGTCATCGCGGCCAGGCGCTGGAGGGGGAGCCAGAAGGGCGTGGCGAGTCGGGGCGCGAAGCCGTCCAGCGCGAGGATGAGGGTGTTGCGCGTGCCGATGCGTCCTCGCGCGACGGCCTTCCACGCGGCCTTCGCGGGGAGGTTGTCGACGAGGCCCCCGTCGATGAGTCTCGCCACGCCGTGGTGCGCGAGCAGGTCATCGAGCAGCGAGTGCATGCGAGGGTCCTCGCGCAGCACGTCGTAGTGGATGACGCCGGGCAGCGCGGAGGAGAAGCCCGCGGCGTCGAGCGCGTCGAATTCGCCGGTGGAGTCGTCCGAGCCCAGGTGCAGGCGCACGGTGATTTCGGGGCGGGTGAACAGCTCCGCCATGGCGCCCATGGCGGCCTGGATGCGGCGCGCCACGCCCGCGGGGTTGAGCAGGCCCAGGGGACTGGTGCCCATCAGGCGCTCGTAATACTCGAGCGGGCGGGGAAGCATGCCTCGGCGGATGCCGCCCACGGAGATGAGCGTGGGCACTGGCAGGTCCTTGAGGCGCAAGCCGCTGCCCTCGGGGCCCGCGCCGAAGAAACGTCCCAGGCCCGCGCGCAGGAACAGGCGCAGCGCCGCGGGCAGACCGTAGCGGCTCTCCGTGGAGATGAAGCGGAAGAGCTTCCGGAAGGACAGCCCCCGGACGATGTTGATCATCTCAGTGGGGTCGAAGAGAGCCATGCGCGAGCGCATGATGGCGAGGATGGCGCCCATGGACGCGCCCGCGAGCAGCTTCGGCTCCAGGCCGTGCTCGGCCAGCAGGCTCATCACGCCCAGGTACACGAAGGCGGTGCCGCCTCCGCCCCCCGTCACCATCACCAGTTCCTTGTGACGCAGCTCGCGGTCCAACGCCTCCGGAGGGACACGCCCTCGCAGCCGGGCCACCACGCCGTCACGCGCCTTCGCGGCGTGCTCGCGCAAGTCCCTCACGTGGGGCACCAGCCTGTCTCGCGTCGGAGGCCGGAGCCCACCGAGCACGGGCGTGAGCCGGCGCTCCACTTCCTCGCGGAACGGCGTGAGCAGGGCGCCCACACCCACGTCCAGCCCCCCGTGTTGGACCTTGTAGAGCCGCGCGAGTGACAGCGCGGTGCGCAGCACGGCCTCCTCGCGCTCGTCGAGCAGGCCAGGCGTCGCCAGGGACGCGCGCACGAGGGAGAGCTCCAGCTCCTCGAGCGGCCGGGTGATCTGGAAGCGTTCCTTCAGGAGCACAAGTGAGCCAGGGCCTCGGTGGGCGCGAGCCCCGAGCATACACCGTCTGTCGGACACCCTCCCGCCGCCCCCGGGAGGGCGGGCGTCATGAAGGGCTTCACGCCTGGGCGATCTGCGGCAGGTTGGCGCGGGCCTTCTCGATGTCGCCCTCGTACTTGAGGACGAGATTGAGCGTGGAGGCCACGACGTCCGAGGTGAGCTGCTCCGCGTTGAGCAGCACCAGGCTCTGCGCCCAGTCCAGCGTCTCGCTGATGGAGGGCGCCTTCTTCAAGTCCAGGGCGCGGATGGCGGCGACGGCTTCCACCACCTGTTCGGCCAGCATCTGCGGCACGTGGGGCAGCCGCGAGCGGACGATGCGCAGCTCCCGCTCCCGGTCCGGGAAGTCGATGTGCAGGTGCAGGCAACGGCGCTTGAGCGCGTCGGACAGCTCGCGCGCGTTGTTGGACGTCAGCAGCACGCGGGGGATGTGCTTGGCGTGGAAGGTGCCCAGCTCGGGGATGGTGACGGCGTTGTCGGAGAGGACCTCCAGCAGGAAGGCCTCGAACTCCGGGTCCGCCTTGTCGATTTCATCCACCAGCAGCAGGGCGGGGCGCTCGGAGAGCTGGGCGCGGAGGATGGGGCGCGGCAGGAGGAAGCGCTCGGAGAAGAAGACGGCGTCGCTCGAGGCCAGCCGGTCCGCCGCCTCCGACAGCGTGGAGGTGCCCTGCACCATCTCCCCAATCTTGTCCTTGAGGAGCTGGGTGTAGAGCAGCTGCTTGGCGTACTCCCACTCATAGAGGGCCTTGGCCTCGTCCAGCCCCTCGTAGCACTGGAGGCGGATGAGCTCGCGGCCCAGCGCCGTGGCCATGGCCCGCGCCAGCTCCGTCTTGCCCACACCCGCGGGGCCTTCGACGAGGATGGGCTTGTCCATCCGGTCCGCCAGGAAGGCCGCCGTGGCGATCTCCGGGGAGGGCAGGTATCCCACCTGCTCCAGGTGTTTCTCCGCGTCCGCCACGCTGGTGAAGGTGCGGATCTCTGCCGTCGAAGGGGTGCTCACCCGGTGGAACTTAACCGACGCCCCCCAGGCGACTGCGGCAAAAATGCCAGGGTCCGTGGCCTTCGTCCCCAACCTTCCTGCCTCGCTGCCCTCCAACCCTGCGGAAAAACGTGGGGAAATTATTTGCGCACCGTGGGCACACGTCGTGCATCTCTATGGCGCAACTCACGAAGGAAAGCAGCGAGGTCCGTGGTCATGGTGTGGGCGTGGATGAGGATGGTGATGGCGCTGGCAATCATCCTGTTGCCGGGTGGTTTCCCCCTGCTGCTGTCGTACATCGCCGTGCGGACGCTGGTGAGCCGCTGGCGTGAGGCGCAGATGCAGGCGCACAGCGTCGGGCGTGAGGCTTCCCTCCGCGACGTCCTCGCCAGCCTGCACTTCAAGGAACTGGTGCGCGACGCGCGCGCCGCCCTCTGAGTTTTCCGCCTCGGTAGGGCATGGATGTCGCGGCCCGAAGGCTCGCGACACCGCCTGAGGCTCCCCGGCCCCCGTGCCGGTTTCCCGGCGGGTGCCGGAACTCCAGACAGCGCGAGGTAGGGATTTCCGGCGAGGGCCGCCACCGTGGCGGCGGCCCCCGGGCAGCGAGCTACTTGTCGAGCTCGTCCACCAGCGCCGTCCAGTCGTCATCCTCTTTCACCCCACCGACGGGGAGCTGCACGAGCATGGTGCGGTCGGTGGGCTCCGACTCCTCGCCACCCAGCGGCGTGGCCGCGGAGGCGGGGGCGGGGGCGGCCTTCTTCGCGGCGGCGGGCTTCGCGGCGGCCTTGGCGGCCTTCGCGGGAGCAGCCGCGGCGGGAGCGGCCGCGGCGGGGATGATCTGATTGAGCTGCGTGCGCAGGGCGAGCTGTTCGTCGTCGTCCGAGGGAGCCGCGGCCTTGGCGGCCTTGCCCGCGACCGGGGCAGGGGTGGCGGGTGACTTGCTCTTGAAGCGGGCCAGCTCCAGCTCCGCGACCTTGAGCGCCTTGCTCTTCTCCTGCACGGACTGCTGCAGGCGCGTCACCTCTTGCGTCTTGATGGCTTCGCGACGCTCCAGCTCGGCCTTCTGCTTGGCGCCCAGTTCATCGATTTCGCGCAGCTGCCGCGCCTCCAGGTCCTTGCGCTCCTTCTGGGCGGTGGCCAGTCGGGCGGCGGCCTCGTTGGCCTTGCCCTCGGCGGCGGACACCTTCGCGACCAGGTCCTTCTCCGCGCGGGCCTTGGCGCCCTGGGCGTTCTCCAGCGCCAGCTCCAGGTCCTGCACCTTCTTGGTGCGGGTGGCGAGCTGACCCTGCATGTCCTTGGCCTTCGCGTCGGCGTCGGCGGCCTTCGCCTGGGCCTCCTGCGTGAGCTGCGCGACGCGCTGCTCGGCCTTGGCCAGCTTCGCCGCCAGCTCGTCGGAGGCTCGCTTGGCCTCGGCGCGCTCCTGCTGCGCCTGCTGGGCCTGCTGCTGGAGCCGGGCCTCGGACTGCTGGAGCTGACCGGAGACGCCGTCGCGCTCCTGCACCAGCTTCTGGTGCTGGGCACCCGCCGCGCGCAGCTGCTCCTCGCGCTCGCCGAGCGTCTTCTTCGCCAGCTCGAACTGGTTGTTGAGCCCGGCCATCTGCTGGCCGAGTCCGTCCGCGTGGCGCTTGGCGTCGGCGGCCTGCGTCTGGAGCTTGGTCTCCAGCGCCTTGAGCTGCTCGGTGCGGGTGGCGACCTCGCGGTTGAGCACCTCGGCCTGACGCATCTTCTCCTGCGTCACCTGGGTGAGCTTGCGCAGCGTGTCCGAGAGCTCCTTGCCCTTGGTGGCCAGGTCGTTCTGGAGCAGCTCCTCGCGGCGCTGGGACTCCTCGGTGAGCGCGTCCAGCCGCTCCTTGAGGTTGGCCCGCGTGTCCTCGACCTGAGCGAGATGGGACGACAGCTGGGTGACTTCCGCCACCCGAGCGCCCAGCTCGTGCTTGGTGATGGTGAGCTGTTCGCCCAGCTCCTCCACCTGGTTGCGCGCGTCGTTGAGCTCCGCCTCCAGCGCGGACTGGGCGCTGGCCGCCTGCTGACGACTGGTCGTGTGCGCCTGCTGCTCACGGGACAGCGCATCGCTCGTGGCGGCGAGCTGTCCCTGCACCTGCTCGAGCGACTGGCTGGTGGCCTCCAGCTCCGAGCGCAGTCCGTCGCGCTCGCTGGTGAGGTCCTCGATGTTCGCGCTCGTCTCGGCGGCGAGCTTCTCGTGCGCGGCCCGCTCCGCCTCGTAGTTGCCCAGCGTCTCCGCGAGCTCTCCGCGCAGATGGCCAATCTGGCCGGTGAGCAGCTGCTCCAGCGCGTCCTTGGCCTCGCCCAGGGCCTGCAGCTCGGCGATGCGCTGATCCCGCTCGCCGGTGGTCCTCGCCAGCGCGGCTTGCGTCGTCTGCAGCGCCCCGTGGGTCTCGTCCAGCTCGACCTTGAGGGCGTCGCGGTGCGCGGTGGTGGTGCCCAGCTCGTCGCGCGTCTCCTCCAGCGTGTTCTGCGTCTGGGTGAGCGCCTGGGTGGTGGCCTCCAGCTCGCCGCGAGTCTCCGCCAGCGAGCCTTCCGTCTGGGCCAGCGTGCCTTGCGTGTCCGCGAGCTGTTGCTCGGTGCGAGCCAGCGTGTCCTGGGTCTGCGCGAGCGTCTGGCTGGTGGCCTCCAGCTCGCCGCGCGTGGTGGACAGCGCCTCTTCCGTCTGGGCCAGCCGCGTCTGCGTCTCGCTCAGCGTCTGGCTGGTGGCCTCCAGCTCGCCGCGAGTCTCGGAGAGCGTCTGCTCCGTGCTCGCCAGGGTGTTCTGCGTGTCCGCGAGCTGCTGCTCGGTGCGAGCCAGCGTGTCCTGCGTCTGCGAGAGCGTCTGGCTGGTGGCCTCCAGGTCTCCCGTCAGTTCGGAGATGCGCTGATCCCTCGCCGCGACGTCACCCTGGAGCCCCTCGATGGTGGACTCGCGCTGGGCGACGGTGTCCTCCAGCGATGCGACGCGCGCCTGGAGCTGCTCGCCAAGGCGCTGCGATTCCTCGAGCTGCGAGGTGAGGGCCTGGATCTGCCCGGTGAGGTCGGCTTCCTGCTCGGCCTTCGCCGCGCGCACGTCCTCGAGCTGCCGGGTGAGGTCTTCCTCCAGCGCGTCCTTGGCGATCTGCAGCGCCTCGAGACGGCCGGTGAGGTCCTCTTCCAGCGCGTTCTTCGCGTCGGTGAGTGCCTGGAGTTCGCCAGACAGCTCGGCTTCGCGGTCGGCCAGGTGCGCCTTGACGGCCTCGACCTCGCCCTCCAGCTCGCCGATGCGCTCCAGCTGCTGCTGGATGCTGGAGTTGAGGTCCGCCTCGGTGCGCTCGTTGTGAGCGATGGTCTCCGCCAGCTCGCGGTCCAGGGAGGAGATCTTCGCGTCGCGATCCTCGACGCGCTGATTGAGCTCCGTCTCCTGGGCGTCCTTGTCCATCCGGAGCTGTTCGCGCTCGCTCGTGGTGCGCGCGAGATCGGACTCCAGATCCGCCACCTGCTGGCTGAGCCGCGCCTCGAGCGCGTCGCGCTCCGCGTTCAGCCGGATGATCTCCGCGTCGCCCCGGGCGCCGTGCTCCTCGGCGGAGGCGGCTCGGGTCTCCAGGCCGCGGACGGTGGTGTCGCGCTCCTGCTCCGTCTGCTGCAGCCGCTCCTGGAGGGCCTGAATCTCCCCGTCCAGCTCGGCGTAGCGCTGATCCCTCTCGCTGACGGTGCGGCCCAGCTCCGACTCGAAGTCGTCACCGCGCTTGCCCAGCTGGGCGATCTCCGCCTCGTTCGCGCGGACGGTGTCATGGAGCTTCTGCTCCTTGACCTCGAACTCCAGCGTGACGACGTTGTGGAGCTTCTCCAGCTTGTCGTACTCGGCTCGGAGGTGCTCCAGGTCGGTGCCACGCCGCGCGACTTCGTCCTCGCGGTTGTGGACCTCCTTGCGCAGCAGGTTGATGTCCTTCTCCTTGGAGGCGACGACCTCGATGAGGTCCTTCTCCGAGGAGAACTTCTGGAGCAGCAGATCATCGACGGTGGCGCCGTGCTCGCGTTCCTTCTGGAGCATGGCCTGCTGCGCCTCGTTGAAGCGGCGCAACAGGTCGTCGACCTGCATCTTGAGGCCCTGCAGCTCCACGTCTTTCTCGTGGAGCCGGTCCTCGCCGGACAGGAGTTCGCGCTCGCGCACGCTCCAGATTTCGGAGAGGCGGGCGAGCTGGGCCTCGCGCGTCTTCAGCTCGTCGCGGAGGATCTGGATCTTCCCCTCCGGCGTGCCCATCAGCTCGCGGCGCGGAGGTGGGCGCTTGAGCTGGCGCGACTCCGCCAGCAGCTCCGCCTTGCGGTCGGCGATGGATTGGAACGCGCGGTCGAGGAACGCGCGGTCCTCTTCCGTCATCGCGCTGCGGCGCTCGCGCTTGGGAAGCTTGGGCGGACCGCCCGGACTGGTGCGGATGGCCGGCATCGGAGGCGGGGCCTCGCGAGGGCCGTTGCCTGAGAGCGCCGCGTCAAGGGACGCGTCGGACTCATCCGTCCCCGGGGGGACGATGCCCGTGCTCAGCGACGCCAGCTCCCCCATTTCAAAGGGGATGACGAGGTAGCCGTCCGCGGCGCCCGGCGTCTGCCGGTGCTGCGTGAGACCTTCAACTCCCGTGTCGGAGGACAGGAGCAGGACCTTGAGATTCTGGCCCCACTTGCCCTTCTTGATCTGCCCGCACAGCGTGAACCCGGATTGATCCGGCAGCTCGGCTCGGAGGACGACGAGATCCGGCCGGCGCTTCTCCAGCTCGCGCTGCGCATCCGTGGCAGTCGCCGCCATGGCGGTCTGGTAACCCGCGCTCTTGAGCACGGTCGCCATGCTGAGGGCGAAGTCGTTTTGGCTTTCAACGATGAGGACGCGGCGCTCCATGAAGCCCTTTCACCCGTAAAAAGTGCAGTGAAAACCGCAACATCCTACTGGGCGGGCGTGAAGCTTGGAAAGTTTCCGGAGGGTGCTCGGTTGGCTGCTTCACGAGCCCTTGCCGCGAACGACGCCTTGTGCACGGGGCGTGGGGGGCAATCGGGACGGATCCGTATCGTCATCCCGCCCCGGGAAGGTGGTGGGGGGCGTGTGACGGGCGAACCGAGTGCCTTCGGGTGGACAGTACCCGTGGGCGAGCTGGGCGAACCAGGGATTCAGCGTCGAGGAGAGGGGCTCGGGCGCGGGGCCGTCGTCGTCCGTGGCCGGCTCCGGGAGGGCCTCCTCGGCTTCGGCCTCCTGGAGTTCGTCCTCGTCTTCGATCAGCTGCGCGGCGCTGCTGACGGAGACCTCGGCCTCCTCCACCTCGTCGCTGCTGATTTCGTCCGGTTCATCGAGACGTGGGCGGGAGTGGGATGGAGTAGGCCCCGCGTCATCACCATCCTCGATGGCCTGGGCTTCGTCCTCGGAGATCTCCTCGGGCTCGTCCTCGGGTTCGGCGGCCGAGGTGGCGGCCTTCAGCGCGGGGCGAGCGGCGGCTCCGTCGATGGGCTCCAGCCGAGGCGGTCCGTCCACGGACATCAGCCGGGGAGGGCGCTGACGGGGGACGGGGGGCGGCGGCGCGCTGGCGCGAGGGGGCAGCGCGGGTGGGCGGTCGGGTTCGCTTCGGGCGGAACGGTCCGTGTCCGACGTTGGAGCGCCGGGCCGGAGGATCGGCGGACCGCGATCCGTATCGAGGGAGGGGAGGTCGCCCAGGAGGGGGGCGGGGCGGTCCGTGCTGGTGAGGACGGGGCCCGGGGTGAGGACGGGGGGTGGACGCTCGGGATCGGTCGCGCTTCCACGGAGTGATGCGGTGCGGCCGGGCTCGGTGGGCGGGGTCGGGCGGACCAGGGGCGGGAGTCGGTCGGCGTCAAAGGCGCCGCGCGGACGCTCGGGTTCGACGATGCCCGAGGGGCGCGGGGTGTGTCGCTCCGGGTCGGTGCTTCGTGGAGGGAGCTCGGGGACGGCTCCTCGGCCCGAGGGACGCTCCGGGTCGGTGGTTCCCGTGCGAGCTGACGCGCGCTCCAACTCGGACACGGACGTGGTCCGGCCCGAGGGACGCTCCGGATCCGGGGCAGTGGCTCCGCGAACGGAGGGACGCTCCGAGTCGGTGGTTCCCGTGCGAGTTGACGCACGTTCCACGTCGGGCACGGATGGGGTTCGACCAGAGGGGCGCTCCGGCTCGGGGACGGGAGTACCGCGAACGGAGGGACGCTCCGAGTCAGTGGACGAACCCGTACGTGTGGAGGGGCGTTCCGGCTCGGGAACCGCGGCACCGCGAGCCGACGGGCGTTCCGATTCGGTGGAGCCGCTCGTGCGTGCCGAGGGACGTTCAGGCTCGGGAACCGGGGCACCGCGAACCGACGGGCGTTCCGATTCGGTGGAGCCGCTCGTGCGTGCCGAGGGGCGTTCAGGCTCTGGCACGACAGCGCCACGAACCGATGGGCGCTCAGAGTCAGTGGAGGAACTGCCGCGCGCAGAAGGACGTTCTGGCTCGGGAACGGCAGCGCCGCGAACCGACGGGCGGTCCGATTCGGCGGAGGAACCGGCGCGACCTGTGGACCGCTCAGGTTCGGAGACGGAGTTGGTGCGCCCAGACGGACGCTCCGATTCGCGGACCGCATCCGTACGGGCTGCTCCTCGCTCCGAGTCGACGGACTGAGTCCCCTTTGTCGGAGTGGTGAGCTGAGACATCCGACGGGAAGGCGTCTCCACTCGCGACGATGTGCTGCGACTGGCGAGCACGGAGCGAGCAGGGATGATCGGCGTCGGAGCAGGTGCTTCGTCCTCGTGCCTTGCGGCGATAGGGCTGCGGACGATGGGCGTGGGCGAAGGCGGTTCGTCCCTCTGGAGCGGCGCCGGAGCCCGGACGATGGGCGTCGGCGAGGGCGGCTCGTCGAACGGAAGCGGAGCGGGAGCCCGAACGATGGGCGTGGGCGAGGGCGGCTCATCCCGCTGGAGCGGAGCGGGAGCCCGAACAATGGGCGTGGGGGTGGGCGGCTCGTCACGATCGAGCGGCGCTGGAGCCCGAACGATGGGCGTGGGCGAGGGCGGCTCGTCCCTCTGGAGCGGCGCTGGAGCCCGGACGATGGGCGTAGGCGAAGGGGGCTCTTCCCGTTGGAGCGGCGCTGGAGTCCGAACGATCGGCGTGGGCGAGAGCGGCTCGTCCCTCTGGAGCGGCGCTGGAGCCCGAACGATGGGCGTGGGCGAAGGGGGCTCGTCGAGACTCAGCGGTGCAGGTGCACGGACGACCGGAGTGGGCGAGGGCGCTTCATCCGCGCGGTCGTCCCCATTCGAGGGCTCGCCAGCCTCAGGACGGGCACGTGATTCCTCGTCCGTCCTGGACGACTGTGGCTCCACCGGCGTCGGGCCAGGTGGAGCATCTTCGAGGTGCGGTGTCGCGGACTTGCTGGGCTCCTCGGGCTTTTCGTCCTCCTCGCGAGCCTCCATCTGGCGGTCGGTAGGCTTCTCTTCGGACCCCGTCGCCTCGGTCGACGCTGCGCGAATCGGCGTGACGGGCGTCGGGTCCGCGGATATGGCCGTCGACGTCAGGGGCGTCGGCTCTGACGGCGCGGGACTCGTTGCTCCATTCGAGGTGGAGACCTCGGGACTCGATGTCGCCGCGGGAGGAACGACAGCCCTCTCGCGCAGGGGCAGACCCATCACGACGGGCGGTTCGATGGGGCGTGCGTCCGGCTCCGTCTTGATGAGTCGCGTATCGAACCCGTCGTCCAGCACCATCCCCATCACCACGGGAGGGTCGTCACTGGAGGCGTCGACAGGCGGCTCGGCGGGACTCTCCGCGACAGGCTCTCGCTTCTCGGGCTGGGGAATCTTCACCCGCCCACTGTCCGGAGGCAGCAGCGTCGCGAGCCGGCTGGTGGGGGTCCCCGTCACCATCGTCGCCGCCGGTAGATCGTCCTCGCTCGACCTCGTCACCGGACCCGTTCGCTTCTCCAATAGCGAGTCGTAGAGGTCCAGCAACTGGCCCCGGATGACGCCGGCATCGAGCGCTGCCTCGGCGTGCTCGCGGGCTCGATTGCCCATCTCGACACGACGGGGAACGTTCCGTGCCAGCTCGATGATGCGGTCGGCCATGGACCGGCTGTCCCCGGCCGGGAAGAAGAGCGCCGCATCCTCTGGAATGAGTTCGCGGCAGACGGGCAGGTCGGTGGCGATGACGGGACGGCCAGCGGCGAAGTACTCGGACACCTTGGCCAGGGGGCCACCCTGCAGCCGATTGCGCTCCACGTCGTCGAGCGCGAGCACTCCCACGTCCGCCAGCGCGAGCACCTTCGCCACGTCGTCGTGATGCACCGGCGGCTGGAACTCCACCCGGTCCTTCAGGCCGAGGTCCTTCACGAGGTCATCCAGATGGGGCTGCCAGTCTGGGTGCTGCGCTCCCACGAGCGTGAGGCGCACCTCGACCTGTTGCCCCGCCAGCGCTACGGCGCGCAGCAACGTCGGCAGGCCCTGCCAGCCCACGTGGCTGCCCAGGTACATCAACCGCAGGGGCTCGCCATCCGGAGCGCCCAGGACATCAGGCGCGAACGGCGCGAGGTCCACCGGTGCGCGCACGACGCGGATGAGCTCCTCGCTCGCACCGAGCGACTGGATGTACGAGCGCGTCGTCTGGGAGCCGGTGACGATGAGGTCCGCGTTCATCAGGCAGAACAGCTCCTGCCTGCGGACCTTCGACAGGAAGCGCCGGTCGCCCTCTGTCTGCGGATGCGTGTAGCGCAGCTCCTGCGAGGGGAAGGTCTGGGCCTCGTAGATGAGGCGGTAGCCGTAGTCGCCCTTCAGCTCGCACAGGGCATAGCCGCCGAACGGGTCCGTGAAGTGGGCGAGCGCGTAGTCCTCGCTCTCGAGCTGGCGGCGGACGGCCCGCTCGAAAGCCTGGATTCGAGAGGCGAGGTCGCCCGAGCCTACCGGGACGCGCAGCAGTCGAGCACCCTGGTACTTCTCGATGTGGGAGTGGTCAGGCGTCTTCGCCGATAGCACCACCACGGAGAAGCGATCCGGCAACGCCTTGAGGTACTCGGTCAAACGACGTGACGAGCCGGAAGGGCCGGGGATGACGTCGAAGCTGCACAGGAGCAGTCTGGGCAGGTCGCTCAAAGCGGGGGCAGAATACCCAGGTGCATCCTGGGTGTCATCGGGTGAGGTGGTGGGGAGGGGGTCGGGCGACGAACACAAGCAATGCTGGCACGTTGACCCACCACGGCCGGCGACCTAAAGGCGACCTTGCCCATGGACGACCTCAAGAGCGTCACCGTCGGCTCCCTGAGAGAGCTGGCCCGGAAGCATCTGGGGAGCGGATACAGCAAGCTCAATAAGGAAGAGTTGATCGCCGCCCTTGCCGGGTTCGTTCCCGCGCTAGCGAAGCTTGCCCGGTTGGCGGGCATCGAGCTGCCGCGCAAGCGCCCCGCCGCGAAGAAAGCCTCGGCCGAGCCCGCCAAGGCCCCCAAGAGGCCTGAATCCACTCGGGATGCTGCGGCGAAGGCCAAGGTCATGACGCCCTCCGCCAAGTCGAAGGCGTTGACCCGGACCGCGTCCAAAGCCGCTCCGCCAGTGAAGGCGCTGACCGTGCCCTCGAAGGCGAAGGGGCAACCGTCAGTGAAAGCGGGGCCTGTATCGGCCAGGCCGACCGTGAAGGCCGGAGCTGCGTCATCCAGGGCGAAAGCACAGCCCCCCGTGAAAGTTCCGGCCGCGCCATCCAAGGCGAAGGTCGCCGCCAGTTCGTCCAAGGCGAAGCGCCAGGTCGAGCCCAAGGCGAAGGTCGCCGCCAGTTCGTCCAAGGCGAAGCGTCAGGTCGAGTCCAAGGAGAAGGTCGCCGCATCGTCCAAGGCGAAGCGTCAGGATGAGCCCAAGGTGAAGGTCGCCGCATCGTCCAAGGCAAAGCCCCAGGTTGAGCCCAAGGCGAAGGTCGCCGCCGCACCGTCCAAGGCAATGCCCCAGGTCGAGCCCATGGCGGAGGTTGCCGCCGCATCGTCCAAGGCGAAGCGTCAGGACGAGCCCAAGGCGAAGGTCGCCGCCGCAACGTCCAAGGCAAAGCCCCAGTTCGAGCCCACGGCGGAGCTGGCCGCATCGTCCAAGGTGAAGGCGCAGCGAGCACCGAAGGTCGCCGCCGCTCCGCCCACGACGAGCGAGGCACCCACGGAGGTGAATCGCTCGACCGTGTCGGAAACGGAGCAGGAGCCTGCCGTCGCCGCGAAGTCGGTCCCCGCGACGGGAAGCGACTTCCCTGTCGAAAGCGCCGTACCCATCATCGAGACGGCGAAGCCCGCGGATTCGCTCTCCGCTGACAAACCGCGTGCAAAGACCCCACGGAAGGCGGCCACCGAGATGTCGGAGCAGGGACGTGTCTCCGCACCCAAACGCGTGGCGGCCAAGCGCGCTTCCGAGAAGCCGGACAGTCCCCCCTCCGCGCGTCCGGCTCACATCGTGAACTTTCCACCCAAGCCCCGCGGTTCGCGCGACACGGCGACGTTCGCGGAGCCCGAGGTCGAGACTGGTGCTCGTGCTGAAGCGGCCCCCGCCACCCCATCCGAGCCGGGCTCGGGGACACCTCCCTCAGCGCCCCCGGTGGAACAGCACCCCGCCGAGCCGCTGATCGAGGGTTTCTTCGTCGCACGCGTCCGAGGTGAGGCAGAGGCCCGTCGGCATCATCTCCAGGAGCAAGCTGCGTCAACTTCGGCCCCCCGCGTGGGTGCGGAGTCCGAAGGACTGGAGCCACTTCCTGTCGAGTATCAGGACGACACCGCGCTGCTCCTCCCGAGGGACCCCCATACCCTCTTCGCCCTGTGGGATTTCAGTCCCGCCACGCGCGCGCGTGCGATGCACGGACTGGAGGATCCTCGGGCCGTCCTGCGTGTATTCGATGGTGAGTCGCTCGTGCGCGAAGTGGATTGCGCACTCGAGTCGCGCGGCTACTACATCCACGGGCTCTCACCTGGGAGGCCGTACCGGTTCGAGGCGCATTTCGTCGGGCACGACGGGCGGAATCATCGCATCGGTCCTTCCAGCAATCGCGTGGCGCTTCCGCCAGCGGGCGTGTCGACGGATACCTCGGTGCGCTTCCTTCGCCGGCCCATTCCGGTGGAGCCCGAGGCACCCGTGGAGGCTCCCGTCGCCACCCCGACAGAGGAGAACCGCGAGCGCGAGTACGTCACGTGGCACCGCGTGAACCTACCCGGCAGCGCGGGTGTGAAGGACATTCCCGTCGTCCACCGTGAAGGTGTCGGGCCCGGTGTTCCCCCGTCCCCCGAAGGACCGGGCGCCCAGGTGGGCTCCGGGACCTATCTGCAAGGCATTGAGCGCGCACCGGGATCCTCTGACCAGCGCTACCTCGCCTCGCATCGCTACCTGGAAGCACAGGAGCGCGCGGCGGGTGCGTCGGACATGCGGTACGGGGACGGCGTCGTGCAGGCCACGTCGTCACCGCATGCGTTCGAGTATCTCGAACTGGGGCAGGTGCGCGCTCCTGGCGCCTCCGACCAGCGATACCAGGATGGCGCGGTGCGCGGAGAAGCGCAGGGCGCTCGTCCCGCGTATCAGTACCTGGACATCGGTCGTGCGCCAGGTGCCTCCGACATGCGCTACGCCGACCCCTCACAGCGGGCTCCCGCGAACACGGGCCCGGAGGAATTCGCGTCCGCGCCCCGCGCCTCGGACCTGAACTATTTCGAGTCCCCGCCTCGTGCGTCGGGCGCTTCGGACCTGCGCTACTTCGAGTCACCACCTCGTGCTTCCGGGGCGTCGGACCGGCGCTACTCGGACCTGTCGGGCAACACGACCCCTGGCGCGGTGACACACCCGTCAGGAACCTCGGAACAGGACGCGCACCGGAAGCCGCCCTCGGGCGGGGGCCGCTCGTGAACCCGCAAGGACACTTCGACCGACCATGAGCCTGGGCTCTCTCGCACTCGTCCTTCACGCGCATCTTCCGTTCGTCCGACACCCCGAGCACGAGGACTTTCTCGAAGAGGACTGGCTCTACGAGGCCATCTCCGAGACCTATCTCCCGTTGCTCCTCGCCTTCGACTCCCTGGCGGAAGACGGCATCCCGTTCCGGCTGTCGATGACGCTGTCTCCCACGCTCGTCACCATGCTGCGTGACGAGCTGCTGATGACGCGCTACTCGCGCAAGCTGGACCAGCTCTGCGAGTTGGGCGACCGCGAGGTCCACCGCACCCGGAACGACGCGACCTTCGGAAGACTGGCGCGCTTCTATCGCGACCACTTCGAGTCCCTGCGCCGGGCCTTCCACGACCGCTACCGTCGGGACCTCGTCGCCGCGTTCCGGCGCCTCCAGGACGCGGGCCACCTGGACATCCTCACGTGCAACGCGACGCATGGCTTCCTGCCGCTCATGCAGCAGGTGCCGGAGGCCGTGCGCGCCCAGGTCACGGTGGCCGCCAACCACTACCGTCAGAACTTCGGCAGGGACCCCGCGGGCATCTGGCTGGCTGAGTGCGGCTACTACCCGGGTCTGGAGCGCGTCCTGGCCACCGAGCGCATCCGCTACTTCTTCGTGGACACGCACGGCCTGACGGACGCCACGCCGCGTCCACTGCACGGCCCCTACGCACCCATCTTCACCGAGTCGGGTGTCGCCGCCTTCGCGAGAGACCCGGAGAGCAGTCAGCAGGTCTGGAGCTCCGAGCACGGCTATCCGGGCGACCCGGACTACCGCGAGTTCTACCGGGACATCGGCTGGGACCTGGACCTGGATTACATCCGTCCCTTCATCCAGCCCACGGGGGACCGGAAGAACACCGGCTTCAAGTACTACCGCATCACCGGGAAGACGAACGACAAGCAGCCCTATGACCCGGAGCTGGCGCGCGAGCGCGCCGCGGTGCACGCCGGCAACTTCCTCTTCAACCGCCAGCGACAAATCGAGCACCTCGCCTCGCGTCTCGGAGGTCGCAAGCCCGTGGTCGTCGCGCCCTACGACGCGGAGCTGTTCGGGCACTGGTGGTTCGAGGGCCCGTGGTTCCTGGAAGCCCTCATCCGCAAGGCGGCGCGCGAGCAGTCCACGTTCGAGCTGGTGACGCCGTCGGACGACCTGCGCGAGACGCCGGAGAACCAGGTGGCCACGCCGCCGATGTCCTCCTGGGGCGCGGGAGGCTACGCCCATATGTGGCTGGATGGCACCAACGACTGGGTCTACCGCCACTTGACCCACTGCGCGCGGAAGATGGTGGAACTCGCGCGGGACTTCCCCGACGCCACGGCTCTGCAACGTCGCGCGCTCAACCAGGCGGCGCGGGAACTCCTGCTCGCCCAGAGCTCCGACTGGGCCTTCATCATGAAGACGGGCACCATGGTGGAGTACGCCAGGCGACGCACCCAGGAGCACGTGCGGCATTTCCTCCGGCTGCACGACGAACTGCGCGCGGGCACCATCGACGAGGGCTGGCTTGCTCAATTGGAGGGCCGCGACAACGTCTTTCCGGAACTCGACTACCGTCTCTATCGCCCGGGGTGACCTTCCGGCACGTGGGCGTCGGGCTCGAATGTTTCGATGGATGACCGTGGGCCGTTTCGCTTGCGGGACAGCATTTCGGCTTTAGCTTGGGGAGCATATGAACCGTTCTTCCGTCGCGTTCCGGAGAGCCCTGGCCACCGCGCTGCTCCTCGCCGTCCCGTCGGCCTCGTGGGCGCAGGCTCCGGCGCCCGCTCCCGCGCAGGGCCAGCCCGGCAACCTCCAGCCGGCGACCCGGGAGGCTCAGGCGCTCCCTTCGCTGGCGCCGCTGGTGGACTCGGTGAAGTCCGCCGTCGTCAACGTGGACGTGCAGGCCCGTGGCGGTGGCGGAGGGCCGAGGGGCATGGAGGACAACCCGCTCTTCGACCGCTTCTTTGGCGGTGGGGGAGGCCGGGGAGGAGGGCGGGAGCAGCTCCGCCAGGGCGCGGGCTCCGGCTTCATCATCGAGCCGACGGGCATCGTGCTCACCAACAACCATGTGGTGGAGGACGCGGTGTCCATCACCGTGCGATTGGATGACGGGCGCTCGTTCTCCGCGGTCGTCGTGGGCAGGGACCCGCTCACCGACGTCGCGGTGGTGAAGATCAAGGACAAGGTGGAGGGGCTGCCCACGGTGAAGCTGGGCAACTCCGACGCGCTGCGCGTGGGCGACTGGGTCGTCGCCATTGGCAATCCCTTCGGACTGGCTTCCAGCGTCAGCCTGGGCATCGTCTCCGCGCGAGCACGCGATATCGGCGCGGGGCCCTACGACGAGTTCCTCCAGACCGACGCGGCCATCAACCCGGGCAACTCGGGCGGCCCGTTGTTCAACATGCGAGGTGAGGTCGTCGGCATCAACACCGCCATCGTCGGCGGCGGCACGGGCATCGGCTTCGCGGTGCCCAGCAACCTCGTCACGGCGCTGGTGCCCCAACTGGAGAAGGAAGGCTCCGTCACGCGCGCGTGGCTGGGCGTGGGCATCCAGGACCTGACGCGGGACTTGTCGAGCGCGCTCAAGCTGCCAGTGACGGAGGGCGCCATCCTCACGCAGGTGAATCCTGCCTCTCCGGCGGCGAAGGCGGGCCTGAAGTCCGACGACGTCGTCACCGCTATCGATGGGCAGCCGGTGACGTCCAGCGGCCAGCTCACTCGCACCGTGGCGCTCAAGCGCCCGGGCAGCACCTCCACGCTGACGGTGTTCCGTGAAGGCAAGAAGCAGGACGTGAAGGTGATTCTTGGCACGCGGCCCGACCTGGAGGGTGTGACTTCGCGCAAGCCGCAGGGCGACGACTCGCAGGAGAGCTCGCGCCGCGTGGGCGTCAGCCTCCAGAACCTGGATGCGCGCACCGCGCAGCAGGCGGGCTTCAATGAGCGCCAGGGCGCCCTCATCACCGACGTGGTGCCGGGCTCTCCGGCGGACCGCGCGCAGCTCGAGCCGGGCATGGTGGTGGTGGAGGCCAACCGCAAGCCGGTGAACAGCGCGGACGACCTGGCCAAGGCGATTCGCGCGGCGCCCGCCGGCAGCACGCTGCTCCTGCGCGTGGCGGCCCCGGGAGGCAGCCGCATGCTCCGCGCCCTGCGCATGCCGTAGTGGAGCGGCGGACATGAGCGTCAACTACGTCGCGCTCGGAGACAGCACCGCGGTGGGCGTGGGCGCGCCGCGCGGCGGGGGCTATCCCGAGCGCCTCGCCTCACGGCTGCGCCGAGCTGGGCTGTCAGTGGGGCTCACCAACCTGGGCGTCAGCGGGGCGCGCGTCCGCGACGTCTTCACCGGGCAGCTCAAGGCCACGGTGGCCGCGCAACCCACGCTGGTGACGCTGGGGGTGGGGACCAATGACCTCTGGCGCGGCACGGCGGTGGAGGATTTCCAGGAGGAGTTGGAGCGCATCGCCCGGCGTCTGAAGCAGACGGGTGCCCCCCTGGTGCTGGTGAACATCGCGGACATGGCGATGGCGCCCGTCGCGAAGTTGGTGCCCAGTGCCCTCTACGAAGGACGCATCGAGCCCTTCAACGCCGCCATCGCCCAGGTGGCGCGCACGGAGGGGCTGCACCTGGTGGACATGTATTCGGCGAGTCAGGAGATGTTTCCCCGCTCGCCGCACTTCTTCTCCGGGGATGGCTTCCACCCCTCCGAGGAAGGCTACGAGGAGTGGGCGGACCTGATGTTGCCCACGGTGCGCACGCTCGTGTCCCGCTGAGGCAGCCGGGCCGCGCGCTACGCCTTGGCCACGCTGCCGGGAGGAGCGCTGGCGGTCGGCTCGGTCGGAGGCGCGTGGGGGCCTCGTTCGCGACCGGGGTGGATCTCCATGCCCATCTCGAACGGCGTCGTGCGGTTGCGGCCCGTGCGCTTGCTGCAATAGAGGGCCGCGTCCGCGCTGTCGACGAGTCCCTCTTGCGTGTTGGCGTCGCTGGGGAAGTGGGACACGCCCACGGACACGGTGACGTGGCCGCCCGGGAGGCCGGGCTGGTTGAGCACGATGGTCTCCGCCACCGCGCGACGCAGCTTCTCCGCCACGTCCACCGCGTCCTGCTTGGTGGAATGGGGGAGGAGAATGACGAACTCCTCGCCGCCGTAGCGCGCCAGCGTGTCCACCTTGCGCACGCGCGAGCGGAGGATGTCGCAGACGCGGCGGAGCGTCTCGTCTCCCGCCCGGTGGCCGGCCAGGTCGTTGAGGCGCTTGAAGTGATCCACGTCCACCATGAGCAGCGCCAGCGGCGTGCCGAAGCGCTGCGCTCGCGCCAGCTCCAGCTCCATGCGCTGGAAGAGGTGACGCCGGTTGGGCACCCCCGTCAGCGGGTCCGTCATGGTGAGCTTCACCGTCTCCGCGTGCAGTTGGGCGTTCTTCACGGCGGCCGCCGCGATGTCCGCCACCGCGGTGAGCAGCTCGATTTCCCCCGCCGAGAAGCTGGCGATGAGCGGACGCTGGAAGTTCACCACGCCCATGAGCGTGCCCGCGTGCACCATGGGCACCGCGAGCAGCGCGCCGGTGAGCATGGCGTCCGTCACCAGTCCGCGCCGCGCGAAGATGCTGGAGTGGTCCGCGACGTCCGGCAGGTACACCGCCTTGTGCGTCTGGGCCGCGCGGCCGCAGGCGCCTTCGCCCACGGAGAAGGTGAGCCCCTCCGAGCCACGGCCCTCCGGCCACGCCTGCTTCACCTCCAGCGCGCCCTCCGGACTGACGAGCATGATGGAGAACTCCGGAATCTGGAGCCGCTCCACCACCAGCCGGGTGACGGCCTCCAGCAGCTCGTCCAGCTCCAGCGTGGCGTTGAGGGAGCGCGTCACGTCGAACAGCAGAGACAGCTCGCGAAGCCGGTCTTCCAACTCGTCCTTGAGCGCGAGCTTCTCCTTCACCAGCTCCAGGTCGCGGTGGGTGTCGATCTCCTCCGCCTTCATCGCGGTGAGCCGCGCCAGCATCTGGTTGAAGGCGGCGCCCAGGCGCGCGAGTTCATCCGTGCCGCGCACGTCCGCGCGCACCAGCAGATCTCCCGCCTCCGCGCGCCCCATGGCCGCGCTCAGCCGACGCAGCGGACGCGTGAGGTTGAAGTGCAGCGACAACGCGATGACGAGCGCGAGCAGGATGGCGAACACCGCCATGGACCCCAGCGCGCCACCGAACACCTTCGTCAGTTGCTGATGCAGCGCGGGCTCCGTCATCCGCATCTGCAGGACACTGGCGCCCGGAACCTCCCCGCGCGAGTGACAGCTCCCGCACTCGGGACCGCCCAGGGGCCGCACCACCTCCGTGACATCGTCCGCCGAGCGCGCCGTCTCCGGCCCGGGGCGGGTGAGCCGCGAGGCCTCCGGGTGCACCGAGCCGACCTCGGACGGCTCGCGAGACCAGCGCACGCGCCCGTCCGGCGTCAGCACACGCACGTCCGCCACCGAGCGGAACAACCGCGTGTCCGAGTGGAGCACCTCCGCCACCGCGCCATGCGCGGGCGCACCGGGCCCCTGCGGTAACATGAACGTCGAGGCGACGAACTCCGCGAGTGCGAGCGACTCCACCTGCGTGGCGTCCTGCACCGCCACCCGCGCCTCGCGCCAGAAGTGGCCCACGCCCAGCAACGCCACCACCAACCCCGGCAGAGCGATGCTCCAGAGGAGCTTCCGGCCTACGGTGTCGGGACCCAAGGGCATGCGCGCGTTCGCGTCACTTCGTTCGAAAGGATTCAACTCGTTTCACGAAGAGTCCGCGGAATTGTCAATGGGCTGACGCGGACTGTCAAACGTACTTGCACGGGAATTTTATCATTCCGTTGGCGCATCCGGTTGGCGCACGTCGACGTCCGCGTGCGTCGGGGCGGGCGTGACGGTTAGAAGGGCCACCTCATGGCGACCGAGTTGCTCACGTCCTCGTTGCTTCCCGTTCCGCACGGCTTCGCGACTCGCGCGGGCGGTGTGTCCGAGGGGCCCTTCGCCTCGCTCAACCTGGGGTTCTCCACGGGAGATGACCGGGCGAAGGTGGAGGAGAACCTGCGCAGGCTGGCCACGGCGGCCGGTGCTCCGCTGGGCGCGCTGTCGCGTGTCTCCCAGGTGCACGGGGACCGGGTGCTGGAGGCCCGGGTGGAGGAGGGGGGCGACACGCTGCGGCCTCCCGAGGGCGAGGCGGACGGGCTTTGGACCGAAGTGCCCGAAACGTGGGTGGCCGTGGGCACGGCGGACTGCGTACCGGTGTTGCTGGTGGACCCGGACGGACGGCGTGTGGCGGCGGTGCACTCGGGGTGGCGTGGGACGGACGCGGATATCAGCGCTCGCGCGGTGGAGGCGCTGGTGGCGCGGGGGGCTCGGCCAGAGCGGCTGCTGGCGGCGGTGGGGCCCGCGATTCAGCGCTGTTGCTACGAAGTCTCGGCGGAGCTGGGGCAGCGCTTCACGACGCGCTTCGGCTCGGAAGTCGTGGCCGAGGAGGGCGGGCGCATCCGGTTGGACCTGTCACGGGCGGTGCGGCTGACGTTGCTGGGTGCGGGGCTGCGGGCGGCCCATGTGGACGTGCTACAGGCCTGTACCGCGTGCGAGCCCTCGCGGTTCTTCTCCCACCGGCGTGACGCGGGGCGTACCGGACGCCACCTCAACCTGGTGGTAAACAGGTTCTAGGCGGGGAGCGCCGGCCGTTTTCTTGACGCTCTCCGACGTGCCTTCCTATCCTCGGAGGGACTTTCATCCGTCGAGGCCCGTGCTCGAGCGCTCCGCCATCTTCCGCTTGCTCGCCGCAGCGCCGCTGTGCGCGCTGTGTGCTTGTGCCACCACCGCCGCCTCCCAGGCGGAGGTCGCGGCGCTGCAGGCGGAGCTGCGCACGCTGCGCGAGTCGCAGACGCGCCTGGTGGACCGGCTGGAGCGCCTGGAGGCCCATGCCGCCGTTGACCGCGCGCGGGCCCCTAGTGCCCCCGCGGCGAAGCAGTCCTCCACGGTTCCCGTGCGAGTCACCGCGCCGGAGCAGGGTGGGGCGCTGACGTCGACCCCGGACCTGGCGGTGGTGAAGCTCAAGCCGCGCTTCGAGCCCGCGCCCAAGCTGTCCACGCAGGTGGCGGTGGTGGAGCCCGAGTCCGAGCAGGTGGAGATGTTCATCAGCTCGGTGCCGGACGGCACGCCTGGGTCCGCCTCGGGTGGCACCACCCTGGCGTCGACGGGCGGGGCCACCATGGTGACCACGCGGGAGGATGACCCCGCGGACCAGCCGGACCCGGATGTGCTCGAGGCCGACTACGAGAAGTCGGTGTCGCTCCTGCGCACCGGCAACGTGGAGGGGGGCGTGCAGCGCCTGCGCCGCTTCTCCGAGGAGAACCCTCGCCACCCGCGCGCGGACAACGCGCTGTACTTCAGCGGGCTGGGTCAGATGGGGCTCAACGAGTTCAAGGACGCCGCGAAGTCGTTCGAGCGGCTGATCGCCACCTATCCCGCCGGGGACGCCATGCTGGACGGCATGCTCCGGCTCGCCGAGTGCCGGATGCGGCTCAACCAGGCCGCGGATGCCCGGGCTCTCTACACGCGCGTCGTCACCCAGTTTCCGGGGACGGCCGCCGCCACGCAGGCGGAGCAGCGGCTCGCCGCCCTCCCGCAGTGAAGTCTTCTTCGAAAGGATGTCGTGCGATGCGCACCCGGATCCTCACCTCGCTGATGTTGAGCCTCGCCGTCGCCCCCGCCTGGAGCGCATTCGCGCAGCAGCAGGAGGGCAGCGACCCGGAGGACACCGAGGCCGGCGGTGAGACGGAAGGCGCGGAGGTCATGGACGAGGCGCCCGAGCGCCCCTCCGGCACCAACGTGACGCTGCCGCCCGGCGCGGCCAAGGGCCGTGACAGCGCCCCCGGCGTGGTCCACACCGTCGAGTCCGGTGACACGCTGTGGGACCTGTCCTCGCGCTACCTGGGCAGCCCCTGGTACTGGCCGAAGGTCTGGTCCTACAACCCGGAGATCGCCAACCCGCATTGGATCTACCCGGGCAACCAGGTGAGCTTCTTCGGCGGGGGCGAGGAAGTGCCCCAGCGCGTGGAGACCGGCGACGACACCGTCGACGTGGCCGCCCCCACGGAGCTGTCCGGCGGGGACATGGTCTCGGTGTCGGGCAAGATTGGCTACGACGTGTCCTCGTCGCGGCCGGTGACGACGCAGGGCTTCGTCACCGCCCGTGAGCTGGAGGAGGCGGGCCGCATCGAGGGCTCCCCGAACGGCGCGCTGATGCTGGCCTTCCCGGACAACGTCTACGTGCGCTTCAAGCGCAAGGCCGACGCGAAGGTCGGTGACCGCTACGTCGTCTTCCACACCACGCAGAAAGTGAAGCACCCGCGCTCGGGCAAGGAGCTGGGCTTCCTGACGGACTTCGTGGGCACGCTGCGCGTGGTGCGCGTGGACAAGGGCGTCGTCACCGCGCAGATCGTCGACACCTGGGACGGCATCGAGCGTGGCGACCTGGTGGGCCCCTACGGCGAGAAGCTCAGCGAGCGCGTCGCCCCCCGGCCCAACACGAAGGAGCTCAACGCCACCGTCGTGACGGCGCTGGTGCCGTACCTGTCGCTGCTCGGCGAGCACAACACCGTGGTGCTGGACAAGGGCAGCGCGGATGGCGTCCAGCTGGGCAACACCTTCCTCATCCTCCGCCAGGGCGACCCGTCCCGGCAGGTGCTGGGCAAGCCGGAGCTCCCCCCGCCGCCCGCGTCCGACAAGGCGCTGCCGTGGGAGAACATCGGCACGTGCATGGTCACCGAGGTGAAGGAGCGCACCAACAACTGCCTGATGATGCGCTCCACCGAGGAGATCAACACCGGCGACCGCGCGTACATGCGCGTCAGCCCCGCCCCCACCGCCAGCCGCTGATTCCGGCAGGAAAAGTGCATCCCCTCCCGTCCAGGAGGGGTTGAGTGCTTGACCGGTGGCGGTCCGGTGTTTATGTGTCGCGCCCCTCCCTGCGGACCCATCTTCTATATAGGTGGGAATGGAGGGGGGTTGGGTATGGCGGACGCTGAGACGGACAGCCTCACGGCGGAACAGCAGGCATGCCTGGCGCTCTGGGCCGTTCCCGGCCTGGGGCCGAGGACGCTGGCCGCCTTGCGCGCATTCGCCGACGGTCGTCTCGCTCCCCTGGCCGCGACTCCGGTAGGAGACTGGGTGTCCGAAGCGCCGGTTTCCCCACAAGTTCGTCGTCGGCTGGCGACCCTGGAGCGGCTCCCCGTCGTCGCGGAGCGGTTGCAGGAGGCGTGTCACGCAGGAGGCATGCGGGTGGCGTTCGCCGAACAGCGGACCTATCCGGAGCGTCTCAAGCAGGTGGAGGACGCGCCGCCCCTGCTGTTCCACCGGGGCCAGCCCGGGCCGCCGCGCAGGCGGGTGGCCATGGTGGGCAGCCGACATCCGGATCAGGGTTTCCTGCCTTTTGCCCGTGCCTTCGCCCGTCAGGTGGCCGAGGGTGGGGTGGGGGTGGTGTCGGGTGCGGCGGCGGGCGTGGACCGGGCGTGCCACTGGGGTGCACTGGACGTGGGCGCGGAGACGTGGGCTTTTCTGGGGTCGGCGCTGGATGCGTTGGACCCGGCGCAAGCCCGCCTGCTTCCTCACTTTTTGGAGAGGGGCGGGGTGTTCTTCAGCGAGCTGCCGCCTGGGGTGCGGGCAAGCACCTCCACGTTTCCCCGGCGCAACCGGCTCATCTCCGGCGCATCGGATGCGGTCCTGGTGATGAGGGCGGGGGCGGAGTCGGGCAGTTTGCACACGGCGAAGGCGGGGCGGGCGCAGGGCCGGCCGGTGCTGGCGATGCCGGGGGATGTACGTCAGGCGGATGCGGCAGGCTGCAACGCCCTGCTGCGGGAAGGGCACGCGAGTGCGTGCCTGGATGCGAAGGACGTCTGGCGGGCGGTGGGTGTTGACCCTGGGTGGATGGTGGCGCCGGGAAAGGCTGATTCGTGGGAAGGGCTCTCCGCGGAAGCGCGGGGCGCCTATGCGGTGTTGGACCGGATTCCCCGGACGTTCGATGAGGTGCTGACCGGGAGCACCCTCACACCCGCGGCGCTCGTCAGCGCGCTGGTGGAGCTGGAGATGACGGGGCTGGTCGTCCAGCACCCGGGCAGGCTGTACGAGAAGATCTAGGTAGGAGAGTCATGGCCACGCGGACGAAGAAGAAGGCGGAAGAGACCGAGGCGACCGAGGAAAAGGCGCCCCGCGAGGCGGCCGGTCGCACGGCCGCCAAGAAGAAGACTGCGGCCAAGAAGAAGCCCGCGGCCAAGAAGACCGCGGCCAAGAAGACCGCGGCCCGCCGGCGTACCACCAAGAAGGGTGACGACGACTCGCTGCCCGCCGTGGACGCGGACGCCGAGGAAGAGGCCACGCCGCGCGGCAAGGGGCCGCACTACCTGGTCGTCGTGGAGTCGCCCGCCAAGGCGAAGACCATCAAGAAGTACCTGGGCTCCGGCTACACGGTGAAGGCGTCCGTGGGGCACGTGAAGGACTTGCCCAAGAGCAAGATTGGCGTCGACGTGGAGCACGACTTCCAGCCCGAGTACGAGGTCATCAAGGGCAAGGAGAAGGTGCTCAACGAGCTGAAGAAGATGGCGAAGTCCGCCGACAAGGTCTTCCTGGCCACGGACCCCGACCGCGAGGGCGAGGCCATTGCGTGGCACATCAAGGAAGAGCTGGCGCATCCGGACGCGATGCGGGTGACCTTCAACGAAATCACCAAGAAGGCCATCCAGGAAGCCATCGCCCAGCCGCGTGAGCTGAACCAGGACAACTACGACTCGCAGCAGACGCGTCGCATCCTGGACCGCCTGGTGGGCTATCAAATCTCGCCGCTGCTCTGGCAGAAGATCCGCCGGGGCCTGTCCGCCGGACGCGTGCAGTCCGTCGCGGTGCGCCTCATCGTGGAGCGCGAGGCGGAGATCAAGGCCTTCGTCCCCGAGGAGTACTGGACGCTCGACGCGCTCCTGGAAGGCCCCACCGGCCCGCCGCCGTTCAAGGCCAAGCTGTCCAAGGTGGACGGCAAGAAGGTGGAGCTGAAGGACCGCGCCATCACCGAGGGCCTGGTCAACGAGCTGAAGGACGCCGCGTTCTCCGTGGCCAAGGTGGACCGCCGCGAGCGGCGCCGCAACGCGCCCGCGCCCTTCATCACCTCCAAGCTCCAGCAGGAGGCGGCCAACCGGCTGTCCTTCACCGCGAAGAAGACGATGACGCTGGCGCAGAAGCTCTACGAGGGCGTGCCCCTCGGCGAGGAAGGCCAGACGGCGCTCATCACGTATATGCGCACGGACTCCACGCGTCTGTCGGACGACGCCGTGAAGCAGGTGCGGGAGATGATCGGCTCCAAGTACGGCGCGGAGTACCTGCCGGAAGAGCCGGTGGTCTACAAGTCCAGGAAGAGCGCGCAGGATGCCCACGAGGCCATCCGCCCCACGTCGCTGGAGTACCCGCCGGAGCGCGTGCGGCCCTTCTTCGACGCGATGGACGAGCAGGACATGTTCCGGCTCTACGAACTCATCTACAACCGCTTCGTGGCGTGCCAGATGAAGCCCGCCGTGTATGACCAGACGAGCGCGGACATCGCCGCGGGCCGAGCCACGTTCCGCGCCTCCGGCAGCACGCTGAAGTTCCCCGGCTACCTCGCGGTGTACGGCGCGGGCCTGACGCCGGAAGAGGAGTCGGAGAAGGAGAAGGCGAAGGCCGCGGGCGAAGAGGGCGCGGATGGCGCCGACGCCGTGGGCGACCTGCCGCTGCTCAACGACAACGACAAGCTGGGCCTGCAGAAGCTCCTGCACGAGCAGCACTTCACCCAGCCGCCCCCGCGCTTCAGCGAGGCCACGCTGGTGAAGGAGCTGGAAGAGAAGGGCATTGGCCGCCCGTCCACCTACGCGGCCATCCTCTCCACCATCCAGGACAAGAAGTACGTGGAGAAGCTCGAGGGCCGCTTCCGGCCCACGGACCTGGGGCAGATGACGAACGAGATGCTCGTCAAACACTTCCCCCACGAACTGGACGTCACCTTCACCGCGACGATGGAGGAGAAGCTCGACCAGATCTCCGAGGGTGAAGCGAAGTGGGTGTCGGTGCTGCGCGACTTCTACGGGCCCTTCAAGGACACGCTCGAGAAGGCGAAGGCGGAGATGCGCGACGTCAAGCGCGAGGAGATCAAGACCGACATCGCCTGTGAGAAGTGCAGCAACCACTTCGTCATCAAGTTCGGAAAGATGGGGCACTTCCTCGCCTGTTCGAACTACCCCGACTGCAAGAACACCAAGGACTTCAAGCGGGATGCCGAGGGGAAGATCGTCATCGTCGAGGAAGAGACGACGGACGAGCTGTGCGAGAAGTGCGGCAAGCCCATGGTCATCAAGCGCGGCCGCTTCGGGCGCTTCATGGCGTGCTCGGGCTACCCGGACTGCAAGACGTCCAAGCCCATCTCCATCGGCGTGGGTTGCCCGGAGTGCAAGCAGGGCTACCTGACCGAGCGCCGCAGTGGCCGCGGGAAGATCTTCTTCGGCTGCAACCGCTACCCGGACTGCCGCTTCGCCGCATGGGACCGGCCCCTGGCGGAGGCGTGCCCGGATTGCGCGTCGCCGTATCTGCTCCAGAAGTACTCCAAGCGGGACGGCGCGTACGTCGCCTGCCCGAACAAGGAGTGTGGTTACCGGCGGGAGGTCGCTGAGCAGTCGGGCGTCCCCACGGACCCGGGAACTTCGTCGGCGGCCTGAAAACCCAAGTGTTTACAGGGGGCTGGCCCGTCCGTGGCTTGACAGCTTCGGCGGGCCCGCCCTACAACCCGACCAATGATTTCCTCGGTGGTCAGCGAGCTGCTGGTCAACGCGAGCCTCGCGGCCGCGGACGCCGGAAAGCTCGGCGTCACGGACTCCGTCATCAAGTTCTTCAAGGATGGCGGTCCGTTCATGTTCGTGAACCTGTTCTGGCTGGCGTGCGCGCTGGCGGTGGCGTTGGAGCGCATCGTCACGCTGGTGTTCCGCTACAACCTGAACCCGGCGCCCTTCATGGAGCAGATCTCCAAGCTGGTGCGCGGCGGCAACCTGGACCGCGCGGTGAAGGTGTGCGGCATGGCGCCGACCGCGCCCCTGGCCAAGGTCATCCGCGCGGGGCTGGTGCACGCGAACCGGGGTGAAATCGAGGTGGCCAAGGCGGTGGAAGAGGCCCTCATCGAGCACAGCCCGCACGTGTCCAAGCGCATCCCCTGGCTGTGGTCCCTGGCGAACATCGCCACGCTGGTGGGCCTGGTCGGCACCATCTTCGGTCTCATCGGCACCTTCCAGGCGCTGGGCGACGTGCCGGCGGACCAGAAGCAGCGGCTGTTGTCGGACGGCATCTCCAAGGCGATGAACAACACCGCCTTCGCGCTCTCCATCGCGGTGGTCTGCATCATCTTCCACCTGTTCCTCACGTCGTACGCGAAGAGCATGGTGGAGAGCCTGGAGCTCAACGCGCTGAAGCTGGAGAACCTCCTGTCGCGTCGCGGCAGCGTGGACCCGGCGGCCACGGAGCTCGAAGCCCGCGCGTCGTAGGGCGGGGCGAGCGCGCGCCATGGCGTTCCACTACTCCCGCCGCAAGCTGAAGGTCCGCGAGGAAGAAGAGTCGGGCGAGCTGAACGTCGTCCCGTACCTCGACATCCTCATGAACCTCATCATCTTCATGCTGCTGTCGATCACGGGGCTGACCTCGTTCGGCATCCTCAACGTGAGCGCGCCAGGCTACGGCGCGCCGTCCACGGCGATGACGCCTGAGTCGCCGAGCGACGAGCCGAAGCTCACGCTGTCCGTGCTCATCTCCCGCAGGGGCCACTTCGTCAGCAGTGAGAACGCCATCCTCGGAGAAGGCGGCGCGCCCACGGTGCCGACGACCGCCGACGGCGTCTACGACTACGCCGCGCTCAACGCGTGGATGGTGAAGATAAAGACCGAGTTTCCCAAGGAGACGAAGGTCATCGTCGGCGCGGACGCGGATGTGCCCTACGACGTGCTCATCCAGACGATGGATGCGTTGCGCGAGGAGCAGGGTCCCCAGCGCCGGTTGCTGTTCCCCGATGTCACCCTGGCGGGGACCTGAGCCATGTCCTCCGAACCCATGTCGCACGCGCCTGATGCCGTCGACGAGGAGGCCCTGGCGCGGCTGCGCTTCCGCCGGGCGCTGTCTCGCAAGAAGCGCAAGGAGCGCGACGCGGCGGGAGAAATCAAGGAGCTGAACATCACCGCGATGATGGACATGATGACCATCCTCCTGGTGTTCCTGCTCAAGTCCTTCGCGTCGTCCTCCGCCGCGGTGACGGCCTCCGAGGACGTCCGGCCGCCCATCTCCACCACGCGCGCCACGCCGCAGGACACCATCGCCGTCACCATCACCGCCAAGAGCCTGCTGGTGGGGGAGCGGGAGGTGCTGCGGCTGCAGAACGGTCAGCTCCCCGCCGAGGCACTCCAGGGCCGGCTGGTGCTCCCGCTCGACGCCCGGTTCAAGAAGGAAGTGGAGAAGCTGAAGTACATCGCCGAGCGCAACCCTCAGGCGCCCTTCAGCAAGGAGCTGTCGGTCATCGCGGACCGCAAGGTCCCCTACGATTTGCTCCTCAGTGTGCTCTACACGGCGGGGCAGAACGAGCTGGAGAACTACCGCTTCGTCGTCCTCAAGAAAGAGGGCGACTGAAGAACGAGTGGCGCTCCCCGGCGGAACCAGGGAGCGCCCGCCTGTCACGTCACCAGCGCGGGGCTACAGCGACGGCGTCGCGTAGTGCCCGCCGCGTGTGTCCTGCTCGTGCTGCTCGGCGTCCTCCGCGCAGCGGATGGCGAAGGGCAGGGCTTCCAGGCGGTCCATGGAGATCTCCTGGCCGCAGTCCACGCACTCGCCGAAGACGCCCGTGTCCATGCGCAGCAGCGCGGCGTCGATGAGCATGACCTCGCGGCGCTGGGCCTCCATCAGACTGGACAGGGTGTAGTCCGCCAGCTCCGACTGGGCGTTCTCCTCGTACTCGGGATCCCGCTCCTGCTCCTTGAGCGCGGTCAGCTCGCGGTGCGTGCCGCTGCTGGTGGTGAGGATTTCCCGCCTGCGGCGCTGAAGAATCTCGCGAACCTTCAGCAAATCTTGGGCTCGGCTCATGGTGGCCTCGTTTCCGTGTTGCTGTCTTCGAGTGCGTTGTGCGCTCGCTCGGAAGAACGCTGCCTCGAGCGATGAACGCGAGAAACGTAGGGGTGCAACCCAGGTGGGGAAACCGCGCCTTCCAACCAGGGGCGAAGGTGGCTCGGGGGGCAGGCGGCCGGACGTGGGGCCCTGGACAAGACGCCGGGTTGACGCCCATGGCTTCGCGAGTGGGACAGGGCGTGCCAGTCCTGCTAACTGTTCGCTGACGGGCTGGCGCTCGGCGCTACCGGGAGGAACAGGATGGCGGACGTGAAGCAGCAGCGGGTGACGGTGATTGGCGGCGGCCTGGCCGGTACGGAGTGCGCATACCAGCTCGCCCGCCGGGGCGTGCCGGTGGTGCTGCGCGAAATGAAGCCCCACAAGCGTTCTCCGGCGCACAAGTCGGATCAGCTCGCGGAGCTGGTGTGCAGCAACTCGCTGCGCTCGGACAACCCGGAGAGCGCCATTGGCCTGCTGCACGCGGAGCTGCGCTCGCTGGGCTCTCTGATTCTGAGCAGCGCGGATGCCCACCGGGTACCCGCCGGAGACGCGCTGGCGGTGGAGCGCGAGGGCTTCTCCAAGGCCATCACCGAGTCGCTGCTACGCCAGGCGGGCGTGGAACTGGTTGCCGGTGAGGTGGAGACGCTGCCAGAGGAGGGCCCCGTCGTCGTGGCCACCGGGCCGCTGACCTCGGATGCCCTCACTCGCGAGCTGGAGCGGCACGTGGGGCAGAAGCTGTATTTCTACGACTCCATCGCCCCCATCCTCTCCGGAGACTCCATCGACCTGACGGTGGCCTTCCGACAGAGTCGCTACGGCAAGGGCGGCGGCGACGACTACCTGAACCTGCCGATGAACCGCGAGGAGTACTACCGCTTCATCGCGGAGTTGAAGGCGGGGCAGAAGGTGGTGCCGCACAGTTTCGAGGAACCGAAGTACTTCGAAGGCTGTCTGCCCATCGAGGTCATGGCGGAACGCGGCGACGACACCCTGGCCTATGGGCCGATGAAGCCGGTGGGACTCCGGGACCCTCGCACGGGCCAGGAGCCGCACGCGGTGGTGCAGTTGCGCATGGAGGACCGCGCCGGCACGTCCTGGAACATGGTGGGCTTCCAGACGCGCCTGACGTGGGGCGAGCAGAAGCGCATCTTCGTCTCCTGCATCCCCGGCCTCCAGAACGCGGAGTTCCTCCGGATGGGGCAGATCCACCGCAACACCTTCATCGACTCGCCCCGGCTGCTGTCGGCTGACTTGTCCCTGAAGACCGAGCCCCGGGTGTTCTTCGCGGGGCAGGTGTCCGGCGTGGAGGGGTACGTGGAGAGCGCGGCGTGTGGCTACCTGGTGGCGCTGGCGCTGCACGCGCGCCTGAGCGGGAAGGAGTGGGTGCCGCCCCCGGCGACGACGGCGCTGGGCTCGCTGTTCCGTCATGTGACGGGCGAAGCGCACCCGCCGGACTACCCGCATCAGCCCTCCAACATCATCTATGGCCTCTTCCCGCCGCTGACCGGGCGGATGAAGAAGGCGGACAAGCGGGCGGCGTACTCGGCCCGCGCGAAGCAGGACCTGGCGGCGTGGCTGCCGCACGCGGGTGTCCCCTCGTCGGGCACCCCGGAGCTTGAGGAGCAGAGGAGCGCATGATGCGGCCGAGGCTGGGACGACTTCTGGGCGCGGGCCTGATGGCCTCGCTCATGGTGGCGGGCACGGGGTGCAAGAAGGGCGAGGACAGCGGGGCGAAGGGGAATGCCCCCGCCGCGACGGCCTCGGGTGGCTCCGCGCCTCCGAGCCGCGCGTCCGCGCCGAGCAGCTCCGGACGTGGCGCGCCCGCTGGAGCAGGGCAGGGCCTGCTGCTGGCGGCGGGCCGCGCGGCGGACCTGCGGCTGACGTCGGACGGACGCTTCGCCACGTACCTGTTGAACGGGCAGAAGCCCCGGCTGGACGGCGTGCCTCCGCAGATGTTGCTCGGGGAGCTGTTCGTGGTGGCCGTGGAGGGGGGCGAGCCGCGCAAGCTGGGCGACAGCGTGACGAACGTGCCGGGCGGGCTGCTGTTCTCGGCGGACTCGAAGCACGCGCTGTACCTCACCGGCTACAACCCGGCCTCGCAGTCCGGCTCGCTCAACGTGGCGGTGCTGGATGACGCGAAGGCGGAGCCGACGGTGCTGGGCACGGCGGTCAGCTACATGCTGCCGTCGCCGGACGGGACGAAGCTGGCCTTCGTGGACGGCGGCAAGCTGAAGCTGGGCCCGCTGCCCTCGGGGCCGTTCGTCGACGTGGCGGCCGAGGTGAGCACCGCGCAGTTCACCTCCGACAGCAAGACGCTGCTGCTCAAGCGGCGGCTGTCCGCCGCGGGTGGCCTCGCGGCGGTGTCGGTGGAGAAGCCCGAGGAGGCGCCGCGCAAGCTCGCGGACCAGGTGGGTGACTACGCCGTGTCTCCGGATGGTCAGCGCGTGGCCTTCCAGGTGCGCAGTGAGTCCGTGCGCGGGCTCTACGACTTGTACCTGGCGGAGCTGCCGGCGCAGAAGCCGAAGCGGCTGGCCGTGGCGGCGCAGGCCTTCGGGTTCTCTCCGGATGGCAAGTGGCTGGCGCGCTCGGAGAACGGCAAGCCGGACGTGCCGGGTGACTTGTACGTGGGCCCTGCCTCCGGCGGGCCGGGCCGCAAGGTGGGCGAGCGCGTGGAGATCTTCTCCTTCTCCCCGGACTCGCAGGCCGTGGGCTTCCTGGACAGGTACGACGTGACGGCGCGCGCGGGCTTGATGGCCGTGGCCTCGCTGCCGGATGGCGCGCCCAAGCGGGTGGGGGACCGTGTGCCCAACTTCGTCTGGGGCTCGGACGCGCGCTACGTGGCCTTCCTTTCGCGCTTCCTCAAGCCGGAGTACTCCGTGGACCTGATGCTCTATCCCCTGGGCGCGGAGAAGGCGGAGAAGGTGCACCGGGGCGTCTTCGGCTACGGCTTCATGCCGGGCAACGGGCAGGTGGTGTTCCGCGCCAACTGCATCCGCAACGGACGCGCGTGTGACTTCAAGGCGCTCGAGCTGCCCCAGAAGGCGGACCCGCAGACGTGGCTCCAGGGCATCTTCAGCTACAAGCTCTCCGCGGATGGTCAGCGCGTGCTGGCGACGTCGGCGCGGATGGACTCGGACACGTACGACATCGCCGTGTACGACGCGAAGACGCAGGCGCGAAAGCCGTTGGACCAGGGCGTCCAGGTGCCGGTGTACTTCGGCGGCAAGGATGACTCGCGCGCCGTGTACATCATCTCCCAGGGGCCGAAGGCCGGCGTCTACAGCGTGTCGGCCCTCCCGTAGTCGCGCGTCGCGTGGGGTTCACCGGAGCGTGAGTTGGAAGCTCACGCCTCTCCGTCCCGAACCTCCAGGGTTTTCAGTGGTTTGCCGAACCGCTGAGAGCCGCCGCGTTCGGCGTGTGCCCCCTATGTGCCCCTTCGGTGGCGATACCCGAAACGGCAAGAGTCAGAGGGCTCGGCTGGTCAAGCTGCTGCACCGCGCTCGCTCGTGTCTCCGGCGATAGATGGGCGTAGCGCATCGTCTCTGCGATGTCGGCATGCCCCATCAGTTCCTGGATGACCTTCATCGGCACTCCCCGCATGGCGAGGTGGCTTCCGTAGGTGTGTCGCAGGTCGTGCCAGCCGATGATTCCCACCTCGCGAGTGATGCCCGCTCGACGGAGCGAGCGTTCGAGTGGGGAGACCATCTTGCCGGATGTGAGCGGTTGGCCATCTTCCTGGCAGAACACATAAGGCCCGCGCAGGTGTCGATGCGTCCTGAGTGCGTCTACCACCGACGCGGGGAGGTCCACTGTTCGCTCACGCCCGCTCTTGGGCAAGCCTGTCACCCCTCGCCAGATGGAGCGTTTGACTTGCAGTTTGCTTCCCTTCAAGTCCAAGTCGTTCCACTGGAGACCAATCAACTCGCCCTGTCGAAGCCCTGCCTTGATGGCGACGAGAAGTAGGGGCCTCCACTCGGGCTCGGACGTTTCGATGAGGTGCTCCGCTTCCGCAAAGCCAAGGAAGTCGAAAGAGGGCTTCTGCGTCTTGAGCCCCTTGACGTGGGGGACGTGCGGGACAACGCCTTGCTCTTGCGCCAAGGCCAGCAGCTTGTGGAGCACCTTGAGTGTGTCGTTGATGTACTTGGCGGACAGAGGCTCTGGACTCGGCACATTGCGCGCGTTGAGGGCAGGCCGCACCGGGGTGTCCTGCCTGACGCGTGAGCGAGACGGCTTCGTTCGCATCAGTGCTTTGAAGTCCTCGATTTCTGCCGGGCCGATGGCATCCAGCGCCATCTTTCCGAAGAACGGGAGGACGTGGTCCCTTAGAATCTGCTTCTTGGTGACGACAGTGGAGTGCTTGTTGTTGTTCTCGCTGTAGGTGAGGAAGCGCGGAGTGAACCCCTCCAACGTGGGGATGCGCTTCTCCGGTGTCTTCTCCTTCCCGAAGGTGCCGCTGAGGAGTGCGTGGCGTAGCTCCCGCTCGTACTGCTCGGCACCCCGGCGCGTGTTCACCGGGGACACCTTGCGGATGCGCTCGACTCGCCCATCCGGATGCTGGAGCTTCACGTCCACAACCCACGCCTCCTGCAACTTGTCCTTCGTGTCCGTCCACTTCCGCAGTCTGACGCTCATCGGTTTTCTCCGAGCGCAGGACCGCTGTTACCCGGCTGCCACTCTACCAGGGCACTTCGACGAATGCGGAGGACTCTTCCGAGGCGGACGATGTCGGGCACCTGCCCGAGCCGGATGGCCTCATAGAGCGTCTTCCGGTTCACGCGCAGGAGCTTGGCGGCTTCTTTCACGGTGAGGAACTCGGGCCCGTGCGAGCCCTGGGGCGGGCATGTACTCATGGGGTGTTCTCAGTAGGGGGACTCAGATGCGGCGTGACGGGATGCGCACTGACGGGGCATGGCGCGGGCGGGGTGCGCAACGGGCTGAAGGGAACAACGTTCGCGGCGTCCGTCGCTGGTGCGTCGCTACGTGTCGCGTGCCACGGCGGGAGCCAACCCCGACTCTTGCTGTCTCGCTGCTCAACCCAGCCCGCTGACTTCAACGCGACCAGGAAAGTTCGTTTCTGAGGTGGGTGCCGCTGCCCGATGGACTTGCAGAACCCGACCACGGCAATGAAGAGGGCGTCGTTTACGAACGCTTGCGTCTTGCCGACCCGGGGACCCGGAGGGGAGTGCCAGATTGCGTTGCCACGAGGTTCGTAAGACGCCCAATCGTAGAGCTGGCGGTCCGGGTCGGCGCTCTCGCTGAGTTCGCGGAGGAATTGCTCCGTCACAGGCTCGCTGAGTTGCTGGAGTTCATCGCGGGAGGCGTTCGTGTGCGGTCTTCGGACTCGCTTCATGTCCACGACGTAGGTGCCCATCTCATAGGCGAAGGCTGCTACCTGCCGCATGAACTCCGGTGTGAAGGCGTCATCAGCGCCCTGCGCATGGAGCGCCTCCAAGAAATCCCGGTGGGTCATCCCCAGGTCGGGGTGTTGGTACTCGGCGGGCTTCGTCTTGTTGTGGAAGACCGTCCAGCGCCGGTCACTCTCCTCAAGCTCGATGGGCTTGGAGCGGTTGGTCGCCGCGATGAGCGCGACGCGGTTGACCGCTGGGGTGCGGCCAACGCCCTTGCTCTCCAGGAACACCTCGCCATCGGTGATGGTCGCCTTGAGCCCGTCGCCCAGCGCCCCACCGCGCTTGTGGTTGTCGAGCAGTTCGTTGGCGAAGACCAACAGCTTCGTGGCGAAGTGGTGGTTGTAGGGCTTGGCGAGGTCCGCCTCCCCAATCTGGACGCAGTTCGAGGGGCCGAGCACGTGAGCCAGGATGCGATAGAGCACGTTCTTCCCGGTGCCCGGGGGGCCTTGAAGCAGGACTGCGGTTCCCGGCTTGGAGCCCGGGTTCTGGACCTTGAACGCAATCCAGTTCAGGAGCCAGTCGAGCCCAGCTTCATCCTCCGCGAGCCAGAGGAGGACCCGCCGCACATCAGGCCACTCGCCCGGCGCAGGAGTGAGCGTCGGCGCTTCCCATGTATTGACCGCGTACATGTCGTCCTCGCGTACCAACAGCTCCGGTGCGTTGGGGCGGCATTCGAGCCCCATCACTCCGACGCACAGCTTCGGCACGTTGGGTGATGCAGCCAGGGGGCTGGCGCCGCGCGGCCATGTGGCGCGAGAGGACAGGAGTTCGCGCAGCATCAGGTAATCCTCGGCGGCCTTCTGGGTGAGAAGGTCTGAGTTGAAAGCCCGTCCACCCGGGCGGCGCGTGAGGTAGCGCTCCAGCGGGACGACCTTCACGAGAGGGAGCTTGGCCACCTCGGCAAGAGCCGCTTCATAGTCGGTGGCAGGCGCAACCTCGTTTTCATTGGGGCAGTTCGGAGTCACGGGGTGCTCCCACGTCGGTGGTTGGAGGTGGCCACGAGCATGACGGTGCGACGCCATGCGGCTTCTTCCGCTTCTCGGTTGGCCTTCCGCTGAAGGTCCCACTGCTGGAGCTTGGCGCGTGCTCCGTCCAACCCTCGAAGCGCCTCGCCCCAGACATCGCGGGAGGGCTCCAGGCTGGCGAGTGCGTCAAGCGAGCGCTGGGCGATGGCCAGAAGACTCTCCGAGCTTTCATCGGGCGCGGCAACTCGGGCCAGCATCTCCGTCAGCCTGTTGATGCCAAGGTGGCGCTGCCCATCGAGAATGAGGACTTCGCCTGCGTCCATCTGCGCGATGGCCTGGCAGTAGTCCTTACGCCTGAAGCGGCGCAGTCGTTTCCGAATGGCCTGGAGGTCCACGGGCACGGCTCCGGTGACATGCTGCTCGCTAGGGCGCTCGACGTAGCGCGCGAAGGGCTGACGCAGCAGGGGCCCAAACAGCGCCTCCACGTCGAGCGGTTGACCTTGGTGATGCTCGGGGGCGGGGCGCGGGGTTGCGTTCGACGGGTTCCAGCTCGGGAGGTAGTAGAGCCGCGCCACATCCTTGCAGGCTGGATCCGCCTTCAACGCGGCTGTGGCCTGAGAGGCGAGCCCCAGGGAGTCCATGAGGCGCGGCCAGAGGCTATCGGCCCACCTACTGGGCGAGCCAACAGCGACGGGCTCACTGAACGGCAGGACGACGCGGTAGCGGATGGGCTTGGTGGGCTGCCCGTACGAGTGGGTCGGGTACGCAACGAACCAGAGGCCACGCTGGCGCAGGCCCGCGAGCCACGAATCCAGCGCGGACTGTTCCTCGCAATCGAAGTCCACGACGGCCAAGGTGACGTGCGAGAAGTTCGCATTGCGCCTGTATGGGGTGGGCGTGGGGTCGCCGCCCTTGCCTTCGTAGAGGCCATCAGCGCGAGGGGGGCAGGGCCGCGCGGGGATGATCGCGTGACCGTTCTTCTCCGCGCGAAGCATCGGGTCCGTGGCGTCCTCGAAGAACTCCGACATGAGGTCATCGATGGACGAGAACTCCAGGATGGAGAGTTGGTCCGGGGTGAAGCGCGAGGGTGTGATGCAGAGAGTCCAGGTCATGGGGTGCGGGGGTGAGGGGTTGGATGGAGGCACGGCCACGGCGCGGCGTTGCACAGGCGCGGCGACGCTGGAGGGCTTCGCGGCTGACCGAAGCGGGCGATGAAGCTGGGGCGCTGCCGTGACGGAATGACGGACGCGTGTTTGGCCCGTCACAGCTCCGTCATGGCTATTTCTCCTCTGAAAGTGACCCTCTTCATGACGGAATGACGGAGTCCTCTCACTCCTAAGAAGAAGAGAGAGAAGGGAGAGGAGAGACCACTGTCCGTCAGTCATTCCGTCATGACCGCGACGGGGCTGGGGACAGCGCGCGTTCATTGGCCCCTCGCGGCAAGGCTGTAGGCCCGGGGCACTGCACCACGAGCGCCGGGCGTGTACCGTGCGGACTCGCGCAGGACGCCCGTCAGAACGAGCGCCGCGAGGCAACGGCGGATGGCCTGCTCTCCCGCTCCGAGCGCGCCGCACAGCTCCTTCACGGTGAGCCCTTGGGGAGCGGCGTTGGTGAGCGCGGCAATGACGTGGGGGCGGTACTGCTCAACCTGTTCAAGCATGCGTTGTTCTCCTTCAACTCTCTTTATGGGGACGCTTTCCGCGACTGGCTCCGCTGGGCCTTCGCTGGCCGCGTTTGACGGTGTGCTGTCTCCCCGTAAATGCGTGCGGTTTCCGCGAGTGGCTCACGCGACGAATTTCCTGGGCCTTTTCCTGGCCACGTCTGTCCGTGGCTTGCCCTCGGTAAATGGGTGCGGATTCCGGGAGTGGTTCAGGGCAGGCCCCCCCGGTTCGGATTTCCGGAGCGAGGTCCCTTCACGCCTTGCTTGGCGGTGGTACACGCCGAGAAAACTCCCTGGAAAACCGTGAGGCCCCCAGCTCGATGTGTTCAGCGTGGCGCACTGGTTCGCGAAGTTCCTGAACACATGCCGCGTGAGGCCGAGCGCTCCGAGCGGCGCCGGGAGTTTTAAGGGGCGCGGGCGGCAGATCTTGATGGAAACCGGCGTCCCTCCCCCGCGTCAGGACAAACAGAGAACCGCTGGAAGTCGTGTGCTTCCTGGTACGGTTCCGCCATGTCCCTTGGAGGTCGCCCGCGCGTGTTCCCGTCACTTGCCCGGCTTGCCCTGCCCCTCGTGCTCCTCGTGGGGCTCTCGGCCACGGCGGAGGCCCAGGAGTCCCTACGCGGGCGAGAGATGAAGCGGCGGCGGGTGTCGCTCACGGTGTCCACCGCCGACAAGCCGGTGGAGCTGCACGTCGCTTCGGACTACCTCACCGCGTTGGAGTTCGACTCCCCTGTAGACCGTGATGCGGTGATGGCCGGGGGCGCTGGAAGCCGGTTCGCGCTTTTCGAGGTCACAGCACGGGCCATCTTCCTCAAGCCCGCGATGGATCTGGGGCCCGGACGAAGCGTGGAGCTGACCGTCACTTTCGCGGATGGCGCCGCACCTGCCCGCGTCGTGTTCTCGCTCGTCACGCACCCTGCCGAGGTGGACGCGCAGGTGATGGTGTCGCGCCTGCCTCGCGCCGCAGAAGCGATTCAGGCCGAGCTGGACGAGGTCCGCGTCGCCTGTGCGGCCAAGGATGCCGAGTTGGAAGCGCTCCGTGCCCGAAGCGTGGCGAGCGGCCCGGCTGGGATGATTTTCGCGGGCCTCCTGGACAAACTGGGCGTCAAGGCTGGTGAGCCGGAGAGGCTGCTGTCCCAGGGGAGGGGAGACGTGGTCTCTCGGGATGTCGTGACGTACCGCGCAAGTGGGTGGGGAGCTGTTGCCCTCCGAGTCCGCAACACTGGCGCTCAACCCTGGAGGCCTGTGGAGGCGCGGCTCTCCGTGGTCGCGAGCGGCGAGCGCGTCAACGTGCTCGCGGTGCGCATGAGGGAGCCTCGGATTGAACCGGGTGAGGTGGCCCTCGTAGTGGTGGAGACTGGGGCGCCCAACTGGTCGGAAGGTGCGGCCCTCCGGTTGGAACTTCGCGACAATGAGGGCGGGCGTAGTCTTCTTATTCCCCGCATCTCGTTCTAGAACCGCCTTCCATGTTGATAGGGCTGAGCCCGGCGCACCTGCAACCCGGGCAGACAGTGGACGGCTGGCGCGTCGTGAAACCGCTGGGCGCGGGGAGCTTCGGCGCCGTCTACCTCGTGGAGAAGGAAGGCCACCGCTTCGCGATGAAGATGGCCATGCACCGCGCCAGTAGCGGGGACGCTGAGCAGGCCGACGCGCGGCTATTGCGTGAGATGGTGTGCCTGTCCCAGGTGAGCGGACACTCCAACGTCGTGGAGGTTCACGCACACGGACGCTGGCAGCACCCAACCCAGGGGTGGCTCTACGTCGTCCTCGACTACGTGGAGGGCTATACGCTGGGGGAGTGGGTGGAGAAGACGCACCCCACGGCGCATGAGGTGGCCCGGGTGTTCGGCAAGCTCGCGGGGGCTTTGGCCCACCTCCATGTGCGCGGCGTCTTTCACCGCGACTTGAAGTTGGGGAACATCCTCGTGCGCGCTTCGGATGGGGAGCCCTTCGTCCTGGACTTCAGCGTGGGGGACTACACGCTTGCTCCAGAGCTGACGGACACGCCCTTGCCCCCCGGCACCCGGCGCTACCGTTCTCCCGAGGCGGCGCGCTTCCTCCGCGAGCATGGGCACGAGCACGGCGCGCGCTACGAATTCAAGGCGACCGACGACGTGTACGCGCTGGGCGTCTGCCTCTATGACTTGCTGACAAATCCCCAGCCCGAGAGCGAGGCGCCGCGCACCCTGGTGGGCGCCCAGTGGCCTCCCCCAGCACCGCACGCGTTGAATCCGCGAGTGCCCGACTCACTGAGCGCGGCTGCGATGCACTTCATTGACCGGCAGACCGAGAAGCGCGCCCCCACGGCGGAAGTCATGCGGCGCGAGTTGGAGGCGTTGCTGTCGGAAGAGGGCGAGGCGTGGAGGGTGCCGATTCATGTCCCTAGGCCCCAGCTCCCGCTTGCGTCCGAGGCACCCCACAACGACGTTCCCCAGGAAGTGGCCCCGGCCCCGGTGCCGAAGCAATCCCGAGGGCGACGCGTAGCGGGGGCCGTGGCCGCCCTGGGGCTCGTTGTGGCCTCGCTGGCGGGCTACATGGCCCTGCGCCTTGCCGCGAACGCGGAGAGGCCCAGCGCGCCCCTCACGGCCTCCACGGTGCGGGATGCTGGCCCTGCTGCCTCACCGCCCCCTGCCGTGCCCCCCACCCCCATGGCGTCGTCCCCTGGGGTAGCGTTGCCCCCTCCTGCACCTGCCGAGAAAGAAAGCTCTCCTGTGAAGCGCGCTCCCTTTCCGATGCCCCCTCCCGCCGAGTCCACCTCCAGGAAGCCGAAGACCCTGGCCTCCCGTCCGAGCTGGCCTCCGTCACCGTGGGCTGGGTTCCTCAAGACGTGCGCGGGTGCTTCTGCTGCCGCTGCGCTCTCTCTTGGGTGCCCAGGTGCCCAGGTCCGGCCCGAGCCGGGCGACTGCCCCTCCGAGGCACGCGACTTCATGTTCAATCGGGACCAGAAACGGGGACTGCGTTTGAGGCCGGGGTATTCAGTGATGCTGACATTGGACATCCGCCAGCCTGGGGACATAGGCGAAGCGGGTTCCTATGCTGACGGCCCTGTCACTGGGGTAGTGAACATCAGCGACGTGCGTGGCCTGCCAGAAGGCACGCGGCTCTCGGGCTACCTATGGACCGGAGGGGAGGTCCTCGTAGGGCGCTACACAGAGGCTCACCTGCTTGATGGCCGCACCGTGCCGGTGTGCATCGTCCTGGGAAAGCGGGGGTACGTTGAAAAGGAGGACTGGTCCAAGCCAGGAGCTGCGGTGGTGGGGCGAAGTCTTCCGGCCTATCCCGTCGATCGCTGGCCCTAGTTTCCCTCTGAGGGCGTAAAGGGGCTTTGCAGAATGGGTCCTTTCTTGTTCACTCGGGGTGAATGATAATTCCATCTTTTTAGACCTGTCAGGTCGTTCAGGTCTGGAAGGGCTGGCAGTACCTTGAGTCTGCCTTTGCGCGAATCCCTCTCGCGCGGGCACTCGGAGCTTCCCGCCCATGTTCAATCCGTCTGACTCTCGGCCTGCCGGGAGCGTTGTCCTATTCACGAACGGCGACACCTCTTACGAGTTCTTCAGGGACTTGGGAGAAGGCCGCGTCGGTGAGCGAATCCTCCTCGCGCAGACCCGCACGCCCAAGGGCCTCGGGGAATGCGTGGTGCTCAAGTGCCTGCCGTTGCCGAAAGCGGCGGACGTGACGGAGAAGTTCCTTCGCACCCGAGCCCGTCTGGAAGAAGAGGTCCGGTTGGCGCAGTACCTTCGTCACCCCCGAATCGCCCGCGTCCATGGCCTCTTTGAAATCGAGCATGGCCTGTGCGTGGCGATGGAGAACGCCGAAGGGCTCTCGCTCAACACGCTGTTGGCCGTTGCCCAGGCGCGCGGTCGCTACTTCTCCGAGGCGTTCATCCTCTACGTGGGCGCGGAGGTCGCTGCTGCGCTGTCCTACGCTCACACATGCACGGATGACGCGGGCTTCCCGCTTGGCATCGTCAACCGCGACGTGAACCCCGCCCGCATCCGGCTGGGGCCGCATGGCGAGGTGAGGCTGACGGATTTTGGCGTGGCCCTCTCGCGCCTCACCGGGCGGCTGGCCACCTCCCTGCCGCGCCCCCAAGGTGAAGTCCTCTACTCGGCTCCCGAGATGCTGTTGGGCGAAGTGGTGGACGCGCGCGCGGACCTGTTCTCCCTGGGGCTGACGCTGCTGGAGTTCGCCACGGGGCGCCACCTCTACGACCCAGGGCACGTCCGCATTGAAGAGGTGGAGGCGCGGTTGTCGAAAGAGGCGCGACAACAGGCGCTCGCGGCCTCGGTGGCGTCCATGGTGACGGAGCTGCCAGCATTCGCGGAGGACGCTATCTGGTGCGCCATGGCCTATCACCCCCGGGACGTAGAGCACGCGGCGCAAGGGCTCTCGGTTCCGCTCCGGGACATTCTCCACACGGTGCTGCGGCGCAACCCCTCCGAGCGCTTCGCCACGGCTGCCGAGTTGGAGCTTGTCCTGCGCTCACAGTTGGCGCGGCTGGGCGGGTACACGCGCGAGGAGGCATTGCAGGAGGCCCAGCATGCGCTCGGGGAGGCCAGCGAAGGACTCTGGGACTTCGAGTTGCCGAGCGACGAAGGCGGCATCACGCCCCCTGTCACTGAGGTGTGGAGTCGCTCCGAGCCCACGACGGATTCAGCCTCACCCCGGGGCGCGCGGCGAGCGTCGTTTGACTCGCGCAACCCGGATGATGTGCCCACGGAGCCCGGTGCCGGTCCGCGCCGCCGCACGTTGACGAAGCAGCCGACCGCGTAGCTGAGGCACCTCTTCCCCTCACCACCGCTGATTCACCACCGGCATGGCGCGAGCCGCTCAAGCCGACCGGGAGACGTGTGTTCTTCGTGCCTCATTCCGGGGCACGCACAGGAGACGTGTATGCACAGGAAGCGAAGCTGTCTGGCCGCGCTGCTGCTGTTGCTTCTGTCCAGGACGGGATGGGCTTCGGAGCCTCCCGCCCCCGAGGAAGAAGCACCCACCTCCCCGCCGACCCCCCCCGCGCGCAAGTGGCACTACCTGACGCGCGTGGAAGCCACGACGCTGGCGTTCCTGCCTCGCGGTGGCGTGGGGAAAGAAGAGGGCTACTTGCAGGTGGAGCCCACGTTCATCCTCGATGGTGGCCGCGATTTCGGCGTCAACGTGGGCGCTCCCGTGCGCTTCCGCATGTGGGGCGGTGGTGACGGCGCGGCCTTCGTGCGTCGCGAGGATTGGGACACGCTCTCGGACTGGGGGCAACTCGTTCGCGGCCTCAAGTTCGGCTCCGAGTACACGCCCTTGGGGGTGTGGGTCGGCGCCTTGGAGGAACACAGCCTCCTCTCCGGGCATCTGGTCCGCCGCTACTCCAACCGCACGAACCCGGACTACCACCCGGCCGGGGGCGTCCTCACAGGCAAGCTGGGCCCGCTCTACACAGAAGCCTTCACCTCGGACGTGCTGGGCGCGCGGGTGATGGGGGCGGAGCTGTCCCTGGACTTGGAGCACGTCATCTTCGGTAAGCCCCAATACGCGGGGCGGTACACGCTGGCGCTGTCGGGAGTGCATGACTGGGGGCGAGCCGGGGGCCGCGCTCCCTCCGTGACGCTGGCGCACCTGGACATCACGACCGGTGTCCTGATTCGGCCCGACTACGAAGCCCATGTGATTGTCGGGGTGGGAGGCCGTCCTGGTGCGGATGGCGCGTGGGGCGCTGTCGTGGGCGCTGGGCTCGACCTGGGGAGAGAGAAGCTCCGTTTGCGGCTCCGGTTGGAGGGGCGGCGGCAGCACGGCGGCTTCCGGCAAGGCTTCTTCGGGCCGGACTACGAGTTGGCGCGCTTCCAGGGAGCGGGGCCTGACGGCGGGCCTCTCGCGGAGGCGACCTTTCCGGATGGCTACTCGGCCTTCACCGAAGCGGAAGTGGACTGGGATGCAGCCGGTCTCGGTGGTCACTCCAGGCACTTCACGCTGACGCTCGGCGCGGAAGCTTTCTCGTGGGGGCGCTTCGATGTCGACGGGCGCGTGGCCATGCAGCTCTTCTCGCGCAGCCTGGAGGTGGCCTTGAAGGGGCTCGCAGTGGGCGCTGGCAAGCCGGGAGCGCGCTACCTCGGGGCGACGGAGGTCCGCTGGAGGTTCCTTGGCGGCAAGCTCTACGCGATGGGGACAGGGGGCACGCTGCTGTTCCCCACGAAGGAAGGGACGCTACGCCCGGGGGCGTTCGCCTCGGTGGGCATGGGGGTGGACAATGCGCGCTGACGCCCTGTTCTTGGCCGTGTTGCTGCTGTCGCTGTCCTCGGGAGTCGCCTCAGGGGTTCAGTCCCCTGGGAGAGGTGGAGCGCTGAGCGAGGCGCCTCGTGTGACCCCGCTTCCCTCGCGGAGAGATGCGCCGAGCGACACGTCCGCACGCGGTCCGGTTGACCTCCCGTCCTCCTTCGCTGGACCCGCTGAGGAACAACGGCGGTGGCGACAGGGGACTCCACGAACAGCCGTGACGCTCGCTGGACCTGGCACCGTATCTGGAGCTATCGGAGGCAGGGGCCCGCAAGCCGTCTCGGCGCGGCAATCCCTCCTCGACTCCCTCGCTGAGGTGAAAGGCTCGATGAAGGGGGCCGAAGCCATGCTCTCCAAACTCGCGGAGCGCGCTCCCGTGTTCAGTGGCAGGGCTCTCAGTGGGGGAGCGTTCACGCGCTATCTCGACCACGGCACCAATGAAGTGGCGTGGGTTCGCGGCGCCCTCGGAAGCGCGACGATGCTGGCGGGGGGCGCGTCGGAGTTGGGGGACTCGGAGATGGATCTTGCCGTCCTGCGCATGGCGGGCCCACGGCTCCAGTCCGCGATGTTCGGTGCCCTGCTGTTCGCCACCTGGGTGGACTTCCTCCAGCTCTCCGACGTCCTGCTGCGCGAGTGCCCGATGTGCGGCGACGAGAAGTTGTTCCTGGACCTCCACCGCGTTCAGGGCTTGATGGAGCCCACGCTGGCGGACCTCGCCTCTCGTGACCCCGAGCGCGTCGAGGCGGCGACCCTCGCGATGCCCGAACTGATGGGGGAGCTGACGCACGAGTTCAACATGATGCTTGCGGATGCCAAGACCGCCATGGAGGAAGGCGGCAAGGTCATGGTAGCGGTGCAGGTGTTGGAGATGCTCGCCATGGTTTCCACGCTGAAGATGGGGATGCCCAGGCTTCCACCGTCCGCCCCCGCGACGCTCGGCGTGGGACTCGTCATGAGTTCAGGCGGCGTCATGGCCGGCTCGAGGCTCGTCGTCTCCGCTGAGTGGGTGGAGATGATGCGCAGGCTCGTCCAGGCGGGCGTCCTCTCCGTTCCCGTGGTGAGCGCGGCCATCCGCATCCACGGTGGTCAGGTCATGATGGCGCAAGCTCACCAGGACCTGCCCGAGGGCGTGCGAGAAGCGCTGGGCGACAGTCCCGAGGTGCGCGGCATGCAGGTGACAGATAGAGCTGGAGCGGGCATGTCCGAGGCACCGAAGCACCACGTCATGCCGAAGGAGCACCGCGAGTGGTTCGAGGCGCGCGGTTTCAAGGGCGACATGGACATTGACCAGTTCTGTGTCCGACTGGAGCTGGCCCACCACGAAGCGATTCACGGAGGTGGCAACTGGAAGCTGGGGCGCACATGGCCCGGTGAGTGGAACCGGATGATCATGCAGACTCTGATGGATGCCGAGGTTGAGGCCGGACGGCTGTTGACGCGGAATCAGGTCCTGGACATCGTCGCGGAACGCATGAAGACCTACCGCGTCCCGATCACATTCACGAAAGGGAGAAGCCGATGACCGATGGACGTTCGTGGCAGGGGAGCTGGAAGGCCCGCCTGTATGAGCGCGTCCGCGAACGCGGCTACGACTCACTCACGGCTTTTGCCGAGGCCCGTCCCACCGCGTCGTTGGTGGCACTGGCAGAGGAACTTGGTCCGGACGACGTTGCAGGAGTTCAGGTGTACGATGGGTTGGTTGCCGAGGCGGTGCGAAGCAAGCAAGTGACCCGCTTGGTGCGTGGGCAGCTCGTGCGCGAGCTATGGGGTAGCCTCCCTGACGGTTGGCCCGCCGTGTTGGATGACGACAACCGCTTCAAGGTCGCCAAGGCTCTTGGCCTCTGGTCCGGCATCGTCCCAGACACCCACAGGGAGCGGGTGCGACTAGCAAGGGAGGTGCTGCGCGCCAATCCGCCGCCCGCTGGCTGGCGCCCGCTCGGACCCGACGACGAGCTTCTCCGGATGCTCCTGCCGGACGACGAAGCTTGAACGGAGCTGGTAGCCCTGCGAGTCAGTGACGGAGCCGCCATGTGTCCCCAGTGTGCCCCTCCAGCGTGGAACGGGGCGGCACACTGGGGGACAGGCTGGGACGGGGCGGGAAGACTGACCCGAGGAGAATCAAGGCGATAGCGGGTAACAGCGCGTCCTGCTTGGGGTTTTCTACCGCCCAGAAGTGAGTTGGAAGCTCACGCCTCCGGGCCCGACGCTGAAGCCCGCGTGGGGGCCGAAGAGGAGCAGGGAGAACAGGGCCATGCCCAGGCACATGAGGGCGACCTTTCGACCCGTGCGCAGGGAGTGGAAGAACGTCGTCTCGTAGTTGGCTCCCACGAAGCGCAGCGCGAAGAGCAGGCCAACGGGCAGCAGCGGCGTCTCGTTCACCGTGAACCAGAGGGTGGAGAGCGCGAGCAGTTGGTAGTAGCGCTTGCGGCTCAGGTGGAAGCGGTCGTCGTATTCGGCGGCGGCGTGCATGGGCTGCCTTTCTTTCGTGCGAGGCCAGGTGTGCCGCCGCGTCGATTGCAGGGGGCTCGCCACTCGCAGGCGCACGTCGTTCCGGTGGCTTGGAACGCGCCGTCGTCCGGGTGATGGGACACCCGGTCCGACGTGACAGCCGAGCGGCTGGCCTCATGGAGAGACGCTGCTTCGGAGCCGTGCGAGGTGACGTCGGGTGTGCTTAGGTCCGCCGCCTGTATGACTTCGACTCCGCTCACCTATCGCCGCTATGGCGGCTCGCTTCAGGTCGACATTCCTTCCTTCGATGTGCTCGTGGAGGCCGCGCGCATTCCCGAGACGCAGTGGATCGCCACGGCGTGTCCGCTGGAGGGGCTGAGCTGCGACCCGGCCTTCCTCAAGTTCCTGGACACGGACGGCAATGCGCGCGTCCGCGTGGCGGAGGTGCGCGCCGCGGTGGCCTGGGCCGCGAAGCACTTGAAGGACCGGCGCGGCGCGGACGCGAACAGTGATGTGCTGGACTTGAACGCGCTGTCCTCGGACGCGGCCTCGCTGCGGACCGCGGCGGAGATGATTCTGCGCACGGTGGGCGCGCCAGACATGGGGCGCATCTCGCTTGGCCAGGTGCGAGCGAGCGACCTGGAGCTGCGCAAGTCGGGGCAGAACGGTGATGGCATCATCGCCCCGGAGCGCCTGCCGGAGTCCCTGCGCCCGCTCGCGAAGGACGTCATGGCGTCCTTCCCCGAGTTGAAGAACCGCTCGGGCGAGGCGGGCGTGGACCGGCCGATGCTGCAGCGCTTCCGCGAGGCTCGCGAGGCGCTGCTGGCCCATCTGGGCAAGCGTGGCGACGTCTTCGTGTGGGGCGACGAGAGCGAGTCGCGCGCGCGACGCATCCGCGAGGTGGCGCCGCTGCTGGACACGTACTTCCTCCAGTGCCGCCTGGTGGCGGTGCAGCCGGAGGCCGCGGCCAACTTGAGGCTGCGCGCGGAGCGGGTGGAGAGCTCGCTGGGTGACTCGGCCGCGCTGGGCAAGGCGGCGGGGGATCTGCCCATCGCGGTGCCGGAAGCCTCGGGCGTGCTGGAGTGGGCGCGGCTCTTGCGTGGCCCCTCGTATGAGCAGCTGCAGTCGTTCCGTCGCGACGTCGCCGCGCCGGTGACGGGAGACTCGGAGGGCCTGTCGGACACGGCGTGGCGCGAGCTGGTGGCGAAGGCGGACGCCGTGCTCGCATGGTTCACCCAGCGCGAGGCGAACCCGGTGCACAAGCTGGCCGACTCGCTGCCCACCGTGTCGCTCACGGACCTGGACGCCATCGACGCGGCCAGTCAGGCGGACCTCTCGCTGGCGCCCACGCTGGCCGCCATCGTCGAGCTGGAGCGACTGGTGCTCTACCAGCGCTGGCTGCTGGTGTTCGCCAACAACTTCATCAGCATGCCCAACCTCTATCTCCCCAAGGCGCCCGCGCTGATGGAGAAGGGGACGCTCATCCTCGGCGGACGCAAGTACACGCTGTCGGTGCTCGCGAAGAACCGCGCGGAGCACGCGGCGCTCACGAGCCAGGGCACCACGTGCATCCTCTACGTGCTGGTGGCGCCCAAGGACGGCACGCCCGGCTACGAGGTGGCGGTGCCCGTCACACGCGGCCGGAGCACGGACCTCGTCGTGGGCAAGCGCGGCGTCTTCTACGACGTGGATGGCCAGGAGCACGACGCCACGGTGACGCATGTCGTCCGCCAGCCCGTGTCGCTGTGGGAGTCGATGACCATGCCCTTCACTCGCATGGCCTCGTTCATCACCGGCAAGATTGAAGGGCTCGCGTCGGCGGGGGAGAAGACCTTCGACGCCACGCTGGAGCAGGGGTATTCGCAGACCGTGGCGGCGGCGCCTGCTCCCGTCGCGGCTCCGGCGGCGGCTCCGGCCCCATCTCCCGGTGGGCTCGCGGGAGTCATCGCGGCGGGCAGCATCGCGGCGGCGGCGTTGGGCTCGTCCTTCGCGTTCATCGTCACGCAGGTGAAGTCGCTGACGATGGTGGACGTCATCACCGCGGCGTCCCTCATCGCCATCGTCGTCATGGCGCCCGCGGGCCTGCTCGGCTGGCTGAAGCTGCGGCGCCGCAATCTGGCGCTGCTCCTGGAGGGCTCCGGCTGGGCGCTCAATGACCGCCTCATGTTGACACATGGACTGTCCACGCTCGTGACCCGGCGTCCAAGGCTGCCCCGGGGAGCGCGCGTGGACCGACGGGACATGGTCCGCCCGGCGATGCTCGCCCAGCAGGACGAGGATGGCGAGACGGAGGGGCTGTCCGGCTGGGCTCGGTTCGGGCTCGGGGCGCTCATTTTCTTCGTGCTGCTCTGGCAGGTGCGCAACCCCATCCTCACGTGGATGTGTGAGAAGGCGTGGCTGTCGGACGCCACGTGTGTCGCGCTGCTGCCCGCGCCGACGCCCGTGGTTCCAGTCGTTGCCCCCGCCGTGCCGACGAAGTAGGGGTTTCGCGGGGCCCGGAATCTTGCGAGCCTCTCCGGGCCCCCTACGCTGGCCTCGCCATGACGACCCTCTCGCCGCTGCTGGAGAAGTTCCGCGTCCACCTGGAGGACGAGAAGGGGTCGTCACCGCACACGGTGCGCAACTACCTGGTCGACCTGGTGGACTACGAGCGCTACCTCGTCGAGCGGATGAAGCTCTCGCTCCTGGCCGGCTCCCACGCCGCCATTCGCGGCTACCTGGGCACGCTGAGCGTGGACCATGCCCCCGCGAGCCGCGCCCGTCGGCTCGCGTCCATCAAGTCCTTCTACAAGTACCTGGTGCGGCAGAAGCTCCTGCCCGCGAGCCCCGCGAAGCTGGTGAAGAGCCCCAAGTTGCCCAAGGCGTTGCCCAAGGTCCTGCCGGTGGAGGAGGTCTTCGCGCTCCTGGACGTGCATGACTTGAAGACGGTGCTCGGGCTGCGCGACAAGGCCATCCTGGAGCTGCTCTACGGCGGCGGGCTTCGCATCAGCGAGCTGTGTGACTTGGACCTGCTCGCCGTGGACCGGAGCGGGCGCATCGTCCGGGTCATGGGCAAGGGCAGCAAGGAGCGCCTCGTCCCCGTCAACGCGCAGGCCATCCGCTCGCTGGAGGCATACCTCGCCCGGCGCGGGGAGCTGCTGGCGGAGCCGAAACCCAGCCAGGCGCCAGAGGCCATCTTCCTCAACTTCCGTGGGGGACGGCTGACGCCTCGGAGCATCCGCCGACACCTGGACGCGCACGTGCTGAAGTGCGCGCTGGCGCGCAAGGTGAGTCCACACGCGCTGCGTCACTCCTTCGCCACGCACCTGCTCGGAGGGGGCGCGGACATCCGCAGCATCCAGGAGCTGCTGGGCCACGCGAGTCTGTCCACCACGCAGCGGTATACCCACGTCAGCTGGGAGCAGCTCCAGCAGGTCTACGACGCGGCCCATCCCCGGGCGTGAGGGTGCGCCTCGCCGCTCCCTGGCGCGAGGAAACGGTGCGGGAGCGGACAGGCAGGCGGTGTTCCTTGGAAACGCGGGGCGCGGCTTGTTAAACCCGCTCCATGTTCCACGGAACCACCATCCTCTGTGTGCGGCGTGACGGGAAGGTCGCCATCGCCAGCGACGGGCAGGTCTCCCTCGACAAGACGGTGATGAAGAACACGGCGAAGAAGGTTCGCAAGCTGGGCGAGGGCCAGGTGCTCGCCGGCTTCGCGGGCAGCACCGCCGATGCCTTCACCCTCTTCGAGCGCTTCGAGGGCAAGCTCAAGGAGCACCAGAAGAACATGGCGCGCGCCTGCGTGGAGCTGGGCAAGGACTGGCGCACCGACAGGTTCCTTCGTCGGCTGGAGGCGCTGCTCGTCGTCGCGGACAAGGACAAGACGTTCATCCTCTCCGGGGCGGGTGACGTGATTGAGCCGGACTACGGCATCGCCGCGGTGGGCAGCGGAGGCCCGTATGCGCTCGCCGCCGCGCGCGCGCTCATGGCGCACACGCAGATGCCCGCGCGGGACGTGGCGCGGGAGTCGCTCTCCATCGCCGGCGAAATCGACATCTACACCAACGCCAACATCTCCCTCGAAGAGCTCTAGGAGCCCCCCGTGGCCGAATCGCGAAAGCCGTCCGCCTTCACGCCTCGCGAGGTGGTGAGCGAGCTGGACCGTTACATCGTCGGGCAGAACGCCGCCAAGCGCGCGGTGGCCATCGCCCTGCGCAACCGGTGGCGCCGTCAGCAGGTCAATGACGACCTGCGCGACGAAATCCATCCGAAGAACATCATCATGATTGGACCCACCGGCGTGGGGAAGACGGAGATTGCCCGCCGGCTGGCGAAGCTCGCGCAGGCGCCCTTCGTGAAGGTGGAGGCCTCCAAGTTCACCGAGGTCGGCTACGTGGGCCGCGACGTGGAGTCGATGATTCGCGACCTCGTCGAGAACGCCATCTCCCTGGTGCGCGAGGAGGAGACGGAGAAGGTCCGCCCCCGCGCCGAGGAGCTGGCCGAGGACCGGCTGATGGAGCTGCTCCACAGTGGCGGCTCCCGTCCTCCTCCGCCCCCGCCGCCGCCCTTCGGCTTCTCGCCGCCTCCGCCGCCTCCTCCCGCGCCACAGCGCCTGGGAGACACCGAGCGGGAGAAGCTCCGCGCCCAGCTGCGCGCGGGAACGCTCGATGACCAGTTCGTGGACGTGGAGACGAGCGACAGCGGGCAGACGTTCATGCGCGGCTTCTCCGGCCAGGGCATGGAGGAGATTGGCGTCAACCTGCAGGACCTCTTCAAGAACATGCCGGGCATGAGCAAGACGCGCCGACGTCGCGTGCGCGTGCCGGAGGCGCTCCAACTGCTGCGTCAGGAAGAGGCCCAGAAGCTGGTGGACCCGGACCGCGTGCAGCGCGAGGCCGTGGTGCGCGCCGAGTCGAGCGGCATCGTCTTCATCGACGAAATCGACAAGATCGCCAGCCGCGAGGGCGCCAAGGGCAGCAGCGGCCCGGACGTCTCGCGCGAGGGTGTGCAGCGAGACATCCTCCCCATCGTCGAGGGCTCCACTGTCAACACCAAGTACGGCATGGTGAAGACGGACCACATGCTCTTCATCGCGGCGGGCGCGTTCCACGTCTCCAAGCCCAGCGACCTGATTCCCGAGCTGCAGGGGCGCTTCCCCATCCGCGTGGAGCTGGAGGCGCTCTCCGGTGACGACCTCATCCGCATCCTCCGCGAGCCGAAGAACTCCCTCCTGCGCCAGTACACCGCGCTCCTCCACACCGAGGGTGTGCGCCTGTCCTTCACCGACGACGCGGTGACGGAGCTGGCGCGCATCGCCCAGCAGGCGAACGAGCGCACGCAGAACATCGGTGCTCGCCGCCTGCACACCGTGCTGGAGCGACTGCTCGACGAGGTGTCCTTCTCCGCCAGTGAGCTGGGGCCCCGCGACTTCCAGGTGGACGGCAATTATGTGCGTGAGCGCCTGAGTTCCATCGTCCAGGACGAGGACCTGTCGCGCTACATCCTCTAGCGCGGTATATGGCGCGCTCGCAGCCGTTCCCCCACCACCAAGGAAGGTAGACACCCTTGCCGCAGCCCGTGCCCTCCGCCGCCGCCTCGACTTCCAACGACACCCTCATCTCCAAGGCCAAGAGCCACCTGCTGCAGAACTACAAGCAGCAGCCCATCGTCCTGGTCAAAGGTCGGGGTACGCGCGTGTGGGACGCGGACGGTCGTGAGTATCTGGACCTCATCGGCGGCGTGGCGACGTGCGCGCTCGGACACTGTCATCCGGACCTGGTGGCGGCGGCGCACGCGCAGCTGGACTCGCTGTGGCACGTGTCGAACGCGTTCTACTCGCAGCCGCAGATCGACCTGGCGGCGCAGCTGTGTGAGTGGAGTGGGTTCGAGCGCGCCTTCTTCTGCAACTCCGGCGCGGAGGCCAACGAGGCGCTGCTGAAGCTGGCCCGCAAGGTGATGAAGGACCGGGGCACCCCGGAGCGCTACGAGGTCATCACCTTCGAGCGCAGCTTCCACGGCCGCACCCTGGCCACCGTCACGGCCACGGGACAGCCGAAGTACCACGCGGGCTTCGAGCCGCTGCCGGCCGGCTTCCACCACGTGCCGTACGGTGACCTGGAGGCGGTCCGCCGCGCCGTGGGTCCGGCCACCGCCGCCATCCTGGTGGAGCCCATCCAGGGGGAGGGAGGGGTGCGTCTGGCCCCCGAGGGCTTCCTCAAGGGGCTGCGCGCGTTGTGCGACGAGAAGGGCCTGTTGCTCCTCGTCGACGAAATCCAGACGGGCATGGGCCGCACCGGCATCCCCTTCGGCTTCATGCGCGAGGGCATCCGGCCGGACGCCATCAGCATGGCGAAGGCGCTGGGCAATGGTCTGCCCATTGGCGCCATGTTGTGCCGCGAGGACGTGGGCGCGAGCCTGTCCCCGGGCAGCCACGGCTCGACGTTCGGCGGCAACCTGGTGGCCGCCGCCGCCGCCCACGCCGCCCTCAAGGTCATCCGCCAGCCGGGCTTCCTGGACGAAGTGACGGCCAAGGGTGCGTACTTCCTGGGCCGGCTGCGGGAAATCCAGGGCAAGCTGCCCCCGGGTCGCGTCGTCGAGGTCCGAGGACAGGGCCTGCTGGTGGGCCTGGAAGTGGACCGGGAGGCGCCCCAGGTGCTCGCCAGGCTGCGCGAGGCCGGGGTGCTGGGCAACGCGGCGGGTGACCGGACGGTCCGTTTCGCCCCTCCGTTCACTGTCACCCGGGAGGAGTTGGATCAGAGCCTCGCCATCATCGAGCGGGTGCTCATGGCCCTCTGAGGCCGATTTTCCGCCGGATGGAGCCTGGGAGGGGGCACTGGGTGTTTGACGCCCCGCGTCCCCCAAACCTAGGCTCGACCTTTCGGCAACCCATTCGTGGACCGTCCTGTGAGCGCGCCAAATACGATTGTCGGCCTGGGGGCCCGGACGGACCACATCGCCACGGTGCCCAATCTGGACTTCGCTCGCCTCCAGCTCTCGTCGGAGGAAGCGTCTGTCCTGTCGCTCGTCGGCAGGGTGGAGCGCATCGACCAGGTGTTGTCACGCTCTACCCTGGGTGAAGCACGCACCATCGCCGTGCTGCTCGCCCTGCGGGCCAAGGGGGCCATCGTCCCCGCGCGCGTGGTGCAGAAGAACCAGCCGGCTCCCGCGGTGGACGCCGCGCTGGCCGAGGAAGTGGACCTGGAGCCGGAGCGGAAGAAGGAGATCATCGACCTGGAGCGGGCGCTGGACGGGTTGGATCACTTCGCCGTCCTCGGATTGCGCCCCGGTGCTCCGGCCGCCGAGGTGAAGCAGGCGTACTACAACGCGTCCCGCCGCTATCACCCGGACCGCTACTTCGGAAAGAACCTGGGCAGCTTCCGCGCGCGCATGGAGCGCATCTTCCGGAGGCTCACGGACGCCCACAACATCCTCACCCAGCAGGACAAGCGGGACGCGTACCTCAAGGCACACCCGGCGCTCGCGACGGCTTCCGTGGCCGCCGCGACCCCCGCGCCCGTGCCCGTGCCGGTGATGGATCCCACCCAGGAGCTGATGCCCTTCGCTCCCACGCCGCGCCCGGCGCGCCTCTCGTCCCCGCTGCAGGCGTCCGCCCCGTCGACGCCACCTCCGGTGCAGGACGCGGAGTCGGAGGCACGCAGGGCGGAGCGGCAGGCGCGGCTCGCTCGGCACCCGTACATGGCGCGCAACGTGCGGCTGTCGGAGCTGGTGGCGCGCGGCAAGGCGGCCATCGCCCGAGGCGACTGGGAGCGGGCCTACCAGGACTTCCACCAGGTCCAGACGTTGGATCCGAAGAACCGCGAGGTGACGACGCTGCTGACGGAGGCGCGCCGCCGCCACGACGAACAGCGTGGGGCCATCGAGTTGGCGCGCGGGCGGGAACTGGAGCAGCACGGCGATACCGTGGGGGCGCTCGCGGCCTATCGGCTGGCGTATTCCCTGGATGGGCAGAACCCGGAGGCCGCCTTCCGTGCGGCCAGACTGGGACTCCAGCAGGGCCAGGACGTGGGCGAGGTTCGCTCCCTGGCACAGCGTGCCGTGGACCTTCAGGGAGGGCGAATCGAGCACCATTTGTTGCTGGGACGGGTGCTCGCCGACGCGGGATCGAAGAAACTGGCCAAGCGGGTCTTCGAAGATGCAGCGAAGTTGGATCCGGACAATGCCGAGGCCAAGACGGCGCTCAAGAAGCTGCGCTGGACGTTCTAGGATGAGCACGCTCTCTCATGGCTGATCCCGAACCCCTCATAGGCATCGACCTGGGGACGACGAACAGCATCGTCGCCACCGTCCAGGACGGGCAGCCCGTCGTCATCAAGAACCGCACGGGCCAGGCGCTCACGCCGTCGGTCATCGCCGTGTCCAAGAACGGCAAGCGACTGGTGGGTGGCATCGCCAAGCGTCAGGCCATCACCAACCCGCAGGAGACGGTGTACGCGGCCAAGCGGCTCATCGGCCGGAAGTTCTCCTCGCACGAGGTGCAGGACGCGCTGCGCTCGTTGCCCTACGAGGTGGTGCCGGGGCAGCACGATGACCTGCGCATCCGCATGGGCGGCAAGGACATGTCGGTTCCGGAGATCAGCGCCATGATCCTCCAGGAGCTGAAGGCGGACGCGGAAGCGCACTTCGGCAGGCCGGTGAGCAAGGCCGTCGTCACGGTGCCGGCGTACTTCAACGACGCCCAACGGCAGGCCACCAAGGACGCGGGGCGCATCGCCGGGTTGGACGTGCTGCGCATCATCAACGAGCCCACCGCGGCGGCGCTGGCGTATGGCTTCAGCCGCACCGTGAATGGCCGCGTGGCCGTGTTGGACCTGGGCGGCGGCACGTTCGACGTGTCGGTGCTGGAGATCAACCAGGGTGTCTTCGACGTGGTGGGCACCGGCGGCGACACGTACCTGGGGGGCGAGGACTGGGACAACCGCATCATCGAGTGGCTCGTCTTCGGCTTCGCGAAGGAGCACGGCATCGACCTGCGCAAGGACCGCATGGCGTTGCAGCGGCTCAAGGACGCGGCGGAGAAGGCGAAGGTGGAGCTGTCGAGCGTGAAGGAGACGCAGCTCAACCTTCCGTTCATCAGCACGCCTCCCGGTGGCGGCGCCGCGCTGCACCTGCAGGCCGCGTTGTCCCGCGAGAAGCTGGATGACCTGACGGCGGACCTGGCCGAGCGCGTGGTGGGCATCACCACGGAGGTGCTGGGCGAGGCGGGTGTGCGGGCCTCGGAGCTGAAGGAAGTCATCCTCGTCGGTGGCATGTCGCGCATGCCCAAGATTGTCGAGGCGGTGCGCGGCTACTTCCGACGTGAGCCGTGCAAGGGCGTGCATCCGGACGAGGTGGTGGCGCTGGGCGCCGCGGTGCAGGCGCACGCGCTGGTGGCGCAGGAGGGCGAGCTGCTGCTCCTGGACGTCACGCCGCAGAGCCTGGGGGTGGCCATCGCCGGCGGCTACGTGCGGCGCATCATCCCGAAGAACACGACGGTGCCCACGTCGGCCACGGAGGTCTTCGCGACGTCGAAGGACTTCCAGCGGCTGGTGAAGATCATGGTGCTCCAGGGCGAGCACGAGCTGGCGCACCAGAACGAGCTGCTGGGCGAGTTCGTCCTCACCGGTCTGCGCGAGGCACCTCGGGGGCAGGTGGAAATCGAGGTGACGTTCGACATCAACGCGGAGGGCATCGTCTCCGTCTCCGCGCGCGACAGGGAGACGGGCCTGCGCCAGTCCATCACCGTCACCGCGTCCAGTGGACTCACCGAGGAGGAGCTCAAGCGCATCATGGATGAGCAGCGCGGCTACCTCATGGCCGCGCGCATCTCCGAGGAACTCAAGGTCAAGCGCATGGAGCTGGACTCGCTCGCGCGCGACGTCATGGATGCGCTGACGCGAGCGAGGCTGTTGCCCGGGGGTGGTGGGCTTCCCGCCGACGCGGTGCCTCGCGCGGAGCAGGTGCTGGAACATGCGCGGCAGGTCCGCGCGGGTGAGGACGTGGGGGCGCTGGGCCGCGCGTGTGAGCTGCTCACGGGATGTCTGACCCAGCTCAAGGGCCCGTCACGCAGTGGCATGGGGCGATAGATGAGCACCCAGCGCGCCAACCAGCTCGTCGAGGCGGGACTGTGGCTGCGCCTGAGTGGCGACGCCCAGGGTGCGCAGAAGCTGTTCGAGCGGGCGCTCGTGCTGGACCCCGACAATGTCCGGGCGCGCGAATCCCTGGCCGCGCTGGAGACCCCATTCGGACGGAGCAGCCCGTTCGCGGGGGCATCGGCGGATGCGTCCACGCGAGGCACGCCACTGCCCTCGCTGGATGGCGACTGGGGCGCGTGGGCCGAAGGCGAGGGCCACCCGCTGGACGAAGAGGACGAGGAGCGTTCTCCCAGCGTGCTGATTCCAGAGGGCGACGGACCTCCACCAGGAGGTGACGTGCTGGACCTGCTCTCGCGCGACGAGCCCACCACGCAGGAGTACGGCGTCCCCGAGGGTGACACGGACGAGTTCGGTGTCCCCGTCACGGAGAGCGAGCTGGAGCGGTTGCTGCGCGGCGCGGCCGACCTGCTGGAGCTGGATGACCACTCGGGCGCGGTGGACCTGCTGTTCAAGGCGCAGGAGCTGGCGCCGGGAGACCCGCGCGTGGATGTGCTGCTCATCCGCAGCGAGCGCATGCTGATGGCCATGCTGGAGTCGAAGCTGGGCGACCTGGGCCGTGTGCCCCGCGTGCGCCTCCAGCCGGATGACATCATCTGGCTCAGCCTGGACCACCGCGCGGGCTTCGTCCTCGCGCAGATTGATGGCGCCGTGACGTTCGAGGACCTCTTCTCGCTGTCCGGGATGACGCGGCTGGATACCGCCCGCATCCTCGCCCAGCTCCTCGACGAAGGCGTCATCGCCGCCGCCTGACCTCCCTCGAAGCCGGGTTCACGCAGGCGCGCCTTTCTGGGTGTGTTGACAGGGTCCTGTCATGATGACAGGTTGTTTCGTGTTCGCGCGTGAGTCGAGGCCACTCCTGGGCCCGCGTCGCGCGGGAGGCACACACCCATGAAGCATGACGCCAGCATTCCGGCGCTGCCCTGTGTCGCGCTCGAACCGACGCTCGAGTTCTACGGCCTGCTGGGCTTCGAGGTGACGTACCAGCAGCGTCTGCCGAATCCCTATGCGGCGACGCGGCGTGGAGGGGCCCAGCTCCACTTCTTCGGTGTGAAGGGGTTGGACCCGCTGGCGGCCTATAGCTGCTGTCTCATCATCGTCGACGAAGTCGAGCAGCTGCATGAAGGCTTCGCGGCGGCCCTGCGAAAGACCTACGGCAAGGTGCCCGTGCGAGGCGTGCCGAGAATCACCCGGATGAAGAAGGGGCAGACGCGCTTCACCGTCGTCGACCCGTCCGGCAACAGCGTGATGTTCATCCGTCGCGACGAGCCTGGTGGCTACGGTGACGACGAAGACGACTCCGCCACGCTGTTGGGCAAGGCGCTGAAGACCGCACGGCGGTTGCGTGACTTCAAGAGTGACGACGCGACGGCCGCGAAGGTCCTCGACGCCGCGCTGAAGAAGCCCGATGCCGGCACGCCGCTGGAGCGAGCGCGGGCGCTGGTGGCTCGTGCCGAGCTGGCCGTGGCGCTGGCGGACCTGCCACGCGCGAATCAATCGCTCCGCGAATTCGACGCCCTGGTGCTCCCGGCTTCGGAGCGGGCGTCGCTCGAGGCGGACAGGGCCGCGGTCGACACCCTCATGCGCGCGCAGGAGTAGGGCGGGCCCGGGGGGCAATGGCCCCCGAGCCCACGTGCCACGGCTACGCGCGGACGACGCCCGTCCAGACGCCCTTCACCACGACGTCGCCGCGCTGGTTGCGCGACTCCGTGTTGACGACGACGAACTCCTTGCCGGCCTTCACGTAGATGTTCTCGATGCGGCCCGTGGTCGTCATCACGTCGCCGGGGCGCATGACGTCCAGGAACTCCAGCTCCTGTTCACCGTGCACCAGCATCAGCAGATTCACGCCCAGCTCCGGGTCCGCGACGGCCGCGCCGAACGGGCGGATGGCGAAGACGACGGCGAAGCTGGGGAACGCAATCAGGTCGCCGTACGGGCCCTGCTTCGCGGCGGTGTCGTCGTAGAGGAGGGGACTGACGTGCTCAGGCGGCTCGCCCGGTGTGCCGGCGGCGGGATGCGCGCCTCCCACGGCCAGGGTGAACTCGCGCAGCTTCTCCGCGCCAATCGTGTACGTGTACGGGCCGTATTCCCGGCCGATGAAGCGCTTGTCGATGGCCATGGCGACTATCCGATGGAGGCTTCGACGACGGCGCCCTTGAGGACGGCCTCGCCGCGCTGGTTGGTGGCGGTGACTTCCGTGGTGAGCCGGTCCGCTTCGATGGCGGTGACCTTGCCTTCGAACGTCACGACGTCCTCGGGACGAACAGGGCGAGAGAAGCGCACCTTCACCTTGCGGATGCGGCCCGGGTCTCCCACGAAGACGGCGACGGCTTCCACCGCCCAGCCCAGCGTGCAGAGCCCCTGCAAGATGACGCCGTCGAGGCCGGCCACCTTGCCGACCTCCGGGTCGATGTGGATGGGATTGAAGTCCCCGGATGCGCCCGCGTAGTAGATCGGCCGGTACAGGTCGCACTCGCGGACGTGCGTGAAGGTATCGCCTACCTGGAAGGTGCGTGCCATGAGGCCCCCTGATTTAGCACGGAGGCCCCGCTCGCTCACCCCGTCGCGGAGCCCTGGTCCAACGGGTCATCCACTTCAGAGCCTTCTCGGCGCTTGCGGTACTGCTCGCGCACATACGCCACCAACTGGTCCAGGTACGAGGACAGGGGAGGGCAACGCACGCCCGTGCCGTCCAAGAGCTCCAGCGTGTTGTGACAGTTGTAGATGGCCAGATGGTTCACATAGCTGATGGCCGCGCGCTGCGGCCGGGCCAGCTTCTCCAGCACCGGCAGCCGCAGCATGACGTCCGCCGCGCGCGCCGACAGGTTGAAGCGCGGCAGCTTCTTGTTCGCCTTCTCCGCGATGAGCTCGTACACGCGCCGTGCGCTCATCGGGTTCGGGTCCACCAGGTGGAACGTGCGGCCCGCGGCGCGAGGGTCCTTCGACAAGCGCCACACCGCCTCCACCACGTAGTCCACCGGCACCACGTTGAGCGGCGCCACGCCGTTGCCGGGCAGGGGCAGCGGCACCACCAGCGGCGACGTGACGAGCAGGATGCCCAGGTAGTAGGGCCCCTCGAACTTGTCGATCTCCCCCGTGCGCGAATCGCCCACCACGCTGGAGGGCCGGTACACCGTGACGGGCAGGGTGGAGCTGGCGCGCATCACCAACCGCTCGGCCTGGAACTTCGTCTCCTCGTACGGATTGCGGAAGCCCTGGCCGCGGTCCAGCTCGTCCTCGGCGATGACGCCCACGCGGTCGCCGGACACGTAGCAGGTGGAGAAGTGGTTGAAGCGCGCCAGGTGCTCGCAGTCGCGCGCGAGCTCCAGCATGTTGCGCGTGCCGTCCACATTCACGCGCCACGCGGTGTCCTTGGCCACGCCCAACTGCGCCACCGCCGCCAGGTGGAAGATGTCCGTCACCCGTTCGCACAGGCGCTGGTACTCCTCGCCCGACAGGCCCAGGTGCATGTCCACCACGTCGCCGGTGAGCAGCTCCACCGTGGCGCCCTTCAGCTTGGACGCGTGCTTCTGCGCTTCCTTGAGCGCCTTGGGCTGCACCAGCGCGTAGACGTGCCCTTTCGGGTCCTCCCGCGCGATGTGCTCCACCAGCCGCTTGCCGATGAACCCCGGATAGCCGGTGATGAAATACGTCCCAGCACCGGTCTTCTTGCGCGTCTCGCTCATTGCGCGCGGAGCATACTCGCCCGTCAGCCGCGCGCGAGCATGGCGCGCCAGACCGACTCCACTTGCTCCCGGGTGGATGACAGGTCCTGGCTGTTGTCGATGACCCACGTCGCGTGGACCCGCTTGTCGTCCAGGGGGAGCTGGGCGGCCAGCCGCGCCTCGGCGGCCGTCGCATCCAGCCCGTCACGCGCCATCAGCCGCGCTTTTTGCAGGTCCCGGGGCACCCACACCAGCGCCACCCCCTCCATCCACTCGTGCATCCCGGCTTCGATCAGCAGCGGGACGTCGTAGATGACACGCTCCACGCCCCGAGCCGTCAGCGCCTCGAGCTTCTCCATGAAGGCCTCGCGAACGCGAGGGTGGGTGATGGCGTTGAGGGCGGCGCGCTCCGTGTCGTTGCCGAACACGTGCGCGCCCAGCTTCGCTCGGTCCAGGCGGCCGTCGGGGCCCACCACGCCAGGGAAGCGCTCCGCGATGGCGGCGAGGCCCGGCGTGCCCGGCTCGACGACTTCGCGGGCGAGCACGTCCGCGTCGAGCACCTCCGCGCCCAGCTCCCGGAGCATCCGGGTGACGGTGCTCTTTCCGGAACCGATGCCGCCCGTCAGTCCGAAGACGTGCATCCGCGGGCCTACTTCGCGGCCTTCTGCGTGGTGAAGGTGAACGACTGCACCGTCTTGCCGTCCTCGTTGAAGAAGATGGCCAGCCCCAGCTTCGGGTAGAGGAAGTAGGTGCGGAAGTCGTCCGTCAGCTTGCGCTGGTAGCACGGCGAGGAGGGCACGGGGCCGGAGGGGCAGGCGGGGCCGTAGCTCGTCTCGATGGTCTCCTTGTCGATGACGGGCCCGGGGAAGACGTCGATGCGCTCGATGAGTCCCGTGCCGGGGTCCACCTTGAACTGCGCCTGGCTGGTGCCCTTGATGGCCTCCTTGCCGAGGTAGGCGATGGTCTCCTTGCCGTCCTGGCTGACGGTGCGCGAGGGCTCGCCGAACTTCTTGACGACCTCGTCCTTCTTGGTGACGCCGGGCTCCACGCCCTGCCACGGCTTGGCGACAGCGGGGAAGGCGACGGCAATCACGGCGAGCGCAATCAAGGTCCTCATCACGACTTCCTCCCTAATGGAAAGGGCGGGCGGGGCTCAAGCGCTGCCCTCTCTTTTCAACGGACGATTCCGACGGGCATTCAACCACGAGACGCCTTGCCCCGTCCGGGGGGGTCTGCTACTTCGCGAGCCATGCGCGCTCCTGGCTCCAGGATTCTTTCCGTCCTCCTGCTGGCCCTCTGTGGCGCGGCCGGGGCGGCTGATTTCGTCGGCGCTGACAGTTGCAAGGGCTGCCACCCGGAGGCCTACGAGGCGTGGATGCAGTCCAAACACGCCCGGGCGGTGAGCTCCCTCTCCGAGCAGCAGCAGAAGGACGGCCGCTGCCTGTCGTGCCACTCACCGGACCAGGTGGCGCAGACGCAGGCCAGTGTGAGCTGCGAGACATGTCACGGCGGCGGCCAGTACTACTCGCCCGAGTACGTGATGAAGGACCCGGAGCTGGCGCGCCTGGTGGGGTTGGTGGACCCGTCCGAGAAGCAGTGCCGCTCCTGCCACGACGCCTCCTCGCCCTCCTTGCGGCCGTTCGACTTCAAGGAGTCGCTCAAGGCCATCGACCACTGGTCGGCCGAACGCGCCCGTCGCGCGGCCCGGACCGAGGCCCCGGCCACTCCCCCCTCCACCGCGAAGAAATAGTCGATTGATCAAGATTCTGGACGCCCGTTTCGTCGTCACCGCGGTGGAGCCCAAGGGCTACCCGCAGGGACATACCGCCGAGGTGGCCTTCGTTGGCCGCTCCAACGTCGGTAAGTCCTCCATGATCAACACCCTCACCGGCCGCAAGAAGCTGGTGCGAGTGTCGAACACCCCGGGCCGTACCCGGACGCTCAATTTCTTCGACGTGGACCTGGAGCGCGGCACCTTCCGCCACCAGGTGCGCCTGTGTGACTTGCCGGGCTACGGCTTCGCCCGCGCGAGCAAGGCGGACAAGGCCCAGTGGGAGCAGATGATCACCACCTACCTCGAGAAGCGGCATCGGCTCGAAGTGGTGGTGAGCATCATCGACGCGGAGGTCGGCCCGACGCCGGACGACCTGGCCACGCTCGACTATCTGCAATCCCACAAGCGCAAGGTGCTGGTGGTGGCCACCAAGATCGACCGGCTCACCAAGGCCAAGACGCTGCCCCGGCTCCAGGAGCTGTCGCGCCAGCTGGACCTGCCCATGGAGGCGATTCTTCCGTTCTCCTCGACGGAGCGGCGGGGCGTGGACGAGGTCTGGGGCGCGCTCCTGGACACCTTCGGCAAGGCCTCGCGCGTTTGAGCCCAGGCTCCGGTACCCCGGGGCTCCATCGTCTAGTCGCCGCTCTCCGTGGCGTTCCCCTCCCGACGAGGGAGGCGCTGTGGTAGGCACGGCGCCGTGTCCTCCGAGAACGGCAAGGGTAATGGCAGGGATTCGCAGCTCGCCCTGCGCGAGTTGCAGCAGCAGTTGATGAGGCTGTCACCCCGGAGGCGCATGGACGCGCTTCTGGAGGGAGCGGATGCACAGGCGTTGGTGCGCGCCCTGCCTCCGGAGAGCCTCTACGTCACCATCCAGGAAGTGGGGCTCGAGGACGCGACGGAGCTGGTGCAGCTCGCGTCGCCCGGTCAGTTCCGCGCCTTCGTGGACCTGGGCGCGTGGAAGCGCGACAAGCTGGACTCGCACGCCGTGCTGACGTGGCTGCGCGCCGCGCGCGGCGGCTTCGATGACACCCCGGAGTTCCTGCGTAAGCTGCACGCGGTGGACATGGAGGTGCTGGAGTACCTGCTGCACGAACTGGTCGCCGTGCATGACCTGGAGGAGAACCCGGACGTCAACCCGCAGGGGGTGACGCTGGAGACTCCGGAGGGTCGCTACCTGGTCGAAATCAAGGCCGAGGGCGCGGAGATGTCCGCGGTGCGCGCGCTCGTCACCGACCTCATCGCGGAGAACCCCTTCGAGGCCGTGCGCCTGCTGGAGGCCGTGCGCTGGGAGGTTCCCGCCGAGCTGGAGGAGACGGCCTTCCAGTTCCGCAAGGCGCGCCTGCTCGATTTGGGCTTCCCGACGCTGGAGGACGCGATGGCCCTCTTCAGCCGCGTGGACGTTCCGTCGCGTCGGCCCTCGAGTACGTCAACCCCGGCGGCGCTGACGGCGTCCCAGGGCCACGTGGACTACCTGGCGGCGGCGTTCCGGGGACTGACGGAGGTCGAACGTCAGAACGCGGAGGACGAACTGGCGGGCGTGGCCAACGCGGCGTTGGTGGCGGAGCTCGCGGACCCCGGCGACCTGGACGCGGTGCGCCGGGTCGGGGAGATGGTGCGGGACTACCTCTCGCTCGGGCTGGAGCACCTGACGGGGGCGGACCCCTCGCAGGCCACCGAGGTGCTGCGCGACACGCCCCTGCGGCGCATCTTCCAGACGGGCTTCACGCTGACGCTCCAGCTCAAGTTCCGCGCGGACCGGCTGGCGAAGTCGCCGGGAGCGGTGGTGGACGGCGTGCTGCTGGTGCTGCCGGAGGAGGCCGCCGCGCTGGAGGCGCTGCGCCGCAAGCGGCCCCGTCGCGCGCTGAAGGTGGAGGGCGCGGAGCCGGTGCCGTTCCGCTCGCTGCGCGAGGTCGCCGCCAGCGAGGCCGTGCTGGCGCGCGCGGAGGCCCAGGTGGAGGTCTTCCGGGGCGTGCTGGGTGGCACGCCGGAGTCCGCGCTCGAGGCCGTGGCCCGCTTCGGTGTTCCGTTGGAGACACTTGGCGTGGAGCGCCTCTTCGCCGCCGTGGTCGCCATGGCGGTGCTGGAGGCCCGGCCGGACGCCCGCCCGGTGCCGCTGGGCCGCACGGTGGAGCTGGGCCAGCGCCTCTTCGAGGGCACCCCCCAGGCCCCGCGCCTGCTCGACTCCGCCTCCGTGCGCGCCCTGTCGGGCCTGGAGGGCGCGGTGGCCCCGGAGGCTCGCGCGGAGCTGCGGCGCATGGTGGGTGTGACGCTCACGCGGCTGTTGTCGGAGCTGGGCGCGGCGTGGCTGGAGGACGCGAAGTGGAGTCCCGTCGCGTCCGAAGTCCTGCCCATGGAGAGCCACCCGGTGCCGTAGCTTTTTCAGTCCGGGAGGGTCTCCGGGCATCCGGGGGCCTTCCGGCCTGTGGAGATCCGGGCCTTTGCGAGCCCGGACCCTGGCACGCCCTCTGCTACTGCGTGGCGCACGCGAAGGTGTACGCGCGTGAACTGCCAGAGGAGGAGGGACATGGTGCCGGGAGAGCAGGGGCAGCGCCGTGACGTGTGGGCCTTCTATGCGCTGACCGCATTCGCCGCGGTGATGTACGCGGTGCCGGGTGAGTGGATCCCCGTGCTGGCGCCGCTTCGGTTGGCGCTGCTGACGTCAGTGGTGGCCGCGGGGTTGATGGTGATTCGGAGGTTGGGGCGCGCGGAGCCCCTCTACCTGGATGGCGCGCGGGGCTGGGGGCTCATCGGCTTCTCCTGCCTGGCGGTGCTGTCCGTGTCGTGGGCGGTGAACGCGGAGGTGGCCCGCTACACGGGCATGGAGCTGTTGAAGCTGACGGCCATCTACCTCACTGTCGTCAACGTCATCTCCAATGGGCGCAGGCTCGCCGTCGTGTGCGGGTCCATTGTCCTGGCCTCCGTGGTGACGTCCATTGGCGTCATCAACTGGTACGTGGTGGGGGAGAACCTGGTGGAGGGCTTCCGCGCGCGCTGGGTGGGCGTGTACGCGGACCCGAACCACATGGCCATGAACCTGGTGCTGGTGGTGCCTCTCGCGGTGGCCTTCGTGGCCCGCAAGGGCTCGCCCTGGGTGTGGCGGGTGGCGTGTCTGCTGGCGGCGGTGCTGGCGGTGGTGGCCATCGTCCTGTCGCACTCGCGCGGTGGCTTCATCGGCCTGTCCGTCGCCATGGGCCTGTGGGCCTTCCGTGAGAAGCGCCGCATCCAGGCCATCGTCGTGGGCGCGCTCTTCGTGATGGGCCTGCTCGTCTTCGCGCCGGAGAGCTTCTGGGCCCGCAACGAGACGGTGGCGGCCTTCCACGAGGATGCGTCCGCGATGGGCCGCGTCTACGCGTGGCAGGTGGCCAGCCGCATCAGCCTGGACCGGCCGCTGCTGGGGGTGGGCGCGGGCAGCTTCCGCTACGCGTGGGCGGAGTACGCGCCTCCAGAAGCGCGGCGCGCGTACGTGGCGCACAACATCTTCCTGGACGTCGTGGGAGAGCTGGGCTGGGTGGGCCTGGCGCTCTTCATGATGTTCGCGGGAGGCGCATCCGGAGGCGCCTTCACCGCATCACGCAGTCGAGAGGTGGGCTGGATTGCACGGGCGCTGTCCGCGTCCGTGGCGGGCTACCTGACGTGTGACTTGTTCTCCGGATACATCCTCTCCGCTCACTGCTACGTGCTCTTCGGCCTGGCTGCCGCGGCGCACCGCATCGCCCGCGCGGCGGAGGTGACGGAGACGGTGGGCATCCCGGACGGACAGGCGCCTGTCGGGCCCGTGGGGGCGTGGGAGGGGTCGGGACATGCGGCGTGAGGACGTGAAGATGGGGGCCAGGCCACTGCGCCTGGTGCAGTTCACCCGGTCGTTCCACATTGGCGGCACGGAGGTGCAGGTGCTGGAGCTGCTGCGGGGCCTTCCCCCCAGCTACCAGCTCCAGGTCTCCGTACTGGAGGACGCGGGGCCGTTGATGGGCGCGGTGTGGAAGCTGGGCTACGTGGCGGAGACGTTTCCCCTGAAGGGCTCCGTCGCGCAGGCCAACACCGCGTACCAGGTGATGCGCATGGCCCGGTGGCTGAAGACCAATCGCGTGGACCTGGTCCACGTGCATGACTTCTACTCCACGCTCATCGCCGTGCCGGCCGCGAAGCTCGCTGGGACGAAGGTCATCGTCGGACGGTTGGACCTGTCCCACTGGCAGGGCAGCGCGCGGCGCGCGGTGCACTCGCGGCTGACGGCCATGGCGGACCACGTCGTCGCCAACGCGGAGGCCATCCGCCGGATGCTGGTGGAAGAGGAGGGCCTGCCCGCCTCCCGCGTCTCCGTCATCCACAACGGCCTGGACCTGGCCCGCTTCGACGCGCGGATGCGCGAGGGCCTCAAGTCCCCGTTGCCCGACACCGGCGACGCGCCCGTCATCGTCCACGTCGCCAACATGAACCACCCGGTGAAGCGCCAGGAGGACCTGCTGCTGGCGCTCGCCATGCTCCACCACGGAGGCACGCCGCTGCACGCCTTCCTCGTGGGCGACGGGCCCCGCCGCAAGAGCCTGGAGAAGCTGGCCGCGGAGTTGGGGGTGTCGGACACCGTGCACTTCCTGCGGCACCGCACGGACGTCGCCGCCATCTACGCGCGCGCCACCCTGGGCGTGCTGTGCTCCAGCGCGGAGGGCATGTCCAACGCCGTCATGGAGGGCATGGCCGCTGGCCTCCCCATGGTGGTGACGCGGGTGGGGGGGAACACCGACCTCGTCCGCGACGGCGAGCGAGGCCTCGTCGTCCCCGCCGAGCGCCCGGCCCAACTCGCGCAGGCCTTCAACCAATTGCTCTCGAGCCCGGAGAAGGCGAAGCGCATGGGCCGCGCGGCCCGGGACTTCGTCGCCCGCGAGCTGTCCCTGGAGCGGCTGATCCGCCTCCATGACGCGCTGTACCAACGCGTGGTCCACGGCCCCTGAGGGCATGTCAGACCGGTGTGGATACTTCGCGTCGTTGGCCGGCAATGGGGCGCCGGCTCGTTCGTAGGTGGGGTGTTCACACCCTACCTCGGAGCACCCTTCATGCTGCTGCCCCTCCTGGCCGTGCTGGCCTCCGCCGCCCCGACGACGCAGACCTGGAAGTTCGACACGGATGGAACTCCCCAGGTCCATCTTTCCAATGTTAATGGCGCGGTCCGCGTAGATGCGGTAGACGGGAATAATGTGGTAATCGAAGCGGTTCCGGAAAACCCCGACAATTCCCGGAAGCCGTTGGAGGTCGAAGTCACCCAGGACGGTGACGCGGTGCGGGCGAGGGTGTGCTGTGGGCCGTGTGCGGAACGGCAGCAGTCATGCCGGGCGGACCAGGGCACGGTGCGGTTGACGGTGAAGGTGCCGCGCGCGTCGGAGCTGGAAGTGTCGGCGGTGAACGGGGCGGTGGTGGTGAAGGGCGTGACGGGGCCGCAGAAGCACGCCACCGTCAACGGCCGTGTGGAAGTGAACGGCTCGGAGCGACGTTTGTCGGTGAGTAGCGTTGAGGGAGAGGTGGTACTGGCTCCCCGGAAGCTCGAGGACACCGAAATCACGACGGTGTCGGGCAACGTCCGGCTGAAGCTGCCGGAGCGAGCGGACGCGCAAGTGGAATTCAGCTCTGTAGGGGGGAGTTTCAACGGGAGCAGCGTCGCCCTGGGTTCGCGGAAGAAGACCTATGGCGCGGGCACCCACGAGGTGGAAGTGAGCACCGTCGGTGGCTCGCTGACCGTCCAGGAATAGCTTTCGAGGCCCGTCTCCCAGTCAGACGGCCCGGGGCGCTCGCCGGTGAAACTCCAAGGCGCCGGCGAGCGCTCACTTTTTTGTCGGGCCCCTTTACGTCCCCACCACCGTGGCGCGAGACGAGGGGCCCCCGGCCGACGGGCCGCCCCCAGGGCGAGCCCCGGCCTTCAGGAAGCGGGCGTCCCCGCGCTCCGGTGCTCCGCGCCAATGGCCTGAGTGACGCTCGTGAAGCCATCTCTCGCGAGCAGGGCGGACAGGGCGGGGAGGATGCGGCGCACCATGCCCGGCCCCTCGTAGATGAAGCCCGTGTACACCTGCACCACGGATGCTCCCGCACGCAGCTTCTCGTAGACGTCCTCGGCGGTGAAGACGCCGCCCACGCCGATGATGGCCAGCGCTCCGCCCGAGCGCTGGTACGCGCGGCGGATGACGGCGTTGGCGGCCTCCCGCACGGGAGCGCCGGACAGGCCGCCGGCCTCCTTCGCGAGCGGATGTTCGAAGGGCCGCGCCACCGTGGTGTTGGTGGCGATGAGGCCCGCGAGCTTCTGGGCGCGCACCACGTCCACCACTTCGTCCACGGCCTCGGGCGTCAGGTCCGGGGCAATCTTGAGGAACAGCGGCTTGCCCGGAGCCACGGAGGCCAGACGCTCCTGCACCGCGCCCAGGAGCGCGGAGAGCTGCTCGGGCTCCTGGAGCTTGCGAAGGCCCGGCGTGTTGGGTGACGAGGCGTTGACCACCACGTAGTCGCCCAGGGGCGCGAGCGCGTCCACGCACGCCACGTAGTCGTCCACCGCCCGCTCCAGCGGCGTGTCCTTGTTCTTGCCCACGTTGATGCCCAGCGGGCCGGGGCGCCAGTCGCGTTGGCGCAGGTGGGCCGCGGCCACGGCGGCGCCGTGGTTGTTGAAGCCCATGCGGTTGATGACGGCCTGGTGCTCCGGCAGACGGAACAAGCGGGGCGTCGGGTTGCCCGGCTGGGGGCGGGGGGTGAGGGTGCCAATCTCCACGGCGGAGAAGCCGCAGGCGAACAGGCCGTCCACCGCCTCCGCGTCTTTGTCCAGGCCCGCGGCCAGGGCCACGGGGTGGGCGAAGCGCAGGCCCGCCACCTCCACGGCCAGCGCGTCGGTGCCGCCCCGCAGGGCCCGTCCCCGCAGGGACTGGCACAGCTCCTGGGAGTGCCCCAGCTCCCTCAACCCGAAGAGGCCCAGCCGGTGCGCGGGCTCCGCCGGGAGTCGGAAGAGCAGCGAGCGAGTCAGTCCGTACATGCGCGCGGGCTCAGGCGGGGATGAACGACGCCTGGCGGGCCCAGGCGAGCGTCTGGTCCACCTGCTCCGGCGTGAGGATGCCGTTGTTCTCCACCAGCTCGATTTCCCGGCGCATGTCCGTCTCGAGCAGGTAGGGGCCGTCGGTGTTGATGGTGAACTTCACCTTGCGGTCCCAGAAGGTGCGGATGATGTGGCGCAGCTCCTCCACGCCCTCCACCGCCTTGGTGTGCAGGTTCGACGTCGGGCACAGCTCCAGCACGATGTCGTTCTCGCGCAGCACCTTCATCGCGTTCTCGTCATAGGCCGCGCGGATGCCGTGGCCGATGCGGTGCGGCTTGAGCTTCTCCACCACGGACATGACGCCCTCGGCGCCCGTGCCCCGCGTCTCGCCGGTGTGCACCGTGCACTTGAGCCCCGCGCGCCGCGCCCGGGCGAAGAGGTCCTCGTACTGCGCGACGACCTCCGGCTTGAGCTCCATGGCGTTGGTCTCCGTGCCGGCCAGGTCGATGCCGTACACGCCGCGCGTGCGGTACTTGATGGCCTTGTCCACCAGGATGCTGTTGAGCCGGTGGTCGAACTCACGGGCCAGACAGAAGATGAAGCCCACCTTCACGCCGTACTCGAGCACCGCCCGGTCCATGCCGCGCAGCGCCGCGTGGATGATGTGGTCCAGGTCCAGCTCGGATTGGAGGTTGCGCTTCATGGGATTGAAGCGCAGCTCAATCTGCGTCACCCGGCTGCCCCGGTATTCCTTGCCGATGATTTCGTAGACGGAGCGCTCAATCGCGCTGGGCGACGACTGAATCTTCTCCGTCCAGGTGTGGAGGATCTTCAGGTAGTCGTCCAGGCTCCCCACCTTGCCCGGACGGGAGGTGATGAGCTCCACGAAGTCGAAGTACGTCTTGACTGGGAGCTTGAAGCCTTGCTGATGGGCGATGGACCAGAGGATGTGGGGGGCCACCGAGCCGCCCACGTGGATGTGCAGGTCGATCAGTTCACGTGCCATGGCGGTATGTATGCACAGTGCCGGGCGCGCGTAAAGGATACGGCTGTCACCGTCTCAGCAGGACGTAGACAGCCCCCGTTCCTCCGTCTTGTGGACGTGCGGTGGCGAACGCCAGCACCAGTCCGCCAATACGTTTCTGTGACAGCCACGACTTCATCAGCTCCTTCAAGACGGGCATCTGGTCCTTGGAGTGCAAACCGCGTCCGTGGACGATGAGCACGCACCGGTGGCGGGCGCGGCGGCTGTCGGAGAGGAAACGCTCCAGTGCCGCCTTCGCCTCGGGCTGCGTCTTGCCGTGCAGGTCCAACTGACCCTGGATGGAGAAGTCTCCGCGGCGCAGGGCGCGCAGCAGGTTGCGGTCCACGCCGGGGCTGGTGCCCTCCAGGAACTCGTCCGCGCCGGAGGAGATGTCGAAGTCTCCCTGGCCGGCGACCAGCTCGGAAAGCTGCGCGAGCGCCTCCGCGTTCTCGTCGATGAGCTCCGGCAGGCGCGGGTTGGACTTGGGCGCCTCGCCCCGATTCGTGATTTGCGCCACGCCGTCCATGGCGGAATAGAAGAGGGCGGCGTCGTCCTCGGCGCTCTCTCGGGTCGGCTTCGCCTTGGCGCGCACGGGGGCGGCCGCGGGCTTGCGCTTCTCCGCCTCGGAGGCGGCGCGGGCCTGTGCCTCCTTCTTCTCCTGGTCCTGGATGGACTTGATGGCGCCCTTGAAGGGGTTGTTGTGGAACGCCTCGTCCTTCTTCTTCGGAGGGGATTTTTTCTGCGAGCTCATGGCGGGAGAAGACCTCGTCGTGGGCGATGGCGGGATGTAACCGGGGGCTACATCCCGCGCAGGCGCCGGATTTCCTCGTAGGCGTCGCGGACTTCCTGGAAGTGGCGGGCGACCTCTTCGGCGTCCTCGCCCTTCAGGTGGGCATGTTTGTCCGGGTGGAGCTCCGCGGCGAGCCGCCGGAAGGCGCTCTTTACCTCGGAGTCCGTGGCGTCGGGCGTCAGCCCGAGTACCTCGTAGTGGGCCGAGCTGTCACCCAGGTGCAGCGCGGCGATGGCGTGCTGCTCCTCGGCGGAGAGCTTCAGGCCGTCGCCCACCCGGCTGAGCACCTCGCGCTCGGAGCGCTGCAGGGAGCCGTCCACGAGCGACAGCTCGAAGAGCGCGTCCAGGAGCCGGCGCCGCTCGCTGGAAGGGAGCGCCTCCTGGCAGGCCGCCACGGCGTCATCGAGGTCGGGCGGGACGGAGATGAAGTCCTTGAGGCGCCCTCGGACGAACTCGAGCGAGTCCGGGCCGTACTTGAGGACCTCCTCGAAGTAGCGGCGAATCTCCCGGACCTCCTCGCGGCGGACTTCACCGTCGGCGCGAGCGACCTCCACGAAGAGGGCACAGAGGCTGCGCGTGAGGTGCGCGTCGGCCTCCTCCTGCACGGACGCGGCGTCGCGGGGCCCGCCCCGTCCCGCGAACGCGGAGGGCACGACGGGGGGGAAGTCGGCGAGGGCGTCGGGGGACTCGGCGGGCAGGGCGTTCATCTCGTCGAACCGGTGTCCGACGAAGCCACCCACTGCCCCAAGCAGGACAATGGCCCACGGACTGCCGATGAGCAGCCCGACACAGAGACCTATCATCACCCCGAGCACTTTTCCTGAGCCCATGGCCGCGGTTTCCCTCCCTACCGGGAAGGGAGTCTCTCATAGAGTGGGCCGCGCTATGGCCCAGTTGATCGACGGCAAGGCAGTGGCGGCGCGGGTGCGAGCCGAGGTGAAGGCGGAGGTGGATCGGCTCAAGGTGGAGCGGGGCCTCGTCCCCGGACTCGCCGTGGTGCGGGTGGGGGAAGACCCCGCGTCCAAGACGTATGTCACCGGAAAGAAGAAGGCCGCCGAGGAAGTGGGCTTCCACTCCTGGGAGCACCACCGGGATTCCACGGTGTCGCAGGACGAGCTCCTGGCGCTGGTGCACCGGCTCAACGAGGACCCCGCGGTGCACGGCATCCTGGTGCAGCTGCCCCTGCCCCGGCACATCGACGCGGACGTCATCATCTCCGCGGTGCGGCCGGAGAAGGACGCGGACGGCTTCCACCCGATGAACGCGGGCAGCCTGCTGCTGGGCCGCGCGGCGACCCGGCCCTGCACGCCCCTGGGCGTCATGCGGCTGTTGGAGGAGATTGGCTGCGAGCCGTCCGGCAAGCGGGCCGTCGTCGTGGGCCGCAGCAACATCGTGGGCAAGCCGATGGCGCTGATGCTCCTGCAGCGCAACGCCACCGTCACACTCTGCCACAGCAAGAGCGACCTGCCGAGCGAGGTGTCGCGGGCGGATATCCTCGTCGTGGCGGTGGGCGTGCGGGAGCTGGTGAAGGGCGCGTGGATAAAGCCTGGCGCGGTGGTCATCGACGTGGGGATGAACCGCAAGGAGGAGGACAACAAGCTGGTGGGTGACGTGGAGTTCGCCGCCGCCTCCGAGCGCGCGTCCTTCATCACCCCCGTGCCCGGCGGCGTCGGGCCCATGACCATCGCCATGCTCATCCGCAACACGCTCGAGGCGGCCATCCGGAATCTTGTCCCTTCCTCCCATTGACAGTCTTTGGGGAGATGGCGTGTGTGTTTCACGACGCTCCTGGAATTGGCCGCCCTGGGGAGCCCGGGTCTTCGCTAGTAAAGGCAGACGCTCTCCGGCGAGTCCTCCGCCGGGCCTGACTGCCCGGTTGTCTCGCGTCGCACGTTGTTCGTCGGTGGGTGCTGGCCAGGGGGAACGGGCCGGACACGAGCCGTGCGGGTGGCGGGTCTGCCCGCAGAGGCGCTGAGGGCCCACGCGAGCAGGCGTGGGTGAGGAGTGAGCGACATGAGAGGGATTCAGACAGGGTTGGCGCTCGTCTGCGCCTGGTGGATGGGAGGGGAGGGCGTCGCCTGGGCACAGCAAGCGCGGCGCACGCTTCATCCGGTGGTCTTCGCGCATGGCCTGTCCGGCTATGACGACCTGCTGGGCTTTGATTACTTCGGGGACGAGCTGGGCAACTTCGTGGGGGATGCGTGTGACGAATTGCTGGAATTGAGCTGCAACCCCTATCTCAACTCGGGACAGCGGGCGTTCGGCGCGCAGGTGCAGGCCTTCCAGTCCTCGGAGGTGCGTGGGCTGGACCTGGCGTCCGATATCGAGGGCGTGCTGGCGACCACGGGCGCGACGCGGGTGAACATCGTCGGCCACTCGCAGGGCGGCATCGACGCGCGCAAGGCCTCCAAGGTGCTCTTCGAGCGGCAGGGCCGCGCCGTGGTGGACGTCATCGTGAGTGTGTCCTCGCCGCACCGGGGCTCGCCGGTGGCGAAGTATGTGTTGGACCTGGGGCCCGGGGTGACGTCCGTTGCCTCCGCGCTGGCGAACATCTTCGGCGACATCATCTACAAGCCGGGCAACGACGGCATCGCCGCCGTCAAGCAGCTCATCTACAACGACGCGGACGCCACGGACGGCATCGTCACGGGCATGAAGGCCTTCAACGCGGCCAACCCCATGGACGCGCGTTATGCCTCCCACTATGCGTCGCTGCTCACCGCGCAGGCAGGGCTGGAGGTCAATCCCGCGTTCTTCCTGGTGCGCCTGGCGTTCTATGACATCGACGGGGATGGGTTCTGCGTCGACGACTGTGACAACGACGGCGCGGCGGGGCAGGGCGACGGCGTGCGCAACGAGCGCGATGACGACGGCGTGGTTGGCATCAACTCCCAGCAGATGGGGCCTCGGCTGCGCTACACGGACGCGCCGCTCGGGCTGGACTCCATCACCGTGGACGGCTCGCTGGGGCCCGTCACGGACCTCAACGCGCCCGGCAGCGCGCAGATGACGTCGCTTTCCAGCGTCCTGGACCAGGACCACCTGGACGTCGTCGGCTTCGGCCCGGACCTGTTCGACGAGCTGGGGTTCTACGCCGCCATCATCCACTACATCAGCCAGAACGAGTGACGCGGCCGGCGTGACTCATTCCCAGGCCAGGGCGTAGTCGCAGTCCAGCAGCCGTGGCTCATGACCCTCGACGCGCACGTCCCTGGCGCCGAGGGTCTGCAATACGGCGAGCAACACCCCCTGGTGATACGGAGGAGGCATGAAGTCGCGCCGCATGTGGAGACAGCCCTTGCGCTCGCTCTCCCACGACACGTGCCGCTCACCGTAGCTGACGGACGCGGAGTATCCCCACGGCAGGTGTTCGACGAGCCGGCGGGGTGAGCCATTGGCCGCGGTCAGCAGCGTCCTTCCCAGCGCCGACGCGAGGAAGTCCCGCGTGGCCTGCGCTCCCATCGTCTCCAGGGCCCTGTCGAAGCCGCCGAGCCTGGGCGCGAGCAGCCCGGCGGCGCAGTACGACAACCGGAGGAAGTCATTGATGGGGTAGAGGAAGAAGGGGACGAAGCGGCGCTCCTTGGAGGTGGTGAGGCACCGGGCTCGGGCCGCCTCTCCGGCCACGCGGCGCACCACGTCCAGGACGCCCAGGAAGAACATGCCTCGCGCCTTGTCGCGCGACGTGGTCAACGCCAGTCTTCTCGCGAGCTCCGTGAGGGGGTCGACCCCGCCGCGTTCCTCGCCCATCTCCAGACCCTCGTCCCTGTGCGTGCTCGCGTCCATGTCATGGTCGTACGCCGCTTGTCTGGGAAACCCACGCCCTCCTCGGGAGGAGTTGAGCGGCACTTCACATCCGCCGCCCCTGATGACGGCATGGCGGCGTTTCCTACGCCCAGGACATGACGTATTCGCAGTCCAGCAGGCTCAAGGGCCGTCCGCGGACCCTGGCGACGCGCGTCCCCACGGCCTGCAACACCGCCAGCAACACCCCCTCATGGTAGGTGTGCGGCATGAAGTCCCTGAACACGTTGAAGCAGCCCTCGTGCGCGCCCGTCCAGGTGACATGCCGTTCGCCATACGTGACGGCGGTGCGATAGCCAGACGGAAGATTGTTGATGAGTCGACGCGGATCTCCCGCGGCGAGCATCAGGAAGCTGCGGCCCACCACCGAGTCGAGGAAGTCATGGGTCGCCTGGGCGCCGATGATGCGCATCGCCGTCTCGAAGCCGCCGAGTCTGGGTGCGAGGACTTCCGCCGCCGCGAAAGACATCCGGAGGAAGGCGCTGACCGGGTAGAGGAAGAAGGGGACGAAGCGCCGCTCGCCGGAGGCCGCCAGGCAGCGGGCCGCCGCCGTCTCTCCTGATTCGCGGCGCACCACGTCCAGCACGCCCAGGAAGAACATGCCCCGGGCCCTGTCTTCGCTCGCCGTCAGTCCCAGTCGCCGTTCCAGCTCGCACCCAGGGTCGATGACTTCTCTTTCCCTGCTCCGGAACGCAATCACTGTCATGGGCTCCCCCCCGACATGGAAGTTGAGCCTGGGAGCGCGCGGCCCCCGGACTCGCTCCTGAAAGTGAGGCAATCCGAGTACTCTGAAAAGCCCGGCCGGGTGCGACGCGGGTCGGTGTGTGCTGTCTCAGCGGGGACAGTTGCAGGCACCTTCCAGACGAGGGGCCGGGACAAGAGGCTCATCCCCACCGCGCCGGGAGGTGATGGCCAATTCACAGCGCGGACCGCCAGGCATGCGGGATGTGGCGGCTTCTGGTCGTTGCGTCCCACTCATGGAATGAACGCACGGTGTGTTCACACGTCGCAGGCCGAGCCCCCTGCGGGCCACGGCGCGATGTGCCGTGGGATGACGCGGGAGGGCGAGGGCGCTGTCTGTCGTCGACGACATGACGCGTCGGGCCCCCACGTGTTCTTCCACGCGGAGGCCCGACCCGTGCTCGTGTCTGACGACGCGCCCGGCGGACCGGGGACGTCCGAGGACTCAGCGGCTCAGCACCTGGACCTCGATGCGGCGGTTCATGTCGCGACCCTCCGTGGTGGTGTTGGGCGCCAGGGGCTGCGCGGCACCCACGGCGGCGACGTCCACGCGATTGGCGGAGATGCCATCATCGACGAGCGCGGAGCGCACCGCCTCCGCCCGGCGCTTCGCCAGCTGGCTGTTGACGGTCGCATCACCCGTGGCATCCGTGTGGCCGGTGATGCGCACGCGCGAGTTGGGCTTCTCACGCAGCACCGAGGCCAGCTGCCCCACGCTCGCGTCGCTCTGCGGCGTCAGCGTCGCGGAGCCTTCCTCGAAGGCCACGCCCGCCAGGATGAAGCTGCGCGCGCCGCTGTCGATGGCCTGCCGCATGCCCTGCGCATCCCGGGCCACCGGCGGCGTGGTGCCCGCCGTGCCGCCGCCACCCACGCCGGTGTCCGTCGGGCGCTGCTGTGGCTGCGGCTGCGCCTGGGGCCGCGCGGGCTCCGTGACGGCCGCCTGCTCGCGCCGGGGCTCACTGCGGCGTCCGCGCGTGAGGAACCAGCCCGCCAGCAGCGCGAGCAGCGCCACGGGGATGACCCAGGAGAGGTTCTTCTTCTTGGGCTCCGCGTGGTGCACCGGCGCCCGTTCGATGGGCTGCTGCCGCCGCACCGTCTCCACGGTGGGGATGGCGCGCGTCTCGTGGACCTCCTCGACGACGCGAGGCCCCACCGCCGCGGCGGCGCCACCGATGCCCAGGATGCTGCCCAGCCCCGCGGGCAGCGCGGACGACAGCAGCGACTTCTGGCTGCCCAGGAGCTGTCCCAGCCCCGCGGCGCCCATGCGGTTGTCACGCACGTGCTTGCCGATGACGCCCATGATGACGGGAGCCACCAGCGCCATCATCCCGCCCGCGGACTTGCTGTTGCTGAACCCGCTGGAGCGACCGAGCGCACTGGTGATGCTGCCCAGCTTGTCTCCAAACAGGCCACTGAGCATGCCCTGTCCCTTCTCCTCGGTGTCCGCGGAGAGGATGTCTTCCTTGCCCGCGTTGGGCCCCGTGAAGCCGCCTTCGTTGAGCTGGGACATCAGCCGCTGGGCGCCTGCTTCCGTGGAGCCTCGCTCCGCCACGCTCCCGCCCACCGCGGCGATGGCACCGGGCAAGGCCTTGCCCAGGGTGCTGGGGTCCTCGCCCATCGCGGAACCCATCTGCTGCATCACGTTGCCCGTGAAACGCTCACGCACCATGTCGATGAGGTTGAAAGCCATGCGAATGCCTCCTCCGTGGTTCGGCACCAGTTGGCCCGGTGCGGGGAGTCGCTCATCGCCTGCATGGCGCCGGGGGCTCCGGAGCGAACGACTCTTCAGGGGACGAAAGTGCGGACCGCCTTGCCGGGGAACATCACCCTGGCGGCGTGCTCGGGCAGGGGGGCCGTTGCACGCCTGCTCCCGGAAGGCCCCTTGCCGCGTCCGCGCCGTGACGGCTTGACGGAGGGCGGGCGTGGGCGCCAGCGTCCAATCCCGGACGCTGGGCGAAGGACTGGAGGGGGTTCGTGGTGACGCGCGAGGAGCGAATCGAGGGAGGGCTGCTGGGGCTGTTGGTGGGAGACGCCCTGGGCGTGCCTTACGAGTTCCACCCGTCGGAGAGGATTCCCTCGGCGGACGCGATTGAGTTCGAGCCCCCCGCGGGCTTTGGTCGCTCCCACCCCGACGTTCCCCCTGGGACATGGTCCGACGATGGCGCCCACGCGCTGTGCCTGTTGGACTCGTTGCTCTATCAGGGGCGGCTGGACCTGGAGGACCTGGGCCGGCGCCTGGTGAACTGGCGGGAATGGGGTTACCTCGCGGTGGATGGCCAGGTCTTCGACGTGGGCATCCAGACGGACCGGGCCCTGTCCATGTTCCGCGCCGGAGTGCCTGGGACGAGCTCCGGACCTTCGGGTCAGCAGGACAACGGCAATGGCTCGCTCATGCGCGTGCTTCCGCTCGCGCTGTGGCATCGCGGGACTGACGCGGAGCTCGCCTCCGATGCCATGCTCCAGTCCCTGGTGACGCATGGCCACCTTCGCTCGCGGGTGTGTTGCGCGCTGTACTGCCTCTGGGCCCGCCGCGCGCTGGAGGGCTCGGACCGTCCCTGGGACGCCGCGTTGGAGGCCTTCCGGTCGCTGCATCCCGAGGGCACCGAGGCCCGCACGGAGCTGGACGATGCCGTCCTTCCGCGCGGCGCCGAGGACACGCCCGGGCGCGGCTCGGGGTATGTGGTGGACTGTCTGCGTTCAGCGCGCGACTGCGTGGCGGCCGGCGGCGGCTACGAGCAGGTGGTCCGCGCCGCGGTGCGACTGGGCAATGACACCGACACCACGGCGGCGGTGGCGGGCGGCGTCGCGGGAGTGATGCTGGGCGCGCGGGCCATTCCGGAGCGGTGGCGTTCGGCGCTGCGGGGGCGCGAGCTGCTGGAGCCGCTCTTGCGCAAGCTGCTGGTGCACGCCGCACGCTGAGCTGAAGGGATACCGCGGGCCTCGCTCCGCCCACCCCCCCGGGGGCGGAGCGAGGCCTTCAATCCAACGCCAGCCGTCGGGGAGTCCACCGGCCCGGGCCAGAGCAGGCTCCGGCCTGCGTGGGCCGCGTCCTCCGCCATCACCACGCCGCGATGATATGTCCAGGGCGGCTTCCTGCAACTCGATTTAAAGCCGGATTGACCGGATGTCGTCGCGTCTGGCTTTGGAATTGTACCCAGGTACAACGCCTGCCATTGGAGCCCGCAGCGCCCCGCCGCCCACGAGGCCGGGACAGATGTTGGCGACGCCACAACCTGTTAAAGCCGAAATAACTGCATTGCTGGATATGCGCGGCGCGTTAGTATGGGGCGGATCCTGAGGGGCCAGCACGGCCGGGGTGAGCCTGAGGATGTCGAAGAACCAAGAAGCGGATGCGCTCGCGGGACGGGCGTTGGCGAGTCATCTGGGCACGCTGGAGGTCCTGCGTCCCACGCCGCTGGCGGCGGAGCCCGGGCGACAGGATTCCAAGCCGCTGGACGCGGCGCTGGAGTCGCGCGTGCGGTGGCTGTTGTCGGAGTACTTGAGCGCGGTGCGAAGGCGGGCGGATGGGCTGTGCATCTGGCTGATGGGGGGGCAGTGGCTCTTCGCGCTCGCCCTGGCCGTGGTGACGTCCGCGCACCCGTGGGACTGGAGGCTGCGCCCCAGTCCGGAGCCGCTGTGGGTGGCGCTGCTCCTGGGCGGGCCGCTGTGCATCATCCCGGTGACGCTGGCACTGGTGCGGCCGGGCGCGGTGGTGACGCGGCAGGTGATGGCGGTGACGCAGGTGTTGTGGTCCGTGCTGCTCGTGCATCTGTCGGGCGCGCGGCTGGAGACACACTTCCACGTCTTCGGCTCGCTGGCGCTCCTGAGCTTCTATCGGGACCCGAGGGTGCTGCTGACCGCGGGCGTGACGGCGGTGGTGGCCCACGTGCTGCGAGGGATTGGCTGGCCGGAGCCGGGGGCGACGTTCTCCGGCGCGCCGGGGTGGAGCGTGCTGGAGTTGGCGTTCTGGGTGGGGCTGGTGGACGGGGTGCTGGTGCTCGCGTGTCGGGGCGTGGCGCGGGAGATGCGGCGCGTCGCGGAGCGGCAGGTGTTGCTGGAGCGCGCGTATGAGCGCGAGAAGCAGGAGCGCGAGCGGGTGACGGAGCGCAGTGGCCGGGAGCTGGAGGACTCGCGTGAGCGGATGGCTCGCCTGGAGAAGCTCGCGGCGGTGGGGCAGTTGACGGCGACGGTGAGCCACGAGCTGCGCAATCCGCTGGCGGCCGCCCGCACGGCGAACGCGGCGGTGGCGCGGAGGCTGCGCAACGTGGAGGGGGCGCTGGAGGACCCCCGGCTGCAGCGCTTCCTCGCCATCGTCGACCGGGAGCTGGGCGTCTGCGCCAGCCTCACGTCGGAGATGCTGGAGTTCGTGCGGGAGCGTCCGCTGGTGCTCCAGCCGTGCTCGTTGCACGGGCTGATGGAAGAGGTCATCGACGTGGTGCCCTCCCGCGAGGGCGTGGCGGTGATGAACCGCGTGCCCACGGCGCTCGAGCCCCCCTGGGTGGACCGGGAGATGCTGCGCAAGGTCCTCATCAACCTGGTGCAGAACGCGGTGGAGGCGATGCCCCTGGGCCGCCAGGGAGTCGTGGAGGTCTCCGCGGAGCTGGGCGTCGGACGGGCCTTCCACATCCGGGTCTCCGACAACGGCGGAGGGATTCCGGCGGGTGTGCTGGACCACATCTTCGACCCGCTCTTCACCACCAAGGAGCACGGCACCGGCCTGGGGCTGACGGTGGTGTCCAGCACGGTGCGGCAGCACGGTGGGACGTTGCGGGTGGAGAGCCGCGAGGGGGAGGGCAGTGTCTTCACCATCTGCCTGCCCCGAGCGCGCTCAGTGACTGGGGTCGCCTGCTCGTCGTGAGGCGCGAAGGCCCGCGCCTCAGAACAGGCGCGTAAGGCGGAGGGTGCTCGGGCCCGACAGCGCCGTCAGGCCGGAGGGATACAGGCACGGCGTGAGGTCCAGGGGACTCATGGCCTGGGTCATCATCACGGCGTCTCCCTGGAAGCGGCCTCCCGTCACCAGCCCGACGGAGACGAAGACGCGGGCGCCGTTGATGACATCCACTCCGGCGCCCTTGAGGGCGAAGGTCGAGACGGAGCCGTCATCCCAGGTGACGGTCGTCTCGCTGGGGCCCAGGTTGCCGCCGCAGCTGGTGGACAGCTCCGTCGTGGCCACGAGCACGCCCGAGGTGACGAGCGTGTCGTTCGAGGTGCACGTGTCGTAGCTCGTGTAGTTCGTGGCGGTGACGCGTCGGTTGGACAGCCGGAGTCCGGGCTCCCAGGTCTGATAGGCGCCGCCGGAGCACGTCAGGTCCGTCGTGCCCACCTGCGCCGACGCGGGCGTGGCTTGGAGGAGGAGTGCGCCGAGCAGCGCGGGCAGGGCGGACAGGAGGACTCTCGACGTCATGAAGGGCTCCGTGGGCGGCTGGGATGTGAGTCGCTGGAAGGCTCGGAGCGCCCGAGCCGTCCACCCCGCACCCATGAAAGCCAGTTGCGCGGGGCCGGATGAGTGAGGCCCGTGAAGCGACCTCACCAGTCCGACCGTCAGTCGCACGGCCCTGTCGGGAACCAGCGGCCCACGTCCGCCGCGCGGCGCTTCAGAGCAGCCGGGTGATGACGAGGGTGCTCGTCCCCTCCAGCGACATGAGAACTCCGTGGACGAAGACTCCCAGACGCCTTGGGACTCCAGGGCAGCCACTCGCACACGGACTCGACAGTCTTTGTGCGGAAGGCTGGAATGAATGCCTCCCGACGGGACGAGACACCCGTTGGCTTCTCGTCCAACACGTCTGTCTGAAACATCGCCTCCGACTGCGGGCCCGTCCTGCGGGCCCGTCAGCTTCGGAAGGCCTCGCGCACGCCGTCGCGGCGCAAGGTGAAGAGCATCCAGACGGCCACCGGCACTCCCACGACGCAGCCGGGGGACAGGATGTACAGCGCGGTGATGCCGCCGACCGTGGCCAGGCCGTAGCCCTTGAGGTTGAGCGCGCTCAGCGCGCCCCACGTGGACAGCACGCCGCAGAGGATGCCCACCAGCAGCATCAGCGCCAGCGAGCCCGACAGCTCCAGCGGAGCCCCGCCCGGGCCCGCGAACGGCGACGTCACATTCAACGCGGCGAGCACGAAGCCCAGGATGTTGAAGATGACGTTCAGCACGCCCGTGCACAGCAGGAAGAAGGCCGGGGCGCGGACAATCTCGATGACCTTCGCGCGCGGGTCCTCCGGAGGAAGTTGGATACCAGGACCGCTCATGTACGGGCTCTCAGTGCGCTCACGATCATCCGCGTCGCCGGGGACTTGTTGAGCGTGTAGAAGTGGATGCCGGGCACGCCGCGTGACAGCAGCTCCATGCACTGCACCGTGGCGTGCGCCACGCCCAACTGCACCACCGCGTCCGGCTGGTCCTTCACCCGCTCCAACTGCAGGCCCAGCCGCATGGGCACCGTCGCTCCGCACATCCGCGTGAAGCGCTGCACCTGCTCGAAGTTGGTGATGGGCATGATGCCGGGGACGATGGGGACGTTGATGCCCGCGCGACGGGCCCGCTCCACGAAGTCGAAGTAGAACGCGTTGTCGAAGAAGAGCTGCGTCACCACGAAGTCCAGCCCCGCATCGACCTTGGCCTTGAGATGACGCAGGTCGTCGTCACGGGAGGCCGTCTCCACGTGGCCCTCCGGATAGCACGCGCCTCCCAGGCAGAAGTTGAAATCCTCTTCTCGGATGAATCGCACCAGCTCCGTGGCGTAGGTGAAGCCGCCCTCGGCGGTGACGAAGGACTTTTGTCCCTGCGGCGGATCTCCACGCAGGATGAGGACGTTGTCCATCTTCGCGTCCGTCAGTCGCTGGAGCAGCTCCCGCAGCTCCTGCCGCGTGTGGCCCACACACGTCAGGTGGGCCATGGCCTCGATTCCCGTCTCCGCCTTGATGCGCGTGACGAGCTCCAGCGTCCTGTCCCGCGTGCTGCCGCCGGCCCCGTACGTCACGGAGACGAACCCGGGCTCCAGCGGCGCCAGGTCCTCCAGCGTCTTGAGCAGGTTGGCCACCCCTTCGTCGGTCTTCGGGGGGAAGAACTCGAAGGAGAAGCAGGGGTTGGACGGATTCAATCGATTACGAATCTTCATGTTGGTCCCAGTGTAGACGGTCCCCGTCGGCCTTGATCGGCGAAGGTGCGCGGCTATAGTCCGCGCCGTTTTCACTCCCCCTTCATCAGGAGAAGCCGATGGCCCGGCGTACGCCGCTCAACGACGCCCACCGCGCGCTGGGCGCTCGGATGGTCGACTTCGCGGGTTGGGACATGCCCGTTCAGTACACCTCCGTCATCGCCGAGCACGAGGCGGTGCGCAACCACGTTGGACTCTTCGACGTGTCGCACATGGGCGAGGTGGAGTTCGCGGGTCCCGGCGCGCTGGAGACGGTCAACGCCCTCATCTCCAATGACCTCGCTCGCATCGCGGACGGGCAGGCCGTCTATGCGGGCTTGCTCAACGAGCAGGGAGGCTTCGTCGACGACGTCGTCGCCTACCGCTTCAGCCCCGAGCGCATCCTCATCTGCGTCAACGCGAGCAACCGCGACAAGGACTTCGCGTGGATGAAGGAGCATGCGCGCGGTGTCACGCCCGTGGACCGGGGTGAGGACTACGCGCAGATCGCCGTGCAGGGCCCCAAGGCCGCCGGCCTGGTGCAGCGGCTGACGAAGACGGACACGTCCAAGGTGGGCACCTACCGCTTCGCGGAGGGCGAGGTGGCGGGCGTGCGCGCCATCATCTCGCGCACCGGCTACACGGGTGAGGATGGCTTCGAGCTGTACTGCGCCCCGGGTGACGCGGTGGCGCTCTGGAACGCGCTGCTCACCGAGGGCGAGCAGGACGGCGTGAAGCCGTGCGGCCTGGCGTCGCGCGACAGCCTGCGCACGGAGATGAAGTACGCGCTCTACGGCAATGACATCGACGACTCGCACACCGCGCTGGAGGCGGGGCTGGGGTGGATCGTCAAGCTGGACAAGGCGGGCTTCATCGGCAAGGACGCGCTGGTGGCGCAGAAGGCCGCGGGCGTGAAGCGCAAGCTGGTGGGCTTCGAGCTGACCGGCGCGGGCATCCCCCGTCACGGCTATCCCATCCACAAGGACGGCAAGCCGGTGGGCGAGGTGACGAGCGGCACCATGGGCCCGACGGTGAAGAAGCCCATCGGTATCGGCTACGTGCCCGCGGAGCTGGCCGCGGAGGGCTCCACCTTCGACGTCGAGATTCGCGGTCGCGCCGTTCCCGCCGTGGTGGTGAAGACGCCGTTCCACAAGAAGCCCTGAGTTCCTTCTAGCCCTGTCGAGGAGCACCCCATGTCCGATCCGAACATCCCCGAAAACCTCAAGTACACCAACGAGCACGAGTGGGCCCGCGTCGAGGGCAACAAGGTGACGGTGGGCATCACCCACCACGCCCAGAACACGCTCGGCGACGTCGTCTATGTGGAGCTGCCCAAGGTGGGCACGACGATCGAAAAGGACGAGCCGTTCGGCACCGTCGAGTCCGTGAAGGCCGTCTCCGAGCTCTTCTCTCCCGTTTCCGGGAAGATCACGAAGGTGAACGCTGCACTCTCCGACGCCCCCGAGACGCTGAACACCGACCCCTATGGCGACGGGTGGATTGTCGAAATCGAGCTCTCGGACACCAAGCAGTTGAGCGAGCTCCTGGATGCCGCCGCCTACGGCAACCTGCTCAAAGAAGCCTGAGAGTGAAGCGCCGCAGGGCCGTTGTTAGTGACGGTCCTCGAATTTTCCGACTCCGCCGTCGTGAGTCGCACGCGAGCCACCACCGCCATGTCCCTGAACTGGAAGTACCAGGAGTCGTTCGCCGGCCGGCACATCGGTCCGGATGAGCAGGAGCTGAAGCAGATGTTGTCCGCGCTGGGCGTGGACTCGCTCGATGCTTTCATCGACCAGACCGTGCCTCCGGCCATCCGCTCCAAGGAGCCGCTGCGGCTGGGGCCGGCGCGTGGGGAGCATGACCTGCTCGCTCAGCTGGAGGCCATCGCCGCGAAGAACCAGGTGTTCCGGTCCTTCATCGGCATGGGCTACCACGACACGCACACGCCCAACGTCATCCTCCGCAACATCTTCCAGAACCCGGGCTGGTACACGCAGTACACGCCCTATCAGGCGGAGATTGCCCAGGGCCGGCTGGAGGCGCTGCTCAACTTCCAGACGCTGGTGATGGACCTGACGGGCCTGGAGGTCGCCAACGCGTCCCTGCTCGACGAGGGCACGGCCGCCGCCGAGGCGATGGCGCTGGCGCTGCACGTGAAGGGCGACGACGCCAATGCCGCCTTCTTCGTCTCCGAGGGCTGCCACCCGCAGACGGTGGATGTGGTGCGCACGCGCGCCGAGCCGCTGGGCGTGGAGGTCGTCGTGGGTGACCACCGCACGGTGGACCTGGGCGCGAAGAAGTACGTGGGCGCGCTGGTGCAGTACCCGGCCACGGATGGGGCGGTGCTGGACTACCGCGCGTTCGGCGAGAAGGTTCACGCGGCGGGGGGCCTGTTCATCGTCGCCGCGGACCTCTTGAGCCTCACGCTGCTGACGCCTCCGGGCGAGTTCGGCGCGGACGTGGCGGTGGGCAGCGCGCAGCGCTTCGGCGTGCCCATGGGGTACGGCGGTCCGCACGCGGGCTACTTCGCGACGAAGAACGCGTACACCCGCGTGATGCCGGGCCGCCTCATCGGCGTCTCCGAGGACGCGCAGGGCCGGCGCGCGCTGCGCATGGCGCTGCAGACGCGCGAGCAGCACATCCGCCGCGAGAAGGCGACGAGCAACATCTGCACCGCGCAGGTGCTGCTGGCCGTCATCGCCAGCATGTACGCCGTCTACCATGGCCCCCAGGGCCTGAAGGCCATCGCCGAGCGCGTGCACGGGCTCACCGTGTTGCTGGCGCGGGGGCTGGCGAAGCTGGGCCTGAAGGTCCGGCACGAGCAGTACTTCGACACGCTGCGCGTGGAGCTGACGACGCCGCAGGTGCGCGCGGTGCTCGGGGCGGCGGAGTCGGCGCGGATGAACTTCCGCCGCATCGACGAGAAGACGCTGGGTGTGTCGCTGGACGAGACGTCCCGCGTGTCCGACGTGGAGGCCATCCTCACCGCGTTCGCCACGGGCGCGGGCAAGGCGGCGGCGCCGTCGCTGGAGGACGTGGGCGCCAACGTGGAGACGCCGGTGGTGCCGGAGCTGCGCCGCACGAGCGCGTTCCTCACGCACGCCGTCTTCAACAGCTACCACTCCGAGACGGAGATGCTGCGGTACATCCGGCGGCTCGAGGCGAAGGACCTGTCCTTGACGCACTCGATGATTCCGCTGGGCAGCTGCACGATGAAGCTCAACGCCACCGCGGAGATGATTCCGGTGACGTGGCCGCAGTTCGGCCGGCTGCATCCCTTCGCGCCCACCTCGCAGGCGGCCGGCTACAAGGTCATCTTCGAGCAGCTCGAGCAGATGCTCTCGCAAATCACGGGCTTCGCGGGCTGCTCGCTGCAGCCGAACGCGGGCAGCCAGGGCGAGTACGCGGGCCTGCTCGTCATCCGCGCGTACCACCAGGGGCGAGGGCAGGGGCACCGCGACGTGTGCCTCATCCCGTCCTCCGCGCACGGCACCAACCCGGCCTCCGCCGTCATGGCGGGCTACAAGGTCGTCGTCACCAAGTGCGATGAGAACGGCAACATCGACCTGACCGACTTGCGCGCCCGCGCGGAGGAGCACAAGGACAAGCTCGCCGCGCTGATGGTGACGTACCCGTCCACGCACGGCGTGTTCGAGGAGGAGATCAAGGAGATCTGCTCCATCATCCACGAGCGTGGTGGGCAGGTGTACATGGATGGCGCGAACCTGAACGCGCAGGTGGGCCTCACGGCGCCCGGGCTGGTCGGCGCGGATGTCTGCCACATCAACCTGCACAAGACGTTCTGCATCCCGCACGGCGGTGGTGGCCCGGGCATGGGTCCCATCTGCGTGGCGAGCCACCTGGTGAAGTACCTGCCGGGACACCCGGTCATCCAGACGGGCGGGGCGGACGCCATCGGCGCCATCTCCGCGGCCCCGTGGGGCAGCGCGAGCATCCTGCTCATCTCCTGGATGTACATCGCGATGATGGGCGGCGAGGGCCTGACGAAGGCGACGAAGCTGGCCATCCTCAACGCCAACTACATCGCCGAGCGGCTCCAGCCCCACTACCCGGTGTTGTACCGGGGCAAGCGGGGCAGGGTGGCGCACGAGTGCATCGTCGACCTGCGCCCGCTGAAGAAGACGTCGGGTGTCGAGGTCGAGGACGTGGCCAAGCGGCTGATGGACTACGGGTTCCATGCGCCGACGGTGTCGTTCCCCGTCGCGGGCACGCTGATGATCGAGCCGACGGAGAGCGAGTCCCGCGCGGAGCTGGACCGTTTCTGCGACGCGATGATCGCGATTCGTCAGGAGATTCGTGAGGTCGAGGAGGGGCGCATGCCGAAGGACAACAACGTCCTGAAGAACGCGCCCCACACGGTCCGCACGATTACGAATCCGGAGTGGAACCGCCCGTACTCGCGAGAGCTGGCGGTGTTCCCGGCGCCGTGGGTGCGCGACAACAAGTTCTGGCCGTCCGTGGGCCGCCTGAACAACGTGCTCGGGGACCGCAAGCTCGTGTGCTCGTGCCCGCCCATCGAGGACTACATGACGCCGGAGCCGAAGCCCGCCGTCGCCTGACGGGCCGTATAGGCCGGGTGCTTCCTGGGGCCGTCTCCCTTACGTGGGGAGGCGGCCCTTGTCGTTACGCGTGGCCTTCGCGCTCCCACGCGTCTCGCGGGGGGCCGACTCAGCTCACGTGCGGCGTGGCACCTTGCGCGCGGTCCGCGTTGTCGTGCTCCGGCTCCACGTGGACGACGACGTCCACCACCTGCGGATAGGCGGCGTGGAGTGTGCGCTCCACCCGGTCCGCCACCTCGTGGGCCTGCGCGGTGGTGAGGTTCGGGTCCACCTCTATTTTCAGGTCCACGTAGACGCTCTCCTCCATGCCCCGGCTGCGCACGTCGCGGCAGCTGCGCACGCCGGCCACGCCCACGGTGTGCTGCGCCACCTGCGCGGGGTCCAACCTCGCCGTGTCGGAGAGGATGCCCACCGCCTGCCGGACGATGCCGTAGGCCACCCAGGCCACGAAGACCATGACGCCCAGCGCGATGATGCCGTCCGCCTTGGGGTAGCCCATCGCCACCAGGCCCAACGACGCGAGCACCGCCAGCGTGACGAAGACGTCCGACATCGTGTGGCTCGCGTCCGCCAGCAGCAGGCTGCTCTTGTACTTGCGCCCGTAGTGCCCCTCCACGCGCGTCACCACCAGATTGACGCAGAGGGTGAGCACCATCACCACCGCCATGGCCGGCGTCACCTGCGCGTGACGGTCATGAATCAGCGAGTCGAGCGCCATGCGCCCCAACTCCAACATGCCGATGCCAATCATCGCGCCGATGCCCAGCGACGCGAGCGCCTCGAACTTGCCGTGTCCGTAGGGGTGGTCGTCGTCAGCGGGCCGCGAGGCCACGCCCATGGCCACCAGGCCCAGCACGTTGGAGCCACCGTCGATGAACGAGTGGAGTCCATCCGCCGTCACGGCGGCGGACTGGCTGATGAGTCCGAAGATGAGCTTCGCGCCGGCCACCACCCAGTTGGCCAGGAGGATGGCGAGCAACACGAAGCGGATGCGTTTGCTGCGCTGCTGGAGCGCGACGCTTCTCTCGGCGGGGGAGGTGTCCACGGCGCGGCACCGTAGTGGGAACCGCGTCCGGCCGCGAGGACCTCGCACGCCACGCGTGGTGAAGCGAACGTCAGTTGGGCTGACGGAACAGCCGCATGCGCGGGCCGCCGCCCATCTCCAGGAAGAAGCCGAACGAGAAGCGCACCTTCGAGTCGTCGTTCAACAACCCCGGCGGTGGGTTGGGGAAGGGCTGTGCGCGCTGGAACGAGGACACGGCCTCCATGTCCAGGAAGTCCAGGCCGCTGCTCTTCTCCACCTCGATGTTCGTCACGCGGCCCTTCTCGTCCAGCGTGATCTCCAGCATCGTGTGCCGGTCCTTCCCAGTGAACATGTTGCCGGTAGGGTCTCTGCGGCGCAGCGTCTCGTTGGGCTTCCAGTGCATGCCCACGCTCTGCTTCACGCGGTTGAAGAAGCTGGCGTACTTCCACTCACGAGAGTTGAGCAGCGTGCCGTCGCCTTCGTCCACGTCGCGCAGGTGGTCATTGGGCGCCGCGCCCACCACCTTGTCCATCACCGCGCGCGACGGCATCAACGCGGCGATGCCCGGCGAGCCCACGCGTCCGGCGGAGCCTTCTTCCTCGCCTCCGGTGTCGCCCGGCTGGATTCGCAGCCGCTTCGCGTTGCCCGACAGCTCGTCGCTCTCGTTCTGGTTGTTCACCGCCACGCCCCCGGGCGTGTTCGGGTCCGTCTTCACCTTCACTTCGTTCTTGCGGTGGATGTCGGGGATCTCGAAGGCGAACTTCTGGCCACCCTCGGCGAGCGGCCTGTCATCGTTGCCCATGCCGTTGTTGCCGGCGATGCGCGGCGCCTGCGGCTCCACGTCCGCGCCCTTCTGCTCCTGGGGCGCGGTGCGCTGCGGCATGGCGTTCCGGTAGAAGGGCGTCTGCTCCCGGGCCCGCGTCTCCTTGTCCACGCGGTTGTTGTGCTCCGCGAGGTACTTCGCGTCGGGGGCTTCCTGCTCGTTGCCGGGCGCCAGGTCCACCACCTGCCCATTGGGCCGGGTCTCCGGCTTCTTCTCTTCGGGCTTCTTGTCCTGGACGCGGGGCTTCTGGGTCGTCTGCGTCTTCGAGTCCGTCTTGCCCCGGTTCCGGGACCACTGGTCCTCCGTCAGGGGCCGCACGGCCACGGACGTGGGAGGACGCGTGACGGGCTTGCGCTCACGCCCCGTGGGGGGAAGCGTTCCCGTGAAGAGCACGACCGACAGGTAGGCGACATGGACCGCCAGGGCAAGCAGCACCGCGGCGACCACTCGCCACGGGGATTGCCGCCGCCTCTTGCGGCGCCAGTCTGTCTTCGGAGAGGAACCCGTGCTCACGGCGCGATGATAAACCTCCGGGCCCGCTGCCTAGTCCCGTCCCGTTCGCGGCAGAACAGGTGGGCAGGGGAGGACATTCACGAGACGTGCACTGTTCCGCAGGCGCGCCCCCTCTTCACGTCAGTAAATAGGGGCGACTTCAGCACCATTGAAGTAGTGACGGAGGATATCCTGGTATCGCTGCCCGGCCTCCGCTCGGCCGATGGCGCCCGTCTGACACATCCCTACTCCGTGGCCCCAGCCTCCGCCACGGAAAAGCCAGTGGGTGGGCCGGCCCTCGGCGTTCCGCTCGGCTTCCACCACCGCCATGCTGCTGTTCAACATCCCGAAGAGCCGCCGGATGTTCAGTTCGCCACGCACCTGGGTGGCCCCCAGGTCCCCGGATAACGCGAGCACCCGGGCCCGGCCGGACACGCCCCGCTCCTGGAAGCTCATGGCCTGGACTCGGCCCACGCCCAGCCGGGCGACGAGCGCGTCCACCTGCGCCGCCGTGAAGCGCTTCTCCCAGCGGAACTTGCTGGGCTGGGCGAAGCTGGACAGCCGGCAGGCGGCCCCCACGTCGGGCGTGGCCAGCCAGGCCTCCAGCCGCGAAGGGGAAGGGGGGGCCTCCGAGGGCTCCAGGATGTCCGGGCGTCCGCGCAGGCTCGGGTCCGGTGGGCCGCCCCAGACGATGTCGTTGTCCTCGGTGTGGCCACCACACACCGCGCTGTAGACGGAGTCCACCAGCCGACCGTCCGCGCTGAACAGCGCCTCGCCCCGGGTCGCCTCCACCGCCGCGGAGGTGCTGGCCGCCTCGCCCGTTCGGCCGCGGTACACCGCGCAGTGCTGCTCCGAGCACAGCAGATACGGGTCCGCCAGGTGCTTGATGCCCACCTTCGCGAGCACCTCGCCGCGCGCGGTGACGGCCTGGGCCTTGAGCGCCTCCGAGTGGGCCCGCGCGAAGATCTCCGCCGGCACCAGCCCCTTGAGCAGGTCCTCGAGCGGCACCACGTTCACCACGGCCAGCAGGCCCGCGCGGTCCACGGAGAACTGGAGCGCGCCCCGGAAGGTCCGGTCCTCGAAGCCGTGGAAGTCGTAGCCGACGCCGAACTCCACCTGGCGCACGTCGAAGCCCGCGCCGTCCGGTGAGTCCGCGTCCAGTCGGTCCTGCGCCAGGCCCACCACCGCGCCGGACTCGTCGCGCACCTCGAGGATGGCGCGCGCCGGGGTGCGGACCTCCTCGAAGAGCGTCGTCCTGGCGCCGAACTGGTGCAGCAGCTCCGCCTGTCGTGTCGCCGCGTCCTCGGGGGTGAGAACTTCATCGACGAGGAGCAGCGAGCGCCGGTTGTCGATGACCTTGCCGGCGATGCCGTACACCGCGCCCAGCACCTGCGCGCGCACCGCGAGGCCCCGCGCCTTCCACTCTTCCTGCGCGGCGGCGAGTCCCTCCCGGTCCGCGAACCGGTGCTCGCCCAGCTGCACGCGCGCGGCGAGCACCGCCGGCTCGCCCTGTGTCACGCGCACCGTCCACCGCGTTCCCGCCGCGGCGTCCAGCACCTTGTCCACCGCCCCACCGAAGCGCATCCGCATCCGGCCTCGGGGGGAGAACGTCGCCTCGCGCCGTCCTTCCATGAGCTTGATGGGGAGCCGGGGCTCTCCGCCTCGGAAGTCCAGGCGCTTGAGCTCGCCGGGCCCCGGAATGCCCTGGGCGAGCGGGTCTTCTCCGGGCGTGCTCACGGCCGTGGAGGGCTCCACGCCCGCGTCGGTCGTCCCGGCGTCCTCGACGGGTAGCGGCTCCACGGAGCCCCCATCCGTCCCGGCGTCCTGGCGCTCGCTGGCCGGGCTGTCCATCGAGGCGCCGGCCAGGTTCGGTGGTGGCTTGGGGCTCGCGCAGGAGGCGAACAGCACGACGGAGAGCAGGAGCAGGACGGCGGTGCGCACGGGGGGCGACACCGTACCCGCCGGGGCGGGGCCTGTCACGGACCGGACGCCCGTTGGCTCGTTCGGGTGGGCTTGGCACGTGGCGAATAGAACGCGGCGCGTCTCGCGTTGGTCCTGCTCATGCGAATTTTCAAAGGCAACTACCTGAAGCTGAAGACTCCCGTGGCCACCCTGGCCGCCAGCCTGCTCATGCTCGGTTCGACCGCTCACGCAGCGGGCCTGGGTGCCTTCCTTCCCACGCCGAACATCCCCGGTGCTCCGGTGACTCGGACGCCCTCCAATCCTTCGACGCCCGGCGCCCCGAGCGCGACCGGCAGCCTGCCTCCCATCGGTGTCCAGGCCGTCCCCAACACGCCCGTGGCCGCGCTGCCGTCGCATCCGGACCACTCCAACATCGCCACGCCTTCGCCCCAGCCGGGCATCCAGGCGAATGCGCTGTCGCCCGCGTCAGCCAAGTCCTTTACCCGCGAGTGGGTGGTGAGCCCCTCTGGAAATGACGCCGGTGACGGCAGCGCCGCGCAGCCCTTGCGCACCATCAACAAGGCCATCAGCCAGGCGGGCCCTGGCGAGGTCATCCGTGTGCAGGCCGGGACGTACGCCGAGCGCGTCATCATCGGCGCCAACGCGAAGCCGGGCACCGAGGGCGGGAAGATCACCCTCCAGGGCGAGGGCAGCCCGCGCATCATCCCCGGTGCTGGCAGTGGCGCGATGGTGCAGGTGCGTCAGCCGCACTGGGTCATCGACGGCTTCGAGCTGGACGTGCAGCGTCAGCCCATCTTCGGCGTCACCTTCGAGGGCAACGTCGCCGGCTCCACGCTGGTGAACTCGGAGCTGCACCACGGTGGTGGTGGCGCGGGCGTGACGACCTACAACAAGGCCACTGGCGCCATCATCGAGAACAACCACATCCACGACTTCCTGAAGACGACGGGCAACCAGGACTCGCACGGCATCGTCGTGCAGCCCACGTCCAAGGACATCACCGTCCGCAACAACGACATCCACGACAACTCGGGTGACTCCGTGCAGTGCCTGGGGCCCGAGGGCTTCAGCTCGTTGCCGCCCGCGGACGGGGTGCTGGTGGAGAACAACCACTTCTACAACAACCGTGAGAACGCGGTGGACATCAAGACCTGCTACGGCGTGGTCATCCGCAACAACCGCATGCACCAGTTCCGCCCGTCGAGCACCGCCAAGGGCGACGTGGTGGTGGTGCACTACTCCGCCAACAACGTGATGGTGGAGGACAACGAAATCTACGACGGCGCCAAGGGCATCTCCGTCGGTGGGAATCACGAGGGCCCCGTGCCCTCCGGCATCGTCGTGCGCCGCAACCGCGTGCACGACATCACCGCGGCGGGCGGCGGGGAGGGGACGGGCATCCGCCTGGAGAACTCCAAGGGCACCGTGGTGGTGAACAACACCGTCACCAACGTGTCCACCGGCCTCGTCATTGGCCACGGCACGGGCGGCCCCACCCAGTCTCCGGTGGTGCGCAACAACATCCTGGACGGTGCCATCTCCGTGGACATGGGCGGACAGGCGCCGGGCATGAAGCTGGGCAACAACCTCTTCGCCGCCAGCGGTCAGTTCAAGAGCAACGGCGCGGTGGTGAGCGTGGACCAGTTCAAGTCCACGACGGGTGACGCGTCGTCCGCCAGCGGCTCCGCGGACCTGGGCGAGGGCTTCGGCCCGGGCGCCCTGGCCGTGGACAAGGGCACCGACGTGGGCCTGCCTTTCTGCGGCGGTGCTCCCGACATCGGCGCCGTGGAACTGGGCTGCTGATCCGCTGAACCGCCTCCAGGGGGAGTGCCGGGCCTACGTGCGACCGGCCCGCCACTGGGCCCGCGGAAAATGAAAAGGCCCGATGCGGAGTAACTTCCGCATCGGGCCTTTTTTCATTGAGGCGCCACCCGGATTCGAACCGGGGAATGAAGGTTTTGCAGACCTTTGCCTTACCACTTGGCTATGGCGCCAACGGCTGGGGCCGGGTTTATACGCAGCCCTCCGCCGCCCGGTCAAGATTCAACGGAAGCCGTGGGCGGCTCCGGCCGGTACGATTCGCGTCAGAAGCGGTGCCCGTCGCTGGGCTTCGCGCGCTCGAATGGGCCGAGGGGTTTCCAGATGCTGCATGGTCATGGGGTGTACGAGGAAGAGCACGACGCCTTTCGCCGCACGGTGAGGGCGGTGGTGGAGAAGGAGATCCTCCCCCACGTCGCGGGTTGGGAGGAGGCGGAGGAGTTCCCCCGGGAGCTCTTCGCGCGTTTCGGTGAGCTGGGCTTCCTGGGGCTGAAGTACCCCGTCGAGTACGGCGGCACGGACGCCGGCCCCCTCTACGAGGCGGTGCTGCTGGAGGAACTGGGGCGGTGTGGCTCGGGCGGAGTGTCCGCGGGTCTGGGGGCGCAGTTCACCATCGCCACCGGCCCCCTCCACCTGTTCGGCACGGACGAGCAGAAGCGCCGCTGGCTGGCCCCGGCGATTCGGGGCGAGAAGATTGGCGCGCTGGGAATCACCGAGCCGGATGCCGGCTCGGACGTGGCGGGCCTGCGCACCACGGCGCGGCGCGATGGCGCCCACTACGTCGTCAACGGCTCCAAGACGTACATCACCAACGGCGTGCGCGCGGACTTCGTCGTCATGGCGGTGAAGACGGACACCTCCGCGGGGCACAAGGGGCTGTCCATGCTGGTGGTGGAGAAGGACACGCCCGGCTTCACGGTGAGCCGCAAGCTGAAGAAGCTGGGGTGGCGGGCCTCGGACACCGCCGAGTTGTTCCTGGAGGACTGCCGCATCCCCGTGGAGAACCTGCTGGGGGTGGAGAACCAGGGCTTCTCGCAGATCATGGGCAACTTCCAGTGGGAGCGCCTGTCGCTCGCGCTGGGGGCCGTGGGCGCCATGGAGGACATGCTGGAGCGCGTCGTCGAGCACGTGAAGTCGCGCCGCGCCTTTGGCCAGTCGCTCAGTCAGCTCCAGGTGGTGCGCCACAAGCTCGCGGACCTGTTCACCGCCCGCGAGTGCGCCCGTCAGCTGACCTACCACGCCCTGCGCCTTCACGCGGCGGGGGAGTGGGCCGTGGCGCAGACCTCCATGGCGAAGAAGGTCGCCACGGAGACCGCGTGCCGCGTCGCCGACGAGTGCCTCCAGCTCCACGGGGGCGCGGGCTACATGATGGAGTACGACATCCAGCGTCATTGGCGGGATGCCCGCCTGGGTCCCATCGGTGGCGGGGCCAGCGAGGTGATGAACGAGATCATCGCCAAGCAGCTCGGCCTGTAGGCCCGCCGGCCCCGGTGCAACCGGGGAGGGGCAGGCGACCAGGCGGGATGGAAGAGGTCCGCGGGGTCCCGGGTTGAGCCCCGAGAGCCCCCCGCGGAGGTCCTCGTGGAGCCCAGCATCCTGTGTACCGAGCTGTATCTGCGCCTGGGAGATGACGAGGTCCTCGTCATCGACTGTCGCGCTTCGTCCGAATGGGAGCATCATGATCTGCACATCCCCGGCGCCTTGAGGATGACCCCCATGGAGGTGGCCCGGGACCACCGCATGCTTCCCGACGACGAGCTCATCGTCCTGTGCGGTGGCACGCACGACGGGTCCGAGGTGCGCCGGGTCTGCCGCCTGCTGCGCATGCATGGGCGTGAGGCGGTGTGTCTCGACGGAGGCCTCTCGGGCTGGATTCGGGGGGGCTACCCCACCGAGCGCCATGTCCGTGCCCAGGTGGCGCTGCCCCGCTGAGGTTCGGTGGATGCGGTGCGTCGTCAAAGGGTGTATGGAGCGGCGGACTTCCTCCTTTGGAGACCCGTCCCCATGGCCAAGCTTCGTGCCGCCCTCGTTGGCGCCACCGGACTCGCGGGGCAGCAGTTCATCGCTGCCCTCAGGAATCACCCGTTCATCGAGCTGACCGGCCTGGCCGCGTCGCCTCGCTCGGCGGGTAAATCCTACGGGGACGCCCTGCGCACGGCCAACGGCATGACGGCGTGGTTCGTCTCGGAGCCGCTGTCGCCCGAGACGGCCCGCATGCAGGTCATCAGCGGCGATGCGCTCCAGGCCAGGGACTACGACCTCGTCTTCTCCGCCGTGGAGGCGGACGTGGCGCGTGAGCTGGAGCCGCGGCTGGCCAGGGACATCCCCGTCTTCTCCGCCGCCAGCGCCTTCCGTTACGACGATGACGTCCCGCTGCTCATCCCTCCCGTCAACGCCGCGCACGCGCCGCTCGTGCGCGAGCAGCAGCGCACGAGGGGCTGGAAGGGCTTCATCGTCCCCAGCCCCAACTGCACGACGACGGGCCTCGCCGTCACGCTGGCCCCGCTCGTCGAGCGCTTCGGGGTGAAGGCCGTGCTGATGACCAGCCTGCAGGCCATGTCCGGCGCTGGACGTTCTCCGGGCGTCATCGGCATGGACATCATCGACAACGTCATCCCCTACATCCCGAAGGAGGAGCACAAGGTCGAGGTGGAGACGAAGAAGATCCTCGGTGCCCTGAACGCAGGGGGCGCGGCCCTCACTCCCCACGACATTCGGGTGTCCTGCACCTGCACCCGCGTGGCGGTGATGGAGGGGCATACCGAGTCCGTCTTCGTCTCGCTCGGCACCAAGGCCACGGTGGCGGAGGTCACCCAGGCGATGCGCGAGTGGCGCGGCGCCGAGGTGGCCCGGGACCTGCCTTCCTCGCCTGTTCGCTGGATTGAGGTGATGGACGACCCCTTCCGTCCTCAGCCGAGGCTGGACCGGGAGACGCATGGCGGCATGGCCACCACGGTGGGCCGCGTGCGCGAGGATGGTGTGCTGGAGAACGGCTTCAAGTACGTGCTCGTCTCCCACAACACCAAGATGGGGGCCGCGCGCGGGTCCATCCTCGTGGCCGAACAGCTGCGGGCCCAGGGGTTGCTCGGCTGACAGCGACACGCGTCGGACAGGTGTCACAAATTCAGGGTGCCATCCCTGGAACGAACCATTAGTCTGCGCGCCCACGGACGCGCTGAAGATATTTAGAGGAGAGCTTTCATGGCCTACGTCGTCGCGGACCCTTGCATCAAGTGCAAGTACACTGACTGTGTCGAGGTCTGCCCGGTCAATTGTTTCTACGAGGGTGCGAACTTCCTGGTCATCCACCCGGACGAGTGCATCGACTGTGGCGCCTGTGAGCCCGTGTGCCCCACCAAGGCCATCTTCCCGGAGACCGAGCTCCCCGCGAAGTGGGCGGAGTACAAGGCGCTGAACGCCGACTTCTCCAACAATAAGTGGCCGAACATCGCGGAGAAGAAGGCGCCGCTCGCCGAGGCCGAGGAGTACAAGGAGAAGGACGGCAAGCGCGCGATGCTGGAGACCGCGCCCGGCAAGTAGGCCACTGGCGCCGTTCGCGCCCGTGAGTCTCGTGGAGGCCCTCCCGCCCGTCGCTGGCGAGAGGGCCTTCGTCGTTTCGGGCCCGCTCATCCAGCACGCAGCGAGCGGAGCTTCAGCCCGCGTGCCTCCAGGGCATCCCGCAGCCGAGCGACATCCTGGGTGGGCACCGGCCCGTGGTGTCCCTGGATGCGCAGCACCACTTCGCGAGGGCCCGTCCGCTCCACCTCCACCGTCGCGTCGAGGGTTCCCCGGACGCTGATGCTCAGCGCGGGACGCTGCGACTTCACGAAGACCTCGATGCGCTCGATGAGCTCCAGCGCCGAATCGACGCGGGAGGTGGGGGGCGCCTCGCTCCGTGCCGCGCTGCCCGCGCCTGTCACGGGCATGCGTCCTTCTGTCCCCGTGCTCTCTGGCGATGCGGCGAGCCGAGGGGCCTCGGGTGGCGCGAGCGTCGACTCCGTCTTGAGGGGGGCGCTCGTGGGCACCCGGGGCTCGCGCGAAAGCTCTCGGGCGAGGAGGTCCGTGAGTCGGTGCTCGGTGCGCTCCTGGTTTGAGGCCTGGGCTTCACCGCGAACGCTGCCCAGGCGGGAGGACTCGGCATGCATCGCCTGGCGTGTCACCGCGAGGCGCTCTGGACTGGCCAGTGCTCCCCGAGTGGTCGCAAGGACGGGCGACGTGGCGCGCGCGGCGATGAGTGCCTCCGCGCGGGGCGGGGCGCGAAGCGTGGGGGGCGGTGCGCGGAGGGGAGCGAGCGCGGCCGGCGGCCTGGATGCGGGCAGCGCGGCGCTTCGCTGAGGTGCTTCCTGGAGTGCCCGTTGGAACCGCTCCGCGTCGGGGCGTTGCTTCGTCGGAGTGCTGTCGGCTGGGGCCTCGGCGTCGACCTTCATGTCATCCCTCGCTGGCGTTGGCGCGAGGGACGAAGCAGCCGTCATGCCAGGGATGCGACGCCAGGGACCGACGTGTCGAAGGCCGACGTCACCATCCCACCTCGCGGAGGTGGGGCTCCCGCGAGGGACGGGGGCTCAGCGCGGTCTGCTGTTGAATGCGCCGGGTTGGACAGGGGCGATGCCGGACAGGTCGTTGACGGCCAGGGGGCAGGTGGCCAGCGCCATCGGATCGACGAGGGCGCCCACGCGTGCCCAGTCCCGCTCCTGGAAGAGCAGGGCGTCGCGCAGTTCGACGGACGACAGGCCCTTCTTGTATTCCCAGAAGCGCCCCCGCACGAGCACGCGGTTGCCCTTGAGCAGCTTGTTGAGGTCGACGTACTGCTTGTCCTGGAGGATGGCGACGATGTCCACGCGCTCGCGCTTGCGCGGCTTGCCGAACTGGAACTCGTAGGTCGCCGTCGCGGGAGGCTCGGGCTCCACCCAGACGAGGCGGGCCACCATGCGCTCCGGCTCGGGCTCCTCGCCCTTCTTGAGCTTCTTCTTCTTGGGCTTCTCCAGCTTGACGTCCACCAGCTCCATGCCGCTGAAGGCCACGTCGTGGTCCAGGTAGTTGTCGCGGAACAGGGCCTCGGCGGTGGAGACGGCCACCGAGTTGACGCGGCTGACTTCCTCCGCATAGCGCTCACGCAACACGGGCAGGGTGAGCAGGAAGCTGTCCACCGGCTTCACGCCATCGGCGAGGAAGCGCATCCGCGCCATGTCGATGGCGGGATAGAAGGGGACGAGCGACTCGGCCGTCTGGAGCCAGTCGGTGCGCAGCTGCTTGTCGATGAGCACCCGGCGCACCATGGCCACGAAGAAGCTGTTGCCCGGGAAGCGGTCCGTAACCAGCTGCGTGCTCAGCGCCTGCACCAGCGCGGGGTCCAGCATGAAGTTCTCGTCGCGCTTGTGGAACTGGGTGCCCACCTCGCCGAGCAGCGTCAGGTACGCGCCCAGCACCTGTGCGCAGGCGGCATCCGCTGTGCCCTGGTTCAGGGCCTGGAACAGGCGCGTGCGGAGGAAGCGCTTGTCCACGGCTTCCTCGCGGAAGGTGGGGGCTTCACCCGTGCCGAAGAAGAACTCCGGCTGAGCGGTGGCGGGGCCGGCCAGCAGGCCCAGGGCGAGTGCGAGCAGTCGGGCGATACGCATGAGGCCCCCAGCCTATCACCCCGAGGCCCCCGCGGAGAGGGGCCCCGACGCCGGCTCCGCGGGCAGGATGGAGGCCCTCAGGACCAGGCCGGCCGCGAAGAGCTCCAGCACCCCGGCGACGGCGAAGAGTCGGTGTCCTCCCAGCCAGTCGTAGCCGGCCCCCGCGGACAGGTAGCCCACCAGGCCGCCCAGGCCGAACGTGAAGGCGGCGAACAGGGCTTGTCCGGAGGCCCGCAGCTCCGGGGGTACGCGTCGCGACAGGAAGGCCACGCTGCCCACGTAGAAGGCGCCGAACGTCAGGCCGTGCAGGGGCGCGAGCAGCACCATGCCCGTGGGAGACGACACCAGGGCCATGCCGCCCCAGCGCAGCGCGCTCGCGGCGAAGGCGACCGCGAGGACAAGGCGCGGCGCCAGCCCGCCGGCCACGCGAGGGTAGAGCGCCATCACTCCCACTTCCGCGAGGACACCGAGGCCCGCCACGACTCCCACCACCGCGGGGGACAAGCCCAGCGCCATGACGTGGATGGAGAAGGTCCCATGAAAGGGCGCGCACGCCATCCAGTGCAGACTCGTGGCGGCGAGCAGCCAGCGCACGTCGCGGTGACGCAGCAGCTTCAGTCCCGCGAAGGGGCTCAGCCCCCGGCTCGGAGCCGCGGTGTCGCGCAGGGCGAGGCTCCAGGGGACGAGCATGGCCAGCAGCGCGAGTGGAACGAGGACCACGGTCCGGTCCACATCCGTGGCGAGCAGTCCGAAGAGAACGGACGACACGATGAACCCCACGGAGCCGAAGAGCCGCACGTGCGCGAAGCTGTCACCGGTGCGCGCGACGTGGTGCAGGGCGAGGCTGTCCACGAGCGGCGTGAACGCGGAGGCGAAGCAGGCGTACAGCGCCATGGCGGGGACGAGTGTCTCGAAGGTGCGAGCGCTGGCCACCAGTCCGAAGGCGAGCGTCGCGCCGAGCGCCAGCACGGTGAGGACGCGGGACGTACGGCCGGTGCGGTCGGCGAGGTGCCCCCACAACGAGGGGACGATGAGCGAGATGCACGGGCTGAGACACAGCAGGAGCCCCACCTGCGTCGCGGAGAGGGAGAGGGACTTGAACCAGGCGGGCAGGAACGGAAGGACGATGCCCACGGTGGCGAAGTACAAGAAGTAGAAGCCCGCCAGCGGCAGACGGCTGGCGACGGGGCGGGGGTTCATGGACGGTTGGGACCTTGACATGTCCGGGTGCTTTTCCGCCTGTTGACCTCGCGTCCTTTTGTGTACCTTGCCCGCGACATGGCCAGTCCCACGGATACTTCCGCGCCCGTCTCCATCACTCAGATCAAGAGTGAGGCGGAGCTCATGCAGGCGCTCGCCATCCGCGAGGTGGTGTTCATCGAGGAGCAGCACGTCCCCGAGGGCATCGAGCGGGATGCAGAAGACGCGCACGCCTACCACATCATCGCCAACCAGGGAGGCCACGCCATCGGCACGGGGCGGCTGGTGATGTTGCCTCAGCCTCCCGTGGGTGAGCAGGGCCTGTGGGGCCAGGTAGGGCGCATGGCGGTGCTCCAGGCGCATCGCAAGGCACGCGTGGGCTCGCTGCTGTTGACGTCGCTGGAGGAGGAAGCCCGGCGACGAGGCGTCAAGGGCATCATGCTGCACGCGCAGCTCTACGCCCTCGAGTTCTACAAGAAGCACGGCTACACCGAGATGGGCACCGTCTTCCTCGAAGGCGGCATCGACCACCTGGAGATGCGCAAGCGTTTCTAGTCAGCGGCGCGGAGGGCGGGGCGCGGGCGGTTGCGCGTGCCTCGGGTCCTCGGGCCACGAGTGACGCGGGTACTTGCGTCCCAGCTCCTTGCGGAGCGCCGGGTAGTGCCGCTCCCAGAAACCCGCCAGGTCGGTCGTCACCTGCACCGCGCGCATGTTGGGCGCGAGCAGGTGGAGCACGAGCGACACGCGGCCGGCGCACACGCTGGGGCCCTGGGCCATCCCGAAGAAATCCTGCAGGCGTGACTCGACCCAGGGCGGCTTGCCCGGCTCGTAGTTCACCTTGACGCCGCGGCCTCCGGGCAGCGTGACGCGCTCGGGGGCGTGGGTGGCGAGCAGGCGTTGTTGCTCGGAGGTGAGTCGCGCGTAGAGCGCGTCGATGAGGGACACGCCTTCCAGGTCCTTGAAGCTGCGCGCGTCCGAGCACAGGGATGCGAGCGCATCGCGCAGGAAGGCGTCATCCACGGTGGGGAACTTCGCCTCGGGGAAGGCCTGCGTGAGCAGGGCCACGCGCGTGCGCCACTGCTGCAGGGCCTCGGGGTCCGCGAACCGTCCGGGGCCCGCCGCGAGCGCCGCTTCGACAAGCACCCGCGCGGTTTGTTCCGAGGCGGGCGCGTGGGCGCGGGTCTCCTCGAGCATGAGGTTGCCGTAGGAAAGGCGCGTGAGGCGTTCCACGCGTCGTGCCTCGGCGTTCCACTGGAGGGTGTCCACCTCTTCGAGTGTCTCGGGGTAGAGGTCCAGCAGCCACTCGGGTTCGACGGCGCTGGCCAGTCGCACCACGGCGCCTTTGCCAGGGCGCTCCTCGGCGTCCACGGCCACCATCAAGTCCGCGTCCTGCACGACGCTCAGCTCGGAGAGGGACGCGGTGCCGCCGCCGAAGAGCAGCAGCTCGGGAGAGCGAGGCCTTCGCCTGCGCGCGACGCGGTCCGGGTAGCCGGCGAGGACGCTGAGCATGAGAGCCTGCTCGATGTCCTCCGCGCGGTGGGGTTTCTCGCCCTGGCTGCGCACCGTGCGCCGTAGCTGCTTCTGGACGCGGTCCACGGACTGCACCGCGCCCTGTTCGAGGGAGAGCGAATGCAGTCGACCGGACGCGAAGCCCGTGCGTTCGGCCTCGCGGAAGCGCTCCAGCAATTCGAGCAGGTCCGAGGGTCCACTGACGACGGCGGCGGCGCGGCCTCCTCCGCCCAGATTGGCGCGGGCCTCTCGACGGATGTCCCGCTCGCCCATGAGCGCGGCGAGCGTGGCTGCTTCGGCGCCGACGCCCCGGCGCTCACCTTCGACGATGACCCGGCCCTGGCGGGGGTGGACGGGGAAGCGCAGCAGGCGCTGTCCGACGTCCGTGACGATGCCCTTCGGGTCGACGGCGCCCAAACGGCGAAGCAGCGTCTCGGCCGCGTCGAGTGACGCCGCGGGAGGAGGCTCGAAGAAAGGGAAGGCACCGAGGTCGACGACGCCGGAGGCGCGCAGGGAGAGCACGGTCTCCGCCAGGTCCATGCGGCGGATTTCGGGGGCCTCCTGTTCGGGACGGCCATCGAAGTCGTGCTGCGTGTAGAGGCGGATGCAGTGGCCGGCACGGGTGCGTCCGGCGCGTCCGGCGCGCTGGATGGCGGAGGCGCGGCTCACCTTGGACAGCTTGAGGGTGGGCAGCCCGGACCACGGCGAGTGGCTGGCGACACGTGCGAGGCCAGTGTCGATGACCACGGCGACACCGTCGATGGTGACGGAGGTCTCCGCCACGTTGGTGGAGAGGATGATCTTCCGGCGCGAGCTCCTGCGCACGGCGCGGTCCTGTTCCGCGGGGGACAGGTCTCCGTGGAGCGGGAGGACGTCGGCGTCATGGCGCTCGGCGAACTCCGCGCAGGCGTCGCGGGTGCGGCGAATCTCTCCGGCGCCGGGAAGGAAGACGAGCACGTCGCCATCCACGCCGTGGGTGAACAGGCGTTTGATGGCGGAGAGGACCTGCAGGTCCAGGTGCCGGTCATCTGGAGCGGGGAGATACTCCACGCTGACGTCGAAGCGTCGGCCCTGGGAGCGCAGGGAGGGACAACCTCCAAGGTACGCCCGGACGGGTTCGGCCTCCAGGGTCGCGGACATGACGACGAGCTTGAGGTCGGGGCGACGAGTCTCTTGCAGGCGGCGCAGCAGCGCGAGCGAGATGTCGGCGGACAGGTGTCGCTCGTGGAACTCGTCGAGCACGACGATGCCCACGTCGCGAAGGGTCGGGTCGGACAGGAGGCGGCGCCCGAGCACACCCTCGGTGACGAAGGACAGGCGGGTCTTGGCGCTGCGCACGTCCTCGAAGCGGACCTGATAGCCGACGGTGTCGCCCACGCGCTCGCCGATTTCCTCGGACACGCGCTGGGCGGCGAGTCGGGTGGGGAGGCGTCGCGGCTGGAGGACGACGATCTCCTTGCCCCCGCCGAGCCCGGCCTCCAGCAGTGCGCGGGGCACGCGCGTCGTCTTTCCGGCGCCAGGAGGAGCCTCGAGCACGAGCGAGCGCGCACCGCGCAAGGTGGAGACAATTTCCGGAAGGAGCGGGTCGATGGGAAGGGCGGCGTCCGCCATGTCCGGGTTCCTTGAACGCGCGAGCCGAGGCTCGCTCAGGGGGTCTCGGTGCCTACCGCGCCAGGGGTCGACGTCACGCCCTTCTTCTTGCGCACGGCGGGAGCCTGGGCACGCGAGCCTTCCGGGGTCGCGGTATCGGTGGATGCCGAGGGTGCGCTCGAATCGCGAGCACGTCCGCGGGAACTCTGGGCACCCGAGTCCGCCGATGCGTCAGCAGTGTCACCACCAGCGGTGGGGAGTGGACTCGAATCACGCGCACGGCCACGAGTCACCTGTCCGCGCGCACCTTCTGGCGCACTGGCTGCGTCGGCAGAGGTCGAACCCGGTTCTGTGCCGCGCTTTCGCCCGCGGCCCCCGGCGGGACGTGAAGTCCCTGCGATGTCCGCGCCCTCAGCGACTGAAGTGGGGGCACCTTCGGCGTCACGCTTGCGTCCACGAGGGCCCGAGGCACGCGGCTCCTCCGTCGTGTCCGCGCGCTCATCCATGGGGGCGTGTCCGCCATCGAGTTCAAGAGCCGAACCCTGGGCCGACGGAGCGGGGACGCCCGTTGCGTCGGACCCGGACTCGACGACGGGCGCGGAGGCGTTCGCATCGCGCTTGCGGCCACGAGCTCCGCCTTGGACCGGTCCGCCTTCGGACGCAGGGCTCTCGACATCGGAAGGCGCCGGCTCGCTCGTCCCCAGGTGCTCGGACACGGACGCGTCCTCGACACCCTCGAGAGCGGGGGCAGACTGTGCCTCGTTCTTGCCGCGAGTCGAGTGCACGTCGACGTCCACGGGCTCATCCGTATTGAGCGGTTCGGTCGCCGCCGGGTTGCTCCCAGCCCTGTGCCGTAGGGCGGAAGGCTCCGCGTCGTCGGACGACGAATCCAGGGCAGCGACCTCCGCGAGTTCGGCCTCGGTGGGCTCCATGGAGTCCGAGGGCTCGAGGTCCAGTGCCCCCAATCCATCATCGGAGGGAGCCAGTCCGCGACCCGCTTTACGCTTGGGCTTGAGGCCGAGCGCGGCGGCTTCATGGACACTGGGCACGGGGACGAGCGCGGCCTCGGAGAGCAGGCGCGCCTGTCGCAGCGCCACTTCGAGCTTGCGCCCCAGGTTCACCAACTCCTCGCGGAGCACGGCCTCCTGTTCGAGCGAGAGTGGCGCGGGCTCATGACTGGCGCGCCACGCGGCATGGGCGGCGGCGACCTGGTCCATCACGGGACGGACGAGCGCAAAGTCCTCGCGAGCGAAGATGCGGGAGACGTAGGAGCTGCGGGTGCGCCGCTCGTACGACGTGGCGTACTCGAAGATGACTTCGCGAGGCGCGCGTCGGAGCTGGGCGAACTTGAGGTGGGGGAAGAGCGCTTCGATGACGGGAGCGCGGCTGCTGGCGGTGAAGGTGATGCCCGCGTGCAGTTTCTCCAGGGCATCGACCCACAGGCCCTGTTGATGGAAGGCGTATTCCTCGCGAGCTTCATCCAGCTCGGGCAGGTCCTTGACGCGGTCGACCACGCCAGCGGCGGGGGCGCGAGTGGTGCGCACCAACTCGAAGGCGGTGGTCAGCCAGCTCTTCTCGGCTTCCAGGCCGGGGCGGCCAGCGAGCATCTCGCCCGCGGTCGCGATCCGACCCTCGAAGGCCTCGGCGAAGCGGATGAGCTCATAGGACTCGAGCGTGGATGACATGCGACGGGCTCCTCGGAAGGGCGGCGGGAGATACCACAGGCCGGGCTCGGCTCCGAGCGCGGGTGGGAGGCGTCAGCTTCCGCCGAGCAGCGTCGGAAGGGCCTCGCGGTGCGAGAAGTCAGGGAAGGCGGCGTGTGCGCCGGCCTGGAGAAGGGCCTCGGCGGTGAAGGTCCCGGTGCCCACGCCGATGCACTCGGCGCCGATGCCGATGGCCGCATCGACGTCCTTGGGCGTATCTCCGATGACGACCACCCGGCACTGCTCGCGCGGGACACCGAGCGTCGCCGCGCCCGCCTCGGCACCTCGACGAATCAGCTCCACGCGGTTCTCGTGGTCGCAGCCGAAGCCGCCGAAGGCGAACTGGTCATGGATGGCCACTCGCTCCAGCTTCAGGCGCGCGCCGTCGCGGACGTTGCCAGTGCCGAGTCCCACGGCGACTCCGGGGCGGCTTCGCGCCTCGAGTACGGCCTCGCGCATGCCGGGGAACACACGGTAGCGAGGGGCCTCCACCTTCTGGATTTCATCCGCGAGGTGCGCGAGGTAGGCGGCGATGCCGGCATCGATGGCGGCATCGGTGTCCTCGACGCCGATGATGCGCAGAGCGGTGCGGACGATGGCTCGGTCCGTCATGCCGGACATGTGGAAGGAGTCGCAGGCATCGCGGCGACCATGAAGCTGCTCGAAGGCTCGGTCCATGGCACGGCGTCCCGCTCCACCGGTGGTGACGAGGGTGCCATCGATGTCGAACAGGAGGACCGTGGGGCGCATGGCCCCCATCTAACGGAAGCCTAGGGCCGACGCGAGTCCGGAAGTCACGTCACGGACGCTCAGGGCTCCGCGAGGCTGAGTCCTCGCTGGAGGGCTTCGCGCACGAGAGGGCGTTCCTCGATGGGGAGTCGCTCCTCGAGAGCCTGACGGGCCTGCTGTCCGCCCAGCCGCCCGAGCGCCAGGGCCACGGCCTCCCGAACGGGGTCCTCACGGTCCATGAGTCGAGCCGCGAGGGGGCGAATGGCTTCGGTCCCCAGGCAGCGCGCCAGGGCACCCGCGGCGCTGGCGCGCACGTCCGCGGGAGCGCGGGGGTCCTCCAGCACTTCCTGGATGGAAGGGGCGCCCTGCGGCGGGTCGATGAGGGCGAGCGATGCCATGGCGCGAGCGCGTCGAGTCGAGGGAACCGACGGGTCCACCACGAGCGAGCGAAGGACTGGCACGGCCTGGGGCCCAAGCTGACGCCACTGCTCCTCTCGAAGAGGTCCCTGGGAGGGGTCGAGCAACATCAGCACCTGCTCCCTCAAACCACCTGACGGGACCGGAGTTGGGGCGGGTGCGGTGGGCACGGCCGGCGAGGCTTCTCCCGAGGCGTGTGAGTACGCGAGCGCGGTGCCCCCGGAGCTCGCGATCAGCCCCGCTCCGAGCAGGAGGTGCCACCACCGTCGTCCGCGAGAGGGGAGGAGCGCGATGGTGCGAGAAGGTGGCGGCGAGGTCGGTGTTGGCATGGGGGCGCCTCGAGCAGGGGAACGTCCCGGGTTATATGCCGGTTGCCCGCTCGGACTCGAACCCCGTTATGGTGCTGCGTTGATGGCTGGACGCGTCTTCTTCTTTCTGCAGCACGCCACGTATGAGCCGGCGTTCCAGGCGAGTTCCATGGGCATCACCGCCGTGGCCATGGGTGACGAGGTCTACTTCGTCTTCGCCTTCGACGCGCTCCGGTCCTGGGTGGGCGGAACCTTCGGTCAGCCCGAGGGCGAGCGGGAGCGAGAGGAGCACGCCCGAGGCGAGACCCTGGGCGTACCGGCTCCCCTCAAGATGATGGAGGAGGCGAGGGCCTTGGGCGCGAAGTTGATCGCCTGCGACACGACGGTGCGCCTGTGTGGCTTCGAGCCCGAGGCGCTTCAGGGCCCCCTGGACGAGGTGATGGGGCTGGCCTCCCTATGGCGGCTGACGCAGGGGGCGCGCACGCTGACGCTCTAGGTGAGCCGTAGTGAAGAGGGATCAGGCAGGCGCCAATGTCGTCCACGCCACACCACGTGTGTGCCTGTCGAGGGGAACCCATCGGTTCCTGCTGTAACCTCGCAGTATCAGTTGAACCGGATGCAGCCCTCCATTTGAGGCTGTAGCCTCCGAGGGGAGTCACGCGATACTCTTCACCCAAGCCGTCCCCTGAAGAGCCCGGCCGCGCGGAGCTCCGCGTCCCCCCATGAGAAGCAGAAGGAATTCATTACCTATGCGCGCCAAGTTGCCCCTCCTGAGCGCTCTCGTCCTCGGCGCCCTCTCGGGTGTCGTCGTCGCGGGTTGTCAGTCCTACGACTTCGAGCCGGTGGAGCCGCTCGCCATCGCACAGACGACGGTCGAGGAGACCATCTCCGCCCTGGCGAGCAAGCCCAACATCATGATGCTGGTGGACATCTCCGGCTCGATGACGCTCCCGGTGGACACGTCGCGGCCGTCCTGCCAGGTGCAGGACAAGGACGGCTTGACGGTGCTGTGTGGCAATGAGAACGCGTGCCCCACGGCCACGTGCCCCACTCGGTGGTCGGAGCTGCAGGCCGCCGTCCCCCAGTTCCTCGCGAACAGCGGTCCCTACGTGCGCTTCGCGCTCACGACCTATCCCGAGGCCTCGACGGGCTCGAGCATCGAGGCCTGCACCGGTCCCACCGCGACGTCGGTCCGCAAGGACCTGCCGGTCGTCGAGGACGATGCGTCGCTGCTGGCCCACGCCAACTCCATCAACGATTTGATCCAGGGCATTCCGAACCACGGCACCGGGCAGCCGGTGGGCGGAACTCCGACGAGCGGAAGCCTGAACTTCATCGGGTCCATGGCCGGCTTGCAGGACAAGGACCGCAAGAACTTCGTCATCCTGCTGACGGACGGTCTGCCCAACTGCAACCCGGAGAATGAGTACTCTGGCCGAGATCAACCGGAACTGTGCAAGTGCACCATCGCTGGCAATCTCTGCGGTTCGCAGATCTCCACCGCCTTCGAGAAGCGTGGCTGCCTCGACACCAATGCCTCCGTGCGGGCTGTGCAGGCGCTGAGCGACAAGAAGATCACGACCATCGTCATCGGCTTTGGCGCCGAGACGGCTTCGGGTGATGGTCCGGCAGTGCTCCAGGCGATGGCGTCGGCGGGTGGTTTCGCCCGTTCCTGCACCGATGACCCGACGGCCTGTGGCGCGAACGACACGTGCATCGCGGCGACGGGCCTGTGTGGCCGAGCCTTCTATCAGGCAGGTAACCAGGTGGAGTTGGCAGACGCGCTGGAGCGGATCAGCAAGGAGGTCTTGAACCTGGAGCCTTGCCTGATTCCCCTGAAGGGCCCGCAGCTTCCCTCGGACCCGAAGCTCATCGTCGTCTACATCGAGGGTGAGCGCACCCTGGCGGGTGACGGAACCTGGTCGCTGACGTCGGACGGCGTTCTCTTCAACGGCGCGGCGTGCGAGCGCATCAAGAACTCCCGACCAGAAGCGCCCATCAAGATCGAGGTTCGCGCCATCCGTCAGCGCTAGGCAGGCGGCCGGGGGCGGCTTTACCCGGGACGGTGCGGGGATTATAGGTCCCCTCGCCTCCGGCCCGGTTGCCGTCCCCTGCCCATGAAAGTCACCCTCCTCTCGCGGTCCGCTTCCATTCCCTCCACTCGGCGTCTTGTCGAGGCGGGCCGCGCGCGGGGGCACAAGATGCGCGTGCTCAACCCGCTCCGGGTGCAGATGCACCTGGACGGGGGCAGCGCCACGCTCTACTACGACCGCAAGAAGCTCTCGCCCACGGACGTGGTCCTTCCGCGCATCGCCCAATCCATCAACACGTACGGGCTCGCGGTGGTGAATCAGTTCGCACTGGGCGGGGTGCCGCTCGTCAATCACGCCCAGGCCATCGCGCAGTCGCGCAGCAAGATGCGCTCACTGCAGTTGCTGTCCGCGCATGGCATCGACATTCCCGCCACGGTGATGGCGCGGGACGCCGCCCACTTGAAGGAGATGGTGGGGCTGGTGGGTGGGGTGCCCGTGCTCGTGAAGCTGCTCCAGGGGCAGGAGAATCACGGGGTGATGGTGTGCGAGAGCCTCCAGTCGCTGGAGGCCGCGCTCGAGGCGGTGCTTGGCCTCGGCCACAACCTGGTGATGCAGGAGTACGTGAAGAGCACGAGCCAGGATGTACGTGTGCTCGTCGTGGGTGGCAAGGCGGTGGCCGCGGTGCGCCGCCGCGCGCGTCCGGGTCGGTTCGCTCACACGCTCATCAAGGGAGCTCGACTGGAAGCGATGGAGCTGTCGCCTGGGCAGCGTGCCACGGCGGAGAAGGCCACACGGCTGGTGGGGCTGGAGGTGGCTGCGGTGGACCTGCTGGACGTCCAGGGCCAATCGAAGGTCTTCGAGGTGAACAGCTCGCCCGCCTTGCCTGAGATGGAGGCTGTCACGGGCATGGACCTGGCGACGCCCATCATCATCCGCGCCGAGGAACTGGTCGCGGGCGCGGACCCCGTGTCCGTGCCAGACCTCCTGCCACCTCGAAGTCTTCCCTCGCCGGGGCTGCCAACATCTCCGGCACCGCGCAGGAAGCGCACGAGTCGTACGCCCACGAGCGGAGCAGGGGGCGCGTGAAGAGAATGCCGGCGCCCCACGTCGCAGGCATGATAGGCAGCACCCGTTTTCAGGAGACCCGCCATGTCGCACATCCGAAGCTTCACCTCCGTTGCCGCGTTGCTGGTGGCCTGCGTCTGGACGGCCCCGGCGTCCGCCGACGAAGTGGACCCCGCCAGCCTCTATGACGTGTCCACGGACGGCTCCTCCAGCCAGGTCAAGACGGGGGAGAAGGGCGTCTTCGTGGTCTCGGTCAAGACGAAGCCCGGCGCCCATGTCTCCGAGGAGGCCCCGCTGAAGCTCGAGGTGAAGGGCACGCAGGTCTCCGTCGCGAAGGAGAAGCTGGGACGAGAGGACTCGGTCGCGAAGAAGGCCGCGGGCCAGGAGTTCGCGGACCCCCGCTTCGAGATTCCCTTCTCCGCCACGGCCGCGGGCAAGGGCTCGGTGGACGCGAAGCTCGTCTTCTTCATCTGCACGGAGAAGATCTGCGCGCGCCAGCAGAAGACCCTCTCCGTTCCCGTCGAGGTCCTCTAATTCCCATGCGTGAGCGTCCCCCCAAGGGTGGTCGAGGTGAGCGTGAGGGCGGGGACTCCCCGGCGCGTCACGTCTATGGCGTCAATCCGGTCCTCGAGGCCCTGAGGGCCCGACCGGACGAAGTGGAGCGGCTGTTCATCGTGGAGGGGCAGCTGGCCGCCAAGGCGGCGGGGGAGCTGCTCAGCCGCGCCCGGGACGCGGGTGTCCGGGTGGAGAAGGTGTCGCGCGAGCGCCTCGCCGCCATGGCCGACGGCGGGGTCCACCAGGGCGTCGTGCTCGAGCTTCGAGGCTTCACGTACTCGGCGCTGGAGGACATCATCGACGCGGCCAAGGCCAGCAAGCGGCCTCCCCTCGTCGTAGTGCTCGACGGTATCCAGGATCCGCACAACCTGGGCGCCATCATCCGCTCGGCCCACGCGCTGGGTGCGCATGGGGTCGTCATCGCCAAGGACCGCGCCGTGCAGGTGACGGGCACGGTGGCCAAGGCGTCAGCGGGCGCGGTGGAGCACTGCCTCATCGCCCGGGTCGTGAACATCTCTCGCGCCCTGGAAGAACTGAAGGAAGCAGGGCTCTGGGTGGCCGCGGCGGACGTGGACGCGACCGAGCCCATGTGGAGCGCCCGACTGGACGGGCCCCTGGCCCTGGTGGTGGGGGCCGAGGGGGCAGGGGTGAGGGAGGGAGTGCTCAAGCACTGCGACCATCGCCTGCGGATTCCGATGGCGGGTCAGGTCGGTTCACTCAATGCGTCCGTTTCTGCCGGCATTCTGCTATACGAGGTCGCCCGGCAGCGGGGGAGCGCCTCCCGTTAGTCGGCCATCATCTGGGATCAATCCCCTTGACTTGGATGATGGGGACTTCTAAAAGGGCGCGCCTCGCACATCGGAGCCGGGTTGTTGACGGGTTCGGTGGAGGTGGGGTAGGGCGGTGGGCAGGAGCCGGATGAGTGCCGGTGTAGCTCAGTCGGTAGAGCAACTGATTTGTAATCAGTAGGTCGCGGGTTCAAGTCCCGCCGCCGGCCAAGCAGGACGGGGGCCGCGGATGAGGGCCCGAGACGAGCAGTATGGGGTGCAGTACGCAGTCTGAAGTAAAAGTGCGGAGGGATACCCAAGCGGCCAAAGGGAGCAGACTGTAAATCTGCCGGCTCTACGCCTTCGATGGTTCGAATCCATCTCCCTCCACTCGGCAACGCGGGAATAGCTCAGTTGGTAGAGCGTCAGCCTTCCAAGCTGAATGTCGTGGGTTCGAATCCCATTTCCCGCTCCAAACGTTGTAGTTCATAGCATCGCCAAGCCCTGATAGCTCAGTTGGCAGAGCGCATCCTTGGTAAGGATGAGGTCACCAGTTCAATCCTGGTTCAGGGCTCCATTTTTTAGAGGAGTGTCATGGCCAAGGAGAAGTTCGAGCGTAACAAGCCCCACGTGAACATCGGCACGATCGGACACGTGGACCACGGCAAGACGTCGCTGACGGCGGCCATCACGAAGGTGCTGGCCAAGACCGGCGGCGCCACGTTCCTGGCGTACGACCAGATCGATAAGGCGCCGGAAGAGCGTGAGCGCGGCATCACCATCTCCACGGCGCACGTGGAGTACCAGACGAAGAACCGGCACTACGCGCACGTGGATTGCCCGGGTCACGCCGACTACGTGAAGAACATGATCACGGGCGCGGCGCAGATGGACGGCGCGATTCTCGTGGTCTCGGCCGCGGACGGCCCGATGCCCCAGACGCGTGAGCACATCCTGCTGGCGCGCCAGGTCGGTGTTCCGTACATCGTGGTCTTCCTGAACAAGGTCGACCTGCTGGACGACCCCGAGCTGCGCGAGCTCGTGGAGATGGAAGTTCGCGACCTGCTGAAGAAGTACGACTTCCCGGGCGACTCGATTCCCATCGTCCCTGGCTCCGCCATGAAGGCGCTCGAGGGTGACACGAGCGACGTCGGCGAGGGCGCCATCCTGAAGCTGATGGAGGCGGTGGACAGCTACATCCCGACGCCGCAGCGCGCGACGGACAAGCCCTTCCTGATGCCGGTGGAAGACGTGTTCTCCATCGCCGGCCGTGGAA
>NZ_JABUMU010000049.1:0-2500 GCF_013336625.1 Myxococcus sp. CA033 | reverse complement strand
AAGACTAGTACCGAAGCTTCGGGTCACACGCAAAACGTGTGGCGGTAGGGGAGCGTCCCAGTTGCAGCGAAGGTCGACCGAAAGGGCGGCTGGAGCGGCTGGGAGTGCTGATGCCGAAATGAGTAGCGATAAAGGGGGTGAGAAACCCCCTCGCCGTAAACCCAAGGTTTCCTGGGTCAAGTTAATCTTCCCAGGGTTAGCCGGAACCTAAGTCGAGGCCGAAAGGCGTAGATGATGGAAAGCAGGTTAATATTCCTGCGCCATCTTGTAAGCGTTGAACTAAGGGAGGACGGAGAAAGCTAGGCGAGCTGACCGGCGGTTGTGTCAGTCCAAAGGCGTAGGGGTGTCGCGTACGATTAAAGGCGCGGCAGCTATCCCCGAGACCCCATGGCGCCCCGTAAGGGGTAAGTCGCTGATGCTCTGCTTCCAAGAAAAGTCCCGTAGGGAGCTTGCAGGGTGTCCGTACCGTAAACCGACACAGGTGGGTGAGGAGAAAATCCTAAGGCGCTTGAGAGAACTCTCCTCCAAGGAACTAGGCAAATTTCCACCGTAACTTCGGAAGAAGGTGGGCCTCTGGTAGGTGAAGGCGTACAGCCGGAGCCGAGAGAGGTTGCAGAGAAATGGCGGTAGCGACTGTTTACCAAAAACACAGGACTCTGCGAAGGCGACAAGCCGACGTATAGGGTCTGACTCCTGCCCGGTGCTGGAAGGTTAAGGGGATTCGTCAGCCGCAAGGCAAAGCGATGATCCGAAGCCCCAGTAAACGGCGGCCGTAACTATAACGGTCCTAAGGTAGCGAAATTCCTTGTCGGGTAAGTTCCGACCTGCACGAATGGAGTAACGACTTCCGCGCTGTCTCGGAGAGGGACTCAGCGAAATTGAAATAGCTGTGCCGATGCAGTTTACCCGCAGCAAGACGGAAAGACCCCGTGAACCTTTACTATAACTTGACAGTGACACTAGGGATTGACTGTGTAGGATAGGTGGGAGCCTTTGAAGCCGGGCCGCTAGGTTCGGTGGAGGCAACGGTGAAATACCACCCTGTTGATTTCTGGTGTCTAACCATGTCCCGTAAGCCGGGATTGGGACACTGTCTGGTGGGTAGTTTGACTGGGGCGGTCGCCTCCCAAAGAGTAACGGAGGCGCGCGATGGTTCCCTCAGCCCGATTGGAAACCGGGCGGCGAGTGCAATGGCATAAGGGAGCTTGACTGCGAGACGGACACGTCGAGCAGGTGCGAAAGCAGGTCATAGTGATCCGGTGGTCCTGAATGGAAGGGCCATCGCTCAACGGATAAAAGGTACTCCGGGGATAACAGGCTTATCTCCCCCAAGAGTTCACATCGACGGGGAGGTTTGGCACCTCGATGTCGGCTCATCGCATCCTGGGGCTGGAGCAGGTCCCAAGGGTTTGGCTGTTCGCCAATTAAAGCGGTACGCGAGCTGGGTTCAAAACGTCGTGAGACAGTTTGGTCCCTATCTGCTGTGGGCGTAGGATACTTGAGAGGCTCTGACCTTAGTACGAGAGGACCGGGTTGGAGGCACCGCTGGTGTACCAGTTGTCTCGCCAGAGGCATCGCTGGGTAGCCATGTGCCGATTGGATAACCGCTGAAAGCATCTAAGCGGGAAACCGACCTCAAGACCAGGTATCCCGGGCGCAAGCCCCTGAAGACCCGTCGAAGACTACGACGTTGATAGGCCAGGTGTGTAAGCGCGGTAACGCGTTGAGCTAACTGGTACTAATTGGTCGAGAGGCTTACTTCCCCCTATCTCTTGCATGCCCCCTCAAGGGGAGTAAGGGACTCGGGGCCAAGGCCGAGACTGAATGCACTATGCATTCACCCGGACGAAACACTTTAGCGCACAGCGAGACTTGTACTCGCAGAATGCTGCAACTTACCCTTCGTATGCACTTCATGCTTTTCCGGTGGCTATGTCGGAGGGGTCACACCCGTTCCCATCCCGAACACGGAAGTTAAGCCCTCCAGAGCCGATGGTACTCCGCGGGAAACCGCGTGGGAGAGTAGGTCGCTGCCGGATTCTTTTTGAGAGAAGCCCTCGTCGCCTCGTGCGACGGGGGCTTTTCGCTTTTGTGCGTCTGGAGTTTCCGACGCCGCGAGGGGCCCCGTGCCCGCTTCGGCCGCCAGGGCGCCCGCGGGCTTGCGGCCTGCAGCCACCCTCGAGGCCTGACGGCCCGCGCGACTTCAGGGCACTCGCAGCACCACCTTGCCCACCGTCGCGCGCGACTCCAGTCGCTGGTGGGCTTGCGCGGCCTCCTCCAGTCCCACCACCAGCCCCAGCTTCACGCGCAACTGCCCTCCCGCCAGCGCGCTTCCCAGCGCCTCGCGCGCTCGCCGCTGCAGCGCCGCCGGGTGCGGTGTGCGCAGCCAGTACGCGCTGACTTTCAGCGACTTCGCGTACAGCGTCTCCACCTCCACCGCCGCCGGGGGCCCGCTCGCGCTCCCGTACGCCACCAGGTGCCCGAAGGCCGCCAGCGACTC
>NZ_JABUMU010000048.1:0-6155 GCF_013336625.1 Myxococcus sp. CA033 | reverse complement strand
CCTTCTCCTCCACCTCGGTCTCCCTGACCCGAACCTCTTCCACCACCGGTTTCATCGTCCCTGCCTGGGTCGCCCTGCACACTAAACTGCCGGGTACGGACTGGCTCACTCACGTTGGCAGAGAGGGCTGTTGCTGTTGAGCTGCGCCGCGGTGTTCGCCATCGGGTGTGGAGCGGCGCCGGCCGAGGTGTCCGATGAGCAGCGGGAGATGAGCGTGTCCTCGGAGACGCTGTCGACCTGCACAGCGTCCTGCGCAAACGGATCCGTCAGTTGCCCCTCGACGGCGACGACCTGTAGCGCGACGAACAACGTGGGCGTGACCTGTGACGGCGTCGCCATCGCCTGCCCGACAACGCCCCCCAATCCCCCTGAGCCGACATGCAGCGCTCCACAATGCTCGTACATGGAGCGCCAGGCCTGCTCGTCTACTCAGGGCGGTATCGTCCCCTGCTGCACAGACGGCTACGAGTTCTACTGCCGTTGCATCGGGAAGTGGCGCTGCGACATGGCCCTTACGCAGTAGCCTCTGCCACCGCTTCGTCAGCGATTGTACTCGCCGGTCCCTCCCACTCCGAGCACGGAGGACGCCAGGCGGAGGGCGACGTTCAGACGTCCATCCTCACAGGGAGCGCCAGAGGGTGCACTGCAGCATGGCTGGCCGTTCCGCCCCATGGGCCTGTGGGCCCATGGGGCGGAGGTACACGCACGTCAGGGCGTGCAGCGCGCGGTGGCGAACGAAGCCGACGCGAGGAAGCGCCCGAGGCACCCCGCCGATAGTGACGGCGGGGGCCTTTGACAGGGATTGCGACGGCACGAGAGCGCATGCGCCCGAGGCTGACCTATGACAAGAACACCGTCCGCCCCGCGCTGAGGCCGCGCATCATCTGCGGCCCAAGCTGATGACGATGATGATGGTGGTTCCGTTCGGGCACCTGAAGACGATGACGATTCTTCGGCGCATGAGCATGCCCTGGACATCCTCGATCTCCGTCCGGGCCTCGACCTGGGTTCGCTCGAAAGGGAGCGGCTTCGGAACGGTGACCGAGAAGGTCTGGAACGTCGCGGCGACCCGAGCGACCTCCTGCCCATCCTGATCGACAAGCCCCACCGTGCCTTCGTAGGAGCCCTCGCGGATGTCCTCTTCGTTCGCATGGGCGTTCAACGCATAGAAGCCCGCGGGGAGATCGAGCTCCGGCGCATCAACATAGACAAAGCCGACATCGACCCCATTCGGGAACTCCGTCGCGGGAACCTCCTCGAAGCCCGCGATGCTGGTCCCCGCGAAGGTGACATTCTCCGCGGTGGTGGTGACAATCTGCTCCTTGTTGATGGAGATGCCACGCTCATCCGCGGCGCTCGCCAGCTCCGCCGCAAGGTCGGTGCAGGCCATCGCCGGAAAGGGTTTGACGGTGACAGGCCGCAAGTACGTCGCAAGGCGACTCTCTCCCGCCCAAGCGGAGCTGGACACAAGGAAGAGCGCCACAACAAGGCTCGGGAGGCGGATGACTTGGGGATTCATGGATGGGTCCTTTGCGCAAAGACTGCTCAGCCAAACAGGGACACTGCCGAACCAGGGCCACAACACGCCCAACCGCACACGTCTGCAACGCCTCCTTTCTCCCGGATCGGGACGACAGTCTTCATCCTCACTCCCAAGACAATGTTGCCTTTCGGACGGCCCACGGTTCGCTATCTCCATGTGCGGCCTCCTGCGCACAGGAGAGGATTTCGCTTGAATCGAAAGCCCGCGGCACCACCCGTGCGTCGTCCAGCTTCTTCGGGATGCTGCCTTCCGGGAACAGCAGGCGCAGCACGTGGCCTGGATTCTCTCAGCGGCAGGCGGCGCATGCCGCGCCACCATGGATTCCACGCCGACCGTCAATCCACGGAGGCAGCACCTGGTGCCACCGTGCTGACGGGAGCAGCGGCCGACCACCCGACACGAACGTGGCGAAGCACAACGGCAGGCGACAAATAGTTGACTGGAGCAACTACTCACATTCCGCCACATGGAGTTCTCGGACTTGCCGTGATGCTCTTGAATTGCGTCCGACCTCCTGGTCGATAGGCGGACGCAAACCAAAGCGGAGGCAACCATGGCTACCGTGGGACTGCGTCGTTGTGCGTTGTGGGTTGGATTCGTGTGGGTGATGGCGTGCGGAGGCCCTTTCCCTGAGGCGTCAGAGTCATCCGATGCCATCGCCCACGAGGAGATGTCCATCGAGAGCGCCGTACCTGGAGCCGAACTCGCGTGCCCACTTGAGGTCGTGGAGGCCTGCGTTCCGGGCTGGTACACCTGCGGTGTCCGCTGCTGCAACGACACCCTGTGGGACTCTCAACAACTATGTGGCAATTGCCTCACATTTGCACACCGGAGGTGCGTAGACCAGGGCGGCCCGAAGCGAGTTCGCTGGACGCCGTAGAACACCACATCCACCGCACGACCCGCCCGGACACCGCCGACCCGTGAAGTCGCGGATGGCACCTCCGGGCTGGTCATTCCACCTCCACCTGGTCATCACTGACTCCGAATGCCGTGGTGCCGGATGCCGCCTGGCCGAGATGCTGCATCGCCTGACCCTTGCCATCAACGCGCTTCGCCTGCGCGTGTCGACGCGGGAGCGCATCATTCCGACCTCCGCAGGCAGACCAGGTAGAAGCCCTGATACGGTGAGTTCGTCAGGGGGTCGGCATGGATGCATTCCCGCTGTGGTTGGGCATCACCTTGAGCGGTACCGTCATTGTCCTCGTGGGCATCATCTTCTCGGAGCGGCGCGAACAACTGCGACTCCAACGCTGGGTCCAACCGCTTCGATGTCCGGAGTGTGGTGGGGAGTTCGCCCCCCCGTCGGTTGCCCGGTCCGCTCCGCCGCGAATGACTCCTTCACACGGCGCGTCCATCCCAGAGCTTCCAGCCCTGGTCCAGGCGACGTGCGCCGCGTGCGGACTCACCGCCGTCTTCACTGAGACGGGGGAGCCGAAGCGCACGTACCGTGCGTCTCCCGCGGCCTGAGTCGCGAAGCCGCACAGAGAACCGGCCAGCCAGGAAGTGTTCATGTACGACTTTCTGTATGCCTTCACGCTGTGGCTGGCGCTCACCGGCGTCGGCATCCTCCTGCTGTTCGCCCTCATCGGTATCGAGAATCGCGGCTACGAAAAGGAGAGGAAGGCCCTGCTCGATTCTCTCCGCTGCATTGCCTGCGGCGGCGAGAGCGACCCTGACGCCATCTGGGGGCCCGAATCCAGTCGGGTCAAGCGGGGCATGCCACAGCCACCTCTCCAGGTCGAAATGACGTGTGCGACCTGCGGGCTCGTCGCCATTCACACCGACAAGGGGGAATACGTGCGTACTGGCTCGCTCCTCCCAGACAGAGATTGAGCAAGGGCTCTTCACAGGGAACCTCCAGCACCACGCCCACAGCCCACGTCCTGGACGCTCTCGCGTGACGCCGCGAGTACTCGAGCAGCGCCCGCTGGTGCGCCAGCGACAGGCCAGAGCCGCCGCGACCCAGGAGGACAAGGCCGCTATCGCCCCTGCCCCAGCGCGCACAGGGACTGCGTTACGGCTTCGCTCCCCGGCGCAGGTCCCGGCTTCCGCAGTCAGCCAGGTGGAACGTCCCCGGGCGGCTCATGCGGGAGACGACGCGGGCGCCGACGTATGTGGCGAAGTCCGAGGGCCCGCCTTCCCTCCGCTGCACCGAGAGGTGGGTGGTGTACGCCGTCACCATGCCGGCCCTGTCCCGCCTGTCCACCAACTCCTCGAGGAGTTCCCGGTCGCGCCGGCCCAACTCCTCGCCCGGCAACCCATCGACGTCGTCCAGCACCAGGACGCGCACCCGGGTGGCTCGCTGGAGAAGCTGGTCGTCCTCCGCCTCATCGTCGCTGACGCGCTTCAGCTGCGACCAGCGCACGAAGAACCCGGCGGACGCGTCCCACACTGGCAGATGCTGGCCACTGCGTGGCTCGTGGCGCACCGCGGAGCGGAAGAGGTGGCACGCTCCAGCTGTCTTCCCCACTCCGGTGCCGCCAGACAGCAGCAGCGTGCGCAGCCCTTCCTGTAGCACGAGCCTCGCCGCGCGGAGGGCGGCCGTCTCCAACACCTTATCCCCGGTGAGGACTTCCACTGCCTCCGACGGGGCGGCACACAGCTTCAGGTGCAGCGGCCACGCATCGGCATGGGCGACCTCGAGCCGAACCCTTTCCGCCGCCTCGGCCTGCCGCAACTCCACCTCCCGCCGCTTCCAGTCAGCCTCGAGCTGGACCAGCCCCGCCGAAGGCTGCTCACGGGCCTGGGACATGGCCTTGCGCATCAGGTCCGCCAACCGCTGAGGCCCTTGTCGCCGGGGCTCGGCCGGCGCGGTCTTCTCGTCGTCTCGGCTCACAGGCTGTCCACCACTCCTTCCTGGTAGTCACCGGGGTTGGGGGTCATCCCCGCGTGCGCGCGGATGACGTCGACCGCATCGCGCGGGCGTGGCGTTGGCATTCCACCGCTCCACCAGGTCACGCAGGTTGTCATACCGCAGCTTGAGTCTGGCAGGAACGCCGTGCCCCCGTCGGGCAGCACCTCGTGGCCCCCGCCGCTGCCAGTGAGGGACAGCAGCGTCCGGGTGGTCCCATCGTCGACATGCTCCCACCCGTAGTCCTGTCTCCTGGCTTCGACAGAGACGCGCTCCACGTCGCCGAGCAAGGACTCGGCATGCAGCGCCTCCTGGGGCGGCAGCTCGCAAGGAGATGTCCGGCAACCAACCGATGGCTGACGTTCAGCGGATGCACCCTTCCGCACACCCCGCAAGGGAGCCGCCTCGCTGCCGATTTCGCCAAGGAGAACGAGCGCCCGGCGGCGCAGCGCGCCGAGCAGCAGCGTCAGCTCGAGGCCCAGGCGCCCACAGTGAAGCTCGCCGACGACTTCCTAGCCACCATGGCGAAAGCGAACGTCGAGTTCGACTTCGAGCCCGGCCCTCCGCGGCTGGCCTTCCCGATCATCGAGTGATCTCCCCGTCCACGCGGGGAGAGCGGCTCCGGGCATCCCAGGCCCGAACGACACTCCTCGAGCGCTTCCGCTTCTTCGACAGCTTCGTGGTCGACTTGGATTCGGTCACTTCCGGGCATCGGCTGTGGGCGGGGGCAGCAACATGCCCCGCCACAACCTGATGGCGACACTGAGTGGGATGGATGAACATCCACCCGGCCGCGACACGCGAACGAGCAAGCCCTGACGGAGAGTTCACTCAAATCAGAAATCAACCTTCGATGATGTGGCCAAGTCGAGAGACAGGAGTCACATCACTTGGCTCGACACCAGACTCCCCAGTCCATGCATCCATGCCCCGCCGGAAGCGTAATCTTGTTCAAGCCCTCCAGATACCAGTACTTTTGGCGCCAGGCTCCTCTGGTACAGACATCATCGTCAGCCGCCAGCGTATTCCGATAGAACACGAACCCACCCCAGTGCTGCCCCGTCGTCGGGTCATCGCTGTATGCGAAGAAGGGCTCAGAATTGTAGATTCTCTGCCCATAGGTCCAGTAGGTGCAGGTGACGCGAAGGGGCTCATCAGAGTTGACCACCATGCCATAGTCGTACTGTGCAGGCGGATAGCCAGGGAGCGTACACTTATCGCTCGCAAACTGACTCAAACTACCGCACGGGACCCAACCAGCAGCACGGGCCGGGCCTGAAGTGAGGGCAATGCCCGCCACAACGAGGCAAGAAAACGCGAATCGCCACTTCGACATGACGCGGTGCTCCTTTTGAAGGACTGCAGACCAATAACTATCCAGCCCCCAGGAGCATGCCGTTACAAGCACCACCACTGTGATTCGCCTGACGCTACTCACCAAGCCCTGTATTCCATTCAACTCCCACCGCGTCATTCCAGACAGGGAGGCACGCCTACCCCAGGCAGAACCAAGTGTACGCGCGGTTGCCTGTTGATTCCGTTGCAGGGAACCCGTCTGGCTGGAACGGCTCGCCCAGCACCTTGAGGACGACAGCGCCAAGGGCGCGCCAGCTTCTCGGATTCGGCTGGACGGTCAAGTCCCGAATCGTGTGTAGTTGGTTCGGAGGGGGAACGGGGGAGGAAGGCTCCTTGGCGGATTCATTCAGCGGTGTCTGGGTTTGAAGTCAGCAGGGCCATGTCGAGGTAGCGGCGGTCATC
>NZ_JABUMU010000047.1:0-6224 GCF_013336625.1 Myxococcus sp. CA033 | reverse complement strand
CGGCGGAGGCAGCAGCGGCGCCACACGCTGCCAGAAGGCGTCGGGAACGAGTTCGCGGACCATGCACTCAAGCTGGGGATGCCCTTCGTCGGTGGCCACCCCAGCCCTGACTTTTGTTAGGTCCTCTAAGGCTCCACCGAGTGGTTGTCGAGCGTGTACAGCGCGAACCCGGCGTTCATGAACCGCGCCAGGAAGCGCGCGGGATCCCGTCCCTGCAGGTGGAAGAGCTTGGGGTCGAACTCCACCACGAACGCCACTTCGGGATGACAGCGCTCCAGCAGTTCGTCCAGCCCACTCTCCAGACACCCCTCGGCCCCCTCGACATCCACCTTGATGACACGGGCCCTGGCAGCCTCTTCGCGTGTGAGCAGGTCCACCAGCCGGCGCCCGGGCACTTCGCTCTCGGGTGCGCGTCCTCTGCGCTCATCCCTCCACGTCATCGCCGTGCCGGAATTGCCCGCATCGGGAGGGTAGATCTTCACCGTGCAGTCCTCATCCGCCAGGGCCATGTTCACAGCGCGGACGTTGGCGGCGGGGTTCAGGGACAAGTTCCTTTGCAGCAACTCGAAGTTTCGCGGCGAGGCCTCGATGGCCACCACCCCGCCCGTGGCACCGACGCACGCGGCCCCCAACAGCGTGAAGTAGCCCGCGTTCGCACCGACATCCACGAAGACATCTCCCGCGACCAACCGTGACTGCAACCACGCCGTCAGGCTCGGCTCCCATACGCCCACGGCATAGACAGCGCCATGCACCAGGTCCGCGGTGTTCCCCGCAAACCGAAAGCCCCAGGAGGTGCGCACCACGAAGTCCCGCGGACCATGGATGCGGCGCAGCCCCTTGAGCGCCGTGAGCACGGCGAGCTTCGCCGGCCAGCCTCGTGTGTTCTGGCGCACGTAGCGAACCACCGGCACCACGGCGGATGCCATGCGAGACAGCAAACTCCGCCCAGTTGGAATCCAGCTCATGACGTCCCCCTCGTGAGCGGGGGCAGTCGTTTGCCCACGCCATTCATTGCACAATGCCCGACTCTCAGAATGTGCTGCGCGGTATCCACACCCAGTCCGCTGCGGGCGTCCCATCCTTCCTCGCCATGGCCTGGGGCGCCAGCGCGCTCATGGCCTACAGGGTGGACCGGTGGGGGCCGCGCGTGGACTGACTCTTGGTGACGCCAGGCACATTGGAGAGCTGGAGCGCCTTTCCACCCACGGTCACCGTGCCCTCGAAGAGCCCCATGGGCTGCTCGAACTTGCTGCGGACGAGCGCCTCCTCGCGATTCTCGGCATGGTCGTAGACAGGCTGGAAACGCAGGTCCACCAAGCCATCCATTGTCGCCACCTTCCACGGCCGCATCAACTCCATGTCGCGATATTCGAAGCGCACATCAGCCAGCGGGTACAGCCTGGAGACGGCCCACCTCCCCTGCAGACTGGGCAGGTCCACCTCGGCCAGATCCCCCTGGTACGTGCCGAATCGGGGCTCCCCCTCCGGTGTGGCCACCGACGAGGGAACCAGCGGCAGAAGCGCGTCACGCTCAGGCGTCATCCCTCATCATTGGACGCCACCCGCCGGTGGATGTCACGTGCCCGTAAAGGACGGGCCAGGAATTCTAACGGCCCGCCGCACCGCCCTCGCCAGCCATTGCCCCGGCATGAGAGAGGGGCGCTCGACGGCAAGCGGGGCTATGGTCGCCTCCCTCGTGCGGAGGTGCCCTTGAAGAAGCTCATGATTGCCCTCGCAGCCCTGCTCGGCGTCGCCGGACTCGTGATGGCGGTGCCTGCCATCCGCCAGTGGAGGGAGGACTGGCAGAACGACGACCGCGGACTTGAGCCGGGCGGACTCCTCGGATTCGGAATCCCAGCGAAGCCACTCCCGGGCCAGGCCACGCCCCCGTGCACCGGAGGGTCCCTGGGCATTAACGGCGGGTGCTGGGAGAAGGTGGAGTTGTGGCTCAGGGACTGCGGCTCTGTCGGCTACGTCCACGAGGGCGGGTGCTACGTGCCCGCGAAGACGGCCCAGACGCGCGTTCCGCCAGGGTAGAGCTTCGCCGCAGCCGCCCGCACGTCCGACGGACGCCCCGGTGTTCGGGAGCGACCAGAAGGGCTGCGCAGTCGAGCGCTGCTGGGGCCCCTCATTCCCTTTTCTACAAGCCGAACGTGAATCGCGCACCGACGCCCGCCATCCCCTCGCGGGCGTTGGCCTCGGTGAAGGCGAACAGGCCCAGGCTGGCGAGGGGCATGCTCCCTCCCTCTCAACAGGGCCTCCTTCCCTCTTATGCACGCGTTGAAGTGGCCGGTTGAGCGGCGTCGGCTGAACGAAGTTGCTGAACGAAACGGACATTCATGACGATGTCCGAATCCGGCGAGTCCACCTCCCGACGCGGTGCTAGCCTGCACTCATGTCGACGCTTGCCAACGCCACCGCGCTCCCTGACGCGCACACCTGTGAGCAGGCGCGCATCACCCGCGACCCGCGCTTCGACGGGCTGTTTTTTACCGCGGTCACCAGCACCAAGATCTATTGCCGCCCCGTCTGTCCGGCGCCGATGGCCAAGCGCTTCACGTATTACGCCAGCGCAGCCGCCGCGGAAGCCGGCGGGTACCGGCCTTGCCTGCGATGTCGCCCGGAACTGTCACCCGGCGACGGCGCATGGCGTCGTGGCGATGCGCTGTTGGCGCGCGCTTTGAAATTGATCGAACAAGGCGTTCTCGACGAACAGCCACTGTCGGCGCTCGCCGAACGCGTCGACATCGGCGAACGCCAGCTGCGTCGGCTGTTCGTCGAACGACTCGGCGTGTCGCCAACGGGGGTGCATGGCACGCGACGCTTGTTGTTCGCCAAACAGCTGCTGACCGAAACGGCGATGCCGATCACCGAAGTCGCGCTTGCGGCCGGTTTCGGCAGCCTGCGCCGCTTCAACGCCGCCTTCCTCGAAGCCTATCGGATGGCTCCGCGCGACCTGCGCAAGCAACGAGTCGAAGTTCCCGGTGAGACCGTGACGCTGCGCCTGGGTTACCGCCCACCCTACGACTTCGTCGCGATGCTCGATTTCCTGCGCGGGCGCGCGCTGCCCGGTGTCGAAGTGGTGGATGCCACGAGTTACTCGCGAGTTTTCGGCTCGCTCGATGCGCCGGGCTGGCTGCGTGTTTCGCAATGGCCCGCATCGCATCGCCTGGCGGACGACAATGCGCTGAAGCTCGAACTGCACGGCGCGCGCACTTCGCAGATGCTGGAGATCGTCCATCGGCTGCGACGCATGTTCGATCTCGACGCGGATCCGCGGGCCATCATCGAAGCGCTCGGCGCCGATGCGCGGCTGCGTCCGTTGCTGAAGCAGCGCGCGGGACTGCGCGTTCCCAGCGGCTGGGACGGATTCGAGATCGCGGTGCGCGCGATCATCGGCCAACAGATCAGCGTCGCAGGCGCACGCACGCTGGCGACGCGACTTTCACATCACTTCGGTCAGCCACTGCCCGCACCCCTCGCGCCTGGGCTCGACCACCTCTTCCCCACGCCCGATGCGCTGGCCGACGCCGACCTGGGTGCGATCGGCCTGACACGCGCGCGTGCGCAGACCGTACGGACCATGGCGCGCGCACTTCTGGATGGCCACGTCGACTTCAAGCCGGAGCGTACGCTGGACGATTTCACGGCGCGCTGGGTCGCGTTGCCCGGCATCGGCCCGTGGACCGCGCATTACATCGCGCTGCGCGCATTGGGCCATCCCGATGCATTCCCCGCCGACGACCTGGTGCTGCAGCGCGCGGTACCCAATGATGGTTCGCGCATGACCGCGAAGGCGCTGACCGCGCGGGCGGAAGCCTGGCGTCCCTGGCGCGCCTATGGTGTGATTCATCTGTGGAAGGATTCGATGGGGCCCGCAAAGGCCACCTCCATCGCGAACGCGTCCTCCACGAACACCACGGTCAAGACCCCGCTGCTCAAGCGCACGCCGCCCAAGAGCGCACCCGTCAAGAAGGCGAAGGTGACCGCGTAATGCAAAGCAACGTGTTCTATCGCCACATCGAAAGCCCGGTCGGGGCGTTGCTGATTGCCGGCAATGACGAGGGCCTGCGGTTGATCGAGTTCCATGCACCGCGCCACCCGATGCGTCGTAGCGAGGATTGGCATGAAGGCGACCACGCGGTACTGCGGGACACTCAGAAGCAACTGGGCGAATACTTCGCGGGCAAACGCCGGGGCTTCGAACTGCCTCTTGCGCCGCAGGGGACGCAGTTCCAGCGCCAGGTGTGGTGGGAACTCGCCAACATTCCATTTGGCGGCACGATCAGTTACGCCGAACTCGCGCTGCGCGTGGACAGACCCACGGCGACGCGCGCAGTGGGCGCGGCGAATGGGCGCAATCCGATTCCCATCGTGCTGCCTTGTCATCGCGTGATCGGCGCAAACGGCAGCCTCACCGGTTTCGGCGGCGGCTTGCCGACCAAGCAGTTCCTGCTGCAGTTGGAAGGAGCGATGCCGCGCCAGGTGGATCTGTTCGCCTGATAGGGCAGAACAAGCTCCTCGCTACAAGCCCACCATCCTCCGCCGGCGTGCCACACCGGTGTCGTCACACAGCTGAGACATGCCGCGTCACGCTTGCGTCAGGCACATGTGCTATCCCCCGGAATTCTTCACTTGGAGGAAACACATGAAGTTCCGCAATTTCGTACTCGCCTGTGCTCTGTCTCTCGGAGTCACTGCCTGTGGCAGCACGTCTCCCGACGAGTCTCCCGTCGTCCCTGTCGAGGAGACGGGCGTCTCCACCGCCGCGGCGACGGCCACCCGCATCTACGCGTACGAGCCCACCGGCACGCACGAACTCAGCTTCGAGACGCTGGGCACCTTCGAGACGCGCAACAACCGCCGCGTGCTCGTGATTCGTGGCACCACCAACCGCTACATCAGTGATGTCTTCAGCTTCGTGCCGGATGACGCCTTTGGCACGGCGAGCGTCATCAGCGAGCGGCGCTTCGAGGTCGTACTGGAGGAGGGCCACGAGCTGAACACGATGCTCTCCGGCCTGCCGCTGCTGGTCTCCATCGACACCTTCACGGGCTCGCCGACACGGTACTACGCGCAGATCATCCTCGCGCCCCGCTTCTTCGACTTCCGTGGGCCGAACTCCATCTCCGTCTTCGAGAACGTCGACCCGGTCTACGTGCGCAACACGGCCGGCACCGAGGCCCTGATGTACCGCGGCCGGGTGGACTCGGCGGCCACGTCGCTCACCGTCACCGCGCCGGACGGCGTGCCGACGGTCTCCCGCGTGGACGCGGACACCTTCAACCTGGACTGGCGCTACCCGGCCGTGCACCAGGCCGTGGACCCGCACACCATTCCCCTCACCTTCACCGCCGCGCTGAACACCGGCGCCGTGGTGGACGAGACGGCGCGCCTCGTGGTGCGCGTCACCGGGCTGGCCATCAGCACCAACGACGACCCGTACAACACGTGGCCGTCCCCCGCATGCCAGCCGGCCGTCTACAACTGCTACCACTCGAAGCCCGCGGGCACGCTGGACTTCAGCTCGTGCGGTACCTACCGCCAGGTGCAGCGCTGCACGTACGCGAGCGCCTGCGAGGTGCTCCCCGGCCAGCCGCTGTCGCTCACCGAAATTGGCTTCCCGCTCCAGGCGCCCGACTCCGACGCCTCGGCCACGACGTGGTACGGGCTGGTCGGCATCGACGCGTACAGCACCCCGGAGTGCCCGGCCACCCCGGTGACCATCCAGACGGTGGTGGACCACCTCCACGAGACGACGCAGACCGTGCTGCCGTTCGATTGGGGCGTGGCCACCGACCGCGCCGGCATGGTGGTGGACAACTACTTCTTCGGCTCGAGCAGCGACCCGCTGCTGGCCGCCCTCGACACGTTCGCGGGCGGTGGCCCCATCCAGGCGTGGTTCGCCTGGGAGGAGATCCCCTGCCACAACTGCCACAGGTACGCCGAGTATGGCGTTCTGTACTACCCGAACAGCGGCAAGGTCATCTCGCTGAAGAGCTACCACGGCTACGACTGGTGATGAGCTCCCGCCCGGGCCGCCCCCAGCGCCCGGGCGGTCCTCCTCCAGGGAGTCGCCGCGGTCTACGGAACCGGCTCTCCCGCACTTCGTGTGGCTCCCCTCTGGGGAGTAGGCAGACGCGGCAAGCTGCCAGCGGGGCGAATACACCCAGGGAATGGAAACGCTGTACCCACTTCCAGGGTGTCGGGTGGGCCGGGTG
>NZ_JABUMU010000046.1:0-7968 GCF_013336625.1 Myxococcus sp. CA033 | reverse complement strand
AGGACTCGCGGAGGACGAAGGCGAGGCGGTCGGAGGGCCAGGCCTTGTCGAGGGGGACGTAGGAGGCGCCGGCCTTGAGGATGGCGAGGAGGGAGACGATGAGGTCGGCGGAGCGGTCGAGACGGACGGCGACGCGCGAGCCGGGAAGAACGTCGAGAGTGCGCAGGTAATGGGCGAGCTGATTGGAGCGCGAATCGAGCTGGGCGTAGGAGACAGACTCCTCACCAGACACAACGGCGACGGCATCAGGCGTGCGCGCGGCCTGCTGAGCGAAGAGCTCCTGAATGCTTGCGTTGCGAGGGTAGCGCGTCGTGGCGCCATTCCAACCCGCGAGGACTTGCTGCTTCTCTGCCATCGTGAGCAGAGGAATCAGACCGAGCTGTGCATCAGGCGAAACGGTCAGCGCTTCGAGCAACACGAGGTAGTGACGCGAGAGGCGCTCCATGGTCGCCGCGTCGAAGAGGTCGGTGTTGTAGTTGAAGCCGCCGACGAAGCCGTTGATGCCTTCTTCGAGAAAGAGGCTGAAGTCGAACTTCGCCGTCTCGATGCTGGGAGCCAGCCCGCTGAGGGTGAGACCCGGGAGCTCGAGTTCCTCTTCAGGAGCGTTCTGAAGGGTGAGGGTGACCTGGAAGAGCGGTGAGCGACTCAGGTCACGCTGAGGCTGAAGCTCCTCGACGAGCTTCTCGAAGGGGACGTCCTGGTGCTCGTAGGCGGCGAGGGTGGACGTGCGCACCTGGGAGAGCAACTGACGGAAGGACTGCTTCGAGTCGAGTCGGGAGTGGAGGACGAGGGTGTTGACGAAGAAGCCGATGAGGCCCTCGGTCTCGGAGCGATTGCGATTCGCGATGGGAGAGCCGACGGAGATGTCGTCCTGGCCCGAGTAGCGGGAGAGCAGAAGCTGGAAGGAAGCCAGCAGCACCATGAAGGGCGTGGCGCCTTCACGCTGAGCGAGGGCCTTCACGGCCTGGGTCAACTCACGAGACAACCCGATGGGGAACATCGCACCGCGATAGGACTGAACGGCGGGGCGAGGCCTGTCAGTGGGCAGCTCCAGGGACGAGGAGGCACCGGCAAGCTGGGTGCGCCACCAGGCGATTTCGGAAGAGAGGACGTCGCCCTGGAGCCACTGGCGCTGCCAGACGGAGAAGTCGGCGTACTGGATGGGCAGCGGAGAAAGCTGGGCAGGCTCGCCCCCAGCGAACTGGCGGTAGAAGGCGGCGAGTTCACGGACGATGACGCCGATGGACCAGCCGTCGGAGACGATGTGGTGATTGGTGATGAGGAGGAGGAACTCGTCATTGGTGAGGCGCACGAGAGTGGCGTGCACCAACGGGCCACGAGACAGGTCGAAGGAGTGAAGAGCCTCCTCGCGCATGATCCGCTGGGCTTCGGAATCGCGAGCAGAGGAGTCCAGGGCGCGCAGGTCGACGACGGGCAGCGCTATGCGGACGTCGGGCAGGATGCGCTGGACGGGCTGGCCCTCGTGAATGGCGAAGTGGGTGCGCAGGGCCTCGTGACGCTGAATCAGCGCATTGAGGGACTGGAGCAGTGCGTCCGCGTTGAGGTTGCCTGTGAGCTTGAGCGCCCAGGGGATGTTGTAGGTGGGAGCGCCGGGCTGGAGCTGGTCGAGGAACCAGAGGCGCTGCTGGGCGAAGGAGAGAGGCAGCGGCTGGGCCCGGTCGACAGGGACGAGGGCCGGCTGGCGAGACGAGGAGCCGTGGAGCAAGTCGAGCCGCTCGGAGAGGAGAGCGACGGTGGGAGAGGAGAAGAGCTCACCGAGGGGCAGCTCGACGTCGAAGGTGGAGCGGATGCGAGAGACGACTTGAGTGGCGAGGAGAGAGTGGCCGCCCAACTCGAAGAAGTCGCCGTGGATGCTGACGCGCTCCAGGCCGAGGACGTCGGAGAAGATGGAGGCGAGGCGGGACTGGGTGAGGGTGGAGGGAGGGGCGAAGTCGTCGCCGGAGGCGTCAGCTGCGGCGAAGTCGGGAGGAGGAAGAGCCTTCCTGTCGAGCTTCCCGTTGGCGGAGAGAGGGAAGGAGGAGAGGGAGACGAGAGCGGCCGGCACCATGTACTCGGGCAGGCGCTGCGAAAGGAATGTGCGCAGCGCCGAGCCATCGACAGAGGACTCGGCCGAGGTGAAGTAGGCGACAAGACGCTTGTCGCCGGGGACGTCCTCGCGAGCGAGGACGACGGCTTCCTGGATGCCAGAGAAGAGGCGGAGAGCGGCCTCGACTTCGCCCAGCTCAATGCGGAAGCCGCGGACCTTCACCTGGAAGTCGGAGCGGCCGAGGAACTCGAGAGTGCCGTCGGCGAGCCAGCGGACGCGGTCCCCGGTGCGATAGAGGCGAGCACCGGGCGAAGAAGAGAAGGGATGAGGGACGAAGCGCTCGGCGGTGAGGTCAGCGCGGTTGAGGTAACCCCAAGCAAGGCCGTCACCCCCGACGAAGAGCTCTCCAGGGACGCCCGGAGGCAGGGGCTGGAAGGAGGCGTCGAGAACGAAGGCGGAGGAGTTGGAGAGAGGAGCGCCGATGGGAACGGAGCGAGAGAAGGAGTCCCCATTCCGCAGCGAGTGAGTGGCGGAGAAGGTGGTGTTCTCGGTGGGGCCGTAGCCGTTGACGAGGACGTGGCCCGGGGGCAGCCGCGAGAGGTGCTCGCGGACGCGAGAAGGCGGCAGGACGTCGCCACCGGCGAGGACCTGGCGGACACCGGCCAGCGCGACGGGTTGAGTCGCCACCATCTGCTCGAAGAGAGCAGCGGTGAGCCAGAGGGAGGTAATGCCCTCGCGGACAAGCAGAGAGCCCAACTCCTCGAGCGACAGGGCATGAGGAGGAGCGAGGACGAGCTTGGAGCCGTGGAGGAGAGCGCCCCAGATTTCGAGGGTGGAGGCGTCGAAGGCGACGGGGGCCGCGTGGAGCCAGACGTCGGAAGCGGCGAAGGAGATGAAGGAAGAGGAGACGAGGCGGGTGACGCCTCGGTGAGGGACGCAGACACCCTTGGGCTCACCGGTGGAGCCGGAGGTGAACATGACGTAGGCAAGGTCATTGCCCGTCACGTCCAGAAGGGGCGCCGAAATGGGCTGGCGAGCGATGCGAGAAGCCTCCTCATCGATGACGAGGAGGACAGCACCGAAAGCAGGCAGGTCATCGACGACGTCGGAGTGAGAGAGGACGACGCCGGCTGAGGACTCGCGGAGGACGAAGGCGAGGCGGTCGGAGGGCCAGGCCTTGTCGAGGGGGACGTAGGAGGCGCCGGCCTTGAGGATGGCGAGGAGGGAGACGATGAGGTCGGCGGAGCGGTCGAGACGGACAGCGACGCGCGAGCCGGGAAGAACGCCGAGAGTGCGCAGGTAATGGGCGAGCTGATTGGAGCGCGAGTCGAGCTGGGCGTAGGAGACAGACTCCTCACCCGAGACAACGGCGACGGCATCAGGCGTACGCGCGGCCTGCTGAGCGAAGAGCGAAGGGATGGATGCGTCGCGCGGGTAATCACTGACAACGCCATTCCAACCCGCGAGGACCTGCTGCTTCTCCGCCAACGTGAGCAGAGGGATCAGGCCAAGCTGGGTATCGGGGGCCGCCTGAAGTCCCTCAATCAGCACCGCGTAGTGACGCGAGAGGCGCTCCATGGTCGCCGCGTCGAAGAGGTCGGTGTTGTAGTTGAAGACACCCGCGAAGCCATTGATGCCTTCTTCGAGCAGAAGGCTGATGTCGTACTTCGAGGACTCGATGCTCGGAGGCAGCGCGCCCAGCGTGATGCCGGCGAGCTTGAGTTCTCCTTCAGGAGCGTTCTGAAGGGTGAGGGTGACCTGGAAGAGCGGTGAGCGGCTCAGGTCACGCTGAGGCTGGAGTTCTTCGACAAGCTTCTCGAAGGGGACGTCCTGGTGCTCGTAGGCGGCCAGAGTGGACGTGCGCACCTGGGAGAGCAACTGACGGAAGGACTGCTTCGAGTCGAGTCGGGAGTGGAAGACGAGGGTGTTGACGAAGAAGCCGATGAGGCCCTCGGTCTCGGAGCGATTCCGGTTGGCGAGGGGCGAGCCCACGGAAACGTCATCCTGGCCCGAGTAGCGGGAGAGCAGGAACTGGAAGGAAGCCAGCAGCACCATGAAGGGCGTGGCACCCTCGCGCTGGGCGAGCGCCTTGACCCAGTCGCTCGACTGTCTGGACAGGGCCACGGGGACGATGTCTCCCCGGTACGTCTGAACAGCGGGACGCGGTCTGTCAGTGGGAAGCTCGAGCGAAGTCGAGACGCCGGCGAGCTCCTGGCGCCACCAGTCAATCTCGGCGGAAAGGACGTCGCCCTGGAGCCACTCGCGCTGCCAGATGGCGAAGTCGGCGTACTGGATGGGCAGGGAGGCGAGCTGGGCGGGTTCTCCTCCGGCGAACTGACGGTAGAAGGCGGCGAGCTCGCGGACGATGATGGCGACAGACCATCCGTCGGAGACGATGTGGTGTGCGGTGACGAGCAGGATGTGCTCGTCGTCGCTCAATCGCACCAGGGTCGCGTGTACCAGCGGACCCCGAGACAGGTCGAATGAGTGCAGTGCCTCTTGGCGCATCAGGCGCTGGGCTTCCGCGTCCCGCTCCTGCTCCGGCAGTGCGCGGAGGTCGATGAGAGGCATCTCCAGCACGACATCCTGCTGGATGCGCTGAACGGGCTGACCCTCATGAATGGCGAAGTGCGTGCGCAGCACCTCATGGCGCAGCATCAGCGCGCGGAGGGACTGGCGCAGCGCGTTTGAATCCAGGGTTCCGGTGAGCTTGAGCGCCCACGGGATGTTGTATGCAGAGCCGCCGGGCTGGAGCTGATCGAGGAACCAGAGGCGCTGCTGGGCGAACGAAAGAGGAATGGCGCCGTCGCGCGCGCCCGGGCGCAGCAGGAGGCGCCTGGTCCCCGTGCCCTCGCTGCTTCTCGACTCAATCCGCCGGGAGAGCTGTTCGACGGTGGGGGCCTCGAAGAGGTCGCGCAGTGGGAGCTCCACTCCCAGCACGGAGTGGATGCGCGAGACGACCTGGGTGGCGAGCAGGGAGTGTCCGCCGAGCGCGAAGAAGCTGTCCGTCGCGCCCACATGCTCCACGCCCAACACCTGGGCGAACACCAGCGTGAGCTGTTCCTCTGTCCGTGAGCGCGGAGCGGTGTATCGCGAGCCGGAGTCTTTCTGAGCCGGCGCGGGGCGGGCCCTGCCGTTGAACGAGCGAAGGACCTGCTCACGCTCATCTCTCGTCAGCAGGGAGATGGAGGCGAGGCGCGCATCCGGGGCAGCCATCAGCGCCTGGAGCGCGACGCCCCAGTGATGAAGGAGACGCTCGGGGATGGAAGGCTCGAAGCGCGCGGCGTCGAAGAGCAGGCGCAGCTCCAGCGAGTCCCCAGGGATGACGTACGCCTCCAGCGGCGTGTCCGTCTGGTCCACGATGGTGAAGTCGCGGATGCCCAACGCATCCCCGGCGGAATTCACCGCGGCGTCGATGGGGAAGTTCTCGACGATGAAGAGGGACTCGAAGAGGGGCGTGCCGCGCGGCACGTCGCTCCACCCGTGCAGCCGCACGAGGGACGTGTGCTCGAACTGGCGCAGCTCAAGCTGCTGGGTGTGGAGCTGCTGAAGCCAGGAGAGCGCGGTGGTGCCGTCGTCGACGAAGACACGGACGGGCACGGTGTTGATGAAGAGCCCGATGGCGCGGTCGATGCCGGAGAGGTCGGCGGAGCGACCGGAGGTGGTGGCACCGAAGACGATGTCCTGCTCACCGGTGTGACGTGAGAGCACCAGCGTCCACGCGGCCTGGACCAGCGCATTGAGGGTGAGGCGGTGCTGACGGACGAAGGCCTGGAGGGTTGCTGTCGTCTGCGCGGGCAGGTGGAGCTGGAGGCGCTGACGCTGGAGCACCGAGTCCGGGCTTCGGGGAAGGGCACCAGGCAGGGGCGTGGGCGCGGTGAAGCCATGCAGCGTCTTGCGCCAGTAGAGCTCCGCGGGCTCCATCGGCTGGCGCTGGAGCCAGGTGACGTAGTCGCGGAAGGTCGTTGCCTCGCTCCGGGCCCACACCAGTCCCGTGCGAATCTGCTCGTAGGTGGTGAAGAGGTCCTGGAAGAGCAGGCCCATGCTCCAGCCGTCCATCAACACATGATGCGTGGTCCCGAGGGCTCGCCAGGACTGCTCACCGGTGCGGATGACCGTCAAGCGCAGCAGCGGTGGCGTGCGCAGGTCGAATCCGCGAGCGCGGTCCTCGGAGAGGAGGACCTGGAAGCGGGACTGCTGCTCTGCTTCCTCCACTCCGCGCCAGTCGAGTTCCTCCCAGGGTAGGGCAGCACCGGGGTGGACGAGCTGGAGGGGCTCCCGCGAGTCGCCCGAGTGGAAGGACGTGCGCAGCAGGGGCTGGCGCTGGATGACGGTCTCCCAGGTGCGCCGGAACGCCCCCAGGTCCACCGCGCCACTGAAGGTCCACGTCAACTGGGTGACGTAGACGCCGGAGCCCGGCGCGGCGAGGGTGTGGAAGAGCATGCCCTGCTGCAAGGGCGACAACGGATAGAGGTCCTCCACCGGCGTGCCCGCGGGGACCAGCCCGTCCGCGATGGCCTGCTTCAACCGGCTCAGGACAACGTCCGTGGACTCGTGCCACTTCGAGTCCGTCGACGTGCGCGGCGTGAGCGCGGAGTCCGACTGCTCGGCCCATGCGCTGCCCTCGAACTTCACGACCCGAGCGAGGGCCTCCAGCGTCGGGTGCTGGAAGAGCTGCTGGGTGGTGAGCTGGAGGCCCGCGTTGCGTGCGCGGGAGACAATCTGGATGGAGAGGATGGAGTCGCCACCCAGCGCGAAGAAGTTGTCATGGCGCGTGACACGCGGCACGCGCAGGGCCTCGGACCAGATGGCGGCGAGGACCTTCTCCTGAGGTGTCCGCGGCTCGGAGTCGTCGGCGACGGCGGGCTGTGGACCCCGGCTCTGCGGCGCGGGGAGGGCCTTGCGGTCGACCTTGCCATTGGGAGTGAGCGGCAGCGCGGGCAGGGCGACGAAGAGGGCCGGCACCATGTGCTCGGGCAGGTGCCGTTGGGCGAAGTCGCGGAGGGCGGAGGCGTCGAGCGAGACGCCGGCCTGGGGGACGAGCCAGGCGACGAGGCGTCCATCACCGGAGGCATCGAGGTGGACGCCCGCGACGGCCTGGAGGACGGAGGTGTGGCGTGAGAGGACGGCTTCGACTTCGCCCAGTTCGATGCGGAAGCCGCGCAGCTTCACCTGGAAGTCGGCGCGGCCGAGGAAGTCGAGCGAGCCGTCGGGGCGCCAGCGAGCAAGGTCACCGGTGCGGTAGAGGCGCGCGCCAGGGATGCCGGAGAAGGCGTCGGGGAGGAAGCGCTCGGCGGTGAGGTCGGGGCGACCGAAGTAGCCGCGCACGACACCCTCACCAGCGATGAAGAGCTCGCCGGGCGAGCCGATGGGGCAGGGCTGACCGGAGGCGTCGAGGACGAAGAGACGGTTGTTGGCGAGAGGCGCCCCGATGGAAAGGGTGGAAGCCCCTTCGTCGGAGAGCGAGGACGGGTGAGACGAGGACCAGACGGTGGTCTCCGTCGGGCCGTACATGTTGAGCAGGGTGGAGCGAGGGAGCGCGGCGCGAAGCTGGGATGCGAGAGGGCCGGGGAGGGCCTCACCGCCGACGAGGAGGTAGCGGAGGGAGGAGAGCGCGGCGACGGAGTCCGCGGCGAGCACCCTGGCGCGAGCGAAGGACGGCGTGCACTGGAGATGGGAGACGGGGTGGCGGCGGAGGACCTCGGGCAGCGTCAGCGCGGTGCCGAGGCGAGAGGCGGCGCGCTCGTCATGGAGGACGACGTGGAAGCCTCGGCAGAGCGTCCAGAGCAACTCCAGGACGGAGATGTCGAAGGAGATGGAGGTGACGGCGAGCCACGTGCCGGGAGAGGTGCCCAGGCGGTCATCCATGGCCGCGAAGAAGTTGGCGGCGGTGCGGTGAGGCACCATGACGCCCTTGGGCC
>NZ_JABUMU010000045.1:0-8673 GCF_013336625.1 Myxococcus sp. CA033 | reverse complement strand
ACTTCCTGCTACCTTGCTGCCGCCTTCTACTTCTTTCCGGCGTCAGCGGGGCGCCTCTTCTATTTCATCTTCGCGCTCCCTGTCAACCACCCAGTTTCGCTTTTCTTCTCTGCTGCTTCCCGAAGTCTCCAGCGCCGCCCAGTGGCTTCCGCTGCTTCTTTCGGGAGGGCGCGGCTTTTATCTCTTCGCCGCATCCCGTGTCAACCGTTGCTTCGTTGACTCCCTCGCCGCTTCCGCCCTGCTGCTGCCCGGGCTTCTTCGTCGGGGCGCGGCTTCTACCACCGCCGCATCTTCTGTCAACTCGCTTCGTTGACCGCTGTATTCCGTGCTGTCGGTACATCCTCACCACGGAGTGATCCGCGCCAGTGCGCGGGCTTCGTTGCGAGGGGGGCGGCTTGTACCATCGGGATTCGGCGAACACCAGCGTTCTGATCGCAGGGCGTCGGATTTTTTCGGCCTGCGTCAGTGACCTCTCGGATCTGGCTCCAGCGCACGTGCGCATCGGCCATCAACGAAGGGCCGCTCCCCATCACCCACCCGAGCGGTGGCCCATCGACGACCGCCACTGCGGGCGCCGAAGGCATCCTGTGAACAGCACATCCTCCTGAAGCGCCCGGCAGGCCACTCGCTGGGCGGCCCATGGACAGGGCGAGTCCGCGTCCCCTCGTCCCAGGTTCTTTCACCGGGACGCCAGGCGCCTTCCGCGGTTGGCCGCGCTGGAGAGATTCTCGTGCTCGATCAATCGGAGCGGCAGGCCTGGGCGGTCTGAAGCCCACCCTACCGAGGAGTTGTGCGAGTGCGCCCAGCTGAGGTGGCTCGGTTTCTTCCTGCCTGAGGGTGTCGCCCTTCACGTGCGACGGGAGCACTGCGGCCCTGTTCGCCCACTCGACGTCTATTCGCACCGTAGGGCCTACGAATCGCCCATTCGACGGCGGCGGACTTGCTGCGCGCTGCGGGAAAGGTTGCCAGGGAGGCCCTCCGCAAGAAGAACGTGCATGAGTTCCTTCAACGCCCTGACGAGTCTCCGAGGAGGCCGCACTCGCCCGGGAGCTACGAACCTGGTCCGACGTTCATGGACGGGGATTCACCAACGAAACGAGCCCTCAGGCAGTTTCCTGGCACGGACGGCTTCCCCTTACGGTTCGCCGCCAAGCGCTTCGCCATGGGCGCGAGATGAGGCCCGCAGTTGAGAGCAGCGCCGGAGCTCGCGTGACGCTCTACGCAGGAGCGGGTGGCTCGACACCGACACGCTGAGCGCCACGCCATCTCGGTCCAGGGGTGATCCCTGAGACCATTCTCCGGGCATGCGGCCAGTGACCTCTCCGGCTTGCACTCGGGCTTCGGCGAGCCCGCGCGTGGTGACCAAGCGACGCCACAGCCCGCTCTGCGCGACCCGGTACGAACAACTGCCCCGGATAGAACACAACGAGTACTCGCACATGGCCAATCCAGGGCGCCCACTCCTGAACGAGGCCTTCGCCATCGTGAAAGAGGATGCCCCCACGACTCAGATCACTCGAAGGGTGGGGGTCCTGACGAAAGAGGATGCCTGTCGCTCTGATGCTCCATCCCCGGAGTCCCCCGAGTCTCTCGGGGAGGCGACGTACCTGTCACGGGCGACAGGGTCTTCTGCCTCCCCTTCTCGGGGGACGACTCCTTCGAGCTCCGCCAAGAACCCGCTGTCCTCTTGGAAGACCGTGTGGCTTCGCGGCGGCATCCCTCGTGCTGCTGATGCTCTTCGTCAGGGCGACTACATCGCCACGCCGACGAGGGCGCTTGTTCGCGGAGCCCAAGTCGCGAAAGGCGCCTGTCCCCTCACGCGAGCCTGCGCCAGCGCGACCGGGCGGCGAACGAAGAGGTTACGAGCGTCTTCACCCGGGCAAGCCGAAGCAGCTCGGGCCAGATTGAACAACACGAGTTCGGACGCGGCACAAGTAGCTTCGAGAACAAGTGCCCACCTCTCCAGCGCCCACGCAGGGCGCTGGCTGGTGGCCTGACGATTGGAGCACGGGTCGTGGTGCCACAGGGGTTCCCGCGGCCACGCCGGTCCATCCATCAAGCACTCGTGGTTGCATTCCAGTGGGTCGGAGAACCGCAGGCAACCACCTCTTTCCATCAGAATGCGGAGGACAACGGGGACCGCCTGCTCGGGACAGCAGTCCTCGGTCGACGGGGCTTCGAGACCCTGTTGCCAATTGTGACGGCTCCGAAGACTGACCGGCGACACTCTTCCCTCCCTCAACCTGCATCCCGCCCATGGGAATGGTGCTGCATGCCACCGTATCGCTCCTGACCCAGGCCTCTCTCACAAGCCACAGCTCGGGTCGGTCAACAGAGTTGCTGGTGGTCTCTGCATGAGACATGGAGACCTCGCAAGGGACGACCTCAACTTCGGGAACTCGATCGGCATCCCTGTACGCGACGACCATCGGCGCGCTCCGGACGCCAACCTCATCCATCTCTGCCGGATTCTTTTTGAGAGAGGCCCTCGTCGCCTCGTGCGACGGGGGCTTTTCGCTCTTGATGCGTCTAGAGTTTCCGACGCCACGCGGGGCCCCAGTGCCCGCTTCGGCCGCCAGGGCGTCTCCGCAGGCTTGCGGCCCGAGGCCGCCCTCGAGGCCTGAGGGCCCGCAGCGGCTTCAGGGCACTTGCAGCACCACCTTGCCCACGTCGCGCGCGACTCCAGCCGCTGGTCGCGTGCGCGGCTTCCTCCAACCCCACCACCAGCCCCAGCTTCACGTGCAGCTGCCCTCCCGCCAGTGCGCGGCCTCGCGTGCCCGTCGCTGCAGCGCCGCCGGGTGCGGCGTGCGCAGCCAGTACGCGCTGACTTCCAACGACTTCGCGTCCAGCGTCTCCACCTCCACCGTGCTGCGGTGGCATTTGCCACGCCTCGAGTGTGCGAGCCGGCCCCAGGGTCCTCTCCAGCGGCGACTGGGGCTGCTCGATCGCAAAAGTTCGACCGTCGTCTCCGACTATCCGCCGAGGATGTTTCAGGGCAGTCTGAGAGTCCCCCGCTTCCGTGGCTCTCCCGCACTTCGTGTGGTTCCCCTCTGGGGAGTAGGCAGACGCGGCAAGCTGCCAGCGGGGCGAATACACCCTGGGAATGGAAACGCTGTACCCACTTCCTGGGTGTCGGGTGGACCGGGTGGCCCACGGTAGCGCGGCGGGTGTCGTCCTCGGGGTGCGCATGGAGGGCACGGGAGCACGATGTCCCTCCTGCCAGACGCCCAGTACCGCAGTGCATGGTAGCTACGTCCGTCGCCCGGCGGACCTGCCCGCCACAGGGCGCGTCGTGCAACTCGAGCTGCGTGTGCGGCGCTTCTGCTGCCGAAACCCGGAATGCTCCCGCCGCACGTTCTCGGAGCGGCCGGTGCGCCTGGTGGCCGCTCAGGCTCGGCGGACGCGTCGGCTGGCCACCGCGCAGTGCGCCGTTGCAATCACAGCCGGAGCAGAGGCTGGGGCCAGGCTGCTCAAGCCCCTGGCCATGCCCACCAGTCCCGATACCCTCCTGCGGCTGATTCGCCGCGCTCCGCTGCCTGCTCCCAGCCCCGCTCGCGTCCTCGGCCTCGACGACTGGGCGCTGCGCAAGGGACGAACCTACGGCTCCATCCTTGTCGACCTGGAAGAGCACTGCGTGCGGGACGTGTTGCCAGACCGCTCGACTCCCACGGTGAGCGCATGGCTGAGCCAGCACCCCGGCGTGGAAGTCATCGCCAGAGACCGGTCGACCGAGTACGCACGAGCGGCGGTGCTGGGCGCTCCAGAGGCCCAGCAGGTGGCGGACCGCTGGCACTTACTGCTGAATGGACGGCAAATGATGGAACGCTGGATGACCAGCGCTCACCCCCGCCTTCGAGCGCTACCAGCCGTTTCGAGCGGAGACACTCCTCCCGCGCGTCGTCACACCAGCTTCTCGCGAACTCACGCCGAAGCTCACGCCCGAGCGGAGAGCCGCTCCCGGCATGTCGCTGCATACGAAGCCGTACAGCGCCGTCACCTGGCGGGAGAGCCCCTGCTGAGAATCAGTCACACACTGGGACTTGCGCGAGGGACGGTGCGCAAATACGCCGCCGCCGAAGTCTTCCCTGAGCGCGCGGCGCGCGTGCCCAGACCGAGCATCCTCGACCCTTATCTGGAGTACCTGACGCGGCGACAAGCCGCGGGGTGTGAGAACGCCTGCGAACTCTGGCGGGAGATTCGCGCCCAAGGCTTTCGTGGCACCTCGCGGCAGGTCCACCGTTGGCTCCAAGTGCGACGGACCGTTCGGCCTCGCGCAGGGGCGCGCGGATACCCCGGCGGCAACTGGTGGTCGAAGGGCACGAGCCCTGACGCACTTCCCTCGCCGAAGCAATTGGCATGGTTGTGCGTGAAGAGGCCCTCGGAGTTGACCTCCGCGGAGACCGCGACGTTGGCGCGCATTGAGCAGGACGAGGAAGCGTCGCGTGTCGTCGCATTGACCCGGCGGTTCTGCGAACTCGTGCGCTCGCGGGGCGTTTCACAGCGAGCAAGGCCAACGAGGTCCTGCAGGCCCTTCGAAGCGTGGTTGGGCGAGGCTCGTGCGTGCGGAGTACGCGCGGTGGAAACCTTTGCGGAGGGCCTCGAACAGGACGGCGATGCCGTCCGGGCTGCCCTGACCTCTCCCTGGAGCAACGCCCAGGCCGAGGGTCAAATCACGAAGCTCAAGCTCCTCAAGCGTTAGATGTATGGCCGCGCCAACTTCGACCTATTGCGTCGTCGAGTGCTGCTCACCGTCTGAACCAAGGGTCCACACGAAGTGCGGGAGAGCCACCGAAGCGGGTGACGCTCAGTCCCATGAAACGGTCGCCGTGGTGCGCGCGGGCAGTGGAAGTGCCCGGCGCGCATCGCAAGCTCGGCGGCACGAACAAGCACGTAGAACGCAAGGGACTCTTTCGCTTCACAGAGTCAAAGAGGGCAACCGCACGTATTCCACTGCAAGAATGCCTATATTCAACGCGGCGGCCCCTTCCACAGCAGAACGTGGACACGTCGACGCGCAAGCTCGATGTGAAGGCCGTACCACGCTTGAGTCTCGGATGGCGATAACCTGAGACTGGTCAGCCGCATTGTGCCCCCCCTTACTTGCCCTGCTCTTGACGTCGACGTGACACGGCCACACCTGGCCACCGCCAGGGAACTCCTCAAGCCGAAACATAGTCACTCCAAAAACATGAATACACGGCTATGAATTTGCCCCGGGCGAAGCGCACTGCTTTGTGCGCGCGTCATCCGTCCCTCGGGCGCTCAATTGGAGCCTCACGGCACGAATCCCTCGGAACCGCGCTGTGTACTTCGGACATGGAGGCACGATCGTCCGAGGACAGCCCCGCTAAGAATCTATCGAGACGAGAGGCTCGCATGTCGGCGGGCGCAACCAACGTTACGGTCGACCAGGATGTCATGGTGGACGGGCGGACCTGCTGTGGCTGCGAGGCGTCCTCTCGCGTCTTCACTGCAACGGGGACTGGTAGCTCACAGGCCGAATGAAGGCGGAGACTTCTGTCACGGCCGTCGTGTCTCACCCCAGAGACTGAGCGAGGCGCAAATCACCTGGGAGACCTCACCGAGTGGTCCGACAACGGGTCCATGGGCGTGGTGTGACGGACCGGGGTATTGGCGCGCAGGAGGGTCTTCACCGAAGTTGTGCTGTGCGCAGCGCGGGCGGCCAAGCGGAGCGCGAATCGGGGCAGCGCGCGGATCCTGGCACTGGAAAGACGGTTGGAAAGGCGAGGCTGGCGAGAGGGCTGCGAGTCTGCCCAGCCAGTCCTCCCATGCCCATGCATCCTCATGAGTCACGAGCACCGCCACGGCGGCGCTCCCTGGGGCCCGAGGGTGAGCTACCGGGGGGCGAGACATGACTCTGGCTGAGAGCGTTGGTGCGGCTGCACCCCGTATAGCGAAGAGTGCGAGCCAAGTATCCCGGCAATTGGGCATGGGGCCGAATAGGGTGAGGGCGCATCGCGGGCTCTCGTGGCGGTCCGGCGTACTGGTGCCCCGCTGACGAGGGACCTGAGCACGAAGCGCTCAAGGCGGTGGTGCAGGCGCACCTGCCGTCGAAGGTGTCACCGAGGCAGCCATCCTCACCGGTGTCCTGGACAGGGTCGAGTGGAGGCGCTGCTCGTCCAAGGCCTGTGGCTTCAGCACCCACCGCGGGCTTGACTGGAGGTAGGCGGCTTCGAGGCGAGCGCCTCGGCCATGAAGCGCATGGGTGCAGAAGGCTCGGGGCGCACGCGTACGGAGCGAGGACATGGCCGTCCCCGGCCAGGAGAGGTGGCGCAGGCGGATTTCGATGATGTCGGCAAGCTGATGAATTGATTCCCATGCGCGAGAAGCTGCGCCTGGCCGGCGTCCCTCAATCCCCGCAACTGCGCACCCAGCGGGCTGTGGACGACCCCCTCCCCCACTCCGATTTCCTCTCCGAGTTGCCGAGCGACACGGTGGATTGTCTCGACTCCGAGCAACTGTCCCAGCACGTGCGTCACACCTCCTGCGAGGATGCCAACTTCAACCCCTCTGGAGCCATGCATGTGTGGCGTCCTGGAGCGCCAAGACAAAGTGCTCATCGTCGGCCACCACCACTGAGAAAGTCCCACCTGACACAGGACCTCGGCCACGGTGAGTGCCGCGCCGGCTACAGTACCCTCCACCTCGGCACCGACAAGTTGCTCATGCGTTGGGGCGCACGGGTCTCATGGGCAGCTACGAGAAGCGCCCGCTTGCGCTTCACCTCGCCAGACTTGCCCATCATCGATGACCGCGTCCTTCGCGGACTGTCCCAGGATGAGCCGGTGGACCTCTACGAGGGCATCCGCCAGTGGTACGCGCGCAAGAGCAGGGTCACATCACCTCCAACCGAGAGATTGGAGAGCGACCTCGGCGTCTCAGGGACCCGCTGATGGCCGGTTCCGCCATGGACCGACCGCCCCGCTCCACCACATCACGGTCCTCGTCATGGGAAGACGACAGCTACCGCCCCCCTGTCCGGCGCCAGAAGCCCACTGCCGCGACAGGGAGGACCCGCTTTGGGCCACTCACCTCGTCAACACTACGAGCTCGAACAACGGCCCCCTGATGAACACACCTGGGGGCTCCGCTTGGCCACCCGTCGAGCACTCCAAGACCCAGGTCCTCCGCCAGGAATGCCCTTCCATTGAGCCTTCGGCTCACCTGCGAGCAAAGCGGGGGCGCGCCACGGCCCCGAGCTTGAGCGCGAAGACACCGAGCACAGTCGCGGCCTGTCCTATCAGGAGCACGATGCCCACAAGCGTCATGCTGGAACCGTGAGCGACCAGGAGCCCCACGCTCCCCATCACCCACAAGCCATCCACCGTGAGATGCACCAGCGCGGCCAGGGTGGGAACAGACGGTTGGCCGGAGACCCAGGCATTGAAACCAGCCCACGGCACGAGAAACAACCCCACGCCGAACAGGAAGGCAGGTGGCAACGACCAGCCTGCGAGCGTGGTGAGGGGCGTCGCCACAACCAGGAGGGCACTCCCCATGGTGATGGCGGCAATGGCATCGAAGCGATAGACGAGGCGGTCTGTCATGAGGAAGCTTTCCGGTGACGAGAGAGCCTGAAGATTCGATTTTGCCCAGCCGCCTCGCAATGACCTCGGAGGGAAGTGCGCCGGCGGGCATGAATCGACTAGAGCCACGAAAGGGGCCTTTTGATGCGCGATATCGACGACGTGCCGGCGAGGGGCCACCGGAAGAACGGCCCGGGAACCACCAGCGAACTGGGTACGCTGCTGAAAGACTGGCGTGCGTTGCGAGGCAAAAGCCAGCTTGGGCTGGCGCTCGACGCCGAGGTCTCTCCTCGACACCTGGCATTCATCGAGTCAGGCCGGACGACCCCTAGCCAGTACATGGTCATGCGACTGGCTGGAGCATTGATGCTTGGCTTGCGAGAGCGCAACGCCCTGCTTGTCGCGGCGGGCTTCGCGCCTGAGTTTGGCGAGAGTGATTGGAACAGTGAGGAGATGAAGGAGATCCGCCAGGCCGCGGCGATGATTCTCAGAACGCACGACCCCTATCCCGCCCTCGTGCTCGATGCGGCATCGACGGTGCTCGACGCCAACACCGGCGCACTCACGCTGATGGGCCAGGGACGAGACGCGCTCGGGAGAATCAACCTGATGGACCTGGTCTTTTCCCCAGGTCGCGTGCGAGCGGCGATTGGGAACTGGCCCGAGGTCGCGGGCTTCCTGCTCAGTCGGCTCAGGGAGAATGCACGGCTGCGCGGTCCCCGCTCAGAGGTCGCACGCGTATTGGAGAGAGTACTCACCTGCCCGGAAGCCCGTGCGCTACCAGCAACAATGCCTGGCGGTGCTGGATCCGTCCTGGTTCCGCTGACCTTCGAGGTCGACGGAGTCACCACCCAGTGGTTCACAACGGTCACGACCTTTGGCGCCCCCCTCCATGCGTTGGCGGAGGAGATCACCATCGAGCAGTTCTACCCACGCTGAGGCAAAAAGCCTGATCGATGGCAGGGGTCGACAGCGAATCGCGCTGTCTCGTCAACGAGAGAGTCGCTGGCGGCCTTCGGGCACCTGGTGGCGTACGGGAGCGCGAGCGGGCCCCCGGCGGCGGTGGAGGTGGAGACGCTGTACGCGAAGTCGCTGAAAGTCAGCGCGTACTGGCTGCGCACACCGC
>NZ_JABUMU010000044.1:0-18866 GCF_013336625.1 Myxococcus sp. CA033 | reverse complement strand
CACCCGGCCCACCCGACACCCTGGAAGTGGGTACAGCGTTTCCATTCCCTGGGTGTATTCGCCCCGCTGGCAGCTTGCCGCGTCTGCCTACTCCCCAGAGGGGAGCCACACGAAGTGCGGGAGAGCCAGTTCCGTGGACACCCGAGATGTGATGGAAGGAGCACGGGCGGTCCGCGAACGAAGAGAAGCTGAACAAGCCCCGCGGACCTCGCCGAGAGTTTTCGGAAAGTTCAAGGCCGAGGGGCGCAGAGCTGGCCAGGCGTCAAGCGGCGCGGGTCGCCCGGGCATGCGCATCTTCTCAATGATCGAGGTTATCAGGGAGGCACAGGGGCTGAAGTCCGGACGAGCCTCAAGTGCTGTTCCTCGGCTCTCCGTGGTCTGGCGACCCGCGGGCTGCCGGCGTCAGGTCGAGTGAATTGGTTTCCTCTGCGACTTGCGCCTCCGGGCCCCGTTATGGGGGCAGCACCCCTCTGGGTTTCTCGGGAAGGGGGGCTTCTTTCTCTGAGGGGCATGGTGGCGTATCAACTCGTTCGTTTGTACCTGAGCCTCACTTCCGTACGGTGGCCGCGGCAATTCGCCTGCACCCCAGGATTCTTCCCCGGCATCCGGGGCTCCGTCCTTTTTGTCTCCGTGGCCCTCGCCGCCTGTGGAGGAGGGGAGAAGCCCCCTCCGTCCAACGTGGCCCCGTCCGCACGCGAGGACCTGGCGACGCTCTACGAGGACACCGTCCTGGTGATTCCAGGCGCGTCGCTCGTCTCCAACGATTTCGACGCGGACGGCGATTCGCTCACGCTCACCTCCGTTGGCACGGCGACCCATGGCAGCGTGACGTGGGTCGGCGGCACCGCCACCTTCATCCCGGAGGCGGACTTCTCCGGAACCGCGACGTTCGAGTACTCGGTGTGGGATGGACGCCTGACTGACACCGGGATGGTGAGCGTCCAGGTCAACCCCGTGCACGACGCACCCGCAGCGGTCGCCGATACCCTGGCCACCCCCGAGGATTCCGTGCTGTCCCCATCGCCTCAAGTCCCGACGATGTCCCGTCCTGACAACTCGAGATTCCCATCAACACGGACAATAACCAGACGGCCTTCGACGCTGCGGCCGTGTACCGACGACGTGGCTGCATGGACCCCTTCCAGTGCAATGACTCAGGGCTTCTGGCGCAGGGGCGTGGAGCTGCCTGGGGCGTCGATGTCGTCCGCGCTCGAAGAGAGACCTCGTGGCCACGATGAACCAACGCCTCACGGACGAGGAGTTCATGTGTCTGTATTTTCGTTGTTGAAATGCTGATGCAATTCAGTTTCACTTGATGGGCATTCTGGACTATGTTGTTCCCTGAGGTCGGCTCGAGACTGCTTGCGCATCCATCTGACGTAACAGGACACGCGGTCAGTCGACGGCCTGCCTCGATTGCAGGGACCCATCACGGGCGTCGCTGGTGCGGCCGCCCGATACACGAGGACTCATGAATACGAGAGTAAACCCGCTGGTTGTCACACTGGTTGTTCTGGCGATGTCTACGGGCACGAGCGTCGCCGCCACCTCTGCCGCGGGGGCTGTGTGTACGGAGCAGGGCTTGCCGCCGTCCGGCTTCCCGAGTTGCGTGTGGTCGATTCCGGTGGCGGGTGGCGAGGTGCTGCTCGACACAGTGGGCAGCGCCAGCGCGTCGGAAGTCCGCCAGGCGCTGGCCGAGGGGCGAGCGCCGAATCTCGCCCCCCACGTCGTGAGTGACGAGGAAGGCGCGCTCGCGGTCGAGGCGTTGGTGCTCGCGACGAGTTCGCTCTCCGACGTCATCGTCGGCGAACTGCCAACCTACGAGCAACCAAACGGCGATGTGCAGGTGTCGGTGCTGGCTGGCACGCTCACGGGCCCGTGGGGCCCGACGGGCCAGGAGGCCATGCTCAAGATTTATTTCTACAACTGGGGCCACGGTCACTGGACGATCATCATCGAGTTCAGCGAGCACAACGGCGTTGGGTACGACAGCAAGGGCGGCTGGTTCAATCTTCAATAACGTACCTGATGACCTCTCGCGCTGGTCGGGGGACGTCGGGGCGTTGAATGGCCACGAGCGTCCGGAACCGCGGCGCGCGGCACTACCTCAGCAGGCTGGGCCACGGAGAGGTGCTTGACGAAGTCCAGTGCCTGCCGGGCGCCGAGTACCCTGAACCAGCGACCGTGGTTCCCACATGACCTCAGGCGGTGCGCCTGAGGTCGGCTCGGCGCGGGCATTGGGCGACCGGATTTGGGGAGGCACAGGACCTGTGCGCCGCGCGTCTGACGCTTCCGCTGCCGCGCGTGATTGCGTAGCGTGAGGCCCCCGAGTCACGAGGAACGCTCATGGCCAAGAAAGTCGCAGCCAAGAAGGCGCCAGTCAAAACGCAGAAGAACAAGGCCTCCGTCGCCGAATTCATCGCCGCGGTCGATGACGACGCCCGGCGCGCGGACGCCAAGGCGATTGACAAGATGCTGCGCGAGGTCACCGGCGAAAAGCCCGCCATGTGGGGGTCGTCGATCATCGGCTATGGCTCATACAAATACACGAACACGATGGGCGAGGCGGATTGGCCGAAGATCGGCTTCAGCCCACGCAAGGGCGCGACCGTGCTCTACATCGTGCCAGGCTTCCTCGCGTCCGAACCGCTGATGAAAAAGCTGGGGAAGTACAAGAACGGAAAGAGCTGCCTCTACATCAACAAACTCGCCGACGTGGATCAAAAGGTGCTGCGCGAACTGGCCACGCGTTCGTGGGCGCACATGAGCGAGAAGTACGGGTAGGAAAAAGCGGAGCCCGGCACACTCTGTCGCGTGAGAGGGGTCAGCCGATGCGCTTCAGCTCCTGCACGGCCGGAGTGGGCTTCCCTTCGCCATGGGTGCGGCGCGCTTGACCTGGGCTCCTGGATGGAGCCTGGAGATTGCAATCGATTCACGGGCCGTACATAGGGGCTTCGTGTCCTCCACACCCGTCCTTGGATTTGGTCGCTATCTCGGCACACCGCTCCAGCGCTTGGAGGTGGCGGGGCTCGTCTTGACGGAGAGCACCTATCCTCCCGACGTCGTCCTCCCTCTTCACCGGCACCGGCACGCGGGCTTCCGGCTCACGCTGGAAGGCGGCTTCACCGACGTGTTGGAAGGACGCGCCCGGCAATGTCCTCCCAGGTCGGTGGCCTTCCAGGCACCCGAGGTCGCCCACGAGCAGCGCATCGCCGGTCGGCTCACCCGCACCTTCAACGTCGACTTCTCCGAGGCGGTCTGGCGGTCGCGCTACCCCCTCGTCTCCCGGCTCGACAGCCGGATGGAGCTTGCGTCGGCGCGACTGTCCACGCTGACCGCGCGCCTCTATCAGGAGTTCCGCCACGGGGATGACATGACGGCGCTGGCCATCGAAGGGCTGGCGTTGGAGCTGCTGGCTGAGGCCGTGCGCGCCACGACGCCCCCGAAGGCATCGGCTCCTCCCGCGTGGCTCGCACGGGTGCGGGAGTTGCTTGATGCGGTCCGGGGGCCGCCTCCCACGCTCGCGCAACTGGCTCGCGAGGCGGGGGTGAGCCCCACGCAACTGGGCCGCACCTTCCGCCAGTTCTTCCAATGCACTCCCGTCGACTACCTGCGCCGCTCCCGACTGGAGCGCGCCAGCCGGGCACTGCGAGAGACGGCGCACCCCATCAGCGACATCGCGCTGGAGGCGGGCTACTACGACCAGAGTCACATGACGCGCGAATTCAGCCGCCGACTCCACCTGGCACCGGCCGAGTACCGGCGCCTGCTCGCGGGCCGTTCGTTTCGTCCAACGGGATGAGTTCCGTCCAAGACATCCTCGCGCGGGCGGGGTCAGCTTCAGCGCCATGACTCCGGACCCGCTCGCCTCCACCGTCCCCGTTTCCTCCCCGACCTCCGACGCCCGCTGGGGAGTACCCACAGTGGCCCTCGTCGCCACGCTGTGGCTGGCATCCGCCAGCTGCGTCTCACGGCAGGAGGTCCCCACATCTCCCGCGCCGGCCATCACCCGCGTGGAGGCCGGGCGCACGCACTGGGTGCTGCGTCCCTCCGAGGCCTACGACGCCCTCTGTCTGTTGAACCTGCTCCGTGGCGACGCGTTCTACACGAAGTACTATCCCGTGGAGTTTCAGCGCTTCTCCGTTCTCCTCGAGCCCAGGGAGAAGGCCGCTCTCGCGCACCTCACCGAGCGGATGGGAAAGCAGGCCGGGAAGATGGTGGGTCCCCATCTGACGCTCGTCTTCTCCGTCACGGGTGCCACCACCGTGGAAGACCTGGCAAGGACGGTGTCGGACGATGCCGCCTGGAAGGCGATGCGTCGGGACTTCGAGGCGACGAGTTACAGCGAGGACTCCGACTTCACCGAGATGGAGGACGTGCGCCAGGACCTGGGTGTGCTGCTCGCCTTCCTCCAGCGCATCGGCTTCTCGCGCATCTGGCGCGCGGAGTACCTGCCCCAGGTGGAACAGGCCATCGCGCGATTCGGCGTCCAACTGGCACCCCATGACGTGGTGGGCTGGGACGAGGACGTCCTCGGCCGGGTGCTCCACGTGGAGGCGCTCAACGCCCACGTGCTGAAGTTCGTCAAACCCCACGGCATCCGGGTGACGGGCTGGAACTTCCTCACCGACCTCACCTATCCGCTGAGCGTCACGGTGAAGACCGCCGTGCATGAGCTGCTCCACCCGCCGTTCAAGCGCGAGGGTGCCATTGACGCGCGGTTGACAGCCCTGGAGGCGGACCCGTACTTCCAGCGACTGGTGCGTGAGCACGACCCGGCGTTCGGCTACACCACCGCCCAGGGGCTGACGGAGGAGGACTGCGCCGAGGCCATCGACGTCTTCGTCAGCGAGCGCCAGGGCTTGCTCCGCGCGAGGGACGGCAAGCCGCTCACGGGCGCGGCCTTCTTCCGCGACCACGACGATGGAATGCACGTATTGGCCTATGTGCTCTATGAGGAGCTCCGGCGCGCGGACTTCTCCCAGTGGACGACGTACGAGGGCTTCCTGCTGAAGCTGTTCGACACGGGCGTGCTCGTGCCCGGGAAGCTGGAGCAGCGATTTCGTTCCTACACCGGCAACTATCCCGTGAAGGCATTGAAAGAATAGGCCCTCAGGCGCGCGCGGCCCCGGGCATCGGCGTGTCGGGAGAAGCCTTCCGTGCGGCCCGTGCCTCGAAGGTGGAGATGCCCGCGGACGGTGCGGGGGTTGGACTGGCATCAGCGGAAGGGCGACGCGGGGTTCCTCGAGTGGCTCGCCCCTCCGCATCTGGGCGGCGTGACGCGGAGGCTCGGCGTGGAGGTGGATGGGCCCGCTCGCGTTGGCGGGCATGTCGCCGCCTGTGCGGAGGCTGGAAATCTTCAGGCGGTATACGCTGGCGACGTGACCGAGGCCCTGCACAGCTACCTGGAGCGCGCGGCGGAGTGCTTCGCGCGGCAGGAGGAGGAAGAGGCCTTCGGCGCCGTGATGGATGCGTGGCGCGAGTGTCGCGCGAGCGAGCTGGTCCTGTTCGCCCAGGAGTTCGAGGCGCGTCTCGACTCGACGCATGCGGGGCGGGAGGGGGAGTCCGCGGAGGCTCGTCGCGCGGCGCGGGACCTGGCTCGCGGGCTGGGGGCGCAGGGGCAGCCGCGCGAGGTGGATGCGCGGCTCGATGCCCTGCTCGACTGCCTGCCCGACCCCCGGTTCATCCCCGGGTTGCTCGCCATCGCGCGACTCCCCTCGGCGGAGGAGCCTCAGCGGGTGTTGAGGCTGTGCGCGGCGCTCCGGCACGTGGGGCCGCCCTTCGACGTCGAGCCCCTCGAGGCCCTGTATGAGCGGATGATGCCGGAGGCTTGGGCCTCGGCCGCGCGGCTGTCTTTCGTCATCAGCCTGGGGCGTGACTGGGTGCCGCGGGAACTCGACGCGAAGGCGGGGGAGCTGCTCGCGGCGCTGTGGGAGGCCCTGCGTGTTCGCGCGGAGAAGGAGTCGCGAAACGCCAGCATCCGGGAGACGTGGTTGCCCCGTGTCTATGCCAACCCCGAGGACGACGACGTGCGGCTGGTGATGGCGGACCAGTTGATGGAGACGGGCGACCCCCTGGGCGAGTTCATCGTGCTCCAGTGCTCTCCCACTCCTGACGAGGAGCGCATCGACGAGTTGCTCGCGACGCACCTCCGGAGCTGGGAGATGCCGCTGGGGGGCCACATCGATAGTGGGGCGACCCGCTTCGAGCGGGGCTTTCCCGTGGCGGTGCGGATGGCGAAGGAGGCGGCCTCTCTGATTCTCCCCGAGCCGGGACCGGCCTGGAGCACGGTGCGGGAGATCGACTGGGCGACGGTGGCCTGGTCGGTGGTCCACGCGCAGTGGCTCGCGCATCCGCATCTTCGGGGCGTGACGCGGATGCGACGGGTGGAGCCGTACTGGGCCCGTTTGATGGGGCCGCCGCCCTCCGTCAGTCGGCTGGAGCTGTGGGGGTCTGTCGCGGACCAAGTGTACCGCACGCCCGCGCTGGGGGATGTATTCGACAGGCTGGCCCTGTGGCCGAACCTGTCGTGGCTGGAGTTGCACGCCGGGCACGAGGAGGACGTGCGCCTGTGCGCGACCTCCACGCTGGCGACGAAGCTGGAGCGCTTCGATGCCACCATTCCGGGAGCCTGGACGCTCACGGTGCGCCCGGGCGACAAGGTGCCCATCGAGGTGACGCTGGTGAGCGCCCGGGCTGGCGAGTCGTTCTGGAGGCTCCTTTCCGCGGCGGAGGGTTTCGGGAAGAGGGGCCTGCGGGTGCGCTGTCATCGCCAGGTCGACGCCGCGAGCGTCAACGCCCTGCGGTGGGCCACGTCTGGCTTCTCCCACGTCGAATGGGTGAGCGTGTCTGCCTTGCGGTAGAATGGCGACGTGGATGACAACGTGTACGCTCACCTGGAGCGCGCCGCGGAGGCCTCTGCCCGGCACGACGAAGAGCAGACGCTCGCCGGACTGTTGGCCGCATGGCGGGCGTGTCGCTCACCGGCTGCGGCTCCCGGAATCTCGGGTCCAGTGCCCGCGTGCGTCAGTGAACGTGTCATTGCATGTCTGGAATTGAGATGAGGATGGCGTGGCGTTTGCTCGGGCTGCGTTCGCCAAGATTGGCATCACCTTCCCGCAATGAGGTGCATGATGGAACCCAAACAGCTCACGGTGCGACGCTGGTCCGAACTCTCCAGCAAACCACTCTCGGAAGAGAGTGTGCGTGCCCTGCACTTGCCCGCGAGGAAATATCGGGTGCGCGTTAATCGGTATTCGCCGGGGGAGGATTTCGCTGGCGCAATGCGGGCCGGTACGTGCTACGTGTTGGCCGGGCAATGCCAGATTGAATTCGGCACGCAGGTCGCCCAGCTCGCCGCTGGGGATGTCGCAGAGTTTCCTGGATGCAGGTATCGCGTGGTGGTGAGTCGCGATGCTGGGTGTGTTGTTGTTTTTGCTTGGGAGCTTCCAGAGGAGTTTGCTCGATAGGAGAAGGTCGGACTCTGCGTTGCGGAGTCCTTCCAACTCAGTGCCCAGGTGTCAGCCTGGGCACATGTAGAACCTGGGCCACCTCGCGCAAGCTGCGTCCCGTGGTGGATTGCCCCGCCACGGGACGCATGCTCACGTTCCGCCTGGGGCGGCCCCATCCCCAGCGGCTCCACCGGCCGGTTGGAGGTGATGAGGGTCGAGGCGCTCCGTCACCGCTACCACGGCGGTAGGAGGGAGCGCCGCGCCTCACCGGGGGCCAGTGCAGACTGTCAGGGTTCGCCGTATGTGGTGCAGGAGCTGAAGCGCATCGGCTGAACCCTCTCACGCGACAACTACCTTGACGCTCACCGCTTCCCTCGGGAGCAGCGGCTAAACCGGAAGCGGATGCCTCCCAAAGACAGCGCAAAGGCGGCGCCTTCCGAGGCGCCTCCTGCGCGAACATTGCCCGGTTACGCTGGATTCGCCTGCGCGCTCAGCTCGCGCTGCTGCACTGGGGAGCGCTCGCACTGCTGGGGTTCAGGTTGCTCCTTCAGAAGCTGTTGCTGGCCGGTGATGGAATCACCACCGCTACTGCAGTCATCCAGGCAGAGGGCGTGCTCTGCTACGCATACGGCGGGGTCTGACGTGTGTGCCAAACAGTCTTTGTAAGCCCGAACGCAGATGTTTTGGCACGACGCCTCTGCTGCCTGAGCCAGCACCAGGCCGCCCACCAACCCGCAGGTCGTAGCGATCTTCCTCAATCGACTGTTCATGCTCGAACTCCTTCTGACGGGGTCCCCTGCGCTCCAAAATTTAGCACGGGGAATATCTGTGCGGCAAATGCCCGCCGCGATGAGCAAATTCAGAGGCAGGCCACCCCGGGGCGGCCTTCGTGCGACACAGACGCCAGTCCTCCGCCCGAATGAAGTCTGCCGGAGTGGCGTGTTGGCCAAGGTAGGAGTGCTGACATGCAACGGTTCGAACTGCAGCAGGCAGATAGGGAGTGACATGCCCTGCGGTTTTCGGACCACCTGAAGCTTGAGAGGATGCCGTCTCCGGACATCACGGAGGCAGGCAGTGAAGAAGAGTCGGTTCAGCGAAGAGCAGATGGTCGCCATTCTGCGAGAGGCGGAGCGGTCGTCCGTGCCGGAGACCGCGAAGAAGCATGGAGTGAGCGAGCCCACGGTCTACGCGTGGCGCAAGTGCTTCGGGGGCATGGACGCCAACGACACGAAGAGGCTGAAGCAGTTGGAGGCGGAGAATGCCCGGTTGAAGAAGCTGCTGGCTGAGCGAGGCCCTGTCCTGGGGCTCCTGTGGCCAATCGCGGCCCGCCCGGCTGGCGTCCACCGCCTGCGACAGTCCTCCGCAGGCGGTGTCGAGTCGGCCGCGTGCAGCGGCAGGTTGCTTTGCCCCAAGGCCCTATCCCCAATGCTCCACCGCCCCTCTCTACCGCTCCAGGAACTCGGTGACCCCGTAGGCGCTGCGCTTACCTACCTTTGACGTATGCATGACGCAGCGATCAAACTTTGGGTACGCACAGGGGCGCGTTACAGGTCCTTCACGGCGTCATACAGGCTGCCCGCCGTGTCGTAGCTGAAGTAGGGGCCCTGCCACTTGTTGACCATGGTGGGGTCCGAGTCCCAGAACATCCAGCTGTTCACCGAGTACAGATAGGCCCAGTAGTTCTGACCATAGCTTTCCAACCAGGGCCCGCCGCTGGCGCCGCCGGTCATGTTGCAGGAGATGGAGGGAAAGCCGCCCTCGTTCCACGTGCCGCCCTGGCAGAAGAGCAGTTGGGAGCCGTTGAAGGGCGGGGCCGCGGGGTAGCCGAACTGGTAGATGTACGCACCGTAGGGAGCTCCCCACTTGATGCCTTGTCCCCCCACGGCATCGACGATGCGCGTGCCATTACGGTCGTTCATCACCGCGGCCCCCACGTCGTAGGCCCGGTCCCCGTTGTTGGTCCACCCGTTCTTCGACCAAAGGCTGGTGGACGTCCAGGTGCCGTGGGGGGAACCCGAGTGGTAGTTGGGGACGAAGGCCCAGTTGCTGAACCAGTTGCGACCGGAGCCGCCACCATGCACACAGTGTCCCGCGGTGAAGACGACCCGTCTGCCATTGCTGTACACCGTGCTGCCCGAACACACGTAGTTCTGCCCGCCGTCCGTATAGAAGACCTTCCCGCTCATCGTATGAATGTCGGCCAGCGGCGCGAGGCCGCCTCGCGGCTCGGCGCCGTCCACGGTGCGGCTCACGTTCTCCGGCGCGACGGGCTTGAGGCTGATGGGCGCCTTGCCGGACGTCGTGGGGGGCTCCGCGGGAATTGCCGAGGCCATCCGTTCCGGAGTCCAGTAGGCGAGGATGCGAGCCTCATCCAGCGCTGACGCGAGCGTGGAGGAACTCGTGTTGTCCGCCGGGTCGGCGGTGGGCGCGGCTCGCGTGGAGGGGACCGCGCCCAGGAATCCAAACACCGCGACGGCAAGAGCGACTCGACTCCGCGACACGAATGGCATCGGCCAGCCTTTCCAATGACGACTGCGGGTGAGGACCGCCATTGTCATGGTTGGCAGGGGAACGACTCAATACGCGGAACCTCGTAATGAGAGGAAATAGATCGGGGAGGCCGCGCTACTTCTTGGGCCCGGACGTCGGCGGAGCAGGGCATGTCAGCCGCCCCCTGTGTCAGGGAGTTTGTCGCCTCTGCCGTGCGCGCCTCGCTCACTCGCAGTGACGCACGGTTCGACAAGGCCGTGACGCGCTCAGGACGCAGCGGCCGAGGTTGGGTCGGCACGGGTAGGAAAGAAGTGCATCGGAGTGTCGTGAAACGGTCTCGCTCGCGTATCCTTGCTTCATGGGCCTCTTCAATCGTCTCTTCGGTCGCGCGGGCAGGCCGGCACCCACCTCGCCCGAGGCTGTGCGCGAGCTGCTCTTCGATGCTGTGCAATCACAGAATGACGCCGCGCTCATCCGGCTCTGTGCCGAGCACGAAGCCCTGCTCCTCGAGCACTACCCTGCCTGGTTGACGGTTCCCGAGAGCGTCCGCAAGGAGCCGACACACCTCCAGCGCTATGGCCAGGGGCTCATCGGCATCGCTCAGTGCCTCGCGGAGACTCGGAACCGGCCCGAAATGTTCCAGCGGATGATGGGGACTCCCGCCGATAACCCCATCGTGCGCTGGCAGGAGACACGGGAGCGCGCCAACACGCTCATGCGCGGGCTGGACTTCGAAGGTGCGCTATCGCTGCTCACTCCCGAGGCGGAGCGAATCCAGGGCCTGTCGGGAGGAAGCGCCGAGACCATGAAGGCCATGACCTTCGGGCAGATGGCCGCGTGTCATTTCCAGGAGGGCCGGGCGGAGACCGCGCTTCCGCTCTTCCGGCAGGCGATTGACCTGTGCCGGAGAGCCGGTGACGACGAGGGCGTCGTCGCCTACCTGGAAAACAGCTTCGAGGCGCACCGCTACCTGGGACAGGGAGTGGATGCCGCAGGCGTGGCCATGGAACTCGCGGTGGCGCTGGAGCAGGTGGGCCAGGATTCGCGGGCCCGCCGCATCCGGAAGGTTGCCGAAATCGTCCGGGCCGGTGAGCCGCTCAATCGGGTGGTGGCGGAACTCGACAGCGTCACCCTCGAACTGGACGAGCTGCCCGCGCTCATTGAGGGGAAGCTGCAATTCATCTTCTGCCGCAATCGACTCGACCTCGCGCGCACCACGGCCCTGGTCGAGCGAGGCCGTGAGCTGGGCGGGCAGGGCCGCTACGAGGAGGCGCTTGCGCTCTTCGAGGAGGCACGGCGTATCGACGCCTACTCGCCCGAGCCCCGCTACGAAGGGGCCGTCACGCTCCTCCTCCTCCATCGCGCGAGCGAGGCCGTGTCCTGGTACGACGAGGTGGAGGCGCTTGCGCCGGGCTGGTACCGGTGTCGCGCCGAGCGCTGGCTGGCCGCTGGAATTGCCGCCGGAAGGATTCCGTACCTGGCCTTCACCGTGATGCGTACGCTCGAGCTTCCGAACCTGGGAGCGGAGGACCGGTTGCGACTCACGCGCCAGGCCATCGGCGAGGCACCGGGAGTGCCCGAGCTTCAACTGCAACTGGGCCGGCAGCTCACGGCGCTCGACCGGAAGGACGAGGCACGGACGGCGCTCGAGGTGGGGTTGGCGCAGGCGGAGGAGTCAGACATCCGCTCGCGTCTGCTGATCGAGTCCGCGGCCGATGCCGCGCCTTCGGCGGACCGGGACAGGATGCTCCACGAGGCCATGGAGCCTGGGGGAAACCTGGTCGCCGCGGCAATGGCGCGGGTCCTACTCCACTCGGGAACCGGCCAGCACCTGGTTCACTGAGCCGCAGTCTCGTGCCACGAGCCCGCCTCGCGCATTGCCGACCCAGGAAGAACGATGACGGCGCGCGCCTCGCTCGTTCGCCTTGACGCGCTGCTTGACGGGGTCTTGACGCACTCATGCTGCAGCGACCGAGTTTTGGGTAGGCACAACCGTCACGAGCGCTCCTCCACGTAAGCCAGGAGGCCCGTGGGGGTGTGAGAGACGGCGCGCGCGCGCTGGCCGCGTGCCGCCAACTCGGCGTGGACTGCCTCCATCAGTCCGTCGTGGGTGGAGGCCTCGACGGTGAACTCCGGCCCGGGGTGTGGCGCGCCCGAGGGGGAGGCAAGGACGAAGACTCGGACGACGCTCTGCACACGGGCCTCCCGGACCAAGTGGAGGCAAGGCGCGCGGTGGGAGGGGCGCCCTCGATGTGCGAGGGCGTTGGGAGCCGCGCACCTCACCTCCAGCGAGGACAAATGCCTCGGGCCCGATTTCGGGGACATCCGGCGCGCGCATTTTCGCTCAGGGCCTGCGCATCAATGAGTTGCCTTCGTCGGGGGACAGAGCGCTATTGGCAACACCTGCGGCTGACGACGGAGCCCACGCGCGAGCCGAAGCGCATGCGTGGAGGCGCCTCTTCTTCCGAGACTCACAGAGAAGATTGGGAGGGACCGACGATGAATCCAGGCCAAGGGTGTTTGAAGCGAGAAGAGAACACGCTTGGCGACGCGCACGCTGGCGAAGTGGCTGCCATTGCGGCAGGCGTGACGACGTGCCCGTGCCCGTGCTCGGAGCGAGAGGACGAGGCGCACAATCCGAGCGACTACCTCGTGACGGCCGAAGAGTACCCCGAGCACCCTGCCGCCCTGGCCGGCTACGCCAGATGGGTGTTCTGCGTCCACTGCGGCGCGTGGCGCGCCGACGACGATGGCGCGCCCGATGCGGACTGGATGCCCTGACGCGTGCTGCGTCCGCGTGGAGAGCGGGGCGCACGAACCCCGCTCCTCATGGCAGGACCGACTCGGTCTCTTTGTCGATGGCCAACACGTTGAAGCCCCACTTCGACGTGGAGGAGACACCATGGACACCTACCGCGTTGCGAGACTGCCAGCGAGCCTGCGCGGCTTCGCGCCGCCGGACACGAGCACGCAGCCTGGAGGCTATGTCGAGGCGGGCGACTATCTCGTGCTCGAGGAGAAGTCCCGCCACCCCACGCCCGACACCGATTACGCCCGACTACTGGTGCCGAAACTGAGCGCGCTCGACACCTGGGTGTGCACGCGCTGGCGCACCCAGCGCTACGCAACGTTCGTCTCCCAGGAGCGCGCGCATGGCCATGGTCCGGCTGTCGTTCGAGAGCGAGCCGCTGGCCGTCTTGGAGGAGCGTCTCATCGCGCTCCTGGGGGCGTCCCCTGACTACAGGTACAACGTGAGCCGGGTGTACTACCCGTGGGCGCTGCCGGGCGTCCGTGTCCCGTTGGCGCCGCCCCGGCTGAACAACTGCTGCACCTTCGTCGAGGCCCTGCGGGTGAAGGCCTTCTCCGAGGCGCACGGCGCTGCTTTCTCGTGGGACGCGCGTCGCCATCGGCAGATGATGATTGCCTCCAGCCAGGACTACTTCTCCCCCGTGACGGCGGCCGTCGAGTCCGGCATGGCCCTGGTGGCACCGTCGGCGGATGTGCCGCCCCACCCCTGGACACTCATCCAGGGGTGGCGCAGTCAGTGGGGCGCGGGGCACACCTTCCTCGTTGCGGACCACCATGCGGAGACGGACAAGGTGCTGGTGCTGGAGTCCAACGCCGCCTACGGCTCGACGGTGTCGGCTACCGTGGCCTCGGCCAGCTGCGCGACGTCTTCTGCCTCCATCCTTCTCCGGAATGGTGGACGCGGAACGAGGTGTGGACGTGGCGCCGCATCTGCTCGACGTACCCCTTCAGGCGGCAGGCGTGCGTGAAGATCAAGAACCACAAAGGTAGTACCAAGTGTTCCGTCCTCCTGGCACATCTCGCCGCTGGCCGCCTGCTATTTCAGCCCAGCAGGTGGCCAGGTTTCTTGCCGGCAGATGTTGGAACTTGTTAGTCAGAGTCCTGGCGAAGTCGTGGCCGTTCCCTTCTCAGTAACTACTACATGGGTGATGCACCCATATAAACAGTATTGCGTGCCTCGCCGAGGAACGCCTTGCTATTGTCGGACGATGCGCAGCCCATACCAATTGCAGCCAACACGGGCCTTTCCGTAAAAGCTCCCGGCTCGCATGTCATAGGAGTATGGCTTTGCTCCCACCATCACGTTCCAGTCGAATACCCAGTTATGCTCGTGACTGTAGCCTTGGTTTTTCTCTGCTTGGCCCAGGGTGATTCTGAATTTGTTCTGCTCGTTTAGGCTGTCGACCTTCTTGGTGTAGGCGGCGAGTCGTGCCACGTAGCCTGGGTCGATAGCGTTGATGATTTTGTGTTCGAATTGAGTCCAGAGGTTGTTGGCTATGCCTCCAAGGAGGCTGTTGAATTGGCTGTTGATGAAGCTTGCGAGTTCTGGTTGGGTGAAGATGAGCCTGCGAGAAGTCTGGCTTAGTTGAATCCCCGCGACATCGAGTGTCCAGTTCCCGATCTTGAAATTGAAGATACCGGTGAAGTTCGGGCGGTTTGGCGCGCCGAAGGTTTGCGGGGTTGGGAAGATGTGGCTTGTATGGAGATCCATGTTGTCGATGCCAATTACGAGTTCGTCCGCGTATGAGGGGCCCCAGTACTGTACAAACCAAGCCTTCTTTCTTCGCTGCAACTTCCCCTTCATGGAGATTGAGCGGAAGAGGACTAGGTTGGTCTTTCTGGTTTTGAGAATGAAGCGCCTGTCTCCAAATGAGGTGGAAATTTCTTTGTTGAACCCGCTGCCGACTGAGTCATTGATGAATGTTGGGGTCGATTGGCACACGTTTTCTTGAACGCATTCGTACTCGTCGTTCCCATCCCAGTCGTCAATGATGGGGGCGCAGCCAGCATTCGTCCATACGGTGTTTTGTTTCGGCGAGACAGTCACTTGGCGAATGGCTGTCGATGCCGGCCAGAACTTCTTGCAATAAGGAAGACCGCCGATATTACAGCCCGAGCTGCAGTTCGGGTCTGGCGTCCAGTTACCTCCCGGTGACTGGTGGTTGTTGACCTTGCCGCAGTAGCGCACGAATTTCCCGAGCACGAGGTCATTGGGTCCCAGGCTGGATGGTGCCAGTGTTGGTGCCACAGGTGTCGTGTCGCTTCCCGCCATCTTTTCCTGCTGTAGGTCGATGCGGACGATTCCGGCGGCCACTTGGTACTGGCCGTCCCCCAATGCGGTTTCACCGGGCACCGCAGTGAACGTGGGGTCGAAGTCGATACGCTCCTGATTCGCACTCAGCCACGTCCTGAATGAGGATAGTTTGTCGAGGTCGACCTTGAACAGTCCGATGTCTGTAAATTGATACATTTTCCCGCCGGCGAGTACTTGAAGATCGGGATTGACCAATTCCCGCAACGGTGCGTCGCCTGCGATGTGCTGTTTCAAGTCTCGGAGATACTCGGCTCGATCCACCTCGTAGGTAGTCTCGTTGACCGGGAACTGAGCTAGGTAGGATTTGAGATTTGCGAATCCGCTTGGCAGCGAATTGGCCGCAATTGAATTGGCTGCGAGGGTGTGGAAAAGGGAGTTGAAGTCCTCTTCCGTGGTGAACTGGAGCACTCCGGCCGGAAAGTCCGCATTGGTGACAAGGCTGGGCGCCCGGCAGTCCGAGGCACACGTAATGCTCGTCTCGTTGTTGTTGCAGGCACCGTCCCCACACGAACTTGCTACGCCGCAGTCCGCAGAGCACAGGACATAGTTCTCCCCACTGTTGCACACCCCGTCCCCGCACGTGCCACAGTCAGCAGGACAAGACGAAGGCGTCTCACCGCTGTCGCTATTGCAGGTGTCATCACCACAGACAGCAGACCCCACACACTCGAACTCGTCGTGCCCATCCCAGTCGTCAACGACAGGGCTACACCCGGCATTGCGCCAGACATTATTCGCCTTCTCTGAAACAGCCACCTGTTGAATGGTCGTGGAGCCGGGCCAGAACTTCTGACAGTAAGCCAATCCGCCGACGTTGCAGCCCGAGGAACAGTCCGGGTCCGCCAGCCATGCGCCATCCGCGCCTTGATGGCTGTTGACCTTGCCGCAGTAGCGAGCAAAGCGCCCTAGAACGGAAGTCGTTGTCAGCGCCGCCTCGCGAGAAACCAGCTCATGACTTTCTCTGTCCCTGGTCGCAGGGGCCTCGAGGGGGACGGCACCGACCGAATCCGGATTCGGCGTCCCGGGCTCATCCACGAGAAGTCCACACGAAGTGGATAACAGTACTGCTGTGGCAAAAACAATAAGCCCACTTCTTCCGCGTGTCATTGCTTATCTCCCTGTCAGTCCGAAGTTCCCTCCATTCCGGCCGCAGCCCTTCATGGAGAGAAGTCTGAAAGCCCAGCAGAGGACGGTCTCTTGAGAGAACTCGCAAGAAAGCGCCCACCCTGAACTTGTCGGGCGTGCACAACAACGTCCGGCGCAAGTGCACTTACCACGAAAATCCAGGATCTCAACCCTCTCTGGATTCTGAGGCTGTGGTTGTAAAGTTGCACCAGTAATCCGACCAGTGCGCTTGCCTCTCCTCGGCGCGCCCTGCTGGGCAACGCGACAGGGACTATCGACGACGCGGTACTCCGCGTCGTAGTGACGGCCGACGCGGAAACCCTCATAGCCCCAGCGTTTTCCCCATCGTCCGGGCTCGCCAAGTCCAGTGCCCCCACATTCTCCGGACTCGTCCTCAACTGGGATTGAGACGCTCCAAGTAGCAGTGCCACGTAGAGAGCTGTCCATGGTCTATTGTCGCCCAGCAATCTCTGCCGGACGGACCACCTTCTGGAGGGGATCCGGTTCAGGGGACAGGTCGACTGCTCGCGGAGTTGGGGAGCAAGGACTCGCGTGCTCACCCAATCACCTGGACTCCGATATCCCCAGTATTGCGTCGCTCCGGTTCGTGCTCCCTCTGGCAGGTAAATGTCACGGCCCAGAACTTGTCCGCATGCCCGCGGCTGGTGCGCTCGGCATCGAAGGACACCCTCCTCGAGGGCAACACACGCTTCTTGATGGAGTGAATCTGCCTGACAAGCTCACCCTCTCTCAGTGTGATGAGTGACAGATACCTCCCTCTTCGTTGGCGTCCACGGGAGCGGTTGAGTCCACAAATGAGTCCCGGGGGATGCTGGGTTGGCCCTGGAGAGAGGGCCAACCCAGCCGTTGAATCAGTTGCGGACGGCGATGTAGCTGAGCGTTTCTCCATACCAGACGCCGCCGCCGTTATGATACCGGTATTTGTATGCGCCGAACGCCTGCCACCTGTAGCTGTCCAAGACCTGAACGTTGCTATCGAACAGCAGAAGGGCATTATCGCCCTCGCTGCCCACTTCCTCGTAGCCCACGCTCGTGGGGAGCACGAGCACCGACCAGTCGCTCACGGCGGTGTTGCCCTGCGTGGCGAAGGTCTGGCCATTCGAGGCGAAGCCAGTGAAGCTCGCGTTGCGCGAGACCAGCAGGTAGCTCACCTGGCCTGCGCCTACGAACGACAGGCCCTGGTTGGTATGGCGGAACTTGTAGGGGGCTTGGAGCTGCCAGGTGAAGTTGTCGACGATGGTGTAGGACGCCGAGAACCGCAGCAGGGCATTGTCGAACTCGAGGCCGGGCTCTTCGATGCCGGCCGACGCGGGACTGACGATGATGTTCCAGTCAGCCATCGACGTGCCCGATGGCACGGCAAGGTTCTCACCATGCGTGAGCGTACCGGCGACGCTCAACGCCTTGCGGACCAGCAGAAAGTCGACGCTGCCGACATACCAAGTGCCAGGCCCACTGCTGTTACGATACTTGAAACGGGCCCAGACCGACCACGCAACGTTGTTGAGAGGAGAAGCCGATACCTCGAAGCGCAGGAGGGCATTGTCGTCCTCGGAGTAGATCTCCTGGAAACCCATGTTCCTGGGAACGAGCAGGATGTTCCAATCGCTGACGCTCGTCCCCGGCGGAGCAGTGATGGTTTGTCCATGATACGTAGTGCCCGCGACGGCATTGGCGGCCATCGCAGCTGAGGGGGTGATGAGGGATAGGACTGCGACAAGAACAAGACGCACGCGGACGGTGAGCATGGCGAGCTCGCTGAGTGAGAGGTTGGGTTTGGTCTATAGTTGACTGGCCGTGAAGTCCAGCAGTTCAGAGCGTGCCATCGAACAAGTCGATTGCTGGTTGCGCGGTGCTTCAATTTTTGGAGAGAGGTGTAGCCTCATTCAGGAGCGTTCGTCTTTCAGTAGCTCTAGGTGCAGAGCGCGAGGCGGTTTGGGGACTGCTATCGCGCACCTTGTGCGATAGGACCACGCGGGCTTCTCGCGCCCGCAGATGACCTTGTCGTGCTTCCGGTTGGTGTCTTGGCTGGCCTTCCTCATGTTTAGTTCCTGGGGAAGCGAAGGCCGCGCGGCCGAACGCCGGTGGCGGCTCGCCCCAGTGAACTGCCTAGAGTCTTTCCTCGAGCCCGAGGTCCGTAATGTGCGGCTCAGGAGCCGGGAGCTGCGGTGCGCGGCGCCGGATAGCGGGAGTGGGTGTGACATGCCCTGCGGTTTTCGGACCACATGAAGCTTGAGAGGATGCCGTCTCCGGACATCACGGAGGCAGGCAGTGAAGAAGAGTCGGTTCAGCGAAGAGAAGATGGTCGCCATTCTGCGAGAGGCGGAGCGGTCGTCCGTGCCGGAGACCGCGAAGAAGCATGGAGTGAGCGAGCCCACGGTCTACGCGTGGCGCAAGCGCTTCGGGGGCATGGACGCCAACGACACGAAGAGGCTGAAGCAACTGGAGGCGGAGAATGCCCGGTTGAAGAAGCTGCTGGCTGAGCGGGACTTGGACATCGAGGTGTTGAAGGAAATCCAAGCAAAAAAATCTACGCTGGCAAATATGGCCTGAGCCCGGGGTGTTGCCCCTCTGAGAATGGGAGGAACGCCATGGCACGAACGACAGCCCGCCCCCTCGCCACCCGCGAGGTGAGAATCGACAGCGAGCGCCGGCCT
>NZ_JABUMU010000043.1:0-32598 GCF_013336625.1 Myxococcus sp. CA033 | reverse complement strand
CTCGGCATTCCTTCTGCCTGCGCTTGACGGCCCCTACCTGGAACCTAGGAACATCAATGACTGGCAGAGACTGCGCTTTCAGCTTGAGCAGCGGCGCGTCCCTCGCATCCTGGGCCGGCGCTTCCGGGCCAACCCGGATGGCTACCTCCGAGGCATCGAAGAGGGGCTCAGGCCATATTTGCCGGCGTAGAAAAAATGGTGAGCGCCCCCGCGCGAAGACAGCAGGTGGAGTATGCCCGGGCCCGGGGGCTGTCCACCCGGCGAGCATGCAGGCTGTTGCGGGTGGCGCGCTCGGCCCTGGGGGACGTGTCGCAGAAGGGACAGCGGGAGAGGCCTGTCGTGGAGCGGATGCGCGAGCTCGCCCTGCAGTACCCGAGGTACGGCTACCGTCGCATCCGCATCTTCTTGGGACGGGACGGTCACCGCATGTGTCCAGCCAGGGCGTATCGGCTCTGGCGCAAGGAGGGCCTGCAGGTGCCGCGCAAACGGCCCAGGCGGCGAGTGGCGGCCAGTCGCCCGCGTCCGTTGCCTGCGACGGGGCCCAACCAGGTGTGGGCCTACGACTTCGTCTTCGACGGCCGCGCCAACGGACAGCAGCTCAAATGCCTCACGGTGGTGGACGAGTGGACGCGCGAGTGCCTCGCCATCGACGTCGCGGGCGCCATCCGCTCTGGACGGGTAGTCGAGGTGCTGTCGAAGCTGGTGAGTCAAAGAGGGGCACTCAGGCACATGCGCAGTGACAACGGGCCGGAGTTCGTCGCCTCGGCCATCCTGCGGTGGGCCGCGGAGGCTCGCATCGAGCTGGCGCACATCGCGCCGGGCAAGCCCTGGCAGAACGGCACCGACGAGAGTTTCAACGGACGCTTTCGCGACGAGTGCCTCAGCATGGAATGGTTTCGTTCCAGGGTAGAGGCGAAGGTTGTCATCGAGGCGTGGCGGCAGCACTACAACCTGGTCCGGCCACACTCGAGCCTCGGCTACCTCACACCTCTGGAATTTCGACGGCAGTGCGAAGCAATGGTACCCAACCCATCCCGGCCGGCACCTCTCTCGTAATCAGTGGTCCGAAGGATCCAGGCAGGTCAGCACGCGCTGCCCAGTGCTGTGACGGGGCTGACGCGCGCGTGATGCAGCGACCGAATTCTGGAGAGCCACAGGTCCAAGCGATTGAGGCTTCTTGCTAGCTACACCGGGTGTGTGGTGACTTCCCGCGCAACAGCGGGATGGGCCGCCCGGACGGAGGCCGCCGTGAGGAAGGCCTGAATGAGCGGATGGGGCTGGCCGGTGCTCGCGGTGAGTTCGGGCTGGAACAGGGTGGCCATGAAGAAGGGGTGCTCCATGAGTTCCAGGACGCGCACTTCGCCCGCTTCGTCCTCTCCGGTGATGCGCAGCGCGGTGCCGTCGAGCATGTGCCGGTAGCGTGCGTTCAGCCCGTAGTTGCAGTGGTAGGATTCGGTGGACCGGGTGCGACCGAAGGCCCGAGCCACATGTGAGCCCTGGGTCAGGGTCACTTGCCCTTGGACGCCGACAAGGGAGCAGGAGAGTGCGGCGACCAGGGGCATCACGGCGTCCGGATTGGACTCGGCATGGTCCGCGTCGTTGAGTCCGAGGACGTGGCGTGCGAATTCGATGAGCGTGTGTTGGAAGCCGCCGCAGGTACCGAGGAACGGGATGCCTTGTTCACGCGCCACGCGAATCGCCCCGAGCGCGCCGTCCATGCTCTCATATGGGCTGCCAGGCACGCACCAGATGCCGGCGAACGAGGGAAGCGTCTGCGCGAGTGTGCCGTCGAGTTCGCGTGTGCTCAGCCACGTTGGCTCGGTCACCACACCGAGCACTTTGCTCGCGAGGTCGAGGGCCACGGGAATGGCGCCATGCGCACGCACTGCAGGACTGCGGTCTCCCACGAGACCGATGCGGACGACGGGGGATTTCAAGGTGTCTCCTGACGGTTTGACCGCTCCAGATTCGCGACATCAGCGCGAGCGGGATACGCCAGGGACCTGACGGATAGCAGCTCGGCCTGCGCGCGACAAGGAACCAGTGCCTGAGCGGCAAGCCGAGGGCTCGTTGGAGGACCGCTCCGGTACGCGCGAGTGCCGTCCATGGCTTCCTCAGCGCGATGCTGGCGCGCGGCGCGAAGCTGCCACGCTCCAACGTTGAAGAGCAGATGCCGATGCTCGCCGGCTGGGTGCAGAGCCATCTGCGTGCGGAGACGGAGAGCCGCTACTGGCTGGACGGCCAGGCGCGCGCGGCCCGAACTCGTGCGGGCGTGAGCCGTCCTGCTACATCTGCGGCAATGGTGGTGGTACTTCCGAGGGAGGCTGAGCCGTCACCGTTGAGCGAGCCTGCCCGCGGCGACCTGTCGAGCGCCCTCGAAGCGTGTTCGCGGGCGGGACGCTCCGGGGCGCGGGCCGTGTGTGCAAAACGGATGGGATGCCGTACTGCCAGCGCGACACCCGGCGCGGAGAGTGGCCTTCGCGCCGGGGGCCGAGCGTCAGTCCAGCCCGTGGAACAGGGGCAGGTTGGCGGGGGCGGGATAGATGGCCACGCCGTGGGTGACGCCGAGGTCGGCGCTGGAGATGAGAGTCTGGGGCGTCGGCGCACCGGTGGCGGCGAGCTGGCCCGGGCTCAAGCGGCCGATGTCGCCGGAATCGTAGCCCAGCCAGAGCCCGCCCTCCTCGTCGAAGGCGAGTTCCCTAGGGCCCCCGACGTCGAGCCACACTGCGGGCGTGGCGGTCCGTGGGCCCGCGTCGCCCTGCTCCCTGGGGGTGAGCCGGGCGACGATGCCACTCGCGGCATAGGCGACCCACAGGTTGCCTTCCTCGTCGAAGGCGAGCCCCGAGGGGCCGGAGAAGCTGACGCCATCCGGAGTGGGCTTGGCGTCGATGCTCGTCTCGGGAGTCACCGTGCCCGACGTGACCAGGCGCACGCTACCCACCCGGTGCACGCGGGAGCCGGTGCTGGCGCTGTCCGCCACCCACAGGTTGTCCTCGGCGTCGAACGCCAGGGCGCTCGGCTCGCCGAGCCCCGAGAGCTCCACTTCGGGCGTGGGCGAGCCGCTGGCGGTGAGCTGGGCGGCGCCGAAGCGCAGCACCTTGTCGCTGAAGCCGACGGAGACCCAGAGGTTCCCCATCCTGTCGAAGGCGAGGGCAATGGGGCCCGGGACGCCTCCGCGCAGGGCGCTGCCCGTCAGGGTGACGTCGGGCGCGCGGACACCCGAGGCGCCGAGGTTCCGGGCGGGATAGCGCCGGATTTCCCCCGAGCCGAGCGCCACCCAGAGGTTGCCTCGTCGGTCGAACGCGAGCCCTGAGGCGCGGGGGATGGCCGGGGTGGAGTCGAGCAACACCGTGGCCGAGGGGCTCCCGGAGGCGCCGAGGCTCTCTGCGGAGAAGGCCTCGATTTCGGCGGCGCCATTGCTCGTGGACAGCCACAGCTTCTGGCTGCTGGGGACGAGCGCATAGTCGACCGTGGCGGTGGCCGTCTGCCCGTCGCGGACGCAGACCTGGGAGGTCGGTGCGTCATAGGCCGTGCGAATCAGCGGCCCGTTCCCGCCGGTGGGCTCGGGAAGGAGGTTCCACGTGCCCGCGGAGAGCCCCTCCAGCCTGCGCGAGGCATCGATGATCCGCAGCCCGTTCCCGTTGCGCAGGGTGACGATGGAGGCGGTGGAGGAGGGGAGCCCGCGGATGGTGACCTCCAGCGTGCCCTGGCCCGTGGTGGGACAGTCGTTCGGTTCTTCGGAATCCCCGGAGTCACCACACCCCAGGAAGAGCGGCGCGCCGAGCGCGAGGACGATGAGGCCAGTTCGCATGGGAGCATCTCCTTATCATGGCTGACTGGGTTCAACGCGAGAGGCTGGGTTCCTTCGCACCCGCGCGGAAAAAAGTGGCCGGCTCGAGGTTCCATCTGCCTGCCCGGTCATCCAGGCCAGGCTCACAGCTCATCCCAGAAGAGAGGGTCCTCGGGGGGCGTCGTGAGCACCAACGACTCGTAGCGACCGTTCCTCACGAACACGCGACTCCACAGCTCCGTCAGACAATGCGGGCACGCATCGACGCCATAGGCCCAGAAGCTGCCGCTTCGAAGCTCGTATCGAGGTGCATGGACGGGGTGCTTCTTGTTCGTCTCGCGGCCGAAGACGTCTTCCCCCCGCTCGAAGACCTGGTCGTCCAACAAACCGACATGGGACCGGAAGATGACCCTGACCTCGACATGGCAGCTCGGACACGTACCCTCCCAAGCAAAGCCGTTGGTCTCACTCACGGCGCCTCCGGCACGGGCAGGTCGTGAAGCCCATTCACCCTCGCCGTCCTTCCGGGGAGCCCCTTCGTCCGAGTGCCAGCCGGATGGCCTGTTCCTCGGCGGCGCCGGAGACAGCCCGGTCTTCTTCCAGAGGAAGGCTCGACCCTCGTCCGCCACTCCGTTGGAAGGGCCCGGCCAGTCGGATGATGCCGTCGTGGATGTCCCGCTGGAGGTCGGCTTCGCTCAGCACGGACATGGAGGGCTCTCCGAGTGCGGGGCGTCAGGGCGGGTGCTTCTGGATGAGATTGTCACAGGCGTCCTGGAACGGTGCTCTGTATGGAGTGCGGCTGGAGGTGGAGGGACTCGCTCATCGTATCAGCCCGCACCAGGGGCTGTTTTCTTCGCGACAGATGAGCAGTGTTTGTGGGTCGAGGTGTTTCATGGAAATGCGGCCTTTGGTTTGCTCGACCCTGCTCCCGTCTACTCCGATGCGTGGAGCATGCGGTGTGCGCACTCCCGGAGGTTGTGGCCACCGAAAATTCGAATCCAGTGCCACGCGTGCGTCAGCGAACGCTTCATTTCATGCACGGTACTTCGAATGGGTCCCCAAGAGTGCAGGGCTCCCAATGCATGCGGAGGGCAGAAGGGGTGGAGGTGGGTGAGCGTGCACGGCTGTCTATGTGGCAGCAGGCGGTGCGTGATAGGGCGTGGCAGAATTCTGGCCTGCCAGCTACAGTCGGCAAGAATGGCAAGACGCGGGTCTTCGTGAAGACGCTGGTCGAGACGATGCGCTCGGCCCTGCGGAGCCGTTCGGAGCTGGCGCTGGAGAACCTGGCTCTTCGCCAGCAACTCGCAGTCTTCCGTGAGAAGCGCCCGTCCCCGAGGCTTGCCCGGGGCGACCGCATCTTCTGGGTCGTTCTCCAACGCCTCTGGCAGGGTTGGCGGAGGCCACTGTGCCTGGTTCAGCCGGCGACAGTGGTGAAGTGGCATCGGATGGGCTTTCGGCTCTTTTGGCGCTGGAAGTCCCGGAGTCGGGTGGGGCGGCCTCGGGCAACTCCGGAGCTGCGCGCGTTGATTCGGCGCATGGCTGAATCCAACCCGACATGGGGTGCCCCGCGCATTCATGGGGAGTTGTTGAAGCTGGGGATGGAAGTAGGCCAGACAACGGTCGCTCGGTACATGCCCAGACCGGGAAGGGGAGCGCCGAAACCGTCACCAACATGGCGGAACTTCTTGCGCTTGCATCTGGCGGAGTCCGCGGGGATGGATTTCTTTGTCATTCCGACTGCGACGTTTGGAATGCTGTTGGGATTTGTGGTTGTGAGTCACCGAGACAGGCGAATCCTCCACCTCAATGTGACAGCGCACCCGACGGAAGAATGGACGAAGCAGCAGATGCGAGAGGCCTTTCCCTGGACCAGTGCTCCGAGGTACTTGCACCGAGATAGGGACAAGCTCTACTCGGAGGGTGTTCGCGCCACGCTTACCCATTTGGGGATTCGCGAGGTGCCGAGTGCAGCATGGTGTCCGTGGCAGAATCCCTATGCGGAGAGAGTCATCGGCTCGATACGTAGGGGGCTGCTGGACCATGTCGTCGTCCTGAACGAAGCCCACGCTCGGCGCCTGCTGCGCGAGTACCAGTGCTACTACAATGCGAGCCGGACGCACCTGTCGCTCGGGAAAGATGCGCCCGAGACGCGTAAGGTGCAGGGCCCGGAGCATGGAGCCAAGGTGATAGAGCTACGGGAGGTCTTCGGGCTCCACCACAGGTACGAGCGCCGCGCTGCGTAGAGTCGCGATCTTTCCAACAACACCCTCGTAGACCCGCGCGTGCTGCACCAGCCTACCTGCGTTCGCAGGAGGGTTGGGGAGTGTCCACACGCAGGCAGAGAGGAGTTGAGGCGTCTGCGCCGGGCATAATTCCGACCCCTATCAAACGGAAGGGAGGCCCCAGCGGCTCGTCATGCGCATCGCTCGCGTCATGACGCACGTTTTGACGCAGCCTTGACGCACTCATGACGCAGCGACTGAATTTTGGGTAGGCACAGGGTGCTGCGGCAGAAGATGGAGGAGTCCCAGGAGCGCGTCTGGCTGCCCTTCCTCCGTGCCCGCCGGTACATGCAGTCCCGCCAGTCGCTGCTGGAATATTCGCTCACGCAGTTCTTCAAGGCGGCAGAGCGGCACTTGAAATGAGTGAGCAGCGGGCCGGCCGACTGAACGGAAGCCGTCAGCCAGCAGCCAAGTATTGAAGAAGCGACAGTGCGAGGGGGAGGCCTGTCGCACAGGGAGTGCAGAGAGGCACTCCCTGGTCCGACGGCAGGTGCACTTCCAGCGGATGAGGGGCGTGCGTGTCGTGGCGGACTCGAGGCATGACCGTCTCTAGGTCCATTGCATTGACATGTGGGGCACTCATTGTGGGTGGCTACTGTTGGTGCTGGACATAAACGTTGATGGTGTCTGCTCGGCTGCTTGTTTTGGAATGTGATTGAGGGTTCGATTTGGCCGGCAGGGGTTGTTTCTTCAGTGGCATTAATAGGCTTCGCTGCTCAAATCGCCAGATTTCATTCTGGCATCGGGAGGACACGTCATGGCCTGGACCTATCAACTCTTCGCTGACACCAGTTCTGCTGCCAATGTCATTGGCAGGGTGGTGACTCAGTTGAATGGGCTTAACTCTAACGTGTCGGCAACGGCAAAAGTCGGCCACTCCGATGTGAATGGAGGAAAAGCGCATGGGGCTGTTATTTACAACAGCAGCGCAGGCGCTCCGCCACCCCACACTCTGACGGGTCCTTGGCAGCAACGGACGTGGGTGTTCACCGATGGCACCCAATACGAAAGGCACCTTCAGGAGGTCTGCAGTCTCTTGAATGGAGAAGGAGAGCGACCCCTTACCGAAGTTGAGGCGGCCCACGCTAAGTTCTCCATGAGTGACCTCGCGGGAGGAGCCTGCCACATGGCGCTCTTCTGGCAAAGAGCTCAGTAATTGCAACCGGACGTCAGGATACGAAAATGTCGCCCTCCAATGAAATTGAAAATTCTGGCCAAGACGGCAAGAAGATCCTGACGGGCCCTGAGCGCTCGGCCCAGGGCAATGACCCCTCCAATGCCAACAACCTTCGTGACTTGATCCACCCCGAGGTCAACCAGCGCACCGGAAAGTTGCGGCTTTCCGTTGCGGCCCCTGTGCTGCCCGGAATTGGTGGGCTCGATGTCGACCTCGGCATCGAGTACATGCAGAGCGACGGCAGCCCACCCCGGCGCGTCCTCGGACTGCCCACGAACTGGCAGTATAGGCTGAGCTACATCGCCGGTGGGCAAATCGTACTCAATGGCCAACAGTCCTACACCGTGGATTCCAGATGGGCCCAGGGGATGAAGTACTACAGCCTCCAGGACGTGAAGCTGGAAGCGCACAATGACCAGCCGTCCCTGCCCTACGACAGCAGCCAGCGCTACCTGCACGTCCTCGTCTCGTTGCAGGGGGAGCGTCAATACTTCGACCTACGAGGCCGCCTTATCGCCCGGGCGGATGCCCATGGCAACCGCATCCTCTTCTATTACAGCACGCCCAATGATGCATATGATGCGAAGTTGATAAGGATTGTCGACACCTACGGACAGGAGATCTGGTTCGATTATTCGGATGAAGTCATCGAAGTCACCTTGCCCAAGGGAGAAGAGGAGCCGCTGCGTTTTGCCTACGAGTGCAATCCGGCGGGTCAGCTGACGGCCTACCGGGACCCGACCGGAAAGCGGACCACGTTCACCTATGACGGCGGGCAGATGCTGCGCAACCTGCTGTCGCGCATCGCATCCCCCGACCAGTTCATCACGACGCTCTCCTACAGCCTGATCTACAGCAAGGGCGCTGCGGGAGAACGGCGCCTCGACGTCGTCTCCGAACTCGTCCGCACCTGCCAGGGCGCGGAGCGGAAGACGAAGTTCGACTTCGACCCTGCTGGCAACAAGCAGAATTACACGGGCCATCCGAAGTACACCTTGGCCGGCGAGGACAGCCTGCTCGAGAGCCGGGACAATCTCTTTCGCTACACCACGACCGTCGACGACGGCGTCACCCTCACCCAGCACACCTACAACAATCTCCACCTCGAGCTACAGGCCGACGTGTATTCGAGTAGTCAGCCTGGAGACTTGATCTCCACTCGGCTCTATACCTATCCAGACGAAGGCGCTGGCCAGACCTTTCCCCCCTTCAACAGTCTCTCTCCCTACTACCAGCTCGTCGCGAGTGTGGAGACCCGAACCTACAATCCTGGCGACACGCGGGCCTTCCGCGCGCGCAAGGCGGTCAACACCTACAACGACGCGGGCCAGGTCACGCGCACGAGCAGTTACACCGCGTCCCCGGGCGATGACTTCAAACTGGAGAAGGTGGAATCCACCTCCTTTGACCCTCGTTTCGGCCAGGAGCTCGAGAAGGACGTTTCCGACTACCGCGCCACGGGGAAGTTGAGCGACCAGCCCGTGGTCACCCGCCTCGCTCGTACCCTGAGTTCCGATGGACGCCTCGTCGCGCTCAGCGAGCTGGGCTTTGTCGTGTCGGGTCGCTTCAGCCCTTCGCGGCGCACGAGCTATGAGTACGACTCTCAGGGGCGGGTCTCTCGTCAGGACTACGCTTGGCACGAGCCCGGTGACCACGTCCCCGCGAACACCCACAGCCGGACGGCCTACCTCCATGATAGCAGCCGCCGCCACCTGCTGACAGTTCAGCACACGGATGCGCTCGGGGCCACCACGAGCCGGCTCATCGATACCTCGACGGGCCTCCCCCTCTCTGAAACAGACGCCGCTGGCCACGCCACTCGCTTCACCCACGACGCGCTGGGGCGCAAGACGAGCGCCGTCGAGCCGCTGGGAAACACCACCCTCTGGGCCTATGACGACGCGGCCTTCACGACGACCATCCACCATCCCAATGGCTACCAGGCTACACTCCGCCATGACGGCTTCGGGCAGTGGGTCAGCCATGCGGACAATGCCGGTCCCCAAGGGGCTCAGCGCACTCTGTACCTTCGCACCTACGACTCCTTGGGCCGTCTCGCCCGTGAGCAGGGAATCCTGGGCGACGGCTCGGTTCTCACCCACGCCTATGACCCTCGGGGGCGGCTGAGCCAGCTCGCCGACGCGCTGGGGAACGTCCGTTCCCATGAGTATGACGACGTGGCCGGCACCCAGACCGAGTCCTACAACGGCATCCGGACCCGGACGCTTCACTTCGACGACCACAGCAACGTCCTCAAGGAGGAGGTGTTCCCCGCTTCGCCAGGGAGCCCCAGGGTCACCACGACAGGCCATGACGGTCAGGGTCGCGTCGTCTTCACGCAACTGGGAGACGTCTCGACGTCAGGCCTCAGTCGGCGGTTTCACCGCGACGTCCTGGGCGATGAGTGGAAGACCGAGGTGAAGGGCGGCGATGGGACGACGGTGGTCCGGACCGACGAGCGGGACCTGCTTGGCAACGTGATTCGCACGACCAAGACCCTGACCGATGCACGCGGCAGGGTGTCCGCCGAGGGCCCGACCTATCGACACGACGCGACGGGGCTCCTCGTCCAGTCAGTCCATTCCCTGGGCCAGAGCGAGGCCTTCTCGTACGACGCGAACGGCAACCTGGAGACCCAGACGGACTTCGCGGGCAACACGTTCCGGCATGAGTACGACGCCGCCGGTGCCCTCGTCCGCAAGACGTTTTCTGATGCCGGGACGCGGCAGCGATTCGAGTACAGCCACGACGCCGCCACCCACCGCCTGCTGTCCATTGAGCACCAGGTGGACGACCAGCCCCAGGGCCGAATCGAATACACCTACCAGGTCGATGGCAAGGTGACCTCCGCCCGCTACCAGCCGGGAGACCGGCAGATGCAGTGGCAGTACGAGCCTGAGACCCGGTTGCTGGCCCGCTTCACCGACGCGGCGGGCGTCGTGACCCACTTCCGATACACCGCGAACGGTCAGTTGCTTTCGATGGGCCCCGCGACGGGCACCACCGACGCCGTGACGTTCTCCCACTACACCCGGTCCGAGGCTCCAGGGCACAGTGGCAAGGTCAAGTCAGTCTCCTTCGCCAACGGCGTGTCCGTCACCTACGAATACGATGGCTTCGGTCGCATCGGTGCCGCCACGGCTCGTTCCCCGGCGCTCTCCGCCGCCGACGCGTTGGTGCACATCACCTACGCGTATGACGACACCACGGGCAACCTCACCCGCAAGGTTCTCTCCTCCCCCCATGCCCCGCGGGACCCGAGCCTGAATCACCATGTCGCCTACCAGTACAACGGCATCGGCCAGCTCACCCAGGAGGAGGTATCGGCACCAGAGGGAGGGCTTCTCACGCGCCGGACCTATGCCTACGACGCGGCAGGCAACGTGGTGGAGCGCACGGTTCGCCGCCCACCGGAGGGGGAGGAGGCCACCACCTTCCAGTACGACGCGGACAACAAGCTGGTCGCCGTCCAGGCGTCTGGCACCCCGGAGCGGCCCCTGCGCTATGACAGCAATGGCAACCTGGTCGAGGACGGGACGGGGCGGGCCTTTCGCTTCAACGTGCTGGGCCAGCTCACCGCGTTCGAGGCCGCGGGCGCTCGGTTCTCGTACACCTACCATCCCGACGGACTTCGGGCGAGTAAGCAGGAATCGGCAGCCACGCCAGTGAACTACTTCTACGACCAGAATCCGGTGCCGAACCTCGTCAACGAGGTCCAGGGCTCGACGAGCGCCAGCTATCAGCTCTCGGGAGCGGTCCGGTTCACCCGGCGCGTGGAAGGCAGCGGCGTGCAGGCACTCGTCCACGACCAGGGCCACGTGGTGGCCAGCCTCCTGGGGCAGACGCTCTCGGGAAGTCGCTTCAGCGCCTATGGCGAGCTCGACGCTTCGACGGGCGGGAACGACCCCGGGAGCTTCCGGATCCAGGACAACCCTTTCGGTTTCGCTGGCGAGTATCGGGATTCGGAGTCGGGGCTCTATTACCTGCGTGCGCGCTACTACGACCCCCAGCTCATGCGATTCCTCTCACGTGACAGCGCGGTGATGTTCAACCGCTACAGCTATTGCTCGGGGAATCCCATCATGCTGGTCGACCCCTCCGGGAACGCGGCCTGGTGGCAATGGCTGACCATGGGGGCCGCCGTCGTGGTGGGCATCGCCGCGACCGTCGCCACCGCTGGCGCCTTGAGTGGCGCGACAGCGGGGCTCATCGCCGGCTCGAGCACCCTCGTCACCGGCGCAGTCAACGTTGGCATCGCCGCCACCGCCGGAGTCGCCGGGGCCATTGCCAGCAACGCAGTCTCTGCGATTGGAAACTCGTGGGGCGAGAACGACTGGGGGCCCGAGCAGTTCTTCAACAAGAACCTGGGCATAGACATCGGTTTGGGGGCTGTGGCGGGGGCCCTCGGTAGTTCCGTGACCCAGGGCGGTGTGGCACTGGCCAAAAAGTTCGCAGGGGAGACCGGCCGTCTGGCCACGGCCAGCAAGGCCCTGGCGGGCTTCGTCGGTGGTGCCGTCGAGAGCACCTTTGAGGGCAGCACGCTGGAGCTGGCGAAGACGGGGACAGTGGACTGGAAGATGTTGCTGGCTTCGGGAGTAGGAGGAGGCGGGGTGGGCGGCGTCGCCGGTCAGTTCTCTGATGAGATCAATCAGCTCGCCAAGCGGTTCATCAAGCTGCCGCATCGGTCTGGGAGCTACGACCTGCAGAAGTTGAGAGTTCCGGGAGTGGGGGGCCGCGCGGAGACGAAGCTGACGGCCTATCGGAAGCTCGATGTCGAATTCGACGCTCCGGTACCGAATGCAGCCTCTGGGGATTCTGCGGGTACCGCCTCTCATCGGCGGACGAGTGACCAGGGAGAGAGCACATCGGCCCCTACGGCCTTCCTTCTCTTCCGGTGAAGGATTCTATCCCAGTGCTTGCCTTATGTTGTCTCTGCCCCCGGGCCAGTCCTACCGGGGACGAGCGAGGAGCGTTGACGGGTTCTTGAAGCACGTCGGAGAGAGTGGCTTGAAGAGAATGTCAATCCACTGAGCGAGCGTTTCGTTGGCGCGGAGAAGACGCGTCGGCATGCATTCCTTGCCAATGGCGCCGCTGAATAGCGAACGCCGGGTCTGCGCGCCTCAGTAGACGTCCTCTGAAACTTCGACCGGGCCCAGACTGTCCGTCTCGATACGGCTCATGCCTCGCTCACTCCTCTGCGGGTTTGAAACCGCACTTTGGGTCCTGATTTGAAAGTGCGGTTCCATTGCTCGTCTTGCCACCTGAGGACAATGCCTGCCACGCCGAAGGAGGCTCTACGCTGAGGTATCCGCCTCCCTTTCATGAAGGAATTGCAATGACCCGTCTCAGTGTCCTCTGTGTCGCCGTCGCACTGGCATGTGCCAGTGGCCAGGTGCTTGCTGCCACCGCCAGCCATAACGCCGCTGCCGAGAAATTCCTGACCCTGACCCATGCCCACAATCAAGGCACTGCGGTGTACATACAGGTCCAGCAGATGTTCGACCAGCGCTTCGCGGAGACCAAGGCGCCTCCCTCGAAGAAGTCCGTCCTCGACAGCTACCAGGCCAAGGCCAACGCTGCCCTGGACAACGCCATCGGCTGGAGAAAGCTCAGGCCGCAAATGGTCGACCTGTACACGGCAACCTTCACCGAGAGCGAGCTGCATGAGTTGGTCAAGTTCTACGAGTCGCCGCTGGGCAAGAAAGTCCTGCGCGAGATGCCCAAGGTCACCCAGCTGTCAGCCAAGCTGACTCAACAGAGCCTCGAGCCTGCCGTTCCGGTGGTCAACAAGCTGCTCGAAGACATGACCAAGCAACTCGACCCGAACGCCGGCAAGGCCGCCTCTCCGGAGAGGAATTGAGTGGACCACTCGGCGGTGCGGATGGCTTACGCGCCCGTGTCGGATCTTTCGCCAGGAGCTGTAGTCACTGAGATTCGGGAACATTTAAGGAGATGCGCATGCTCGTCCGGTCACTGACCCTCGCTGCCTTGCTCATTGTCGCCGGCCCCGTTCTCGCTGCCGACAGCGACGCACCCCTGGCCCAGGAGCTGGGCAAGTCACGGCCATTGGTCATCATCGCGCCCAGTGCCGCCGACCCGACCTTACGAGGGCTGAACGAAGCGCTGATGGATCCGGCTACCCAGGCCGCCTTCAAGGAACGCAGCCTGGTGCTCTTCACCGTCGCCAGCATGCTCGGCAAACGCGAAGACAAGCCCCTCGATCAACAGACCACCATGGCGCTGATCCGCGAACTGAAGCTGGGTGCCAGCAGCGGGACCAAGGTCATCCTGGTGGGCAAGGACGGCGAGCGGCACGTTCTCAAGGACGACGATTCGGGTGGGCGGGTCGAGCCTCAGACCATCTTCAAGGCCGTGGATGAACTGCCGGCCAGCGAGAAGGCCGTCACCGCCTCAGCACCTGTGGCGGCCACGACCGACGCCAAGCAAGGCAAGCCCGGTAAGCCGGCAGCGCCGCCCAAGCCACCCAAGCCGCTGGAGGATTGACCCTCCCGTGGGGCCCGCAGCAGCACCGTGAAGCCCCGAGAGGGGCGGGTGCTCTGCGGAGTCTTGGGGCTCTCGAAGTTTCTCGGGAGGCTCTGGACGGGTGCGCCGGCCGGTAGCTTCCGGGGGCCGAAGACTCGGCCAAGGCAGTCTGAGAGCCGTCTCGGAGAGTCTGCGCCGCACGACGAAATCGGGGATACCGAGTAACGGCGAGCCCTTTTTCGCTCTCTCGGTTAACAGGTCGCCCATTTCGGCATTCTGAAAGAGGGAAATGGCGTAACCCTGGAAGGTACGACATCGAAAGCCAGGGATTGTCAGAATCGGTGGTCCGAAGTGGTTAACAAAACTGTTAACCACTCTCGGCCTCTCTCTCCCCAAAACGGGTGAAAGAGCGGTCCAGAGAGCCCAATCGGCGGCGGAGAGGAGGGCGCGTCTTGCTCTCTGGGGAAGAGGGCTGAGAGCGCCCTCTTCAGCACCGCGAGGCAAAATCCCTTGGGATTCAGCGGCTTAAGCACGAAGGCCCCGCGATGTCATCGCGAGGCCCTTGTTAAACAAAAAAGGCCCTACCAGTTGGTAGGGCCTTTCAAGTAGCTCCCCGAACGAAGCCCTACGCGAACTCGTTCTCGGCGATTCTCTGAGAGGACTCAAACTCTCTGAGGGCCGAAAGCCGAGTAATATCAAGTGGTTTCAAAGACGGACTGGGCGAGCCCTTCAATCGGGGTCCGAATGAATGTCCGCAAACTACACCGGGGGTGACCTCTCGTCCATGGTTCTGACCCTCTGGCCGCCCGCTTCACAGAGAGTGCGTCGTGGCGGTGGGCGTGGGCTCGCGGGCGAAGCACGGGGTAGGTGAAGGTCGCATGGCCTCGACGCGCGAGGGACCTGGGATGAGCTATCCCCGCATTTGAGCGAGCAGATCGCCAGGCGCCTACCTGACAGCTCCGTGCGAAGCGGAGTGCAGGGGTGCAGGAGGAGAGGCCATGCTGGTACGCAAGGTGGCCATCAACGAAGAGCAGGTGCGGGCGTTCCTGGAGAGCTTGTTCGAGGAGGACCTGCAGGCCAAGCGAGTGCTGTCGCTGTCGCATGCGACGTTGGGAGTGGTGCACGCGGCTTCCTTGTCGGTGCAGGCCATTGGCCAGGCGCTGGCATGGGCCCGAGGCGGCGTGCAGAAGCACGGCATCAAGCAGGTTGACCGACTGCTGTCCAACGAGGCAGTGGACGTGTGGAAGCTGGCGGCCTCGTGGGTGCCATACGTGCTGGCCGAGCGCACCGAGGCGGTGGTGGCGCTGGACTGGACGGACTTCGAGGCCGATGACCACACCACGCTGGTGGCCAGCCTCGTCACCTCGCACGGGCGCACCACGCCCCTGCTGTGGCTGACGCTGCAGAAGAGCGCCCTGGCGGGGAACCGGGCCCACTCGGAGGATGAGCTGCTGCTGCGGTTGAAGGAGTGCGTGCCCGAAAGGGTGAAGGTGACGATACTGGCGGACCGGGGCTTCGCGGACCAGCGGCTGTATGCCTTGCTGGCGCAGGCGGGCTTCGAGTACGTGGTGCGCTTTCGCAAGGACGTACGGGTGGAGGTGGAAGGGGGCCACCAGCGTCCTGCGGCCGAGTGGATTCCTGCCAGCGGCCACGCCAAGAAACTGACGGACGTGCGCGTCACGGCGGGCCGGACACAGGTGCCCGCGGTGGTGCTGGTGCACCAGAAGGGCATGAAGGAGCCTTGGTGTCTGGCCACCAGCCTGGAGGGCGCCAGCGAGCGCCAGGTGGTGGACCTCTACTCTCAGCGCTTCTCGTGCGAAGAGACGTTCCGTGACGTCAAGGACTTGAGATTCGGGATGGGGCTGTCCTCGGTGCGCGTGAAGAGTCCCGAGCGCAGGGACAGGTTGCTGCTGGTGAGCGCCCTGGCCCAGGTGCTGCTGACGCTGCTGGGCGCCGCCGGGGAGAGTCTCGGCATGGAGACGGGCCTGAAGGCCAACACCGTCAAGACGCGCACCTACTCGCTCTTCCGTCAGGGCTGCATGTATTACCAAGCCATTCCCATGATGAAGGAGGAGCGCCTACGTCCTCTCGTCGAGCGCTTCGCCGAACTCCTTCACGGCCATCGGGTTTTCCAAGAAGCGCTCGGTTTCATTTGAGGGGATGGCTCAGGGTTCAGGGGCGACGCCCTGTCCAGGTGACCCCGTGGCTCATCTCGGCCGGTCCGGCCCGCGTCCACAGCCTCCGCGGGCGGTGTCGAGCCTGCCCCACCAGATTGCACGGGGACCTGACTCGGCTTGGCACTCCTCTCGTCACGAGCGCGCAGCCTCTTGGGCGCGCGAGACGGCGTGGGCGGTGCCTCGGTGATTCCGACCCCTCCTCGTTGCTATGGGAACTCGCCGGCCCCGTGCTGCTCACCGCGCTCACTCACCTTGATGTACGCATGACGCAGCGATCGGATTTTGGGTAGGCGCAGGCGTCGGAGCGAGCCCGTTCTGCTCGCGTCCATTGAGGGCACTTGGCGACCTGCTGTATCGTGCCGTCGGCTGGAAAATCCTGCCAAACGATACCTATGGAGCCGAGTGCCCCATGCAGGATGAGATCCTCACACTTCCCGAGGTCGCGCAGTTGCTGAAGGTCGCGGAGAAAACCGTCTACTCGATGGCCCAGAAGGGCCAGCTCCCGGCCTTCAAGGTCGGCGGGCAGTGGCGGTTCAAGCGCGTTGATCTGGATCGGTGGATCGAGCAGCAGAAGGCCGTCTCGCGCGACGACGGGAGGGAGCCGTGACTACCGCGCGCCCCACGTCGACGATCGACTTCGATCGCCTCCTGAAGCTGCGCCTACTCGTCGCGCGCTTCGGCGAGATGGACGGCGCCAAGTGGTGGAACACGAAGGGCCAGCTCGGACGCCTCGGCGGCGCCGCTCTCCGGCGCGGGTTCCCACGCACCCACCGCTTCGCCCAGGCCCGCTCCGTGTTCGCGGTCGCGGCGCACCGGTGCGCCGAGGTCTTCGAACCCCCGGGCAGCGTCACGCTCTGGCGCCTTCCCGAGGCGATCGAGGAGGAGTTCGACGCACGCTGGGAGCACTGGCTCGACAATGCGAGCGACTGGACAGAGTTCTTCGAGAAGCTTGAGTCGCTCTCGGGCACCGACCTCACGGCGCTCCTCCGCTCGTTCGAACTGGTGAGCGACCGCGACATCGAGGCTTACGGGCGCCTGCGCCGCTCGGCGGAAGGCCGCGCCGTGCCGCTGCCCGGCCCGTTCTCCGCCATCGACGACGACGTTGCGCTCCTCGCTCTCGGCTTCGCGCGTGGCGAGCCCGGCGCGCTCGCCGTCCCCTATGCACGGAGGGCGGAAGCGTGACCAAGTCCTCGCGCGCGAATGTCACGTCGTCCTTCACTGTCGTGAAGGGCGCGATGATCGAAGAGACCTACGCCGTCTTCGCGACGTGGGACTTTGATCGTTCGAAGCGCGAGAACCTCGATCGCCTCCGCGACGAGAACTTCATCGGAGCCACCAGCATCACCTGGCTGCGCGACGTCGCCAAGGTGCTGAACCGTCGCTTCGAACCGGCCGGGCGCGATCGCCCGCTCGTCCTCCTCGCTAAGCACGGGCTGCCCGTCGACGAGTGGAAGCCGTTGCTCCTGTGGCACATGACGCGCGACGAGTTCCTCGTTCGCGACTTCCTTGAGAACTGGCTCTTCGCCGCCTATGAGGCCGGCACGTTCCGCGTCCACACCGAGGACGTCGAGAAGTACCTGGGCGAGATTGGCAAGCGTGGAGGCACGACGGAACACGCGTGGACCGAGCAGACCACCAAGCGCGTCGCTGCGGGGCTGCTCAAGATGGCCGTCGACTTTGGCCTCCTGCGCGGCTCCATCACCAAAGAGTTCGTCTCGTTCCATCTACCAGAGCGGAGCTTCCTCTACCTGCTCCACGCGATGCGCGACGAGAAGCTGAGCCCCAGCAAGCTGGTGGCCTCGCCCGAGTGGCGCCTGTTCCTAATGCGCCCCGCTGACGTCGAGCACGAGCTTCTGCGCCTGCACCAATACCGCAAGCTCGAATACCAGGTCGCTGGCAGCCTCGTGCAGATCTCGCTGCCCTGCACGAGCACCCACGAGTATGCAAAGAGGATGGTTGCATGAGCGATCTCGAACACCGCCTAAAGCAGAACCTCGAGCCGGTCCTCGAACTGCCCGACCCTCGGCAGCGCATCAGCGCCTACCACGACATGCCCTACGCGCTCTTTCGCTACGATCCGGAGGACGAGTTCGCGCTGCGTCAGCAGGTGTCGCTGCTCGAGACACGCCTCTCGCAGAAGGGCAAGCGCGTCCGCCGCATCTCGCTCGCCCAGTGCCTCGACGCCGCGATGCGCTTCCAGCGCTCGCTGCCCGAGTGGTTCGACGTTGAGCGCGAGCTCGGCACTGAGACCGTGGTCGAGACGGTTCACGCAGTGCTGTCCGAGGGCGACTCGCCGCTCGTCGACCTCGTCGCGTCGCAGCTCCCCAGCGAAGAGGGTGACTCGCTCCACGACATCGTCTTCATCCTGCGTACCGGTGCGCTCTTCCCCGTGTACCGGACCTTCTCGCTGCTTGAGCAGCTAAAGGGGCGCGTCCACGTTCCAACCGTTCTCTTCTACCCCGGCGACCTCGATGGCGCGGCAGGCCTGCGATTCATGGGCGTGCTCGACGCGGAGCACAACTACCGCCCGAAGATCTTCTGAGGACCACGACGATGACGACGCCCATCAAGACCCTGTTCGCGAACGACATCCATCGTCGGATCGAAGAGGTCATCAAGGTCGACCAGACTGACGAGGAGATCATCCGCGACGAAATCCACGAGTATGTTGTCACGGACGCGATCCGCACCCACTACACCGGTATCTTCGACGCGTACCGCGAGACGCCGAACAAGCCGCACGAAGGCATCGCGATCTGGGTCTCGGGCTTCTTCGGATCCGGTAAGTCGAGCTTCGCCAAGATGCTCGGCCTGTCCGTCGCGAACCGCACGGTGGCCGGCGAGTCCGCCGCCGAGCGCTTCGCCGAGCGCGCGGGCGACAAGAAGCTCTCGGTGTTGCTGAAGGCCATCAACGAAAAGATCCCGACCCATGCGGTCATCTTCGACGTCTCGACGGACCGAGGCATTCGCAGCGGCAACCAGACGCTGACCGAGATCATGTACGGGCTCTTCCTCCAGAGCCTCGGCTACGCCAAGGACCTCGACCTCTCGGAGCTGGAGATCGGTCTTGAGGAGAAGGGCTCACTCCAGAAGTTCGAGCAGGAGTACAAGCGGCTCTTCAAGAAGGCGTGGTCTGCCGAGAAGGGCAAGGTTGCCTTCGCGCTGTCCGAGGCGAGCCGCGTGCTTCACAGCCTCGAGCCCGACACCTACCCGATGGCAGACTCGTGGGTGAAGGCCGTCAAGAACAAGACCGACATCACACCCGGCAAGCTCGCGGAGCGCGCGGGCGAGCTGATGAAGCGACGCAAGCCGGGGCTCTCGCTGATGTTCGTCGTGGATGAGGTGGGCCAGTTCGTCGCCCGCGACGTCCAGAAGATGCTCGATCTGCAGGCAATCGTTCAGAGCCTCGGCGTGAAGGGACGCGGCAAGCACTGGGTCGTCGTCACCTCGCAGGAGAAGCTCGGCGAGCTCGTCTCCAGCCTCGACGACAAGAAGATCGAACTCGCCCGCCTGATGGATCGCTTTCCGCTCCAGGTCCACCTCGAGCCCTCCGACATCTCCGAGGTCACGAGCCGCCGCGTGCTCTCGAAGAACGCCGGCGCGCAGACGGCGCTCGGGAAGCTCTTCGACGAGCACCGAGGACGGCTCACCGAGCACACGCGGCTCACCGCCGACATCAAGCTCCCCGAGGTCACGCGCGAGGCGTTCATTGACCTCTACCCTCTGCTACCGTACCAAATCGACCTCATCATCCAGGTCGTCTCCGGCCTGCGCACGCAGGGCGGCGCGAGCAAGCACGTGGGCGGCGCGAACCGCACCATCATCAAGCTCGCGCAGCAGCTTCTCATAAACCCCGCCGTGAACCTGGCCGACGGCGCGCTCGGCGCTCTCGTGCGGCTCGATCAGGTCTACGACCTCGTCGAGGGGAACATCGGCTCCGAGGTGCGTGCGAAGATCGCCGCCATTTCTAAACTGGTTGACCACCCGCTCGCGCAGCCAGTCGCGAAGGTCATCTGCCTCCTGCAGTATGTGAAGAGCGTCCACCGCAGCGCCGAGAACACCGCGGCGGCCTTGCACGGCCAGGTCGGCGATGACTCGCAGCTCGCTTCGGTGAAGGAGGCGCTGCGCGCGCTCGAAACCGCCCACCAGGTTCGTCATGGCGATGACGGCTACCGCATCCCCACGCCCGCCGAGGACGACTGGGATCGGCTGCGCAACGGCATCAGCCCGAAGCCTGGCGACTCGCACCGGCTCTACCAGGAGGTGCTGTCGGGGTTCTGGCAGCCGCAGCCGTCACACACGCTGTTCGACACCAAGACCTTCAAGGCGGGCCTTGCCATCCACGGTCGCGAGAGCACGGCAGGCGACATGATGTTCCAGGTCCACCTCACCGAGGACGGAAAGAACTTCGACGAGCTCGCGACCGAGCTCCGCACGCGCAGCCAGCAGGAGCGCAAGCACGTCTTCTGGGCCATCGCCCTCACTGACGCGATCGACCGCGAGACCGTCGAGCTGTTCCGCAGCAAGGAGATGCTCGCGCGCAAGGAGCGCGAAACGAAGGGCGAGGATACTCCAGCGCTCATCGCCGAGGAGCGCATTCGCCTGCGTCGTCATGGCGACGAGCTGCGGCGCCTCTTTCGCGCCGCCAGCCTTTCCGGCCGAATCTACTTTCGGGGCAACGACCGTAGCCCAACCGACCGCGCCACCGACGTCGGCAAGACCGCCGCCGAGGTGCTGGGGCAGGTGCTGCCCGAGGTCTTCGACCGTTTCAAGGAGGCCGCCGCGAAGGCGACGGACGTGAAGAAGGGCACCGACGCTCTCTTCACCGCTGAGAACCTGCAGGGCCTGCCTAGCGTGTTCGGCGCCCTCGGCCTCCTCCGCGACGAGAAGGGCAAGACTGTCTTTCGCACCGAAAGCGGCGCGCTGAAGGAGGTGCTCGACCGCATCGAGGAGCGCGCGAACTATGGCGACACCGCGAGCGGTCGCTACCTCACCGACGAGTTCGCCAAGGAGCCGTTCGGCTGGGACTTCGAGGTCGTGCGCCTGCTGGTGCTGTCGCTGCTGCGCGCCGGCAAGATCGAGGCGACAAGCAAGGGCCAGACGCTCGACACGGTGACGGGCGTCGAGGCGCGCGACACGTTTTCGAACAACAACCTGTTCCGGCAGGCGTCGTTCCGCCCGAAGAAGGGCATCGCGTTCGAGGAGCTGGTGAAGGCCTCGGAGGCCTTCCGCGACACCTTCGGCAGCGAGGTTAAGGAGCTGAACGCCAGCGCCATCGTCGCCGAGCTCCGCAAGGAAGTCGCGCGTCATGAGGACACCGTCTCGTCCGCGCTCGCGACACTAACCGCGCATCGCCTGCCAGGCGCTGCGGTGCTCGAAGGCGCCATCGGCCAGATGAAGGCCATTCTCCGAGGCTCGGAGGACAACGCTATCGCGACTTTTAACACGAGCCACCGCGCCATCAAGGACGCCATCAAGCGCGCCGTCGAGCTGGAACAAGTACTGAGCGAGCCGCGCCTCCACGATCTGGAGCGTGCGCGCAAAGCGCAGGTGGGCCTGTGGGGCTTCTTCAGCCAGGAGTCGGACATCTCCGACGACCTGCGCACGCGAGCCTCGTCGCTCGACGACCTGCTCGCCCGCGAGACATTCTTCAAGGAGCTGCCCTCCATCGAGCAACACACCAAAGCGCTTGAGATCGAGTACCAGAAGCGTTTCGACGAGGCGCTCGGCGCCCGCGTCGCCGCCTACGCCAAGGCGTTCGACAAGCTCATCAAGACGCCGGGGTGGACGGAGATCGACGAGGACCAGCAGCGCCGCCTCGCCGAGCCCTTCGAGCGCGGTCAAAAACGCGACGAAGCCCGCGTGCCGATCCCGCAGCTCCGCGCCGACCGCGACGCGTGCGGTGGTCGCCTCAGCGCCGCCATCGCCGAGCTTCGCCGCAGCATCGACGGCGAGCGCGTCGTGACGGTCAGCGTTGGCAGCTACTTCGCTGGGGGCATTGAGACCGAGGAGCAGCTCGAAGCAGCGCTCGGCGGCGTGCGTGAAGAATGTGCGCGCCTCATCGGCGCCGGCAAGAAGATCATCGTTCAGTAAGGGGCGCGCGAAGATGAACAAGGACACACGCAACGCCATCGAACGCGCCACCCAGCGAGCACGGAAGCTCCTCGAGGGGGACTTCGCCGCGCAGCTCGAGGGCGACTTCGACGTGCACCGTGACGGCAAGGTCGCCACGAAGGCCGGCGGGCACCTTTCGGCCCGCCAGGCCTTCCAGCGCGAGCGCATCGTCGCCGCCATCGACCACAAGCGCGCGGCCGGCATGAACGCCGCCGACTCGGTCACCGACTACCTGCGCGACGCCGCGTTCACGACGCTCAACCGCTTCGTCGCGCTGAAGATGCTGGAGGCGCGCGAACTGGTGCAGGAGTGCATCACTAAGGGCGAGCAGTCGGGCGGTTACCGCGAGTTCTGCGGCATGGCACCGGGACTGCCGCTTCTGCCCGACAGCGCAGGCTACCGGCTTTACATCGAGTCGCTCTTTGATGAGCTGTCGACGGAGGTGAAGGTTCTCTTCGATCGCCGCGATCCGTCGAGCGTGCTGTGGCCGAAGCGCGCGACCTTCGAGCAGCTCCTCGACATCCTGAACACCACCGAGCTCGCCCGCGTGTGGGGCGAGGACGAGACTATCGGCTGGGTCTACCAGTTCTTCAATGGCCAGGACGAGCGCCGCAAGATGCGCGAGGAGAGCCAGGCGCCACGCAACAGCCGCGAGCTGGCCGTGCGCAACCAGTTCTTCACGCCGCGCTACGTCGTCCAGTTCCTCACCGACAACACGCTCGGCCGCATCTGGTACGAGATGCGCGAGACCAAGACGACCCTCGCCGAGCGCTGCGAGTACATGGTGCACAAACCCGACGAGGAGTTCGCCCCGCGCGCGAAGAAGGACCCGCGCGACCTGCGCGTGCTCGACCCGGCGTGCGGCAGTGGGCACTTCCTCCTTTACGCGTTCGACCTGCTGCTCGCGATCTACGAGGAGGCCTATGCCGACCCGGCGAGCCCGAAAAGCGAAGCGACGGGCAAGATGCTCGCGGAGGATTACCCGTGCCTCGACGCTCTACGGAAGGCGATGCCGGGGCTCGTGTTGGCGCAAAACCTCCACGGCGTTGATATCGATCCGCGATGCGCGCAGATCGCCCAGCTCGCCCTGTGGATGCGCGCGCAGAAGGCGTACCGGGACTTCGGCATCAGCCGCGCCGAGCGGGCGCAGATCCGGCGCTCGAACATCGTCGTGGCCGAACCGCTCGTCGCCGACGAGCAAATCGCCAAGGAGTTCGTCGCAAAGCTGGGCGACGCCGAGCTTGGTCGAGTGTTCACGTCGCTGGTCGAGTCGCTGAGCCTCGCGGGCGATCTAGGGCTCTTGCTTCGCATCGAGCAGCTCGTCGCGCGTCAGGCAAAGCGCGGTCAGACCGGTGACCTCTTCGCGCCGCCGAAGGAGCGTATCCGCGCTGCCCTCGATCGTTTCGTGATCAATGAAGGTTCCCGCGCGAACACGCGGCGGCGCCTGTTCGCTGACGACGCTGCGCACGGCGTCGCTCTGCTTGGAGTCGCAGAGAGGAAGTTCGACGTTGTGCTCATGAACCCGCCCTTCGGGTCCGGAAGCATGAAGGCGAAGAAGGACTTCGAGAAGGCCTACCCCAGGACGAAGAATGACGTCTATGCAGCGTTCATCGAGCGAGGGATCGAGCTTCTCGGTCCGCAAGGACGTGTCGGTGCGATCACGTCGCGGACTGGTTTCTTCCTCTCGAGCTTCCAGAAGTGGCGGGAGGATGTGCTCCTGCGCCTCGCCCCGCCTGTCGTTTTTGCGGACCTCGGTGCAGGCGTGCTCGATAGCGCGATGGTAGAGACCGCCGCGTACTGTCTGGAGGCCCGGGCATGACCGTCTTCTTCCGAGTTCTTGCTGCGCCCGTGCAGGACAAGGCTGAGGCGCTTCGCGCCGCAGTAAGTTCGATCGCTGCTGGGAACGATGCTCCGAATTGCTTTGAGGACGATGCGGACTCCTTCGCGAGGATTCCAGGCGCACCGTTTTCCTATTGGGTCCCGCTGAAGATTCGCCAGCTCTTTGCGACGGATCAGCGATTTGAAGGGAGCGAGCGCGTCGCTCGCACCACGAACAACATTGAGGACAACTTCCGGTTCGTTCGGCTTGCTTGGGAAGTGCCGGAAAGTGACGCGTGGCGGCCGTGGGCCAAGGGCTCGACTCACCGATTCTATTCCGACATCGACTTCGTCGTCGCATGGGACAGTCGTCGCCGCTCATACCGAGCGTTTCTCGGGTCGGTGCACCGCCCAATGGAGCGTCCCGCATCGGTCGATCTGTTCGAGCGTCCTGGGATCACATGGCCGCTGCGTGCACGTGACTTTTCTCCGTCGGCGCTGCCTGCGGGCGCGATCTTCAGCGTGCGTTCCTTCATGCTGGCCGCTTCCGAGGCTGATCTCCCTTGGCTGCTCGGCCTCAGCGCAAGTCGCGTAGTCGACTACCTCTACAAGGTGCTCCTCGGGCGTTTCGAGTTCCCTGAGTTTGTTGTGACCGCGATGCAGCGTCTTCCACTCCCACCGTCGCTTCCTCTTGAGGCGAAGAGCGAGTTGGCGGAACTTGCCGTTCGCGCCTGGGATGCCGCTCGGACGAGCCAGTCGGAGGTCGAGACCTCGAGCGAGTTCGTGCTACCGCCTGCCCTTCGGAGTCGTCAGCCGGGGCTTTCAACTGCGGAGGCAAACGTCGAGCTAGACGGTGTTCAGCAACGAATCGATGAAATCGCGGCTCGTCTCTACGGTGTAGCGCTCGCGCAGCTTGCCCCGTCGACGGAGCAGCACGACGATACGGACGCCGCGCTTGACGATGCTGCTGACGCGGCTGGGGACGCCCTTGAAGAGGCCTTGGTCGCTACCAATGCCCAGGAGGCGACGATTTCTTGGGCCATCGGAGTTGCCTTTGGTCGATTTGATGTTGGCCTCGCAACCGGCAACACCGAGCTGCCGCCCCGAGAGTGCGACCCCTTTGTGAGGCGTGCATGGCGCGCACCTGCGCTCACCGATGGCGTTCGTGCCCGGGATGTACTCGTGGACGACGAGGGACATCCTGCTGATCTCGTGCGCCAGGTGGAGCGAGTCTTTGACGATGTCGCTGTGGCCAGGGTTGAGGGACTCCGTCCCATCGTTCGAAATGACTTTTTTCCGGGCCACATTCAAACGTATGGTCGCTCCGGCCGACGGGCGCCCATCTACTGGCAGCTCGCGACGCCATCGACGAGCTACTCGGTCTGGCTCTACGTCCACGCCTTCAGCAAAGACACGCTCTTCCGCGTTCAGAACGACTACGCCGCGCCCAAGCTCGCGCACGAGGAGCGACGCCTCGAGTCGCTCGCCAGCGAGCTGCGTGATGGCGCCACTGCCGCCCAGCGCAAGCAGCTCGCCGCGCAGGAGGCGCTCGTCGAGGAGCTGCGCGCCTTCCTCGACGAGGTGAAGCGCGTCGCCCCGCTCTGGAAGCCGAACCTCGATGACGGCGTCATCATCAACTTCGCCCCGCTCTGGCGCCTCGTCCCGCAGAACAAGGCTTGGCAGAAGGAGCTCAAGTCCACTTGGGACGCGCTTGCAGATGGCAAGTACGACTGGGCCCACCTCGCGATGCATCTGTGGCCCGAGCGCGTGGTGCCCAAGTGCGCGAAGGACCGGAGCCTCGCGATCGCCCACGGCCTTGAGGACTTGTTCTGGATCGAGGGCACGGACGGCAAGTGGACCGCCCGCAAGACGCCTACGCGCAGCGTGGACGAACTCGTGCGCGAGCGAACCTCGCCCGCCGTGAAGTCCGCCCTGAAGAGCCTGCTCGAAGCGCCTGCCGCGGCCGGCAAGAGCGGCGGGCGTCGTGGTGGTGGCCGTCGCAAGTCCGCTGCCGCTGCCGAGGGAGGAGACGCCTGATGCACACGCTTCACGACTACGTGGCAAAGCAGCTCGCCGACAAGATCAAGTCCCGGCGTGTCGTCGTCTGGTACGACGAGCGCGGCGAGTTCCAGCCTTTCGTGAACGAGGTGCGCGGCGGCCCGCGGGCCGTGAGCGAGCTCGTTCCCGTTCCCGTTCCCGTGGCTGTCGCGGGCGCCAAGGCGAGCCTCGCCGAGTTCTCGGGCTCGATGTTCGAGCTGCGCGCGGTCGTCGAGCCGCACGTGAGCGGAGACACGCCCGACTCGGTGGTCATCTACGTTCCGGGCATCGCGCGCGACCGCCGCTCGTCGGTGTTGATGGAGCTGGAGAAGGCTGGCACGACGTGGGAGCCGCAGCTCAAGCAGCTCGCCAAGAACGTCCTGCTCCAGAAGTACACCCTCGGCGTCGTCGACGAGATGCTGCCCTTCGACCGCAAGGTCTCCTACGAAGACCTCGCGCGCGCGGCCGCCGGCAACTCCGGCGCGGAGCCGCCGTCGATCCTGAAGAGCATCTTCCACGACGCCAGCGGCAACGACGGGCTCCTCACGGCGTGGCTCGTGAGCGATGCACGCGACCCGGAGATCGTGAGCAAAGAGGCGACGCGCGAGCTGACCAAGCTCGTGAAGGCGCGGCTGGGGCTCGACCTCGTTGCGGACTCACCGCTATCGAAGCTCCGCGCCATCACGCTGCGCTACGTGCTCGCGGGCGAGTTCCGCCTCGACCTGTCCTGTGACGCGCCCGCGTCGCTCGACAGCGTCGGGAAGCCGGCGACGAAGGACGAGGAGTCGGTCGTGCGCGAAATCGCCCGGCGCCTGCGCACCGGCCACGCCGATGCCTACGCGGCGCTCGCGGACCGCGTCGAGGAGGAACTCGGGCTCAAGAACGCCAAGCTGCCCCCCGGCGCGCTCGGCTCCATCGACACGTTCCGCTTCGAAGAGCGCGCACTCCTTCGCCACGCGGGCGACCTCATTTCGAACGGCAAGTTCGGCGAGGCCCTCGCGCTCGTTGTGGACCGAGAGCAGAGCTTCTGGCTTGACCGAGACGTCAGCCGGAAGGCCCAGTGGGAAGCCACTCGGCGCATGGCCGAGCTGGGCAACGTCGCGATGGAAGTGCGAAAGGCCGTCAACAAGACCTCGGGAGACGCCGCCGTGTGGCTCGATGCCTACGTGTCGCAGGACGGGTGGTTCCGTCTCGACCAGGCCCAGCGCCGCCTCGAGGCTTGGGTGGCGAACCTCGACGAAGAGCCCGAGGAGCGTCCACTTGGTGTGGTCCGGCGCACCCACGAGGACACGTGCCACGCGATGGCGGAAGGCTTCACCAAGGCACTCGTAAAGGCCGGGTGGACCGTGCCCGGGGCTCTTCACCAGACGCGCGTCTGGAGCGAAGTCGTCGCCGACAAGCCCAAGCCCGTCGCCTACTTTCTCGTCGACGCGATGCGCTTCGAGATGGGCGTCGAGCTCGCCGAGCGCTTGCCCAAAACCTCCGAGGTCTCCGTGCGCGCCGCCGTGGGCGCGCTGCCCAGCATCACGCCGATCGGCATGGCGGCGCTGCAGCCCGGCGCGTCCGCGAGCTTCTCGGTCGTGGAACAGGGTGGCAAGCTCGGTGCTCGCATCGACGATAGCTTCTTGCCCGACCTCGCCACCCGGAAGAAGCACGCGGCCGCGCGTGTGCCGAAGCTGGTCGACCTTGCGCTCGACGAATTGCTGAGCCTTCAGCCGTCGAAGCTCTCGAAGAAGCTAGATGGCGCGCAGGTGGTCGTCGTCCGCTCGCAGGAGATCGATCACGCCGGCGAGACTGGCTTCACGTTCCAGGCGCGGCAGGTGATGGACATGGTCATCGACAACATCGCGCGCGCGATTCGCAAACTGGCGGCAGCGGGCATCGAGCACGCGGTGGTCAGCGCCGACCACGGTCACTTGTTCTTCGCCAACGACCGCGACGAGTCGATGCGCACCGACGCCCCCGGAGGGAACACGCTAGAGCTGCACCGGCGCTGCTGGGTCGGTCGCGGCGGCGCCACGTCGGCGGGCTGCGTGCGCGTACCGGCGTCGTCGCTCGGCTACGCTTCGGACCTCGAGTTCGTCTTCCCTGCGGCGACGGGGGTCTTCAAGGCGGGCGGCGATCTCGCCTTCCATCACGGCGGCCCCTCGCTCCAGGAACTGGTCATCCCGGTGCTGACCGTGCGCACGAAGGTGCGCGAGTCCGTCCGTCCGTCGGCGGGCCCCATCGAGGCGATCGGGCTGCCCGATGCGGTGACCAACCGCATCTTCAGCGTCACGTTTACCTACGGCGCGAAGCAGATGCTTCTGGGCGCCGCGGGCATCCAGGTTCGGCCGCTGCTGATGGCGGCTGGCAAACAGGTTGGGTCGGTAGGCATGGCGGTCGACGCGCAGTTCGACCGGGCGACCGGCACCGTGAAGCTCGAGCCGAACAAGCCGGTGACCATCGCCTTCCTGCTGAGCGATGAGCGCGCCGCCTCGTTGCGCGTCGTGGTGCAAGACCCGACGACCGACGCGGAGCTGTACCGCTCGCCCACCGACATCCCGGTTCGACTTGGAGTGTGATCCATGAGCAACGGAACAGTCCCGACACGAGATGCACTCGACGACAAGGTCAACCGCCTCTTCGCGGGGAAGGTGGTGCGCAAGGACCTGGTTCGAAAGGTGAAGGTCGGTGCCAACGTGCCGGTCTTCGTTCTCGAGTTTCTCCTCGGGAAGTACTGCGCCTCCTCCGACGAGGTCGCGATCCAGATGGGGCTGCAGGTCGTCAACGACACGCTCGCGAACAACTACATCCGCTCCGACGAGTCGATGAAGGCGCAGGCGATGGTCAAGGAGCGCGGGCGGCACACCTTCATCGACAAGGTAAAGGTCCGCCTCGTCGACTCGGACTACTGGGCCGACGTCACGAACTTCGGCCACAAGAACGTCCACGTGCCCGAGCACTACGTGCGCGACTACGAGCGCCTCGTGATGGGCGGAGTCTGGTCGCAGGTCGACATGCGCTTCGAGTACGACGAGGAGTCGCGCGGCAAGAACCCGTTCTGGATCGACAAGCTCACGCCCATCCAGATCGCCACGTTCGATCTCGAAGAGTACCGCCGCGTCCGGGGCGAGTTCACAACCGACGAGTGGCTCGACCTCATCATGCGCAGCATAGGGTATGAGCCGGGCGAGATGTCGCGGCGTCTGAAGCTGCTCTTCCTCGTGCGCCTCATCCCGCTCGCGGAACGCAACTACAACATGGTCGAGCTCGGGCCCCGCGGTACGGGCAAGAGCTACGTCGTCCAGGAGGTCTCACCGTACTCGGCGCTGCTCACCGGCGGCACGACAGTGGCCAACCTCTTCGGCCACATGAACGGCCGCCAGAAGGGCATGGTGCAGATCTGGGACGTCGTCGGCTTCGACGAGGTCGCCGACCTCCAGAAGATGCCGAAGGAAGTCATCACGACGATGAAGACCTACTGCGAGTCCGGCACCTTCCAGCGCGGGCAGGAGGCGGTTTCGGGTGACGCAAGCATCGCGATGTTCGGCAACACCAACCAGCCCGTCGACGTGATGGTCCAGACCGGCCACCTCTTCGCGCCGATGCCCGACATCATCCGCGACGACATGGCCTTCATCGACCGCATGCACTTCTACCTCCCTGGCTGGGAGATCCCGAAGATGCGGAACGACCTCTTCACGAACCACTACGGGTTCGTAATCGACTACCTCGCCGAAGCGCTCCGCGAGATGCGGAAGCACAACTTCACGGAGGTCATTGACCGTCACTTCTCGATGGGCGCGCACCTCAACGCCCGCGACCGCAAGGCGGTGCGCAAGACCGTCTCGGGCTTAATGAAGATCCTGTTCCCGCACGGCGAGGTGACCCAGGACGAACTCGCCGAGGTCCTCGAACTCGCGCTCGAGGGCCGGCGGCGCGTGAAGGAGCAGCTCAAGAAAATGGGCTCCTTCGAGTACTACCACACGTCCTTCAGCTACACGCTGCAGGAGACCGGCGAAGAGAAGTTCGTCGGCGTGCCCGAGCAAGGCGGACGCGATCTGATCTCCACCGACCCGCTGGCGCCCGGCACCGTGTACAGCGCCGGCGTCACCACCGACGGCACCGTCGGCCTGTACCGCGTCGAGGTCTCCGTCTCGAGCGGCACCGGCAAGTTGAAGCTCGCGGGCGGAGTGGCGGGCGCGATGAAGGAGTCCGTCCAGCGCGCCTTCAGCTTCCTGCAGGCGAAGAAGTCCGAGCTTGGCATTGCGCGCGACCTCGACGTCTCCGACATCCATGCCGAGGTGATCGACCTCCTCGCGAACCGGGTCGAGGCCGAGCTCGGCGTGGCGTTTTTCGTCGCCTGCTACTCCGCGCTGCGAAAGGCGCCCGTGAGCCCCGCGCTCCTCATTCTCGGCGACATGAGCGTCCAGGGGAACATCAAGCCCCTACGCTCGCTCGCCGAGCCCCTCCAGGTCGCGAAGGACAACGGCGCGAAGCGCGCCCTCATCCCCATCGAGAACAAGCGGAACTTCCTCGACGTCAGCGCTGACATCATGGAGCACGTCGACCCGATCTTCTTCGGCGACCCGAAGACCGCGGCGATGAAGGTTCTCGGAGGATGAACACGAAGGCGCACCCGCGATACCATCGGACTGATGAGCGGGGGGGCACAACCGGTGGCGCACGCTGCTCCAGCAGGCGTGTTAGATCCTCCTCGAGGCGGGGGAGGACGCCGCGCATCCACGATCGCCGCGCTGCGTAAAGTCTCGGTCTTTCCAACAACACCCTCGTAGACCCGCGCGTGCTGCACCAGCCTACCTGCGTTCGCAGGAAGGACGGGGAATGTCACACGCAGGCAGAGAGGTTTTGAGGCGTCTGAGCCGGGCCTAATTCCGACCTCTGTCAAACGGAAGGGAGGACCCCAGAGGCTCGTCATGCGCATCGCTCACGTCATGACGCGCGTTTTGACGCAGCTTTGACGCAGTGACCGAATTTTGGGTAGGCACAGGTGTCTCCGATTGATCACGGGCGCTCGCGAATGAGCTCGTTGAGCAACGGGAAGTTCATCGAGAGGCTCTCGGGAACGTGCATCGGCGCTCCCTGCTCGAACCTCGGGTTGATCTTATTAAGTAGTTGCCGGATGTTGGGCCCCGAACCGGAGGAGATCGTGGACGTTCCGCAGCTCCTTGTGGCGTCACCGCTGCAGGTTTTTGAGTGGGCAACAGGGAGAACGGACGCGGAGGTCGTGCGGATCGTCCTGAACGCCTCGCTCTTCATCCAGCCGAGCGTGGTGCGTCGGAAGCCCGTCATGTTTCCCGACCGTGTGCGTGAATCGAAGGCGCACCATCCGGGCAAGAAAGAGGGTGACATGTCCGTCTGGAAGGGGCGGCAGGTCAAAGTCTGCGACAACACGACCGCGAGGGTCACCTTTGGCCGGTACATCGGCCGTCCAATGAATGGGAAGCGGCGCAAGGTGGCCGTGGGGTGGGACGTAGCACACATCTGGGCCTCGGTTCACGACCCCGAGTACTTCACTGCCGGATGGAACATGTACTTGGTCCCGGGTTTTCTCCGGGTCCTTACTGAGGAGCAGGCCCAAATCCCACTGTTCGCGAAGTGCCTTCAGTTCGTCGCCTGGAACCTGTTCTTCAAAGACCCGGTGGCCGTGCCGGCGACGCCGCCACCGCCGCCATTGGATGATGTTCCCGAGTGGCTCCTTACCTTCGAACCGAGGTTCGCGAGTGCGACCTGAGGGAAATTGGAATGCCGAAAAGACTGGTGCTCCTGGTTGCGCATCCTGAGGACGAGCAGACCTACGAGAACGGCTGGGACCCAACTAACGACCGGCTCGCGTTCATCACGACGAACCAGAAGATCCTCAACCAATGTCAACGTGCGTTGGATGGCGGCGACGAGTGGGTCTACGTGCAGAGAATGGAGTATGCTCGGTGCAGGAGCAGGATCATTGGACGGGTAAAGGTAGCGCAGGTCGATGAGTCCACGATGCGCGTACGGTTCGAGAACTGGCAATGCTATGACGCCGGCCCGTCCCAATCGTTCGGAGGTTCTACCTTCGCCGAATTTCCCGAGTGAGCAGTCGGCACACTGAAGAGCTTTAAGTGCGACTACGTGTAGCTGGCGCGGTGGAGCGCCAGGCGCGCGGGTGCCTCACACGCCAGCGCCACGGGCCCTGGCTGTCCCTCGCCCGCTGGCAGTACGTCTCGAAGCGCTCCACGTGGCGATGGGTGCAGCCAGGGCGTCACGGGCCATCGTAGTCCTCGATAAAGTCGGGGTGGTACCACGCCGCGACAGGCATGAACTTGAACCCCTCTGCCTCCCATCCTCGAAGCCGGTCCACCAGGGACGAGTGGAGGAGGATGGTGTAGAGGAGTTCGCCCAGTCGGAAGATGAGCCGTCTCTCCAGGGGAATGGCTGCGAGCGCATGTTCATCGAGCACGAGCTTGCCAATCGCCAACATCTCCCGGGGTGAGTAGAAGAGGCCCTTCGTGCGCTTCTTGTCGACGCAATAAATCGAGCGACAGACATGGAGCCACCAGAACCTCTGGACCTCCCCGCTTTCGAAGGAGACGTCCGCCGGGAGAAGCTGACGGAACCTGTCAACGCGGATGAGACAGCGACTTCGTGAGATTACTTAGCGGTCTGCTGAGAGGTGGAGAGCCGTGCGGGGTCGTTTATCCAGACGGCGTTCGGCAGCGCCTGAGGCTTGGGAGGGCC
>NZ_JABUMU010000042.1:0-35831 GCF_013336625.1 Myxococcus sp. CA033 | reverse complement strand
CTCATGGTGCGGGTACATGCCTACCTCAACGCGCGGAATGCACAGCGCTCTGCCTGTCCATCCCTGCGCCGAGCCGACCTCAGGCGTGCCTCCTGACGTCGTGCGAGAATCGAGATCGTTGGTTTAGAAGTCGCGAATCGAATCCAGCACCGAGACCAGCGCCTCTCGATTCAGGGGCTCGGCGGATGCCCCGCCCTTGGACCGGAGCTTCTCGTCCACCGCGTCGAAGATGCCCATCAGCGCGACGTAGATGTGCTCACGCTCCTCGGTGTAGATGAAGGTCTTTCGCGCATCCATCTTGTTGAAGCCCTCGGTATAGGTCGTGACGATGGGCGTCAGCGCGGAGACCAGGGCGGCGGCGCGGGTCTCCTCGGACGCGGCCTTGAGCGCGGCCGACCGGGCCTGTCGATACAGCGTCGCGGCCTTCTTGGCCTGGGTCGGGCTGATGGTGTCGGCCCCGTCCCAGATGCGGAACGGGTTGTCCAGGTTCTCCGCCAGCCATTCGGCCTTGCGCGGCTGACGCACGGACAGGTCCAGGCCCTCCCGAGCCGCGGCCTTGTATGCCTTCTTCACCTCGGCGGCGAGTTCGGCGGGAATGCTCGTCAGCCAGAGCATCCCCAGATGCGGGAAGCGCTCCGGACCGGGGAACTCGTCGGGCGTGATTCCAAACATGTCGCTCAACGTCAGCATGCGCAGCTCAGGCAGCGCCGCCAGCGCGGAGGTGTTCCTCAAGTAGCCAGGGGCCCCCCAGATGCGCAGCTCCGTCAGTTTCGGAAAGCGCCTCACGATGCCGGCGACATCCACCTCCTGTGCGGCGTGCACATGCAGGCTGTCCAGTGCGTCCAGTCCGGACCAGGCCATGGCCGGGTTGTTCACGGACAGCGTCAGCCATCGGCCATCGGCTTCCGCGTGAATCTTCAATTCCGGGCTGGCCTGTCCCATCAGGGACAGGTGCTCCAGTCCTTCGTTGAGGTGGAGCTCGTGGACGCCCGTCACCTCCAGGGTGAGTCGCGTCAGATTGGCGCCACGCAGGTCGACGACGCGCTCCCCGTGGGCCCGCACGTCCGACTCATAGACGAACGGGCGGCGGCGGATGAAGTCGAACAGCCCGGGGATGGGGGCGTCGGCGTTGACGGACGTCAGGATGGGCAGCACCTCGAACACCGCGAGATTGGGGGCGGCGGCGAGCCTGTCCGTGTCGAGCCGCTGCGTCGAGCGGAGCACCTCGCGGTCGCCCAGCTTGAGCACCACGCTCTTGTCGCGGTTGGCGTCCATTTGCTTGAAGAGGTCGCGCTCGGCCTGGGGGATGGCTTCCCAGCGCCGCTGACTGTAGGTGGCGCTGCCGGAGGGCCAGCGGCTGTAGCTCTTGATGTCCTCGACGACGAGGGGCGGCCGGTGACCCACGAGCGTGTAGCCACGAGGAACCTCGGCGGACACCCAGACGTGGACGCGGTGGTCCTTCCAGAAGAAGAAGTTGAAGTTGGCGGGCGCCATGGCCGCCATGGCCGCGGCGTCGGGGAGGGCGGGGCCCACCCAGTCCAAGGCCAGCACGGCGGCCAGCTCGCTCTTCCCCTCCGCCTTCAGGGCGGTCACCTGGACGGCGGTGTAGGCGTCCAGCCGAGGGTTGTAGACGGCGAGAATGTCTCCGGGCGTGGGCTTCATGTTCGGGCGGATCCGTAGGTCGAGTGGGAAACGGACTCAGTCTAGGTCACGGCCCACGTGTCTCCCTCGCGGTTTGGAGGCGCGACGCGCACGATGTAGCGATCAACTCGCCCATCTGGCGCTGAGTGCACGGAATGCCTGAATCTGGAGGGCCGCTACGCCCACTCGATGCGCAAGCGCTTGCTGCCCGCCGAGTCCAGAAGCGCGAGCGCCCCGCCTTCGGTCAGGGCCCGCTTCACGGCCTTCCAGGAGGCCTCGGTGAGCAGCCAGGCAAAGCCGTCCTCCACCAACTGGCTCGCGTCCTTTTCCTGCTCCGGGACGACCACGAGGAAGTTTCCGCAGAGCCGCTCGGCGTTGTTCTGCCCGGGGGGAGTGATGGCTTGAGGTTCGCGCTGGCCCGGCGCCCAGACGAAGTACGCATCCGCGGTCGGGTCGAGTCCCGTGAGCAGCGCGAAGGGCATGTTCGCCGGAAGCTCCGCGAACAACTGCTGGAGGAGCGCCTCGGCGCCCGGAACGAGGCGCAGGACGATGTCGCTCCCCATCTGGAGGACCCGTGCTTCCTTGAGGCGGGCACTCGCGATGTTCGACAACATGCTCGCCTGGAGCATCTCCGCATGCGGCAGCTCGGGCCGCTCGGGGTCGAACCAGGTGGGGCAGGGGAAGTGTGAGCACATCCGGCCCAGGGAGGACATCACCCGCGTCGCCCCGAAGCGCTCGACCAGCGCCAACTCCCCCTCCGTGACGGGAACGGCGGCGAGTGCGTTTGCCGGAACGGACACCTCCGGCAGGGGCTCCGCCGGGACGTAGAGCAGATGCCGGCCAGGGAAGAGACTCCTCTGTCCGAACTGGGTGTGACCGCCCGTGTCCACGGTGCGCCCCTGCTCGGCGAACTGGTTGATCGTGGCGAAGAACGAGAACAGCTTGGATGAAAAGGCCTCATCCGCCATCCCCGCAGGCAGCGTGAACACCAGCTCCTTCTGTCCCTTGGCGGCGAGTCCGTCCGACACGTACGACACGCAGTCCACGGGCCCCTTCGACGTCGGGCGGGCGTGCCGGGTGACAGACACCGTGAGCCCGGGTGCCACCTCGACCCGCTGTGCCAGGGCCGGCGAACGACCGGCTCCCGACACGCGCCCCATCAACTCATTCCACCAAGCCATGCCCTGCCTCGTCGAACCCTCGTGACAGGCCGGAGCGTACACCTGGTCACGAAGCGGCGGCCAGGTAGTCCTGCAGCCTCGAGGTCTCGGTGTTCATCAAGGACTTCGCGAACAGATAGAAGCGATAGGCGTCGCGGAAGTTCGAGCCGAGGCCGAACGAGACGCGAACGGCTCCGCAGAGCCCCTTGTTGAGAATCTCATCGTCGAAGGTCCTGCAATCGAAGATCTTCTTCGTCTTGTCGAGCTCGCAGTGCTCCGCGCCAGCGGTCGTGTAGGTCGCATGCTGCACCGCGCCCAGATTGCAGAAACAGCCATTGCGAAGCGTGATGCCGAAGGACTCGGCGGCTCTCTTGACCTGTGAATGCGGGAAGACCGAGTTGTAGCAGTCGAACAGGTTCAACATGACCGTCGCGCCCTTGTCTTCCGACGCGGGGCCATAGACCCGGCAGAGCGGGCCCTTGGCTTTGATCTCGTGCTGCAACGGCTGCAGCTGCGTTTCGAGCCATCGAGCCAGCGCCTTCGCGCGACCGCCGATGTTGTGGACTCCGAGCCTGGAGATGAATTCGAAGCCATAGGCGATGGCGTGGAAGGATGCGTAGTTGGGCGTGCCGATTTCGAACTGCCTCCCCTGGTCGTGGTGCAACAGCCGGTCCGTGGGAGACCACGGCCCGGAGTAGTAACACACCGCGCCCCCGGCGAAGGATGGCGGGGTCAGCTTGCGCAGGGAATCTCTCTTCGCGATGAGACAGCCGGACCCGGTTGGATAGCCAAATATCTTGTAGAGGGAGACCGGGACGAAGTCCGGTTGATAGGTCTCGAAATCGAACGCCGACAGGGGGACGAACGCCGCCGCGTCGCACAGGACCATCGCTCCTCTCTCTTGCGCGAACTTGATCCATTTCAGGTCATGCTTCACACCTGTCGCGTTGGACTGCGCGGGGAACGCGAAAAGGTGGGCGTGGTTCCTGTCGAGCTTCTCGAGCGAGCGCCGCAGTGAGCTCTCGACGAGCAGCAGCTCCTTGTTCAGGGGGATGTACCTGACAGCGGCGCCCCTGGCCTTGGCGAACTCCCGGATGCCGTGGATGGAGGTGTGGTTGTCCTTGGCGAGCAGGAACTCCGAGCCGCTCTCGAAGGGGAACGACTCCGCGACCAGCCTGATGGCCCCGCTGGCGTTCGGGGTGAAGATGATCTCGTACTCCTCCGGCGAGCAGCGGAAGAACCGGTAGATCTCCGAGCGGGCCTTCTCGTACGCCGCTTCGGTGGCCTTCGAGCCGGTGTGCGGATTGCCGAGAATCGTATTCCTCAGGACCTGATGGTCACGATCAATGAGGCTCTCTGGGGCGATGGCGCCACCCACATGATCCAGATAGGTCTCTGATTGTGCATCCAGGCGTGAGAATTCCTCGCGCCTCAAGGCCTCCACCTCGTCGTCGGGATACTCCGGATGCTCGGCCAGGAAGGCCGACTTCATGGTCTGGTATTCCCGCAGGGCGTGCGCGTCGGAGCGGGAGAGCAGCCGTTTCTCTCGACTCTCGACGAGCTCCGGCGCCATCGCACGAAACGAGTTCAGTCCATTGAAGTCAGGCAGGGCGCTGACGGCAACGGTCTGCTTGCTGGCCTCGTCGACCGCGCCGCGCAGGAGCCAGGCCTTGACCTCGTAGTTCTGGGTCGGGACACGCGTGCGAAGCTCCCTGAGAATCGTATCGAGATACGCCTCCCGGGTAGGGGTGTCGCACTGGTTGAACTCCTCCAGCAAGATGCAGGTGTTGAAGATGAACTCTCTTGTGTCCTCCTCGCCCAGGAAGAACGACAAGGGACATGACGTCGCGACCTCGGCGACGCCTTTGGCGAGCCCCTCCAGGGAGAACGCGCTCGTGATCGCCGTATGGTCGGTCAGGCTGAGCGCCCTGTCCAGGACGGCCGACGGAGTTCCAAAGAGCTTCTGCGACTGTTCCCGGGTCAGTCCAAACAGCTCATTGTAGTGGAAGACCGTGCCGTAGATCTTCCCTCCCGGACGAAGGACTCGCTTGAACTCTCGCGCGACCTTGGTCTTGTCGGGTGGGAACATCAGGCCAAAACCACAGACGATGATGTCGAAGCTGTCGTTGCTGAAAGGCAGGTCCGCCATGTCGACGTCGGCATGGAACTCGACGTCCCGCTTGAGCTCGTCGCCCACCACCGTCTTGCACACGTCGATGGCAATCTTGGAGAGGTCCGTTGCAACCAATTTCAGATTGAGCGGCCTGGCCAGATCTTCGTAGAGATGCGTGGTGATTCGGCCCGTCCCACAGGCGACCTCGAGGATGTTCGTGATGGGTGCTTCCGGTCGGATGTCCTTGCGGATTTCCCGTACGAGGAGTTCGCCATAGGGTTTGAAGAGCTTGGGCCCCAACACGCGCTCATAGAACTCCATGAACGTGCTCAGGGTCCACTTGCGCTCAGACACCGTCTTGCAAGACTGCTTCGCAGTGCTGTTCATGTGCGGGCTTTCTGTGAGTGGGGGTCTGTGTCGGGGCCGTTTGTGACTCTTTGCGATGAATGCCTGGGCCGATGCGCGCCCCGATGCCAGGGTGACTCGTGCGCTTGCCTGGGATGGTTACACGCCAGGGTTGTTGATCATTTCAGAAATGGCAAGCGAATCCGCGAATGTCAGGCGGTGCGGGCCGGGTGCGGGCTGTTTGTGCTGCCATTGCGGGCTGCTTGCCTTTGCGCTGCGGGCTGGACGCCCATGAGGCGCGCTGACAGGCCGGTTGCTGCTCGAGGTCGGCCGCTCCCAGGGCGTGGCGGCGTATGGCCACCCCTGGCGGGCCCGTTCGACGGTTGCTATGGGGATGCTCTTCTGCTCACGAAGCGGCGGCCAGATGGTCTTCCAGCCGCGAGGTCTCGGTGTTCATCAAGGACTTCGCGAACAGATAGAAACGATAGGCGTCGCGGAAGTTCGAGCCGAGGCCGAACGAAACGCGAACGGCTCCGCAGAGCCCCTTGGTGAGGACCTCCTCATCAAAGGTCTTGCAGTCGAGGATCTTCCGCTTCTTGTCGAGTTCGCAGTGTTCCGAGCCCGCGGTCGAGTAGGTGGCGTGCTGTACCGCGCCCAGGTTGCAGAAACAGCCATTGCGCAGGGTGATGCCAAAGGACTCGGCGGCTCTCTTGACCTGGGCGTGCGGGAAGACCGCGTTGTAGCAGTCGAACACGTTCATCATGACCGTCGCGCCCTTGTCTTCCGGCGCGGGGCCATAGACTCGACAGAGGGGGCCCTTGGCCTTGATTTCATGCCGCAGTGACTGCAACTGCGTTTCGAGCCATCGAGCCAGCGCGTTCGCTCGACCGCCGATGTGGTCGACTCCGAGTCTGGAGATGAATTCGAAGCCATAGGCGATGGCATGGAAGGATGCGTAGTTGGGCGTACCGATTTCGAACTGCCGCCCCTGGTCATGGTGCAACATCCTGTCCGTGGTAGACCACGGCCCGGAGTAGTAACACACCGCTCCACCGGCGAAGGACGGCGGGGTCAGCTTGCGCAAGGAGTCTCTCTTCGCGATGAGACAGCCTGCCCCGGTCGGATAGCCAAATATCTTGTAGAGGGAGACCGGGACGAAGTCGGGTTGATAGGTCTCGAAATCGAACGCCGACAGGGGGACGAACGCCGCCGCGTCACACAGGACCATCGCTCCGCGCTCTTGAGCGCGCTTGATCCATTTCAGGTCATGCTTCGCGCCCGTGGCGTTGGACTGCGCGGGGAACGCGAAAAGGTGGGCGTGGTTCCTGTCGAGCTTCTCGAGCATTCGCTCCAGCGAACTCTCGAGGAGCAGCAGTTCCTTGTTCAGGGGGACGTACTTGACAGACGCGCCCTTGGACCTGGCGAATTCCCGGATGCCGTGGATGGAGGTGTGGTTGTCCTTGGCGAGCAGGAGCTCCGAGCCGCTCTCGAAAGGGAACGACTCCGCGACCAGCCTGATGGCGCCGCTGGCGTTCGGAGTGAAGATGATCTCGTACTCCTCCGGCGAGCAGCGGAAGAACCGATAGATCTCCGAACGGGCCTTCTCGTGGGCCTCCTCGGTGGCCTTCGAGCCAGTGTGGGGATTGCCGAGGATCGTATTCTTCAGGACCTGGTAGTCATGCTCGATGAGGCTCTCTGGAGCGATGCCACCGCCCACATGATCCAGGTAGGTCACCCGTTGTGCATCCAGGCGAGAGAACTCCTCGCGTCTCAGGGCTTCCACTTCGTCGTCGGGATACTCCGGATGCTCGGCCAGGAAGGCTGACTTCATTGCCTGGTATCGGCGCAGGGCAGGTGCATCGGAAAGCGGAAGCAACCGATCATCTCGACTCTCGACGAGTTCCGGCGCCATCGTACGGAACGCGCTGAGTTCACCGAAGTCGGGCAGGGCGCTGACAGCAACGGTCTGCTTGCTGGCCTCGTCAACCGCACCGCGCAGGAGCCAGGCATTGACCGCATAGTTCTGGCTGGGAACATGCGCACGAAGCTCTCCGAGAATCGTATCAAGATACGCCTCCCGGGTGAGGGTGTCGCATTGGTTGAACTCCTCCAGCAAGACGCAGGTATTGAAGAGGAATTCTCTCGTGTCCTGCTCGTCCAGATGGAAGGTCAGGGGACACGACGTCACGACCTCCGCGACGCCCCTGGCGAGCCCCTCCATGGAGAACGCGCTCGTGATCGCCGAATGATCGCTCAGGCTGAGCGCTCCATCCAGGATGGCCGAGGGAGCGCCAAAGAGCTTCTGCGTCTGCTCCAGCGTCAGGCCAAACAGCTCATTGTAATGGAAGACAGTGCCGTAGATCTTCCCTCCCGGACGAAGGACTCGCTTGAACTCCCGCGCGACCTTGCTCTTGTCGGGTGGGAACATCAGGCCAAAGCCACAGACGATGATGTCGAAGCTGTCGTTGCTGAAGGGCAGGTCCGCCATGTCGACGTCGGCATGGAACTCGACGTCACGATTGAGGTCGTCGCCCACCACCGTCTTGCACACCTCGATGGCGATCTTGGAGAGGTCCGTTGCAACCAGTTTCAGGTTCAGCGGCCTGGCCAGCTCTTCGTAGAGATGCGTCGTGATTCGGCCCGTCCCACAGGCGACCTCGAGGATGCTCGTGACGGGAGCTTCCGGCCGGATGTCCTTGCGGATCTCACGGACGAGGAGCTCGCCGTAGGGCTTGAAGAGCTTGGGCCCCAAGACGCGTTCATAGAACTCCATGAACGTGCTCAGGGTCCATTTGCGGTCCGACACCGTCTTGCAGGACTGCTTCGCCGTGCTGTTCATTCGAGAGCCTTCAGTGGGCAGGGGTGTGCGCGCTGAGACTCTATCTCATGACTTTTTCGCGGTAACCGGCAGTCTCTCGGAGCCAGTATCCGGTCTGTGTCGGCCGTGGAGGAGTGAGGGTGATAACGGGGACTTGGAGACCGTCAGGGCAGAGGTGACGCAGCAAGACCCGTCAGATTGGCAGACTGCGTCAGCGGACTGCGTCAGCGGACCGGGCGCAAGACGCCGTGGCGACGATGCGCCTTGCTCCGCTTCCATGAACACGTACTCATGCTGCGCATCGCGGAGCACCAGCGACTTCTTGCTGTCCTTGTTCGCGACGACGAACTCATAGCCGTCCTCACCCGGCGAGCTGCTTACGAGCGTGACCGTGCCGTCATCACCGCGCCGCGAAGCGACCTCGCTCTTCCAGTCGCCAAAGTCGAACAGGTGGCCGCGCCCCTGCGTACCACCTGGATGTCGCCCAACTCCACGCTGCGATAGCGCGCGGGTCAGGGGGCCTGGATGAAGCCGGCAGGTGGCCCCATGAACGCGTTGCCAACACGGATGTTGTCAATCAAGACGTAGCTGTTCGCGGTGATGGCATTGTTGGGGCGGTCACCGAAATAGGCCAGGATGCGGCTGTAGTCGAGTGGCTGCGCAACGACATTCAGGTTGCCGCAGTTCCAGCCCTCGGTGGTGACCCCACCATCGCAGAAGCCGATGCGGTGTTGGAGGCGCCCGTCTCGAGACCAGATGTAGAGCGTGTTGAGCCCTCCGATGACGACCTCGAACTCCACATAGAGCCATTGCTCCAGGAACTGCTCCATCTGGAAGGAGTGCCTGGTCGTCGGAGTGGAGGGGGCCCAATGTGAACTGAATTCGTCGGCGCAGATTCCGGCGGCGTTGTTGCACGCGCGAAAGCCGCGGTAGGCGTACTGGCCGGACGCCGTTTCGAGGGCCCCCTCGGTCACCATCGGGCGGATGTTCCTGCCGCCGTTGGAGACGTCGTCGTAGACCAGAACGTGCTTGTGGCCCGCGCCGCGCATCGTCGCCGGCCAATCGAGACCGTAATAAACCATGTAGCCGACGTTCGCGCGCAGGCCGTTCTGGTGGTTGAGCAGGATTCCGGTATCACCTTGGGCCACATAGCCTGGCCGCACGTCGAAGCGGGCACAGCCCCCGCTGTAACAGTTCACGGTCGCGTGGGTGCGCCTGAGAATCTGCGCGCGGGGATTGAGACTCTCCTCGAAGATGAGGTCCGTGTAGTTGTCGACGTCGAACTTCTCGACGAAGCCAAACGGCATCTCGGTGTTCGGTGTGCGCTGGGGCGCCGCGGCCAGGTCCCAGTTCGTCAGGGGAGGCACCACGCCTTGCCCGCCGGCCATGGCTGGTGTCAGCGAAGCCGCCATGACCACAGACAGGGCGGTCATCGCGAGGGCGGGCTTGATGACGAGTCGATGGAAAGGAGAGTCCATGGGTTGCTCCTGGTCCAACGGAGGTTCCCGGCCCTGTCTTAGGGTCGGGTTTAATCGTGTAACTCAAGATTAAACTGCGTGGCCATGAGGTGTCAAAGACGGGGCGCGGGCGTGGAAGGGGGCCCTTGTGGGTCCATCGAACCGCTGTGTCAGGCCTGACGTCTGCCTGGACGCGCTCGTGTGGGACTGTAGGCGCCGGGTCGTGGATGACAGTGCGTCCCGGGTGCGGCCCCACCGAGGGTGGGAATTGACATCCATGTCTTGAGTCGAGAGCTTGTCTGGTTGAAAAATTGAAAGACTTTTATTGAGTGATAAGAGCATCGCCGCTGGAACTCGCGTCGCGAGCCTCCCGGTGAAGTGTCTGCCTGTCCGTCGCGGGCAGGGTCCCCTCTCTTCACATCTCCCTCTCTATGCACACTCAAGCATCCTTCCGGGTGCTGTCTCCACTCTGGAGACAGACCCTGGTCGTCGTGTCTGTCGTTCTCTCCCTGGTGGGCTGCCAGCGTGAAGACAGCCTTCCAACTCCCTCCGCCGAGGATGGCTCGGCGCGCTTCGCCATCTCAGTGCAACAAGCCGTGACAGCGGATGACGTCCAGCGTGTCGAGGTCATCCTGGATGCCGCCGACATCCCCGCGACGACTGTCCAGTTGGTGGAGGACACCACGGTGTGGACGGGGCTGATGAGCGTCATTCGCGCCGGCTCCGAGCGGCGCTTCCGGGCCTCCGCCTATGACGCCCAGGACAAGCTCATCTTCCGGGGCGAGGCCACGGGGGTCACCATCACCGCCAACCAGACGGTGCAGGTGAACATCCTGCTCCAGCAGGTGGACCCGTCGCCCGAGTTCTCCAACGCGGGCCCCATCATCACCTCACTCGTCGTGTCGCGCTCCTCGGTGGAGGTGGGCGGCTTCGTCGACCTCCTGGCGACGGCGCGGGATCCCAACCCTGGTGACGTCCTCTCGTACGCGTGGACCGCCACGGCGGGCACCTTCGACAACGCGGCCAGCCGGCGGGCCCGGTGGACGGCGCCCGCGACGGAAGGGATTGTCACGCTGACGCTCACCGTCTCCGACCAGTTGGGTGCATCCACCTCTGTCAGCTTCGTCATCCAGGTGGATGGGACGGGCGTGGGCACCGCGGAGGTCATCGTCCGATTCAACGCCTGGCCAGAGGTGGTCTCACTGACGGGCGCCCCCACGCAGGTCGTCCCCGGGCAGGCCATCGTCGTCAGCGCCCAGGGAACGGACAATGACGATTCCGCCACGTCGCTGGCGTATTCGTGGAGCGCGTCGTGCGAGGGCACCTGGACCGATGCCGGCTCACGCAATGCTCGCTTCTCGCCCACGTCGGTGCCGGCGAATGCCACGTGCGACAACTGCCAATTGACGGTGCGGGTGTCGGATGGCAGGGGCGGCGAGGGCTTCGGTCGGCTCGGAGTCTGCGTCGGCCCGCCGGTGGCCCCCAATGTCGCGCCCCGGATTACCAGCGCCTTCCAGACCTCGCGCAACCCGTCGGCCGGCAGCGTGCTTCGCTTCAGCGTTCGTGCCGTGGACCCCGAGGGCTCCGCGCTGACCTTCGCCTGGGAGACGAACACGGGCGCGCTCGGTGCTCCGACCAGCGGCGGTGACGCCAGTGAGGTCCTCTGGACGGCGTCCGCCTGCGTGGACGCGCAGGTGGCGCCGGTGGTGACGGTGCGCGTCGCCGACGCGGAGGGGTTGGAGACGCTCCAGTCCTTCCCGCTGACGTGGCGCGGGCTCTCGTGCCCCACGGCCATGGTGTTCCGCACCCAGCCCACCGACGTCCTGGCGACCGCGCCCATCTCCCCCGACATCCAGGTCGAGCTGCTCGACAGCCTGGGGCGCAACGTGCCGGTGTCGTCCGGTGTGGTGACGCTGTCCATCGGTGACAACCCGGGCGGAGGAGTCCTTTCGGGCACCGCGTCGGCCACGCTGGTGGCGGGCGTCGCGACCTTCACGGGGCTCTCCATCGACGCGTCGGACGTGGGCTACACGCTGGTGGCCTCCTCGGCGGGACTTCCGTCGGTGAGCAGCGCGGTCTTCACGGTGCATCCCCTCGTCATCCAGGGCAGCCGGCTGGATGACCACCTCACCACGGGCAATGTCCTGGTGCAGCGGAGCCTCGACCTGAGCGCGACGACCATCTCCGCCCTCGTGGAACGGCAGGATGGTGGCTTCGCCACGTACCCGGGGACGGGCACGGCGGCGGGGACGTTCTCCATCTCCGGCGTGCCGCGCGGCGCGTACTACCTGCGCATCGGCTCGGACTACATCGTGACGTCGTCGCGCTCAGTGGACCTGGGCACGTCGGTCCAGGGGCGCCCGGACGCGGTGGTGCCAGCCAACACGACGTACCTCGCCGTCGACCTCCAGGGGCTCGCGACCTGGCAGGCCGAGGACTACCTGGAGGTCTTCTCCGCGAGCGTGGGCCTGTGGGGGCAGGGCGTGCAGTTGCTCCATCAGGCCGGCACCGCGCCCACCGCTGGCGCCGTCCGCTGGACGCAGACGCTGCGCTACCGAGGCATCCCGGGCTCGCGGCTGCTGGAGTCGGCGCGGGGTGACAGCCTGACGTTCCACCAGCTCTCCACCAAGACTCCGGGCGGCACCGAGGCGGGCGAGACGCTCACCTACAGCGCGGCCGCGCGGGCCTTCACCACCACGGCCACCGTCGCGAACGCCACCACCACCTCCGTGGCGGGGACGATGGCGGCGCTGCCCCAGGACCAGGGCCTCCTCGTCGACTGGCGTGCCACCACCTTCGAGGGCTTGCGGACGGCGGTCCATCCCGCGGCCCAGGTGGACTCGCACGCGCTCTACGTGTCCGCCTTCCCGGATGGGACGCGTGGCACCTACGCGGCCGCGCCGGACCTGATGACGTTCTACCCGCCGGTGGGGGGAGGGGACCGGGCGCTGTCCTTCTCCTACGGCAATCCCTTCCCGGGCTTCGCGCAGGCGGGGCAGGTGAGCACGGAGTTCACCGTGGCCTTCGCACTTCCGCTGCCGGGCGGAGGCACGGCGGAGCCGATGTACTTCCGTCCTTCCGTGACGTACGCGGACGCGCTGCCGGCCTTCGGCGCCGCGCCGCTGACTCCGCGCCTGAGTCCCGTGCGGATGCCGACCCTCAACGGGCAGGATGCGTTCGGCACCCTGTCCGGCGTGGGGCTCACGCCCCGGCTCGCGTGGAGCGCGCCCTCGGTGGGCGACGCCACGCACTACCGGGTCCGCATCTTCGAAATCTACGTGGACAGCGAGGGCAGCACCGTCCAGGGCCCCCAGGCAGGCCGGCTCTACACGAGCGCGACGCAGCTCACGGTGCCACCGGGCGTCCTGGAGGCAGGGAAGCGGTACTTCGCCCTCGTCGAGGCGCGCTCGAGCGGCAACCTGGACTTCCAGAACCGTCCCTTCCGCTCCGCGTGGCCCGAGGCCAGCGCGATGCTCGTGACGGGTGTCTTCGCGCCCTGAGCCTGTCCCGCGTTCCCCCGCGAGGCCGGGTGTCGGCGCCTCGCGGGTGGACCGCATCCTCTCTTCCTCCTTTCTCTTGCGAGCCCCCATGCGTCCTCAGTCCTCAGGCAGCGTGTTGCTCAGAACCGCCGTGGTGTGTGTGTTCTCCTTCTTCCTGGCGCGGTGCGCCTCCGACCCGCCGGACGAGGCCTGCGATGCGGGCTGTCAGGCGGGCGAGGTCTGCCAGGATGGCAGTTGCATCGACGAAGCCTGTCAGGGCGTCTCCTGTCCCGAGGGCCAGGCCTGCGCGGATGGCGCGTGTGTCGACGTCGTGCCGACCGGAACGGTGGAGGCCCTCGCGGGGCCGAAGCGTGACAACGGCGAGATGTGCATCTCCGGCATGGATTGCCTCAGTGGCCTGTGTGCCGACGGCGTCTGCTGCAACAAGGCCTGCGGTGGCGCGTGTGATGTCTGCGACCTGCCGGGGTTGGAGGGTGTGTGCACCGTGCGCTCCGCTGGTGCGGCGTGTGATGACGGCAATGCCTGCACCCTCGCGGAGACGTGCAACGGACAGAGCGCCAGTGGCTGCGTGGGAACCGCGCTGACCTGCAACAGCCCGCCGAGCCCGTGCCATGTGTCCGCGGGCACATGCTCGGGGGGAACGTGCTCCTACTCGCTCCGGCCGGTGGGCGCGGCGTGTCCGGAGGATGGCAACCCGTGTACGGCGGACGCGTGTGATGCCGTCGGCGCGTGTCTGCACCCTCCTGTGGCGGCGGGCACGTCCTGCGGCGCGGGGAGCGTGTGCGGCGGAGCGGCGCAGTGTGTGGCCGGCTGCTGGATTGATGGCGCGCTCCATGCGCCCGGTGCCACGAACCCCGCGGGAGCCTGCCAGGTGTGCGAGCCGGGCCTGTCCTCGACGGAGTGGAGCTTCAAGTCGGCGGGGACGCTGTGCCGGGGCGCGGCGGGCGTCTGCGACGCGGCGGAGACCTGCACGGGCAGCAGCGCGCAGTGCCCGGGCGACGACGCGGTGGCCAACGGCACCACCTGCGGCACCGCGCAGAGCGGTGGCTGGAGCGCGTGCGGCGGCTTCTCCGGGGAGTGTGGCGAGTCCGGCTCGCGCTCGCGCGACGTGACGACCTACGCCTGCTCCAGCGGGCAGTGCCAGGCATCGACGGCGACCCAGAGCGAGGGCTGTGCACGGACCACGAGCGGGAACTCCTGTGGCCCTGGCAGTGGCACCGGGAGCTGGGGCGCCTGTGGAGGCTTCTCCGGTACCTGCGGGGAGAGTGGGATCCAGTCCCGGAGCGTGACGAACTACGCGTGCTCGAGCGGGAGCTGCCAGGGCTCCTCGTCCACCGAGTCCCGGGGCTGCTCCCGTGACACGGATGGCCTCTCGTGCGGTTCGGGAGGCGCGGGCGGCTGGAGCAGTTGCTCCTTCAGCAGCACCTGCGCCCAATCAGGGACACAGCAGCGCACCGTCTCCAGCCAGGTCTGCTCGGGCGGGGCATGCGGCAGTGACTCCTACGTGGAGTCGCGGTCCTGCGGCCGTGTCACCGAGGGGAGCTGGTGTGGCCCCGAGTACAGCAGCTACGTCTGGAGCGACTGCGCGGGCTTCAGCGACGTGTGTGACAGCGGAGGGACGCAGTCGATGCAGTTCATGCGTGAGAAGTGCCAGTCCGAGCAGTGCTCGCCCACGTACTACTCCAACAGCCGGACCTGCAGCCGGAGCACCAATGGCACGTCCTGCGGAGGCTCGAGTGTCGGCGGTTGGAGCGAGTGCGCGGGGTTCGACAACGACTGCGATCCGACTGGCACGCAGTCGCGCTCCGTCGCGAGCGCCGTCTGCTCCAATGACTCCTGCCAGTCGGCGAACACCACCGAGACGCAGTCCTGCTGGCGGAACACTCCGGCGTTCCATCACCTCTGCAATGGAGTGTGCATCAACATCTACAACGACAACATGAACTGCGGTGGTTGTGGCGTGCAGTGCGACGTGCCCACCTACCAGTGCGCGGGGCTCTCCTGCGAGCGGGTGTGCGGCGACGTGTGGTGCCTCAGCTCCCAGCCGCTCCCCCCGAAGCCGATGTGAACGATGTGTGTGGGCACCCTTCGCATGGAGGGAGGGGTGCCCCGTTCCAAGGGCAGGTGGGGTGCGTTCACCATTGCCCTCCGCGCCGCGCTCTACGACGCTGGCCACCGAGCGGCCCGAGCGGGGCCCGCACGGAGGCCTCGATGACACGCGGTGGTTGGGTGGCGCTGATGTTGTGCTGCGGTGCGGTCTCGGTGGAGGCCGCCGAACCGGAGGTCGCCGACTGTGACTTCCGGTGGGAGTGCCAGGTCGGAGCGCACGGGTTCTCGGTGGCCTTCGACTCCGCCTCGGGCGAGTGCACCGAGGACGACATGACGGCCGTCGTGGAGACCTCGGGAGGGAAGACCGGGCTGCCGCTGGAGAAGGCCTGGTACGGCTCCATCGCGAACGTCGCGGATGGGAAGTCCGTCTGCCGGCTGGCTGGAGCGAAAGGGTCCGTCGGCGGTGGCGTCTCCGCCTTCGCGGTGGATGACCGCCGCGCGCTGGTGTTCTTCACCCGCGACGACCGCCCCGGGTACGAATGGGTGGGCGTGGCGCTCATCGACGCGGCGACGGGGAAGGTGCTCGACGTGAAGCAGCGACTCGGTCAGTCGAAGGAGCGCGTTGTCGCCATCCTGAAGACGCCGCGTGGCTTCAAGCTCCAGTTGATTCGAGAGCACCTGAAGGGCGTGCAGTGCGACTGCTCCGCCGCCTTCGCGGACGACTGGATGGCCGTCGACGTGGTCAACGGCCGGATCCACGCGCGCTGGATGCGATGAGGCACGGGCCCGCGGCGGGGTGAGGGCGTCCTCGCGGCCAGGGGGCAGGTCGGTCGCAAGGGCTTCGGAGAACGAGCGCGGCGGACGTGCGAGCCGGATGCAGGCCCGGCTCCCCGAGCCACCCAGGCCGCGCTCGAAGTGGTTCAGCCGGTTCGCAACGACCAGTCCTCGCGGCTTCCTCCGTAGTGAGAGTGGGTGACGCTCACTTGATTCGTCCGTCCTTGCTGCGTCCCTCCTGAGGAAGTGGTCCCATGTCTCGAAACAGACGTCTCGGCGGCAGCGTGCTGCTGGCCGCCGCATTGTTCTCCACCCCGGGCCTCGCTGATGATGAGGTGACGAACGTGCTCGCCTTGGACCGGTATCCGGTCCCCGCGGTCCGGGAGAGCAAATACCGCAATCGCATCGCCACGGAGCTGGGAGGTGGCGGCTGGCAGACCTTCGTGGGGGACCTGCACAATCACCCCCGCGGCCATGACGCCATGGACGGTGGGTCGCTCAGCTTCACTCCCCAGATCATCCGAAGCGAGGTGCTGCTATCCGCCTTCCGCCACGGCTATGACTTCTTCGGCACCAGCAACCACACCACGTCGTGGAAGTCCTACGACGACGATGACCCCATCTCCCAGCTGAGCCCCGTGCTGGATGCGAACGGGCAATCCGAGCTGCTCGTCCTCAGGGGCAGGGAGTCTCATGTGGGCCCGGATGATGGGACGGGCTCAAGCCATGACCACCACTTCAACAGCTTCAACCGCAATCTGCATGTCAACTCCTCCAACATCGGGAACATGCACGACGAGATCGTCGACAACTACTCGGCGGACCCGCTGCTGAGCACCCACATCCAGCTGAACCATCCGAATGACGACGTGTATTTCACGCTCCCCACGGCGCCGGACCGACGCCAGAAGGTGAGAGATGCCGTCGAACTCGCCGAGTACAACGGGCTCCCCAAGTATTTCGAGCTGCTGCGGCGCGGCTTCCGCGTCGCCCCCGTCTCCAACACCGACGCGCACTCCACCACCCGCGAGCAGTTGGGGGGCGCTTTCATGGAACAGCACCCGAACGGCACCTGGGTGCGCCGCTACATCGACGAGCCCGGCGTGCCCCGCGAGAAGACCCATGGCCACGACACGGCCCAGGGCCGCGCCGGTGTCGTCCTGCCTCCCGGCACGCCGTTCAACTACGACAACTTCCTCATCGCGCTGCGCAACCGCTCGGTGTTCCGCACGGCCCTTCCGCCTGCCTCCGGCTTCTTCATGGTCAACGGCCGTCCCATGGGCTCCGAGTTCGCGCTCAGCCCCACCGAGCGGCGGCTCGACTTCACCGTGTGGGGGACGACCAAGGATGGCACCGGTGGCGGCAACAACTGGACGACGCTCCAGGTCTGGAGCCCCTTCCAGCCCAACGCACCCATCAAGGAAATCCCGTACACCGACATCGGACTCATCGACCTGAAGGAGGTCTTCTCGCTGACGCCCTACGAGTCCATCTACGTCGTCACGCTCAGGCAGCAATGGGAGAACGCCGAAGTCGTGATGGCGCCCATCTGGGTCACCAATCCCGTCAGCAAGCCCGTCCTCTCCTTGCCGGATTCAGTGGTCACCCGGTCATCCCAGTACCCGTACTTCACCGTCAGCGGCGGAGGTGACACCCTGCTCCTCCAGCGCTCGACGCCCCAGGCTCCCCAGACCTGGCAGACGGTTGGGACCATCACCAGCAATCACATCTATTATCCCATCGACCACCACATCCAGCCGCGCGTCTCCCACTGGCGCGTGGTGGACGCCTACCAGCAGACCGTGGTCTCCAATACGACGACGCTGACCGTCACGGATTTGATTGATGTGACCGCCTCCTCGGGGACCTCCCTGACCCTGGATGGCGATGACATCCACGTCCACTGGTCCCACCCGGCGCCGCAGCTCGTCGACTACTACCTGTCGCAGGACAGCGGCCTGACGTGGACCAAGGTTGGAGAGGAGAGCGCTGCCTTCACGGATCGGCACTGGACATTCGACACGGCGGGACTGGGCGGCTCGACGCTGATGCTGAAGGTCGTGAACCGGCTCGACGTGAGCTACCAGGGCTTCTCCGGCCCCGTCACCGTCTCCCATCAGATTCGAGTGGGCGCTGGCAACGCCACCGTCAATCCCATGGCGGCCTACACCGTCGCGGACAGGAACAAGAGTTCGTGCTGGTGGAGCAGCAATGGGAACTCGCAGTCGGTGTACGTCTACATGGAGCGCGAGTACCTCATCAAGCGGATGGAGATCGACTTCGGGCAGTGGAACCCCACGGGCTGGGCGATGGCTGTCGGCCTGAACGGGAGCACCTGGAGCACGAGTGACAGTGGGTCCATGTCCTATGGCCCCAACCAGACGGTCGTCGCGGACTACAGCCAGCGTCCCGGCGGAGGGCTGATTGCGAAACACGTGCGGCTCTACGTGTCCGGCACGTTCCCTGGAGTGAGCAGCTACTCCCAGGTGTGTGAGATCCGCCTCTACCACTAGCAGGCGGGCAGGGGAGGGCGCGCGACGGGAGCGTGCCCTCCTGTGCCGCCGAGGCTCGCGGGGCCGGGCAATTCCCACCCGCGACAGTCCGGGCGCGGTAGGATGGGGTTCGCCGTGGTCGGGCGTAAGGAGCGATACCGTGCCCAAGGGTCAAGAGAAGGCGAAGAAGGACAACAAGCCGAAGCTGTCGACGAAGGAGAAGCAGAAGAAGAAGAAGGAGAAGGCCGACAAGAAGAAGTAACCCGGACGGCTTTCCAGAATCGCGCGCGCGCCTGGCTGCACCCGCTGCAAGCGGACGGGTGGCGCGCGATTCTGGAGCACCGGCGGCTTCGCCTCCGCCGGAGGTGAGCGATGACCTGCCCTGGTGCGCTTGTGCGACAGTGCGCGGCATGTCTCGACTCCGTGGGCTGACCAGCCCCCGCACCAGCGCCGTGCTCCTGTTGCTGGTCGCGATGAGCTGCATCCAGGTGGGGGCCTCGCTCGCCAAGCGGTTGATTCCCGTCGTCGGCGCACAAGGGACGACGGCGCTCCGGCTCGTGTTCGCCAGCCTGATTCTGCTGGCCATCTGGCGTCCCTGGCGCAAGCGCCTCACCCGCGCGGAGCTGCGCTCCGTCCTCGTGTATGGCGCCTCGCTGGGGGTGATGAACCTGACCTTCTACCTGGCGCTGGAGCGGATCCCCCTGGGCATCGCCGTCGCCATCGAGTTCACCGGGCCCCTCGCGGTGGCGCTCCTGTCGACTCGGAAGGCCGTCGATTTCATCTGGGCGCTGTTGGCCGTGGCGGGCGTGGTGATGATCCTGCCACTGGCGGGGACCGGGAAGGCGCTCGACTGGGTGGGGGTCGGCTGGGCGCTGGTGGCGGGCACGTGCTGGGCGCTCTACATCGTGTTCGGCCAGAAGGCGGGCGCCTCCGTGCACGGCGGGACGGCCGCGTCACTGGGCATGCTCACCGCGGCCCTGCTCGTCGTTCCCTTTGGCGTGGCGCAGGCGGGCACCTCGTTGCTGGACGTGTCGCTGCTGCCCGCGGTGCTGGGCATCGCCGTGCTGTCGAGCGCGCTGCCCTATTCACTGGAGATGATGGCGCTCAAGGAGCTGCCCACGCGGACCTTTGGCATCCTGATGAGTCTGGAGCCCGCGCTCGGGGCGCTCGCGGGGCTGCTGTTCCTGGACGAGCGACTCTCGTGGGTGCAGGCCCTGGCCGTCGGCTTCATCGTCCTGGCGTCGGTGGGCAGTGCCCTCTCGTCGAAGCGGACCCCGTCGACGCCGGAAGCGGTGGCCTGAAGGTCAGTGCCTGGGGGCGGGGTGGATGGGCAGACACCGCGCCCGTGCACGAGAGGGCGTTGGATGCTGCTAGCGTGACGTCGACGGGAGGCCTCATGAAAAGCACGTCCGTGGTGGCAATCGCCCTGGGTGTCGTCGTGCTGGGATTCGCCGTGACGCGGTTCTCCCTCGGCACCCCTGAGACCCCGATGGCCGCGCCCACGGTTCGCGAGGCTTCCGCCCAGCAGTCGCTGGGTGGGGCGCCCGACGCCGGGCGGACCGAGGCCCAGGCGCGGGAGGTGCCTGCCGAGGGCACGACGCCGGACTCCCAGCGCGCGCCAGCCGTCCTCATGGAGGGACTGGTCACCGACGTGGATGGGCATCCCCTGGCGGAGGCCACCGTGGCGGCCATGACGCCGCCTCGGCTGAGCAAGGACAAGGCGCGTCCTTCCGGTGAGGTGCAATCCAAGGGGGAGGTCCAAAGGTTCGGAGACTACGAGTCCACGAGGTTCGAAACGCGGACCGACGCGGCGGGGCGCTTCGTGCTCGAGCTGCCCGAAGCGGGCCCCTATATCCTCGTCGCCTATGGGGAGGACTTCGTCGTCACGCGCCTGGAGCGTGTGGAGGCTCCGGTCCAGGACCTTCGACTGGTGCTGCACGCCGGTGGGCACGTGGAGGGCACCGTGGTGAGCGCCCGGGGTGAGCCGCTCCCGGAGGTGGCGCTCACCCTGTTCGCCGAGGGAAAGAAGGACCGCACCACCGAGTGCGTGAGCGACGAAGAAGGACGCTTCGTCATGCGCATCGTGGAGCCGGGTCGCTACACGCTCCGAGCGGTCTTCAACACGGGGGCGCCTCATCGCGCCTCGCGCGTTGTCGAGGTGCGCCCTGGGGAACAGTCGACGGTGGTCTTCCGGTTGGACACCGGAAAGTCGGTATCCGGTGTCGTCGTGGACGAGGCGGGCAGGCCCCTGGCTGGCGCTCAGGTGAAGGCCCACTCGCAGCGGGAGAACCATGCCCAGCTGTATGAGCAGGAGCACGGCATCCAACTGGAGGACGCATCCTCGCTCACGGACGAGGCGGGCCGGTTCACCGTCCATCACCTGCTGCGAGGCGAAAGCAACCTGACCGTCGAGAAGCCGGGCTACGTGTTGCGCGTGGCGACGCGCGGGGAGGATGACGCCTTCGACCCGCTCCCCGAGCACCAGGTCGCCGCGGGCTCGACGAACGTGAGGCTGGTGCTGCGCTACCTGGGGAGCATCCGAGGAAAGCTCCGGCGCTCGGACGGCGCGCCCATTGACCGCTTCACCGTCAACGAAGAGTCCTTTCAGAGCGAGGACGGCGCCTTCCGGCGCCCCATCCAGCAACCCGGTGTGACGTGGCTGACGCTCGAGGCCCCGGGGCACACGCGCATCATCCGTGAGGTCCGGGTGGAGCGCGGCCAGGACGTGGACCTGGGCACGCTGGTCCTCGAAGCAGGGCGGTGGGTGCGCGGGCGGGTGGTGGACGCGACGACCTCCGCCCCCGTCGAAAACGCCCAGGTGGTCGTCCGGCGCTCACCGTCCTCCCAGGTCGATGAGTCCTCGTCGGCGCAGGTTCCCGAGCTGGCGAGCGCGAAAACGGACCCCTCGGGCGCCTTCGAGTTCGGGCCGATGGAGGCGGGTCCCCTGGCCATGGAAGTCTCCCACTCCGGCTACCTGCCGCTTCAACAGTCGGTGGGTTCGGGCGAGGAGACGCTGGAGGTGGTGCTCTCGCCGGGCGCGCGGTTGGAGGGCACCGTGAAGGACCGCGAGGGACAGCCCGCGAAGGTGACACTGCGGTTGAGCGCCCTGGGGGGCCAGAAGCTCCATCGCTCCGGCATCGTGGACGTCAGCGAAGGGTCCTTCTCCATGGGAGGACTGGAGCCCGGGGAGTACGCCATCTCCCTCAGTTCCAGGTACGACTTCATGGGGAACCCCTGGTCGGAGACCCAGTCGGGCCGGTACGTCCCGCGCCGGGTGACGCTGGCCCCCAACGAGCGGAGAGTGCTCCAACTTCAGGAGCGAGAAGGCCACTCCACGCTGCGGCTGCGTGTGCCCCGTGTCACGGGCACTCCCCCCGAGGATGTCGCCCTCCACCAGGCGGTGCTCGTCCCGGGGACGTTGTCGCCGATCCGCAGCTACGGTCGCGTGGAACGAATCAAGCTCGAGCTGGGTGTGCTCGGCCCGGCGGGAGTGACCTCCCCGGAGGTCGTGTACGACGCGCTCCCCTCGGGCCGCTACACGTTCCTGCTCGTGGGGCGCAACGTCAAGGGTGGCCCCTACCTGCTGCACGCCGAGGAGCTGGTGGTCCCCGAGGTGGGTGTCCTGACGAAGGACCTCCAGCCCGTCTGGAAGCCCATCGAACACATCATCCTGTGAGCACCGCGACCCGGCCATCGCCACGGGCAGGCCGGGTCGCGGACGCGTTGGACGTGCGACGTCAGAACGTCTTGTCGAGCAGGGCCGCGCAGTCGGACGGCCGGGCGCCATCCTTGATGTGGAGCGCCACGGGCCCCGAGGCCGGTCCGGGTTCCCAGGCCAGCCTCACGAAGCAGCGCTCACCCACGTTCACGACGTGGACCCGTGTCGCCACCGCGCCTTCCGGGAGCGCGTCGAACACCACCGTGCCCGCCTCGTCGGGAGCGGGCGTGGTCAGCGTGGCGGGCCGGTCCGCGCGTCCGTAGATCCGGCCCGGCACCGCGCCCTGGGGAACGGAGTCCAGTGAGGTGCGCTCCGTGCGAGGAACCGAGAGCTGGGTGGACGCGACGAAGCGCTTGAGCGTGTCGAGCAGCGCGGAGGGAGTCGCTCCCGGGAGCACCTCGTGCTGGACCGAGGCTGCGTCCAGGTCGACATGTCCATGGTCGCCCCGGAGGAGGACGAAGGCCCCCGCGACGTCGGGTGAGCGCCGCAGGAAGAACAACTGCCGGTGTCCATCCAGCGTGCCCAGGTGGGCGCGCCCCGCCGACGCGTCCATGCCCGCCGCTGGAACCGCCACGACCACGCGAGTCGCGGAGCCCGGGAGCCGCTCCGCGTTCCGATACAGCTCCGCGTCCACCTCCAGCTCCAGCTTCTGGAAGTAGCGAGGCCTCTTGCTGCCCTGGACCTTGCGGTGCGTGTCCACCTGTCGGGTGACGCGGCCCGTGACGATGAGGTCGGACTGGGCCACGTAGCCTTCGGGCCCCAGCGTGTACCGCGCGTAATCGTCGTGGACATGTCCCCGGCCCGCCGGACCCAGCGCGGGGGTTGGTATCAGCGCCCTCCCCACACCCACGGCTCCCAGGCCCACGACCGCACCGACGACAACCATCATTCCCTGCTTGAAGAAGGACTTCATGACAATGTGTCTCCAGGAGTCTGGTGTTGCGGGGTCTCGCGAAGGTCCAGGCTCAAGGAGCCGCCGTCACCAGCTTCGCGCTGGAGATGCTGCCGCCAACGAACGTCTTGCGCTCGATGGGGAAGTTGGAGTCCGTGCACGTGCCGCTGGCGCAGTCCCGGATGTACATGTACGCGTCGCGGGTGTTGTTGGTGGAGGCGTGGATGATTTCCAGGCGGTTGCCATTCACGATCTGCACGTCCGAGGCGACGTTGAGCGTCCAGCCCGCCGTGACGTGCGTCCCCAGGTACATGAAGGTGCCGGCCGCGGTGATGTAGCCCTCGGCGATGCGCAGTTGGTGCTCGCCGTTCGAGGCTGGGAAGGTGAGGAAGCAGCGGTTGGCACCGGCGGGCGCCCAGTAGCCGCAATCAATCCCGACCGACGTGTCGGTCCATTCGCCGTTGATCTGGGTGGGGGTGGTCCAGGTGCCGGCGCTGGTCGACGTGGAGACCCGGAGCTTTCCCGTCCCCATCTCGATGAAGGCCATCACCAGCCGACCTGACGCCGCGTCATACGCGAGGCTCGGGCGCCGATGGGACGTCATCGTCGTGAGCTGGGGGCTTCCTCCCCAGAAACATCCGGCCAGGCTGCCGTAGACGCCCCGGTAGACGTAGATGGCTCCGGTGTCATTGGACGAGCGGAACGCCGCCGCGAAGCCCCCGCCTGGATTCTCGGAGACGGCCACGCCGTCGAAGGCATAGTCCGTCGAAGTGCAGGTCGGTCCCACGGTGCCACTGGGGTCGATACCGACGTACGAGATGCGGCTGGTGTAGTCCTGGTTCGAGTCGTTCTCGAAGGTCACGAGCGACCACCCGTCTGTCTGCGTCGCCACGCCCACGCTTCCGGAGGTCGTTCCCACCTGCGTCCAGCCGCCGCCCGTCCGGGCGCGGACCCTGACGGGATAGTCCGCGATGTATTGGGCGTGCTGTCCGCCCAGCTTGTCGTCCTCGCGAGGGAAGCGCTTCGGATAGGCCCCGAAGGCGTAGTTCCCCTGGTGCATGACGGCTTCAGGCGAACTCGTGGAGGGATGGGTCAACCCGAGGCAGTGCCCGAACTCATGCGTGAAGATGGACTGGAGGTCGAAGGTCTGGGTCCCGTTGTCCGAGTACGCGCTCGCGACGCCGGTGTTCATGTAGATGTCGATGGAGCAGTTGTCGGAGAGGAAGATGTAGGACGACCGTCCGAGACAGCTGTTCCCCGAGCAATCGCCGTCGCAGCACGTCTTGGCTTCAATCTCGAGGTCCGAGGCGTTGGGCGTCGTGTCGTGGAATTCGATGTTCGTGTTGAACCGGACCCCTGAGTTCTGCCAGGACTGAAGGGCAGAACGCGCGATGGTCATGATGCTGGCATTGTTCAGTCCGAAGTGGGTCTGGAATGGGCCGGTGATGACATCGATGACGTAGGGGTTGTCTCCCCATCTGACCGCGGTGTTGAGCGAATACGCCCCCACCGTGGCGGCAGGCAGGAAGCCCATCAAGAAGGTCGCGAGCAAGCCAGGTCGTTTCATCGTTCCTCGATGCAAGTGCACTGCAAGAGGAATACGTCGCGGCGACACGGGGCTGGTCGTCCAGCGCATGCTCCGAGCCGTCACCGCGAGGCGTGGCCTGGGCATTCCCCGAATGCCGCCCGTGAAAAACGTCCCAGGTTCCAGACCAGGAAAAAGCTCCAGCGGCTGGACTGGCTGGATGTCACGTTCCCTGGGGCCCCACGCGGAAGTCGCGTGGGGCCCCACTCGTTTCCCCACCGGATGTCGTCAGGCGCGAAAGACGGGCCCGACGCGCGCCGACCTCAGGGCGTGCAGATCTCCCCCGTCACGCGGGTGACAATCCTGTTGCCGTTGTCGAGCAGGAGACCGCTCACGAAGAGGTAGCCCGTCGCGCCGGCGAACTTCCCCGTTCCCTCGAGGATTTCGTGATGCGCCGTCACGTAGCCGGCGTTCGTGACGCCCGTCTCACGGGCGACGAGGGTCCCCTTTTCGAGCGTGTAGTGGAAGAAGCCGGCGTAGCTGAGCCACCCCGGAGCGGTGGTCAGCGCGAGACGCGCCTCCTGCGCCTTGAAGTGGGTGACGCCGCGCAGGCCGTGGTTCCCGTCCACTTCTCCGAGGAAGCATCGCGTCGCTCCGTTGAGGCACCCTTCCGTGGCCGGGTGTTCGATCAAATCCGCATGCACCTTGTGGCAGTGCTCCGCCCAGACGGCGGGCGCGAATGCGACGACGCTCACCGCGACCATCGACGAAACCACCTTCACGACTCCTGCGTAGCTCATGGGGACTCTCTCCAGTCGTTGAATGCTCACTGCTGCCTCGGCACGCCCCGGATGAGGGTGCGCCCCGGAAGATGCCTTCCGTGCGCGACAGGCACCTCGGCTTTGCTGTGAGCTGGCGGAAAGGTGAGGTGAAGCGGCCTGACGTGGGGCCGAGCCGGAGGCCACGCCTGCCGCGCGTGGGCGACATGTCCTGTCACGGCCTTCGTGTGCGAGGACCGATGCTCACCGCCGTGTGAGGCATCTTCCAGGGGAGGAATGCAGATGCACTAGGGTTGCGCCGCCTGCTTCAGTTCGCGTGTCGGGGCTCCCATGACGATGTCATTCCCTGCTGTCGCGGTTTCCCGCTGGCGTGCGATGGCGCTGACGGGTGGTGTGTGGACGCTCGTGGGCTGTGTGGCGGTGGCAGGGGGCGTTGGTGGCGCCCTCTCCACGGGCCGGCCCTTGCCGAGCACCTTCTTCTTTCTCAGCAACATCCTGGGAATGTGGCTGTGGGCGCTCTACACGCCGCTCATCTTCCGTTTGTGCGAGCGCTACCCGCTCGACGGTCCGCGATGGCGCCGAGGCGTGGGCGTGCATGTGGCGCTGTTCCTGGTCCTGTGGGGGCTCGAGTTCGTCGTCGGCTGGGTGTTGGAGAGGTTCGTCGAGCACCCGCAGCGCCCGTTGTTGCAGTACTTCTTCGGCGCGCTGGCCTACTGCTTCTTCTGTTACCTGGGCGTGCTCGCCGTGGGCCACGCGTTGCGCTTCCATCGGCTCTACCTGGAGCGCACGGTGCGGGCCTCCGAGCTGGAATCGCAGCTCCTGCGCTCCCAGTTGTTGGCCTTGCAGATGCAATTGCGCCCCCACTTCCTCTTCAATGCGCTGCACACCGTGTCCGGGCTCGTGCGGAACGACGACAAGGCAGGGGCGCTCCGGGTGGTCGCGAGTCTGGCGGACCTGCTGCGGGCGGTGTTGCGGAGCGATGCGAATCAGCAGGTTCCCCTTCAACAGGAGGTCGACCTGGTCGAGCGCTACCTCGGAATTGAACAGGTGCGCTTCCAGGACCGGCTTCGCACCGACTTCCATGTGGACCCGGAGGTGCTCGGGGCGCTCGTTCCTCAGTTGTTGCTCCAGCCGCTCGTGGAGAACGCCGTGCGCCATGGCACGTGCGCACGAGAGGGTGAGGGGAGGGTGTCGGTCCACATCCGCCGTGAGGCGGAGATGTTGTGCCTCTCGGTACGGGACTCTGGGGCGGGAGATGCTCCCGAGGGTGCGAGGCAGGACCGCCCGTCCGCCGAGTCCGGAGGCGTGGGCCTTGCCAATACCCGCGCGCGCCTGCGCCATCTGTACGGAGCGCGGCACAGGTTGTTGCTCAGTCGAACCCCGGATGGCGGAACGCTGGCCGAGGTGGCCATCCCCTTCCTGGTGCAGGAGGCGGCTCGATGAGCGCGCTCATGCAGCGCGAGCGCCTCCGCACGCTCGTGGTGGATGATGAGCCCCTGGCCCGCCAGAGCCTCCGCTCGCTGCTCGCGGGCGACGCGGGCATGGAGGTGGTGGGAGAGTGCGCGACGGGCCGCGAGGCAATCAAGGTGCTCCGGCAGGGGCCCGTGGATGTGCTCTTCCTGGACATCCAGATGCCAGGTGCGGACGGGTTCGAGGTGTTGCGGGCCGTGGGGCCGGGCGCCGCGGGGGCCGTGGTGTTCGTCACGGCCTTCGACACCTATGCGCTCCAGGCCTTCGACGTCGGGGCGGTCCACTACCTGCTCAAGCCCTTCGACGACGCGCGGTTCGCCAGTGTCCTCGCCCGTGCGAAGGAGCGCGTTCGGGGACTCCGGGTGCAGGGCATGGCGCGCCAGCTCGGTGAGCTGTACTCGGCCGAGGAGCCTGTTCCCGCCGCGCGTCCTGTCGCATCACCGACCTATCTCGAGCGACTCGCGGTGAAGGAGGCGGGGAGGGTGCTGCTGGTTCCCGTCGAGCAGATCGACTGGGTCGAGGCGGAAGACTGTTATGTCCAGGTGCACGTGGGCAGTCGTTCGCACCTGCTGCGTCAGTCGCTGCGTGAGCTGGAAGCGCAACTCGACCCGCGCCGCTTCCTGCGCATCCATCGCTCGACGCTCGTCAATCTGGAGCGGGTCCGGGAGCTTCAGCCGCTCTTCCATGGCGAGTACTGGGTGCAACTGCATGATGGTCGCCGCCTCAAGCTGAGCCGCAGCTTTCGGGACCGGCTCGACCAGGTGCTCTCGGGACGGTGACGAGAGCGGTTCGTCCACTTGCTGGCGCCGCGCCACACGTCGTCACGTGCTCACCGCGCCTCAAGTCGCCCATGCGCACCGCGCTGGAACAGCCAGGCGGACCCGAGGAACATCGCGATGAAGCCGGCGTTGAGCGTCAGGAGTTCGACAGGAGGGCTCCATGGCATCCCCCAGCCGGCGAGCACCGCGACTCCGGCGATGACCGCCTGTGTGAAGGCCATCGCGACCAGCGTGCGGGCCATGCCGGCCGCGCGCAGGCGCACGACGAAGGCGCCAGCAAGGCCGACGAGCAGCACCCCTCCGTAGACCAGGTTGGTGCGGTCGCCGTCCGCTCCGATGATGCCGACGCCGAGGCTCAGCCAGACCAGGATGAGCGAGGCGAAGAGCGCGAGGCCAATAGCGGCCCTATAGGCGATGCTGGGGGGCGCGGTTCGCATGGACGTGTCTCCGTTGTCGATGACCGAAAGGGTCAGCCCCAAGGTGGCACGCGCCCGCGAGGCCCACCGCCTCGTCAGGCCGAGCGGTCGAAATCCAGCCGCCAGGGGTCGCGGGGCGGCCCGCCGTGCCGCTGGGGCCTGGCGCTCGCGTCCGCGCACAAGCCCCCCGAGGGTGATGCGCGCGAATACCCAGCGGGGGCAGCACGCCCGCCCCACCTGGGAAGGCGCGTCGCCAGGGGAGCGCCTTGACACGGCCACGTCCCCGCCAGGAGGGCAATTGCGCTGTCGCGCCAGTCGCCTCTTTCCGGTCGCACGCCGGTGGGCGCACGCCGTGCAATCGACCGCTCCCGCCGTGGTTCATCCACGCAAGGGGGGAAGATGCATCCGGGGGGGAGACAGGAGCGAGGGAGCGGGGAGGCGGGACGGCTGGCGCCGCGCGTCGGCACCATCGCGCGGGCCGCGTTGGGGGGCGGAGGGAGCCTCCGGCTGCTCGTGCTCGCGGCGCCCGTGCTCCTGCTTGCCTGCATGGGGGAGCGTCAGGTCTCGGTCCAGTTCACCGCCCAGGTACGCGGCGAGCCCCTGCGCTGCGATGCGAGCTACGAGAAGGTCGGTGCCTCGGGGACCAGCCTCCAGTTGCTGGACTTCAAGGCGTACGTCCATGACGTCGCGTTGGTGCGCAAGAACGGGGACCGTTTCCCCCTGGTGTTGGCGCAGGACGGGCGCTGGCAGCGCAAGACGATCGCCCTGCTCGACTTCGAGGACGGCACCGGCACCTGCAACACGGGCAGCCCGGAGCTCCGCACCGAGGTGGTCGGCGTCGTGCCTGACTTCGACGACTACACCGGCGTGGAGTTCACGCTGGGGGTTCCTCGCGAGCTCAACCACAGGAATGTGGAGTGGGCCGACCCACCGCTGAACGACCCCAGCATGTGGTGGAGCTGGACGTACGGCTACAGGTACCTCCGGCTCGACGTGCGCTCGGGTGGCAATAGGGCCTATGTCTTCCACGTCCGCGCCGACGGCTGCACCGGGACGCCGGACATCGGCGTCGACTGCAGCGCGGAGAATCAGAGCACCATCCTCCTCACGGGCTTCGTGCCAGGGCGCAGCCGGGTCGTCTTCGACGTGGCCGCGCTCTTCGCGCACACGGACTTCGAGAGCTCCGGGGACGGGCTGACGGACCCTGTCCCAGGGTGCTTCTCCAGCGCCGGGGACCCGGAGTGTGCCGCGCTGCTCCCGCAGGTCGGGCTCGGCCGCGGACCCAGGGTGCTCGGCGGCACGGACGCCTTCATCCGTGTGGAATAGGTCCGGCGAGGCTCGCCTGGACCGGACTGTTCGCCGACTTGCAACGGAGTGATGAGACATGGCGCGACGATTGGGATGGAGAGCCGTGGAAGGTGCCTTGCTCCTCGTACTGCTCACGCACTGCGGGACTGAGAAGGAGCCGTCGCACGAGCTCGACTCGGCGCAGGTGCTGAACATCGCCTGCGGGCGCGAGGATGCGAACCCGGTGCAGCAGAAGGGCTGCGAGGGCAGCGCGTGCGTGGTGCAGGGCCATGTCTTCGGTAAAGAGGTGGCCTACTTGTGGTTGGACGAGGGGGAGCTGGAGGTCGCGGACCTCCTCCTCAAGGACACCTGGTCCGTTCCCCGGTTCGAGCCGGTCCGCCTGCCCCAGCCGCTGACCTGGACGGAGGACCCCTACGGCGAGAAGTTCTGGCGCTATGTCTTCTACGGGTTGCGGCCCACCGCCCATCTCTTGTGGGCCTTCCGGGAGACGGGAGACGGGCGCTACCGCGACAAGCTCATGGACATCTTCAGGAGCTTCGCCGCGAACAAGAAGAACTCCGTCTTCAGCGAGGACAAGCACGGCACGGCCTACCGGGCCATGGTGCTCGTCAACTCGTACTGGAAGCTCAAGCACGCGGATGCCCTCTCCTGGCAGGACTCGACGCTGCTCGAATGGCTCATCATCGAGGATGCGCGCTTCCTGGAGGACCCGAAGCATTTCGAGGCGGGCTTCAACCACGGGTTCGCCGAAGCGGCGGCGTTGCTGCTCATCGCGGAGAACTTCCCGCACTTCAAGGATGCGCCGCGCTGGCGTGAGCTGGCGCTGGAGCGCTACGACGATCTGCTCACGGATATCATCGGCTCGGACGGCTTCATCATCGAGAACTCCGCCTACTACCAGTTCTACGTCTTCACCCAGGTGTATCAGCTCTCGCAGTGGGCCCAGACGTACGGCCTGGAGATGTCTCCTCTCGTCAGGGAAGTGCTGGAGCGGATGGCCCGCTTCGCCTCCTACGTGGTGCAGCCCGACGGGCGCATCCCCATGCTCGGGGCGAGCCAGCGTCTGCTGGTGCGCAAGCACCAACCGGTATTGCTCGCGCGAATGGGCGCGGCCTTCCCCGAACTGGGCCACATGCTGACGGCGGGCATGTGTGGCACCGCGCCCACCGAGCGCCTCGCCTTCTTCGCGAGCTCCGGCGTGGCAGTGCTCCGCTCCTCGTTCGACACCGCCCTGGACTACCAGGCACAGACGCACCTGGTGTTCGACACGGGGCCCTACCGCACGGACCACAGTCACCTGGACGCCCTCAACGTGGTCCTCTACTCGGCCGGACGGACGCTGCTGACGGACTCCGGGATGTTCACCGAGGAGCCGGGAGAGGAGGAGGCCTACTTCCGCAGCACCCGCGCCCACAACACCGTGACGGTGGATGGATTGGACCAGCGCGACGGGCACGCCAGCCCCAGCCTCACCGCACAGGGGGGACAGTGGCTCTACCAGTCAGGCTTCCACGCGCTGTACGAAGGGGTGCGTCACTGGCGCGCGGTCATGCTGCTGGAGAAGGACGTCGTCCTGGTGGTGGACCGGCTCCTGTCGGAGGACTCGCACCGCTTCGAGCAGCGCTGGCAGTTCCAGCCGGACCTCACCGTCGCCACGCAGGGCGTCTCCGCCTTCGTCACCGACCCGAAGGGCAAGCGCGTCCTCCAGGTCACCCAGGCCCTGCCAGACGGCCTGTCCGTCTCCACCGTGCGCGGGGCCACCAGGCCGTATGACGGCTGGTACTCGGAGGACTACGAGGTTCGCAAGGCGTCGACGGTGCTCATCTATCCGCGCGAAGGCACGCAGGCGCACTACGCGACCCTCTTCACCAGTGGTCTGAACGCCCTGTCGCCAGCCTATGTCTCAGCCGTGCCGCTGCAGGAGGGGGTCGACGTACACGCCTGTGCGGCGGGCCGCGGCTATCGCATCCGGGTGCAGCGGCCCGCCGAATCGGACGAGGCCGTCACGGTCACCGCCGCACCCGAGTCCTGTGCGCGGGAGAATGCAGGCTCTCCCGGCTCGCCCTGAGCCGTTCGTCCAGGGGTCCACGACAAATGCAGGGGCTCCCGCTGTCTGGCGAGCCCCTGCTTCGTTCAGGACCTTCTGGCGCTCTGCTCAGGGAGCCAGAGGTCCGACGTCCGCGGAGGTGAGCGGACGTCGCGGGCCCGCTCCGCTCACGGTCTGGTCCGCGCCCACGTCCAGCGCGCCGGTGCGCGCCTGTCCATCCATGTCCGTGGTGGGGGGCTGGGTGCCAGTGGAGGGACGCGCCGCGCCAATCACCGGGCTCGCGGCGGTGGGACGCAGCAGTCCATCCGCCGCGCGCACCAGCTTGGGGTCCGCCCGGACGTAGCCCGCGGACGGGATGTCGCCGGGCGAGGCCGCGCCCCAGAGCATGTTGCCGACGGCCGTGAAGCCATCCGGAGCCCGCTCGAAGTCCACCAACGCGCCCTGCTCACCGACGAGGAGGTTGTTCTCGACGCGCAGATCCCTGGCCGGAATGGGCCGGCGCGAGTCGGAGGCGCCGATGACCAGGTGGGTCGGCCCGTTGCCCACCAGGGTGTTGAAGGCCACGGTCACCCGGTTGGCGACGCTGCAGTCCGTGCCCAGGCCCGTGTCCTCCTCGGTGCAGCCGCTGCTGAGGACGATGGTGCCCTGGGCGCCCGTGCCGGTGCTGCCTTCAATGTAGTTGTTGGTGATGAGGTGGTCGTGGCCGTAGATGCGCAGACCCCCTGCGTTGTTCAGGATGAAGTTGCCATCCACCACGTTCTTGTTGCCGTGGCGCAGCACCAGCGAGCCCTTGTTGTTGCGCAGGGTGTTGCCGCGGAAGACGTTCTCCGAGCTCTTGTTGGAGATGACCTCGGGGTCACCGTTGCACTCCTCGAAGAGGTTGGCCTCCACGACGGTGTGCGCGCTGATGGGGCCGCGCTTGCTGTCGCCGATTCGCAGGCACTCGCCTCCCTCGGCGTCGAGGGTCAGCTTCTGGAAGAAGTTGTGATCGATGCGGTCGTTCTGCGACATGCCCGTGCTTCCATTCGGCGCATCGCCATAGACGGCGAGGAAGACGTTGGAGCTCTTCTTGTCGTGGAAGTGGTTGTGGTCGATGCGGTTGTTGGCGCTGCCCGCGCCCTCCAGCCGCATCCAGGTGCTGATGGACGTCGTGTCCTTGATGGCGAACTCGTTCCGGGTGAAGCGGACATGGGTCGAGCCGACGATTCTCAGCGCGACGTCTCCTTCTTCCACCGCATGCGTCAGCTTGAAGCCCCGAAGGATGACGTGGGAGGCGCCTTCCACGAGGAAGCTCGAGGCGCCGCCGATGCTCGCCCCACCCACGGTCTTCGCGGTGATGACGATGGGATCTTTCTCCGTGCCCTGGACCGACACCTCGATAGGGTCCGCGTTGGTGTAGGCGCCGTCGGCGAGCTCGATGCGGTCCCCCGGGAGGGCGGACGCAATCATGCTCCGCAGCTCGTTGAGGTTGCGTGCGCTGAGCGTCCGCTTGGGGGTGGGCAGGACATCGACCTGTTCGGGCGGAGTGGTTACGGGAGGCTCGGGGTCCGTCGGGTCGGGAATGACAGGCCCGGGGTCGGTCGTGGGAGGGGTGCCGCCGTCGGGGGCGGGCTCCTCGGTGCCGGGCGTGGTGGGGTCAGGCTCGCCGGTGCCGGGGGTGGGGTCTGGCTCGCCGGTGCCAGGCGTGGGGTCGGGGTCTCCTGTGCCGGGCGTGGGGTCAGGGGTGCCGTCGCCAGGTACGGAGGGGCTGGTGTCCGGAGAGGGGTCATCCGGAGGGGTTTCCTTTTCCGTTCCTTTACTGCCGCAGCCTGCCGACAGCAGCAGTGAGAAAGTCGTGACAGCGAATGCCAGTCGAAGTTTCCGCAAACGGTGTTGCCTCCAGCAGGCCCAGCGAGGGGCACACCGCCACGCTCGGGAGCAGGCTCCCAGGCGTGGCAGGAGCCACCCTGTTCGGCGGACCCTGCGTCTGTTTGAGTGGAAGGCCCCAGCCCTCGCGCCGGCGGGCGAGGACGAGCCTTGCGACAGTCCCCAACGCGCTCAAACGTTCTGAATTCCAACCCCGCACCATTGACCAACGGGGCGAGTGGACAAGCCTTCCAGAGCCTGCTCGGGGGGCGGCTTCCTGGCGGGGGCTCAGGTGCCCAGTCGCCGGTACCACGCCTCGGTCCGGGGGATGGCGCCGCCCCCGAGCCGCAGCGCCATGGACTGGTCCGCCGCGATGGCGATCCACGGCGCGAGCAGCCGATAGACCTCACGGTACAGCGGCAACATCTCCGCGTGGTCGACATCGCCTGTCATGGGGGCGGGCCCTGCCTTGACCAGGGTGCCGTGCCGGGCTTCGAGCAGTTCGACCTCGGCGGGAAGCTGACTCCGCAGGGCCTTGAGCCCACCGAGTTGCTCCAGCGTCCCTGTGTCGAGCAGCGTCAGCCAATTCACGCCCTGGATGCCATTGCCGCCCACGGCCTTGGCGTCGAACGGGATGCGAACGATGTCGATGCCCGGGTGACGCATCGACATTTTCCAGGCGTGTGTCTCGCTGGCCTCCTTGTCATCGCGGGAGCACTCGAAGGCGAAGCCCGCGGTAGTTCTTGCGAGGCGCATCGGGGGCCAGCCAGGTGCCGAGCAGTCCGAGGACCCGCTTCGTGACCGGCTTGTGGGCCTTCATCGTCTCCGTGGCGTGGAAGGTCAGCCGCTCGGGTGGGCACCGGGTCTGGAACAGGTCCCAGGCCGACAGCAGCCCGACGGAGCCGTCGTAGAACGAGCGGCTGGTATACAGGTTGATGCCGAAGACCCAGGAGGTCAGCCGGATGCCGTCCTGGATGAGCTCGAGTTCGGAGGGTGGGGGTACATGCATGGAGTCGGGGCCCTTGACCTCCTTCGCCTCGAAGTCCGCGGCGAAGGCGCCCGAACATCCTAGAGGCTGTCCCGAAATCGAGCGAGCAGGCATGAGGGCCGAAGCCGGCCCGCCGGCCGCTGGCGTGGTGGCGGCCGGAACCTCATGTGAGTCGCCTCTCAGGGGACTCGTATTGAGTTCTGCTCCAGGCCCGCGGGCGCCAGCTTGCTGCGCCACTCAGGGAACTCCCCGAGGTTGACGAGTCCCGTGGCCGTGAATTTGCCACGGGGCCCCTCGTAACGATTTCGGTCCATCCTCATCTGGGCGCGGTATTGCGCGCGGCCCAGCCGCACGAAGAGCGGCATGTCGCGGAGGATGTTGTCGAACACCAGCATGCCCGGGGCCCCGAGGGGTTCATCCGCGGCCAGCCGCAGTCCGGCGTCCGCCGTCCGCTGCACGAGGTTCGCGCGGATCTGCACCCGGTTGACCTGCACGACGCGGATGCCCTGTCCGTTCCCCCTGTTCGCGAAGTTGAAGATGTCGCTGATGGTGTTGTTCCGAATCAGCACGTCCACGGGCTGGTCCCCTGCCGTGGTGCCTCCTAGCGAGATTCCTCGGCCCGCATCGGAAATGGTGTTGGACACGAGTTGAACGTTCGTGGCGTCCGCGTGGACCACCACCGCTTCGGCCGCGGAGGTGCTCGCCTGCCAGGGGTAGCGCGACAGGTTGGGGAAGTCGAAGATGGAGTTGGTGCGCACAAAGACGGAGTCGCAACCCTTGATGTCGACGCCGTTCTCCCCGGCATCATGCAGTTGGTTGTGCTCGATATAGAGATACGCGGGTCTGTTGCCATCCATCTGACACTGCACCGAGTCGCCCGCGGTCTGATGAATATTGTTCTCCAGGACGAAGATTTCCCGCGAGGCGTTCTTGACCACGACCCCATGGGAGTCCGCCCCCGACTTCGAGAAGTCATAAATCTCGTTGTTGCCGATGAGGACATTGTTGGCACTGCTGATGACGACGCCGCCACCGGCTGTGCCTCGGTGTATCCGTGAGTCAATCAACTGCGAGCAATAGGTGTTGCGTTCGAAGAGCGCGGCGAACGATGCCTTGCCTTGGATGTCTACTTCCAGGGATTGGAAGATCCAGTAGGGCTGGCTCAAGGTCAGCAGGCTGCCCACGACACGTCCGGTCGGGGGGACGATGCGCGTCCTGAAGGACGACGCTCCCCTGACGAGGATGGGCGCGATGGCGGTACCCGCCCGGGTCGTCGACGGGTTGATGACGAGCTGCTCGGGATAGGTTCCCGGGCGCACCTCGATGATGTTTCCCGGCCGGGCGGCCTTCAGCGCCAGGGTGATGGTCCTGTATGGGTTGGAGCTGGAGCCCAACGGCCTGCTGGAGTTCCATGGCCCCGTGTTCGAAACGAACAGCGTTCTGTCCCGTGCGTCCGCCGCCGTCGGACACCGTTCCAGGAAGATCTCCTTCCCGTCAGGGGGTTCCACCAGCTCGGCCGCGACCTCCCCGAGGTGCATTTCGTCCTCGGATGGGTCCGTCGTCTCGACTCCACAGGCCAGCGTCAGCCCTAGTACCTCGGCACAGAGGTTTTGAAGGGTTCAGGCCGCAGCGGCCACTGCTGCTTGGGCCTGGGGGTATGCTCGCCCGAGCTTGGTGCGGGCGCTGTCTATAGTGAAGCGCCAGCGGACGCGGGC
>NZ_JABUMU010000041.1:0-38220 GCF_013336625.1 Myxococcus sp. CA033 | reverse complement strand
GGACGAGGACGATGGTGTCGGGCTGGGTCTGGGTCTTCTGGACGGTGGCGCTCATGGCGTACTCCCTCTTGGGTTCACCGCGTCTGCCGCGGTGTGCGTTGCTGACAAGAGGAACAGTAGAGACCTGGGCGTCCGCGAAAAATGGGGCACCGGGCAGAGGACTGTTTCCACGCGGGAAACAATTCAGGGCGCCCTACGCGCCATCCCGGCGCAGCACGAAGAAGTACGGCGACGCCATCCCCCGGGCATCCATCACCCCCAGCAGCGTGTTCGCATCGACCTGTCGGAACACGTCATTCGTGGGCCAGTCGTCGTAGATCATCGTCGCGCTGACCTTGCCCCGGTACACCGTCAGGCGCAGGCGCGCCTTGAACTTCTCGGTCTCCACCGCCGCCCGGTGCGGACCCACGAGGCCGCGAATCGTCGGCGACGGCCACTTCCTCGGGTCGACCGGGAACACCGACGCGCGGTCCTCCGTGTAGAACAGCAGCGGATGCACGCTCTCCTCGTCGACGAACCGCTTGCCGTACCAGCCCGTCGCGCCGAGCATCCCATCCATCGGGTGCCCCGTGTGGAGCTCACTGCCCTTCCAGGTGCCTCGCATGAACCCGAGCTCCACCGTGGGCAGGCTGTCGAACAACGCGAGCGCCTCTTGCGCGTCCAGCCGCCCCGCCTTCACCGCTTCGTCGAAGGTCATCGCGTGTTTCCTCCGTGCATGCGCAGCACGGGCTTGATGGCCGTGCGCGCTTCCATGTCGTGTACCGCGTCGTTGATGGCCTCGAAGTCGTAGGGGCGGCTCAGCTTCTCCAGCGGGAAACGCCCCTCCGCGTGCAGCGCGACCATCCGGGGGATGAAGGTCTTCGGGTCCGCGTCTCCTTCGATGATGCCCACCAGCCGCTTGCCGTAGAGGAGGCGGGTCATCGACAGCGTCACCTCCGACGCTTCGGGGCTGGGAAGCCCCAGCAGCCCGCACGTACCCAACGGCCGTGTCACGTCGAAGGCCTGGCGCAACACCTGGGGCAGGCCCACGCACTCCAGCGCGAAGTCCACCCCGCCCCGGGTGCGCTTGAGCATCGTCTTCGTCAGCTCGGGCTCCGTCGCCAGGAACGTGTCGGTGGCGCCCAGCTCGCGCGCCAGCTCCAGTCGGCCCGCGTCCAGGTCCACCGCGAGGATGCTCGCCGCGCCGGCGACACGCGCCGCCATGACCGCCGCGAGCCCCACCGCGCCCACGCCGAAGACGGCGAGCGTCTGTCCGGACTGGAGCCGGAACGCCTCCAGCACCGCCCCCGCCCCCGTCTGGAACCCACACCCCAGCGGCGCGAGCAGTTCGAGCGGCGCCGCCCGGTCCACCTTCACCGCGTTGTGCCGGTGTGCCAGCACCTGCGTGGCGAACGACGACTGGTGGAAGAAGCCGGAGCGGATGGGCGCCCCGCGCCACCGCATGGGAAACGAGCCATCCGGCCGCGCGCCGGAGAAGTTCCCCGCGTACCCGCGCTCGCAGTAGGCGGGATGCCCGCGCTCGCACGTGCCACACGCCCGGCAGGAGTAGTAGCTGAGCACCACCGCGTCCCCGGGCTCGAAGTCCGTGACGCCCTCCCCCACCGCCTCCACCACCCCCGCGCCCTCGTGACCGAGCACCGCCGGAAAGGGGAACCTCCCCGCTCCCGCCCGGTAGGTGAGGTCCGTGTGACAGATGCCACTGGCTGTCACTCGAACCCGCAGCTCACCCGCGCCAGGCCTGTCCAGTTCGACCTCGTCGAGAATGAACGGCCCACCCACCGCTTGAACCAGCGCCGCACGCACCGGAAGACCCATGGGGCCGCATTATTGGCACTTTGCCAATGAGGGCGCCACCGACACCCAGCCCAATGGCAGGCGTCCCCCTGAAACACCTACTCCGAGTTCAGTTCTGACTCACTTGCGGTGATTTCCTACAGTCCCCTATAGAACGGACTCACTGGAAAAACAAACCAAGGACGGAACATATCTATGACAAGCACGCCCCAAGGGAAGTGGATGTGGCACGCGAGACAGTGCGCTCGGCTGTCGGTCACAGGACTTCTGGCGTTGGCCGCCAGGGGTGAGGCCTCGCTCCCCGTCTCCCCGGAAGCCGATTCGCCAGGCGAGGTCGCCCCGGCGGCGAACGGCCAGTGCGAGGTCCAGCCGCCCTTCGACCCGAACTTCGAGCCGGAGCTCGAGTGGGCCTGGAGTTCGAGCACCGTCATGCCGACCCACGTCCAGGTGATGATGACGCCCATCGTCGTGGAGGTGAACGGGGACGGTGTCCCGGACGTCGTCTTCAGCTCCTTCGAGGGCAGCAACTACACCACCAATGGCGTGCTGCGAGCGCTGAGCGGCGCGGATGGCAGCGAGCTGTGGACGGTGACGGACCCGGCCCTGCGCGTGCGCGGCGCCGCGAGCGTGGCGGGCGCGGACATCGACGGGGACGGACTGGTGGAGCTGTGTGCCATCCCGGAGAGCGGCGCGGGGTTGCTCTGCTTCGAGAACACGGGTGCCTACAAGTTCCGGACGACGGCTTCCCAGAATAGCTGGGGCGGTCCCTCGTTCGCGGACCTGGACGGCGACGGCACGGTGGAGATCCTCAACGGCCACCACGTCTTCCGCAACACCGGGGCGCTGAGGTGGGCGGGCACGGACACCAACAACGGCCCCCAGGGTCCCATCTCGTTCGCGGCGGACATCGACGGTGACGGACTGCAGGAGGTGGTCAACGGTCGGTCCATCTATCGCCACACCGGCGTCCTCAAGTGCCGGAACACCACCATCGGCAACGGGCTTTCGGGGGTGGGCAACTTCGACGCGGACTCGAACGGGGAAATCGTCGTGGTCAGCGGCGGCAGCGTCCATCTGATGGATGACGACTGCACCCTGCTCTGGAGTCAGACGATTCCCGGGGGCGGCAGCGGTGGCGCGCCCAACATCGCGGACTTCGACGCGGACGGGCTGCCGGAAATCGGCGTGGCGGGAGCCAGCCGCTATGCCGTCTTCGAGTCCGACGGCACCGTCAAGTGGGCCAGCCCCACCCAGGACAACAGCTCGAACGTGACGGGCTCGTCCACCTTCGACTTCGAGGGCGACGGCCGCGCCGAGGTCGTCTACGCCGACGAGGTCCGCCTGCGCATCTACGACGGCGCCACGGGCACGGTGCGCTTCGAGGTCGCGCACGCCTCCGGGACGACATACGAGAACCCCCTCATCGTCGACGTGGACGCGGACGACAACGCGGAAATCGTCGTCGCGTCGAACAACTACGGCTTCCCGGGGCCCGCCGGCATCCGCGTGTTCAGAGACCGCAAGGACGGCTGGGTGAACACGCGTCGCATCTGGAACCAGCACGCGTACTCGGTCACGAACGTGAACGACAACGGCACCATCCCCGCGCACCCCATCGCCAACTGGCGCACGCCGGGGCTCAACACGTTCCGCGCCAACAGCCAGGGCACGGGCACCACCAGCCCCTACGCCGCGGCCGACGTGACGGTGACGGAAATCACCTCGTCGTGTGACACGACCAACGGGGCGCTGACCCTGCATGCCCGCGTCACCAACCAGGGTGACGCGGCGACCTCCGCGGGCCTGCGCGTGGCCTTCTACCAGGGTGACCCCACCTCCGGTGGCACACTGCTGGGCGTGGGCATCCTTCCCACCGTGCTCTCCGCTGGTAACAGCGCGATGGTGAGCGCGACGCTCGCCTCGGCCCCTGGAGGAAACACGGTGGTCTTCGCCCGGGCGGACGATGACGGCACCGGCACGGGCCGCGAGACGGAGTGCATCGAGACCAACAACGCGGGCAGCGCGCCCGTCAGCCTCACCTGCATCGCCATCATTCCGCCCGTGGCCCTCTGCCGCCACGTGTCCGTCAACGCGAGCGCCACCACCTGCTCCGCACCGGCGAACGTGGACAACGGAAGCTATGACCCGAACCAGCACCCCGGGCCCTTCTCCGTGTCGCAGTCGCCAGCGGGCCCCTTCGGCCTTGGAACACACTCCGTCACGTTGACGGTCTCCGACGGGCAGGACACCGACACGTGTACGGGCACCGTCACCGTGGTCGACGTCACCCCGCCGGTCATCGCCTGTCCGCCCGAGCGCATCGTCGAGGCCACCGGGCCTGGCGGAGCCTTCGTCACGCCCGGGGCGGCCACCGTCTCCGACGCCTGCGGTGCGCAGGCCAGCGGTCCGGCCGCCGGCACCTATCCGCTTGGAACGACGGCGGTGACGTACACGGCCACCGACGCCGCGGGCAACAGCGCGTCCTGCACCACGGCCATCCACGTGGTCGACTCCGCGGGCACGCCGCCCAGCCTCATCATGTGCGATGTGCCGCGCTACACGTCCGCCGCGCAGGTGAAGGCGTGCGGCTGGGCCACCGCCAGCCCTGGTGGTGCCCCCATCAGCGTGGTGCTACTCTCCATCGACGGGGGCGCGCCGGTGCGCCTCACGCCTGACGCCGGAGGCGGACACGTCGTCCAGTGGTTGAGCCTGGCGGAAGGACACCACACGCTCACGCTCACGGTCATCGCCACCGATGGACGCATCGCCATCGCGAGCCGGCAGGTGACGGTGGACCGCACCGCGCCCCTGCTTCGCGTCGTCGCGCCGAATCCCGGGGAGGCGCAGCCGCGGACGGTGAACGTCACCACCGAGGTGACGGACCTCACGTCGGTCCAGGTGACGGCCAACTGGGTCAACTCCACCACGGTGGGCGCGGGGACGAACCTCGCGACCATCCCGGTGACGTTCTCCGGCCCCGGCTCGCATCTGGTCCTGATTAGAGCCACCGACGCCGCGGGCAACACGGCGGAGCGGGTCATCCAGGTGCTGGTCGAGTAGTGCTGTCCCGGGCGCTCCGTGGAGAAAGTGGGCCACGGAGCGCCTGAGTCCGCCCCCCCTCGGCACAGGCGGGAGGGGGCGCCCTATCGCTCTCGCGAGGTCCCTAGCGCGGCGCCTGTCCCTCGCGATAGTGCTTGAGGCAGTCCTTATCCTCGAGGCTCGCGCAAATCTGACTGAGCAGGGTCAGCCCTCGTTCCTGGCTCGGATTCGCTCGAAGGGACTCGTCGAGCCAACGAAGCGCCTCCTGACTCCGTCCGGCCCGCGCATGGTAGGCCGCCATGACTCGAAGGAGGCCCGGGTGTCGTTGCTTTCGCAGCTCGGTCTGGAGCTTTTCGAAAGCACGCGCCGGAGCGGACTCGACCTCGTGGTCCAGCCTTTCCACCGTGGCATGGATGGGGTTCACCGCACGGGACCGCGAGAAGCATGACTCCGCGCGCTCCGGCATTTTCAAGTCCAGGAAATAGTGCCCGCAGAGCGCGAGGCTCGCTGCACCCTGCTCTCGCTCGAAGTCCTTCATGAGCTTGATCCACGCCGCCCGGGAACGGGCTTGCTCGAGCGATGACGTCGCCACCGGTCCGAATTGCGGGGCCCGCCCCCAGGACTGTATCGCCTCCCCGGGCCGCCCCAGGGACTGAAGGATGAGTCCTTCGAGGAAGTGACCTTGCGGGATCCGCGAGTCGTTGGCGATGCTCGTGCGAACGAGCGCCAAGGCCTGGACATCGTCACCTTGGAGGTAGAGCAGCATGGCGAGGTAATAGGGACCGGCCTTCCTCGACCCCATCGCCACGGACTGCTTGCAAGCCGCGAGCGCATCCTCCTGCTTCCCCAGCATGTGCAGTGCGGCGCAGCGATTCGTCAGCAGCGCGCTCTTGTTCGTGACGTCACCCCGGACGTCCGTAAGCGTCACCGTCGCGAGCGAGGCCGCGTCGAGCGTTTTCAGCGCCCCCTGTGCGTCCCCGAACCCGAGTTGGATGGTCACGAGGCCTACAATCGCGTCGAGGTTGTCCGGGTCGTGCTTCAGTATCGCCTCGTAGACACGAACCCCGGCCGGCCCGTCCATCAAGTGGCCCAGCAGCCACCCGCTCGAAAGATTTGGAGCCATTGGCTCTTCGACAGCCGTACGCAGCTCCTCCAGGGTCTCGATGCCAAACTTGCGCTGGAGTCGAGGAAGCACCATCTCCACGGCGGACGTCGTCAACGGCACGGTCGAAGGCGCCTCCGGCTTCGCCTCCGTGAAGCGGAAGCGAACCTGATGTGGCTTTCCCGGCGGACACTCCAGGTCGTAGATACGGAGGTCCTCTTTGATTAAGCGCCTTCGGCGGAGTGCGTTGATGGGTTGTCCCCGGCACACCACCCCCGTCAGCCAGCTATTCGCAACCCCCATATGCGCAACCTGCAGGGCTGCCTGGGTCGACGTGCCCAGGGACGCGATTTCCGCCTGACGCTCGGATGAAAGCTTGGGAAAGAGGGCGATGAGCCCGAGCGCCGCATCTTCGTTGTCGGTCGGCGACACCACTTTCTTCATCAGTGCGGTCGCGAGTTCATCCGAGGTCTGGGTTGAAGTTGGAGAACCGGTACCACGCTCCGGCGGTGCGGCAGCCACCCCTGCGGCCCCGCCAAGTATGAGCGACGTCAGGAGGGCCCGCAGCGAGCGCGGCAACCAGCGAGAGGAAAGGGAGAAGGGCATGAACTGGCATCCTAGGGCGGCTTCATGCAATCCCTCACTCCTTTCCAAGACCACCCTCACTCAGCGGGCGCGCCGAGCAACTCCTGGATTCGTAAGGCATTGACAGGGTCCCTGCCCCGCGCGGCCTCGAGCGCCGCGCGGCCCTGCTCCACATCTCCGGCCAGGCGCCAGGCGCTCCAGGCATTCGCGTAACAGACACGCCGGTTGTAGGCCATGACGTCCCAGGCCGGCGCGCCCTCTTCCTGGAGCAGCGGCTCCGAGGCGCGCAGGAAGTCCCGGGCCGCGCTGGCGTAGTCGCCCGACTCGTATGCGGCGACGGCCTGCTCGTAGACTCGCTCGGAGTCCTCCTGGCGCGCCGCGCGCTCGGAGGCATCCGCATCCGTGCCGGTGGGATAACCCAGGCGCTCTTCCAGCAAGGGTGGCCCCATGTCTTCCTCCTTCGTCCAAGTGGCTCGGTGCCCCTGGCATGCCAGGACCGGGCAAACCACGACGCCCATCAGGGCCAGCAAGAGCGCGCGACTCACTTCGTGTAGTCGCCGTTCTGGAAGAAGTCGTGGATGGGCAGGTAGTTCGTCTGGAGGAAGGCCGGATTCGTGAGCCACAGCGAGTAGGCCTCCGCGTAGAACTCCTCCGGACTGTGGGGCCAGTTGTCGCGGGCGTACTTCGTGAAGGGAACGATGTTGTGCGCCTTCACCACGTCCACGAAGCGCTGCAGTCTCAACGAGCGCCCTCGGGTATGGGCGAGCTCTCGGGCCGCTTCCCTCCAGGCATCCTGCGAGGTGAGCACCGACGCGTAGGTCACGAGCGCGGGGTTCGCCGCGTTCGCGGTCCGCAGCGCGTCACGTGCGGCGGTCCGCGCGGAGAACGCGGCGAGCAGGGTCTTGTCCAGCGCGTCCAGGTCGCTGCTCGCCGGAGCCTGCGCCACGTAGGCATCCAGGGCGGCGACGGTGGCGGTGATGGCGGAGCGGAACGCGGCACTCTCCGTCTGGTCCGCGGGGGCGAAGGCCGCCGCGGCGGTCGTCGCGGTGGTGAGCTCGGCCTGGGCCTGCGTGCGCTGCGTGCTCAACGCGGTCTTGAGCAAGGCGATGGTCGCGGCTGGGACCTGGACGGCATCCAGCGCGGTCTGGCGTGTGCGGACGGTCCGGAGCGCCCGGTCATAGGTCGCCCGCTGCGCAACCACCGTCGGCCGGAGCGACTGCGTCTCCGACTGGCGGCCCGCGACCCGTGCACGCTCGTAGCGCTCCACGGTTGGATTCAGCGCCGCGACGGCTTTGTTCTGGTCCACGACGGCCTCCGCGTGCCGCGCATGCAGCGGACGCGCGACCTGGACCTCCACGGCGTGACCGACCTCGTGAAGGATGGTTCCATAGCTGGCGGGCCGGGGGTTCGCGGCCTCTCCCAGGAAGCGGGTGTTCGCGGCGAACGCACCATCCGCCAGCTTGAGCGTGGCCCGGCTCGGTGGTGCCGTGGAGCCCTGCGGCACCGCGCCTCCCCTGGAGAACTCGCCCGCGCGTCCGTTGGGGAGCGCCTGCATGCGCACCAGGTCGACGTCCTTCAAGGCCGCGACATCCGTCGCGGGCAACAGGGCGAGGGCCGCGGCCACATCGCTCAGGTGGGCGGCGGTCCAGGTGCTGTCACCATTGACGACCTTGAGGCCAAAGGTCGTGGTAAGGTGCGCATTCACCACGGGGTCGGCGAGCTGTGGGGACGGTGGGACAGCGGCCCTGGAGAGCAGTTCGATCCGGGCATTGCCCGTGGCGTCGATGGCGACACGCACCAGTCCCCTGGGTGAAGGAGTCGTGCTGCCCGGCGGTGGTGGCCACCCCAGCGGGACGGACTGGGTCAGCACCGTGTCCCAGCGGTCCCTGCGGCTCACCTGCCACAAGAAGTACTGAAGGAAGATGAGCGCATCGACGCTCGTGCCAGCACCCGACACGGTGGCACTGAGGATGTCTCCCTTCTTGATGCGCGCGTCGAGCAGTGCCCGGGTGCTGGCGACGGTGTGCCCCGGAGGAAGCGGACTGGAGGTGTACTCCGTCAAATCGAAGAGGGGTGCGCGAAGCACCACGGCCGGGCTCCGAGGAGCCCCCGCTGCGTGGGCCAGCTCATGCCACAGCAACTCCCTCCCCGCGGGAGTCTGGGGAGCGTACTGCCCCGCACGGAAGACGACGTCCCTGCCAGAGGTGAACGCACGCGCGCCTGCGGCCCGTGCGAGGCGGTGCGCTTCCGGGCCATCGTGCAGCTTCACCGAAGCCAGCGAGCCACCGAAGCGCCGCTCCGCATCAGCCCGCAGGGCCGGAGGCAGCGGCTGTCCCTGATGCCCCCGGAGCGCGCTCTCCAGCCCCGTGGGCGCCCTCGCCTCACAGCCGCTCCCACCGACAGGAGGAAGGAGGCTCAGCTTTCCGAAGTCGTGCCCCAGTCCAGAGGGCGTGCCACTCACCGGCTCCAGCTCCGTGCGTGGCGCGGGTGGCACCACGTTCGCCCAGGAAGCGCCCCCGGACACTTTCGACGAAGTAGCCGTCGAACCCTCCCAGGTCCTCTTTGACTGGCGTGCCATGCCAAAGACTGTGACACCTGGATGGATTCAGGCGCAAATCAATCACCCTGGAGGTCGAGCCGAACGAACTCCAATGTCAGACATGCCACGGCGCGGCTTCAGGGGCGCGACTGCTTCCGCACCTGCTCCCAGGCCTCGATGATGCGGCGCGTTTCTTCCTGGGCCAGGGCCTGAAGCTTCGGCCCCAGCTGGGCGACCTTGTCCGGATGGTATTGCGCCACCAGCGCGAGGTACGCCCGCTTCACGTCGGGCAGCGGAGCGCCGGGTGAGACCCCGAGCACTTCCCACGCGGTGGGAGGTGTCTCGGCGGGTGGCTCGGCGGGCTCCTCGGGCTCCTCGGGAGGAACCTCGCGCGCCTCGTCTCGAGGTCGAGGCGCCTCCGCCTCACCCACCGGGTCGAAGCCCTCGGCGCAACCCGCGCACAACAACCGCTCCTGAGCCTCACCACCGTCCTGGGTGACGACGCGGACGTCACAGCAGTCGCCGCACACCACGTGGTGACACCGCTCACAGCGCGCGGCCGACGCGGCCTCCTCCAGCCCCACTCCACACCTGGGACAGTCGTCGGGGAGCGGGGCCTCTTCTCCGCAGCGCACGCAGAACGCCCAGCCCTGGTCGAGCCGCACCTCACACTCGTCGCACTCCAGGCTCCCTTCATGCTCCCAGTGCTTCTCCTCGCCGCACCAGGGACAGAAGGGCATCAGCCACGCCAGCTTGCCCGTGCACTCCGGAGCATCACAGTCGAAGTCGAGCCGATACCCACGGGCGACGGGCCTCGGCGCGTTCTCTTCCTCGAACGACTCGCCACACGCCCAGCAACAGTTGAAGTCCCGGTGGGAGGGCGCGCCACAGGCCTCGCAAGAGGGGTTGCCGTGCTCACTCTTCCAGGAGACCTCGTCGCCACACGTCGGACAGAACGCCATGCATGGCTTCACGTCACCGTGGGTGCAACTTTCCCGTGCGGTTCGCCTCGCGCGCTCACGCTGTCCGCGCGGCGCGGGAAAGGGCGGTGTCTCACCCCGGTCCATCAACACATCCCACAGGCAGGAGCGACACACCCGCCCCTTCACCTGCACACCCGCCTGAGCCGAAGTGCCCGCGCGTGCCCGGAAGTCCGTCGCGTCAAGGACTTGCGTGCTGAGACACGTCTCACACACAGCGTCGCCACATGACTCACAGCGTCCCGCCAGGCGCCGGCTGCCGAAGCCCAGCAACCCGGCCGTCAGCGTCTCCATGCAGCACGGACAGGCTCGCATGCACTTCCTTCACCGGGAGAGGCCCCTACATGGAGCCCGTAAGTGGACGGCCCTCCTGCATGCCCGAGTCCAGAGACGAGGTCCAGAAAGCAACCCCTCACTCCGACATGTCACAAAAGCTTGGATTGTCAGTGACCCATGCGACTGGTGTATGGGGGACGCCTCACGCCACACCCCTGAGGAGTCATCCATGCGTCGTCTCGGTTCAGCCTTGCTTTCCGCCAGCCTGCTGGTCGGCTGCGGTCCCACCACGTCCCCCGAGCCTTCCTCCGAACCGTCGTCGACGGAGGCGCCCAAGGACCAGGTCGCCCCCCTCACGACGACCAATGTCGACCTCGCGCCCGAGTGCCAGGGCCTGCTCACCTTCGTGAACACCGCCGCGCCCGCGACGCTGGACGCGTATCTGCCCAGCGACGTCGTCCTCAACCTCGTCAGCCGCCGCTCGACGGCGCCCTTCGTGACGTTGGCGGAGGTCTCCGGCGTCCACCTGGTCGGCCCGGTCCGTCTGACGCAAATCGAAAGCGGCGCGCGCTCGCTGGGCTACATCACCAGCAGCTGCGTGGGCATCCTGGACGAGCTCGCGCTCTCCACCGATGACGCCGCGGCGGTGGTCTCCCTGGTCAACACCGTGAACGCCGGCACGCTGTACGCCATCCTCCCCTACGCGTGGAATGGCGCCACGACCCTGCTCGCCCTGCGCCCGTTCACCTCGGTGCAGGCCATCTCCAACGCGTCCGGCATCGGCGCGGCGAGCCTGCGCACCCTGCGCAACGCCGCCACCCAGGGCTACGACCTGGAGGTCCTCGTCTCCACGGTGAACGCCGTGCCGGAGAGCAACTGGACGGTGAAGATGGACCTCTCGTTCGACATCGAGGACGTGATGGCGGGAGCGCATGGAAATGACCGGCTGGACTACGCCACGTGCTTCGGCATCGACCCCGCCACCTTCCCGAACTCGCGCTTCACCAACCGCCCGAACCTGGCCAACGCCGCCGAGGTCCACAGCTACGTCGCGAGCGCCGCCAGCACCGCCCAGTACCAGGGGCAGATTCCGACCAGCATCGTCACCAACGGCCTGTCGGACCTGGACTCGCGCACCGCGGGCGGCACGTTCAAGGGCTGCCACCTCGGCTACGACGACGGCCCCTGGGCCGGCATCCAGGTCCACTTCTTCGTCAACGTCGCCACCGGCTTCCGCATCCTGACCGTCCAGCACTGGGTGGAGTGATTCACCCCTGAAGTCCCCCCAGGCCCACCTCACCGGGCCTGGGGTTCAGTCACGGCTCGATTGCCCACGGCACCGGCGAGGCCTAGTCTCCACGGACTAACCGCCTACCAAGGAAAAGCCGTGCGACCTTTCCCCGGAGCATTCGCCGCGGCAGTCCTCGCCCTCGGCGCGGCGCTGCCCGCGCTGGCCGTCGAGCCGCCCCCTGAGTTCGGTACGGATTGGGATGACCCTCGCACGGCCGTCCCCACGGTGGAGCGGCCGGCGACGGCGTCGTGCACCGTCCGAATCGTCGACGAGAAGTTCGACGACTTCACGCCCTTCACCGGCACCTTCACGCCGCCCGCGGATTGCCCGGGGCCGTGGCACAAGGTGGTGCTGCGCATGGAGGGCAAGGTCCAGGGCGTCCAGTACGACCGGCTGGGCCACCTGGAGGTGGGAGGCGTCACCCTGTTCAAGACGTCCACGCCCGAGCCGTCTCGCGAGGGAATCGCGTGGTCGGTGGAGGAGGATGTCACCGCCTACGCGCCGCTGCTGCGCCAGTCCCAGCCCGTGTGGATGCTGATTGGCAACGTGGTCAACGACACGTACACGGGCGTGCTGGACGTGCAGGTGTACCTGACGTTCTACCCGGCACAGGGACGGCGGTTGCCCCCGGCCAGCACCGCCAGCGACGTGCTTCCGCTCGTCAACCCGCGCCGCGAGGGAAGCGCGCTGGTGGGCGAGGTGACGGTGCCCCAGAACACCACGCGGCTCATCGCGGAGGTCTACGCGACGGGCTCGGGCGGAGGCTGTGAGGAGTTCTGGTACATCACCGCGCCCACCGTCGTGCCGTACTCGTGCCCCGCCGACGCGGGCCCGTACCGCGAGGTGCAGATTGAAGTGGATGGAAAGGTGGCGGGCATCGCCATGCCCTTCCCGCATGTGTACACGGGCGGCTGGTCCAACCCGTTCCTCTGGTACGTGCTGCCGGCGCCGCGCGCCTTCAACATCCGCCCCATCGCGTATGACCTCACCCCCTTCGTGGGCCTGCTGACGGACGGCCAGCCGCACCAGCTCCGGGTGAGCGTGCTGGGTGTCCCCGAGGGGCGCCCCGGCTGGGACTTGCCCACCAACATCCTCGTCTGGCGGGATTCACACGCCGCGCGCGTCACGGGCGGACTGCTCCAGCACTCGCTGGGGGCGCTGACGAATGACTCGACGTACGCGCTGGTGGACGGCTGGCACCAGGTGGACACGCAAGGCGGCCAGCACCTGCGCGTGTCTGGTTACGTGAAGACCTCGCGCGGCTGGGAGCTGACGACGGTCGAGCAGAAGGTGTCCAACGCGAGCATGCACCGCTGGCTGGGTGACATGGAGAACCCGGACGAGCTCACCGCCACGTGGAATGACACCAGCACCGTCACCGTCGTGGGTCGCGACCTCTTTCCGACGGTGAGCCGCTCCGACAAGCGCTTCGTGCTCGACGGGCTCATCAGCGTGACGCCCGAGAACCGGCTCACCACGACCATCACCATGAACGACGCGGAGGACGCGTTCGACCTCCAAGGCCTCCAGACGCTGGCGCACCGCGAGAGCAGTGACGTCTTCACCGGAGAGGCCGCGTACACGCTGGGCGTCCCCCGGGCGCAGCGCAACGCGGTGGGGACCTCCACGCATCGCTACCGGGTGAGCGGCTTCCCCGGCGACTGCTACGACCGGAGCATCTCCAGCCGCAACGGCTTCATCACCGAGGACGTCCAGCGCTGCGATTGAGCCGTCCTCCAGCGGTGTCGCTCGGGACGGGACGCCCCTGGGCCTGGGGGCGTCTCACCCTGGCTCGTGCGGTGTTTGAATCCGCGTCCGCTGGACCCAGGCGCGGGCCTTCTCGAGCTCGGCGTCGAACCAGCTGTCCGCGTTGGCCGCCATCACCTCTTCATGGGTGAAGCCGATCTCCGCGGTGGCGGGAGGCGGTTGCTGGCGTCCCCACCGCGCGGCGATGGCTCGGGCCCATGGGGACTGGCTCCGTGCGAGCGCGAGCTGGAGGTACTTGGAATCTCCCGCGTCCGACGCGGCGCGCTCCTGGAGGGCCGCGCTCAACTCCCGCTGAGTCCACGGTGTGTCCAGGACACAGAGGACGGTGGCGATTCGCATCCGGCAATAGGGCACGGAGGAGCGCAGCGCGCGCCGCACCAGCTCCAGGGCGTGTTCAGGCGCATGCTCCAGGGCCAGGAGCGCGAAGTCTCCGTCGAAGGGATTGCCTCCGTAGCCCTTCACCTTGTCCACCCGAGCGAAGGCGAGCACCGCCGCGAGCACCCTCTCCCGCTCGAACTGACGGCGAAGCAGGTAGCTGGCGGCGGCATGGAGTGAATAGGGGTGATGTTCTTCCGGGGACAAGCGCTGGAGCAGCGCGAACACCGCGGGGCCTCCCGCGACGCCCGGCAGCGTGTCCAGCCGCTCAATCGCATCTCCCATCGCCGAGGAGATGGGACCGGAGAGGACTCGCGCGCAAGCCTGGACGAACGCGTCGGGAGGCAAGAGTTCCTGAAGCGCGGCCAGGGCATCACCCGCCGAAGTGGGGGCGGTCGTCCGCGCCAGGAGCCACTGCTTGCGTGCCTCCCGTGCCTCCCGCGCCCTCGCCGCGAACGTGCTGTCGTCCAGCGCCTCGAAGTCTCCGAGCAGGACGAAGCTCTGCTCGCGTTCCTGCCGCGAGCCGAGGTCCAGGGCTTCGGCTGCCTCGGCCAGGGCCTCCAGCTCCGGCGGGAGCCGGAAGACATGCTCACTGGTCGGGTGCCGCAGGAGCCCCTGGTTCTGGAGCTCCCGGATGGCGCTCACCACCAGGTCGCGGCCCGGAAGCAGGGCCATGAGACGGACCTCGGGAACCCCTGGCGCGGAGAGGGAGTGGAGGCGGGTCGCGAAGAAGTAGGGGTCGATGGTGGTCCCCTCGTCTCCGTGGAAATCGACGTCCAGGATTTCGCCAGCGCTGGAGAGGCAACAGCCGCGTCCATGGAAGTCGTACGTCCAGCCCTCGAGCCCCGGGACATCCCCGTCCTCTTCACCTTCGTCCCACTTCGGCGTGAGTCGCTCGTCGATGATGCGGACGAGCCAGCGCTGACGGACGAGCTGGCGCATGAGGCAGACGAGGAGCCACGCGGAGGCTGGGCGAAAGGCAGGCGACTCGTCATCGCTCGCGGGCGCACGGCTCAGCAGGTCGCCAACCGTCTGGATGAGGTCTCTCATGGCATTTGTCGGACGGAGGTCGCCAGTCGCCTGCTCCCCCAGGCGACAGTCGCCTGGAACCGGGGAGGCAGGCCAGCTTTACCCCACCTGGGGCCTCACCGTGTTACGAGCATGCCCATGTCGAAGACCCCGCCAGTTGTTCGCCCCCGTGCCGTCCTCGTGGGCGTCCAGTTTCCCAGCGTGACGGACACGGAGCACGCCGCGGACCTCGCGGAGCTCAAGAGGCTGGTGCACACCCTGGGCTACGACGCCGTGGCGACGGTGTCCCAGCGCCGAGGGGCGCTGGCCACGGGGACGGTGCTCGGCAAGGGGAAGCTCAAGGACCTGGCCGCGCTCACCGGAGGGCCGGGAGTCATCACCTCGGGCGCCCGGGACCGGACCTCCAAGGCCCGAGCGAAGTGGGAGGCCGCCGAGGAGGACTCCGAGGCCGAGGAGGACTCCGAGGCCGAGGAGACCTCCGAGGAAGGCACCGAGGCGACCGACTCCGAGTCGGAGGACACCGAGGCCGAGGACTCCGAGTCGGAGGACACTGAGACCGAGGGCACCGAGTCGGAGGACACCGAGGCTGAGGACTCCGAGACGGACGACTCCGAGGCCGAGGACGTCGAAGAGGATGACGACGCCTCCGAGCCCGAGGAAGACGTCAGTGGGCCTCGCCCCACGGTGGTGGTCGTCGACCACGAGCTGTCGCCGAGCCAGTTGCGCAATCTGGAGAAGGCCACCGGCGCCCAGGTGATGGACCGCACGGGCGTGATTGTCGACATCTTCCACCGGCACGCGCGCAGCCACGAGGCGCGCATGCAGGTCGAGATTGCACGGCTCACCTACCTCGCGCCCCGGTTGCGGGAGTCCTCGGGAGGCCGGGAGCGGCAGCAGGGGCGTGGCGCCGGAGACTCCGCCGTGGAGCTCGACCGGCGGAAGATCCGGGATCGCCTCGCGGAGCTGCGCGCGGGGCTCGCCGTCATCCAGAAGGAGCAGGACCATCGCAGGTATGCCCGCAGGGAGCAGCTCCGGGTGGCGCTCGTCGGCTACACCAACGCGGGCAAGTCCTCCCTGATGCGCGCCCTTACCGGGAGCGAGGTCCTGGTCGCCGACCAGCTCTTCGCCACGCTGGACACCACGGTGCGCGCGCTGCATCCAGAGACCCGTCCTCGCGTGCTCGTCTCCGACACGGTGGGTTTCATCCAGAAGCTGCCACACGACCTCGTGGCGTCCTTCCGCTCCACGCTGGATGAGGCGCTGGAAGCGTCGCTGCTGCTCTACGTGGTGGATGCATCGGACCCGACCTGGAAGTTGCAGTTGGAGGTCACCCGGTCCGTGCTGCGAGAGATTGGCGCGCACACCGTGCCGAGCAAGCTCCTGCTGAACAAGACCGACCGGCTGGACCAGGCGGCGCAGGATGCACTGCGCGCGGAGCATCCGGAGGCCGTGCTGCTCTCGGCCCATCGGCCGGACGACGTGGCGAAGCTCCGCCAGGTCATCATCCAGTTCTTCGAGGCGTCGATGGTGGAAGCCCACCTGGTGATTCCGTACGCCAGTCAGGGACGCATCGGCGAGGTGTACGAGCACACCACGGTGCTCAACGAGGAGTACGACGAGCACGGCCGGAAGCTCCGCGTGCGCGGTCTCCCCGCGGCGATCGCCAGACTCACGCAAGCATTCCAGGCGTGACGCTGGCGATGACCTGTCGCCGGTGACAGTCAGCGGTGACTGTCACTGGCAACGGTCCCAAGCGCCTGGCGCAAGCCACGCCCGCCCCCAGCCCCGTCGCGGCCGATGAGCGCCGCGCACAACCCGCTGAGCAGGCCCTCGTCACGACCCGTCGGTTCCCCCGCCTCCCGTCGTTCCGTGAGCACGTCATCGGGGCGGCATCCGACGCCCCACCTGCGTTTTCTCCGCGCGGCGACATTCCCCACGACCACGGGGACTCGCGGCAGGAGGAGGCGCACCCCGGGCATTCTTGAGACATGAATCAGGATTCAACATCATCCCTCCACTTCGACGCGCTCGGCGACTCTCCCCCGGCGCATCACTGGAGCGGTCATGCAAGAGGCGCAGGCCTGGGTCCTTCATCGCGGAGAGAAGCAGCGGGACGGCAAGAGCATCCCGGGTGAGCTGGTCCAGGAGTCCTTCATCATCCCGGACCTCGGTCCCGAGCACGTGCTCGCCGAGCCCCTCTATGGCTGCTGGGAGGGAAACATGGGGCACGCCCTCCAGCGCGTGCCCGTGGACATCTGTCGGCTGCGTCGGGAAGACAAGGTCGTCATCGGCAACGCGGGCGTCGTGCGCGTCCTTGAGACGGGCAGCGCCGTCACGCGAGTCCGCCCGGGAGACCTCTGCCTCGTGTTCTGCAACGCGGAGCAGGACGAGCACGGCTACCCGGTCAAGGTGCTCGCCTACGACGCCAGCCACACCATGGGCCTGCTGGCCCGGAAGACGCGGCTCCCCGAGCGCGTGCTCGTCCCCATTCCTCGCGACACCCGTCACTCGCTGAAGCAGTGGGCCGCGTTCTCCCTGCGCTACATCACCGCCTGGTCCAACTGGCGACTCGCCTACGGCTGCTGGCGCCTGCAGGTCAGCGAGTCGGACTGCCCCGCGCCCTTCGTCGTCGGCTGGGGCGGCGGCGTCTCCTATGCGCAGCTCCGACTGGCCCGGTACGCCGGGTGCCGGGTGGCCATGGTCGCCTCCCAGGACGAGCGCCTGCGACACCTCGCCTCCGTGGACATCATCCCCATCGACCGGCGCGAGTTCCCCGACCTGATGCTGGACCCGGCCCTCTTCGCTTCGGACTCCGGCTACCGCCAGCGCTACACCCAGTCGGAGAAGCGCTTCCTCGCGAAGGTGAAGGAGGCGGGACGTGGCCAGGATGTCTCCATCTTCCTCGACCACATCGGCGCGCCCCTCTTCCAGGCCACGCTGAAGGCGCTCGGCCGCCAGGGCGTGATTGCCACCGCGGGCTGGAAGCTCGGCGCGGAGCTCATCGACCTCTCGCGGTCCACCGAGTGCACCAAGCGGCACCAGCACATCCACACCCACTACGCGCGCTACTCGGAGGCCGTGGCGGCGGTGGGCTTCGCGGAGGAGATGGGCTGGCTGCCCCCCGTGGACGGCGAGCGCGTCTACACCTGGGAGGAGATTCCCCAGCTCGCGCGTGACGTCGAGGAGGCCCGCGTCGCTTCCTACTTCCCCCTCTTCCAGGTCAACCCCGAAGCGCCGAGCCCCGTCCACCAGGAGGCCGCGTGACCCAGGACGCGACGGACGCGCTCGCCACCGCGAGGCAGCGGTTCAAGCACCAGTCCCGCGCCTTCGGCCTCGCGCGAGTGCTCCTCGTGGACCTCATCACGATGGCATTCGCCCTGCCGCCGGGCCTCGTGGCGTGGTGGTCATGTCTGCTCTTCCTGCGCTGGAGCTGGGACAGGCCCGGGTTCGCCGCGTGGGCGCTGCTGGCGCCCGGAGTCCTCGCGGGAGTCTTCCTGGCGACGTGCTGGCTCATGCGCCTGTGCATCCCTCGCATGCGGCCGGGCACCTACGCGATGGAGCTGTCCCGGGACTACCTCGCCTGGTACTCGGTCCTCTGTCTGGGTCACGCGGTGCGCATCTGCGGACTCCAGCCGTTCTTCTTCACGTTCTACGTCACCAAGTATCTGTACTGGCGGGCCATGGGGGCCCGTATCGCGTACGGGGTGAACTCGTCCCTCTTCGCCATCCTCGCGGACTACCCGCTGCTCACCATCGGCAAGGGCTGCACGATGGGCGCGAATGTCTTCGTCCTCGGGCACGTGTTCCTCGGCGACAAGGTGCAGCTGGGCGAGGTGAACATCGGCGACAACGTGTTCCTCGGAGCCGGCGCCATGGTGGGGCCCCGGACGACCATCGGCGCGAGGAGCTGGATTGGCATCAACAACAAGCTCTTGAAGGACACGCTGCCGGAGGACTCTCGTCTCGAGAACTTCGAGTGGGAGCACTTCAACCCGGCCCGTGCGCAGGTGACGCCAGCTCCCCAGGCTCCCACCGAAGCGAGCGCGCCATGAAGGTGCTGGAGCCACGTCTGGGCATCCAGGTGCTGGGCCATGGCCGTTCGTGGCCTGGAACGCGGACCGTGTCCAACGCGGAGCTGCTCGCCCGGGACACCGAGCAACACGGCCGCTCCGCCCAGACGCTGGAGGCGCTCGGCCGGAAGCTGCGAGCGCGACTGGGCTTCGGCCAGCGCTACCTCGCGAGACTGCCCGGAGCGCTCCCGGGAGAACCGCCCCTCGCCCCAGGAGACGAGGAGACCAGCGAGTCCCTCGCGCTGACGGCGACCCGGCGCGCACTGGGTGGCCACGGCGGCGCCGACATCGAAGCGCTGATTCATGGCACCACCACGACGAGCCGCTACACGGGCTCGCAGGCCGCGGCCATCCTGGGACAGCTCGACAGTCACGCCGCGGCCTATGAGCTCAAGGCGGGGTGCTCCACGTCCCTGGCCAGCCTGCACCTCGCGATGTCCTTGCTGGGCAGCGGCTACGACAACGTGATGGTGAGCTGCGCGGAGACGCTCTCCAAGGTGATGAACCCGGCCCTCAAGGAGACCTGGTTCATCCTCGCGGATGGGGGCGCGGCCCTGTGGCTTCGCCGTGAGCCGACCTCGCCCGACTTCGAGGTTCGCCAGTGCCTCTACGCCACCGACGGAACGCTGGTGGACCTGTACACGACGCCGGGGAGACTGCCTCCCGACAGGAACGTCCTGGAGCAGGGAGGCTATGCGATGGCGGGAGATGGCACCCGGCTTCGCGAGGAGGCGCTGCGACGCTACCTGGAGATGCTCCGCGCGATGTTCCCTGGCGGCCAGGGCCTGGCGCGAGTCCGCTGGGTGGTGGCCCACCAAATCAACCGCAAGCTCATCGAGCAGGTCTGCGCGGAGGGAGGACTTGAGGCCCGCCTCGTCTGGAGCGCGGACCGCGTCGGCAACATCGGCGGCGCCTCCGTCCTCTTCTCGCTGTCGGAGGCGCTGGAGCAGGGACTGTTCGCGCCGGGGGACTCGGTGCTGCTGATGAGCGTGGGCGGAGGACTGTCCTTCGCCATGCAGCACTGGGTGAAGCAGTGAACCGGGGGAGCCCAGACATGGACCTGCTCGAACGCATCAAGAAGGCCCTGCGCATCGCCGGCATGGAGGAGCTTCCCTCGGACACCTCCGAGCCCCTGGCCGCGTACGGAATGGACAGCTTGCTGATGGTGCTCGGCGTCGCGGCGCTGGAGAAGGAACTGTCGCTGCGCATCTCCGGGCGGGACTTCTCCGAGCAGGCGTTCCACAGCCTCGACTCCCTGACCGCGTGGCTGCGAAAGCTGGGCGCCACATGAGGGTCCTCATCACGGGAGGCGGCTCCGACATCGGACGCTCCATTGCTCGCCGACGGCTCGCCCTGGGTGACGAGGTGTTCGTGACGGCGTCCTCGGAAGCCTCGCTGGAGAAGCTGCGGGCGCGGTATCGAGACGACGGACTGAAGGCCCAGGGGCTGGTGCTGGACCTCGCGGCGCCCGGACGCAGCGACGCGGCCCTGGAGGGACTGCTCGCCCAAGGCCTCCAGGGACTGGTGCTGAATGCCTGGACGCGGCGCCCTCCCCTGCACCGCTTCCATGAACTTCCCCAGGCGGCGCTCGAAGAGGATGTCACCGCGAACCTGATGGGCAACGTCTGGCTGCTGCGCCGCCTGCTGCCGTCCATGGTCGAAGCCCGCTGGGGCCGCATCGTCTTCATCTCCAGCATCTCCACCGTCAGCGGCACGGGGCGCTATGGCGCATACATCCTGTGCAAGTCCGCGCTGGAAGGACTGATGCGCAACCTCGCGGTGGACTACGGCGCGTTCAACGTCCTGAGCAACACCGTGCGACTGGGGCTCTTCAAGACGACGCGGACGAAGAAGTACTGGTCCAGGCCCCTCTACGTGGAGCGGATGGGCGGCGTCATTCCGCAGGGGGCGCTGGGTGAGCCTGAGCACGTCGGCGAAGCGCTCGACGCCCTGTTGTCCGCGCACCAGTACATCAACGGCGCGGTGTTGGACGTCACCGGGGGTCTCCCCATGTTCCGGCTGGAAGGAGTGTTGAAGCCATGAGCTTCTTGAAGCCCACCGCACCGGTGTACCTGCTCGGGCCCCGCTCGTGGCTGCCCGCGAAGGTGATGACCAATCAGGACGTACTCGACTGGATGGGGACTCGGGCGCGTCCCAGTTGGATTACCCACAGGACCGGCGTCGAGAAGAGGCACTGGGTGGAGCCGGAGCAGGCGTGCAGCGACATCGCGGCGGCGGCGGCCCTGCGGCTGCTGGAGGACTGCGCCATCGACCGCCGGCGAATCTCCCAGCTCTTGCTGGCCACTGTGTCGGGTGACTTCCCCACCCCGCCGACCTCGCCACTGGTCCTCCCCAAGCTGGGACTGGATGGCATTGGCGTGCTGGACCTGGTGGCCGCCTGCGCGGGCTTCACCAGCGCCGTCCATGTGGGAGCAGGACTCGCGCTGGCCACGGGGAGCGACCATCTGGTCATCGCCGCGGACATCCGCTCCAAGTTCCTCAACCGCGAGGACCTGGCGACCACGGCCCTGTTCGGTGACGGGGCCGCCAGCTGCCTGGTGACCCCGCGCCCCGAGCAGGCCGACTATCAACTCGTGGCGAGCGAGCTGGGTGCGGACGCCTCCATGGCGGACATCATCGCCATCCGTGCCGGAGGCTCCCGCCTGCCCCACCACCTGAACGATGACCCGACCAAGGTCTTCCTGAAGATGGAGCACGGGGCCACGCTGTTCATGAAGGGTGTGGACAACATGTCGGCGGGCGCGGCGTCGCTGCTGCGGCGGCTGGGCATGAGCGTGGCCGACGTGGACTGGTTCGTCCCCCATCAGGCCAACCTGCACCTCATCCGGGCCATCACCGACAAGCTGGGGGCGGACCCCGCCAAGGTGGTGGAGACGGTCCAGTTCACCGGCAACACGTCGGGAGCCAGCGTGGGCATCGCGCTCGCGCACCTCCAGGAAAAGCTCCCACTGCGCTCAGGGCAGAGCGTCCTGCTCATCTCCGCGGGGGCGGGAGGCGCGTCCGCCTGCGCGCTGCTAAAGCGCCTCTAGCCACGGAGCGGACGCCTCATGAGCACCGCACACGCCTTCTCCCGCGCGGACGACGCCCCTGCCCTCATCCTCGGCGAGGAGACCTGCTCCTTCGCCGCACTCCGCCGAGAGGTCGAGACCCTCAAGGCAGGCCTCGTCGACAGGCCGCGCGGTCTCGCCATCCTGCGGGCCCATCGGAGCCTCGGGTTCATCACCCGGTTCCTGGCCTTCTACGAGGCCGGCGTTCCTCTGGCCGTGTTCGCGCCGGAGTGGACGGACTCGGAAGTCGAGGCGCGGAGAAGCGGCCTGGGGGACTGCTTCGAGCTGGACGAGTCCCTGTCCGTCTCCTGGCGAAGCGGCCGAAGCGAGCCGCACCACCACCCGGAGACAGCCGTCGTCCTGTTCACCTCCGGAAGCACGGGGGCGCCTCGGGCGGTGCAGCTCTCCCGGAGGAACATCGAGGCGAACGTGGCCGCGGTCCTCGCGTCCCTCGACTTCGCGTCGGTGTCCCAGCAGACGCTGTTCCTTCCGCTCTCCTATTCCTTTGGACTGCTCGGACAACTGCTCCCCGCGCTGGCGGCGGGTGTCCCCACGTCCCTGCTCGGCAACCTGGTCGAACTCAAGCGGCTGCTCGACGAAGGTCGACTGCATGGGATGATCAGCGGAGTCCCCTCACACCATGAGACGTTGCTGCGACTGCTCGGCGACGCACCCGCGCTCACGAAGGACGTCACCCACGTCGTCTCCGCCGGCGCGGCGCTGAACCTGGAGCTGCGCCAACGTCTGATGCGGGCCTTTCCCTCCAGCCGCGTCTACACCTGCTACGGCCAGACGGAGCTGGCGCCCCGGGTGCTCTGCCTGAGCAGCGACCACCCCGCGTTCCTCTCCACCGCCACCGGCTTCCCGGTCGGCTCGCTCACCGTGAAGCTCACCCCGGAGGGCGAGCTGTGCGTGCGAGGCGAACAGGTGATGTTGGGGTATCTGGGAGCACCTGAGGCCACACGCGAGAAGGTCCGCGAGGAGGGCTGGCTACACACCGGCGACGTGGCGGAGCGAAGTCCCGAAGGGTTGGTGACGCTCCTGGGGCGCAACGATGACCTGCTCAAGATCGGCGGGGAACGACTGAGCCCTTTCGAAATCGAGGCGGCCCTGCGCGCCCTGCCAGGGGTGACGGACGCCGCCGTGTCGGGCCGCGAGGATGGCTTGTATGGAATGACACTGACGGCCTTCCTGCAATTCGAACCCGGCGCGCCCAGCCCTCTCAAGCGCGAGCTGCGGCAGGCCCTGCGTGAGTACCTGTCCCCGCACAAGGTCCCCACCGAGTTCTACCGGGTGGAAGAGTTCCCCCGGACGTCGAATGGCAAACTGCAACGGGGCCGACTGGCGGCGTGCCTGCAGCCCGAACAGCGCCTCGGCTGAGCACCCTTCCTCTCGCCCTCTCACAAACGCGCACCAACAACAAACACATCCAAATCCACCAAATTGACAGGATATCCGCGAAAACCTAGACAACTCACGCCTCCTGGGACTTCACTTTCACCAGACAGGCGCGAAGGAGTTGTCATGAAGAGACATGTGATGTTGCTGGCCGTCCTCGGCATCCTGGGTTTCGGTGGCGCGGGCTGCGGGCCTGGGGAGGAGCCGCGGGAAACCCCCTCGGAGGAGACGACCGAGCAGGTGCCTGGGGAGGAGACCTCGTCCGAGGAGAACAACGTCGAGCAGTTCGCGCGCAACTGCAAGACGACCTGCTCGGGCATCACCGCCAGCGGTGGCACCTGTGGTGTCGTTGGCTTTGGCTCCACCACCTTCCTCGGCGGTTGCAAGAAGGCGTGTCGGTTCGCGCGACAGGACGCCGATGCGAAGGCGGCGAGCTATGGCTGTCAGCTCACCCAGTGCAGTGACGCCTGCGGGTAGTTCACCGATGAGCACCTGAGCCGGACCTCGGTCTGGGGACAGCAGGCCCCTGGCTTGCCGTCCCCTGCCCCTCCAGAAGCCAATCACGCACCGCGAGGAAGCGCGCCGTGGGTGTGTGGCGCCAGGCCGGACAGTGGGCGAGAACCTCGCCGCACCGTACAGTCCGGCGCGTGACGCATTCACCGAACGACCTGGCGGCGCTCGCAGCCGATGCGACGGACACCTTTCGCCTGCGACTCGCCGAGGCGCTACGACACCAGGGCGACCCACGGGGCGAGTTCATCCAGGTGCAGTGCGCGCTCGCCAAGGCCGGGACGAAGGCCGCCGCGCCGACGCTTCGGGAGCGCGAGGCCTCGTTGCTCGCGGCACATGAGGCGACGTGGCTCGCGGAGCTCGGACTCCTGCCGGGGGACGCCGTGTTCGTGCGCGGGTTCGTGGACCGCGTCACCGTGGACGCAAGCCGCGCCCGTGGCGTCTACGCACGGCTCATCCGGATGGAGCCCGTTCGCGCCTTGAGTCTGCGCGTGGACCTTGGAGGCTCTGAAGCAGAGCTCTCCCTCGTCCTCGAGGAAATCCGTCGAGCCGGCCTCCCTCCGTCGCTGGAGCAACTCACCATCGACCGGAAGAACTCCTGGGAGGACATCCATGACGATGCGCTCGAGCGTCGACGCCAGGACACGCGGACGCTCGGGCTCTCGTTGGACCTCCACGACTTCACCCGCCCCGACGCGGGGCTCGCGCTGCTGAGCATCGCCCTCACCTCCCCTGACACAGCGTCGCTCGAGTCACTCGGCATCAAGCTCACGGGCCTCGGGGCGAATCCGCTGGAAGAGTTCCTCGATGCCTTGGAGCGCGCGGGCCCTCGACCGTCGCTGCGTGAGTGGTCCCTGGAGTTCTCCAGTCCCAACGGGAAGGAGCGCATTCGCTGGGTCCAGCTGCACTCGCTCGCGCGCCTGCTGGCCCTGTACCCGAGGCTCCAGACCCTCGTGCTGCCCATGACGGAGCTTCACGCCGACCACGTCGAGCATCCCGAGCTGCGTGAGCTCTCACTTCACTGGCTGGGGCACACACCCTGTGGCCCCTCGGACCTGTCGCAATGGAAGCACGCGCCCGTTCCCAAGGGCACCGGGCTCCAGTTCCTGCGGGAGGCACGACTCCCGAAGCTCGAGCGACTGCACATCGATTTTCAGTACGAGTGGTACGTCGCGTGGACCCCCGAGGACCTGGCGCCCCTCTTCGAGGCGAAGGGGCTTGCCGCCCTCCGCCGGCTCGAGCTGCACAACTGCCACTTCGGCGATGTGCTGTGCCGCGAGCTGGTCCGCATGAAGCACGTCCAGTCGCTCGAGGTGCTCGACCTGACGGGAGCCATCCTGACCGACGGGGGCGCCGAAGCGCTCACGCGCAACCGGGTCCATTTCCCGCACCTGACGCAGCTGATCTGCGGTCCCTGGGGGCTCTCCGAGCCCGCCTGGAAGGACCTGGTGAAGCACTACCCCGTCGTCTCGCCCTGAAGCCTCGCGGGCCGCCAGGACCTCGTGTCGGTCCTGGAGCCCGTGAGGACGGCTGACGAGGGTCAGTCCCCCGTCGCCCGCACCGTGCCACCGCTCGCCCAGTGGTCCACGGCGGCGCGCGCGGCGGTCTTGTCGAGCAGCTCCTCGAGCAGCTTGGGGCGCGCGATTTCGTCCGGCTCGAAGACACCCAGCAGCGCCAGCTCCGGCTTGGCGTCGCCGTAGTGCTCCTCGCCCACGGTGAGGAAGCTCGGGGTGTAGCTCGCGCCAATCAGGCCGCTCACCAGCGGGGCGATCTTCAGCGACGCGCCGTGGGCGTGCACCGGCCCGGCAGGAACGCCGTTGCCCTTGACGAGGCCGATGTCGTGCCCCAGGAACCGGACCTCGTACGCCCGCGAGTCATCCCAGTGGGGGACCTGCTCGATGACGAGCGTCAGGGTGCCCTCGGACTTGGGGCCGGCGTCCTGGTTCGCCTTCTGGATCTGCCCCTTCAGGGCCTCGAAGACCTCGGGAGCGAGGGCCGCCCAGCGGTCGCGTCGGGCATAGGCGGCCCGGATGTTCTCGTTGATGGCCTTCAGAGATGTTCCAGCGCTTTTCGACGGCATTGCGGCCCCTCGGGGTTGTTGGGAGGCGGCGATGGTGCCTCCCTGCTGGCGGCCCTGTCCAGAATCTCACGATTCCAGGAGGTCCACGCACCCACATGGCAGCGGGGCCCGCCCCTTCAAGCCCCCTGGAGCCCTCCAGTGAAGGCGGCCGCGAGGAGGTCGCCGGCCTGCCCACCGGGGCGGCAATCTCCCTTTGAAATTCGCGGCGGCTTCTCGTAGTTTCCCCGCGACTTCGAGGAGTGTTGCGAGGCCTCTGGCCCCAGGCTCGAAGCGGAATACCCAACGGCACTCACCTGGACGCGTTGCTTGCGAGGGTGGGTCCGCTTTCAGCGGCTCGGCAGGTCCTCGCCAGCACGATTCGCAACCATCAGCAGGAGCCATTCTCATGACCGCCATTCCCCAGACCCAGAAGCAGGACCACGCCGTCGCCGACCTGTCGCTCGCCGCGTGGGGCCGCAAGGAAATCCGGATCGCCGAGAGCGAGATGCCCGCCCTCATGGCCATCCGCGAGGAGTACGCCAGGCAGCAGCCGCTCAAGGGCGCTCGCGTCACGGGCTCGTTGCACATGACCATCCAGACGGCGGTGCTGGTGGAGACGCTGCAGGCGCTGGGCGCCGAGGTGCGCTGGGCGTCGTGCAACATCTTCTCCACGCAGGACCACGCCGCCGCCGCGCTCGTCGCCGCGGGCACGCCCGTGTTCGCCCACAAGGGCGAGACGCTGAAGGAGTACTGGGACTTCACCCACCGCATCTTCGAGTTCGGCCCCGCGGGCAGCGACCACGAGGGTCCGAACATGATTCTGGACGACGGTGGTGACGCGACGCTGCTGATGCACCTGGGCAAGCGCGCGGAGAAGGACGCGAGCGTCCTCGCCTCGCCCCAGAGCGAGGAGGAGCGCGAGCTGTACGCCTCCATCAAGGCGAAGCTGGCCCAGGACTCGACCTGGTACTCGCGCAAGGCGGCGAAGATCCTCGGCGTCACCGAGGAGACGACGACGGGCGTGCACCGCCTCCAGGAGATGTCCGTGAAGGGCACCCTCCTGTTCCGCGCCATCAACGTCAACGACAGCGTGACGAAGAGCAAGTTCGACAACCTGTACGGCTGCCGCGAGTCGCTGGTGGACGGCATCAAGCGCGCCACGGACGTGATGGTCGCCGGGAAGATCGCCGTCGTCGCCGGCTACGGAGACGTGGGCAAGGGCTCCGCGCAGGCGCTGCGCGCGCTGTCCGCCCAGGTGTGGGTCACCGAAATCGACCCCATCTGCGCGCTCCAGGCCGCCATGGAAGGCTACCGCGTCGTCACCATGGACTACGCCGCGGACAAGGCGGACATCTTCGTCACCGCGACGGGCAACAAGAGCGTCATCACCCACGACCACATGGCGAAGATGAAGGACCAGGCCATCGTCTGCAACATCGGCCACTTCGACAATGAAATCGAGGTCGCCTCCCTGGAGAAGTACCAGTGGGAGGAGATCAAGCCGCAGGTCGACCACGTCATCTTCCCGGACAACAAGCGCATCATCCTGCTCGCCAAGGGCCGGTTGGTGAACCTGGGCTGCGGCACCGGTCACCCCAGCTACGTGATGTCCAGCTCGTTCGCGAACCAGACCATCGCGCAGATCGAGCTGTACTCGCACAGCGACAAGTACCAGGTGGGCAAGGTCTACGTGCTGCCCAAGCACCTGGATGAGAAGGTCGCCCGGCTGCAGCTGAAGAAGCTCAACGCGCAGCTCACCGAGCTGACCCCGGAGCAGGCCTCGTACATCGGCGTGGAGAAGAGCGGTCCGTACAAGCAGGACACCTACCGCTACTAATCCTCCGACCGGAGGACTCCTGCTGGAGCGCGAACCCGTCCGGGTTTGAGCTCCAGCAGGCCGGTGTCCCGTCGAACACGTGAGCGGTCATGAGCCGCCGCGGGTTGAACGACCTCCGCTGGCGCAACATCCCTTCGCGCCAGTGGAGTCGACGATGTGGCACCCCATCAGGAAGCCAGATGCGCCCGGGACAGGGCGGGTCTACGGTGCCGGGCCATGGGTTCCGTCGCAGCCAGCGAGGCACGCGCCGCACCGGCCGTCGCCAGGCCCTCCCCGCCCATCCGCCCTTCCATGCGCTTCCCGCTCTCTTCGTCTCCGCTCGCGCTCGCGTGCGCGCTGCTCCTCGCCACCGCGCCGGCGAAGTCCCAGCCGATGGACCCGGAGGCCGCGCCCCCTTCGGCCGTCTCCCTCACCGTGAGCGGAGGCGTGTCCCTGGGTGTGTATGAAGCGGGCTTCCTGTACTACGCGCTCGCCTCGTCCCGGGGCAGTCAGCGCGTGGACCTCCGGCTGCTCACGGGCGCGTCCGCTGGCAGCCTGAACTCACTGCTGGCGGTGCTGGCCGCCTGTGGCGTCGAGGCGCCCTCCCCCGAGAAGTCGCTGTTCTGGCGCACCTGGATTCCCATCGGGTTCGACCGCCTCTTCCTCCCGTCCTCGACGACGCCGCTCGGAATCTTCTCGCGGGAGTGGCTGGAGCGAGGAGCAGCCGGCATCGAAGAGGCCTGGAACCAGGGAGTCAGTCCCTCGTGCGACGTGGTGCTCGGCGTGTCCACCACGCGCGCGGAGCCTCGGGTCCTCTGGGCCGCGAATGGGCGCCTGTCGCTGCCACGCATCGAGGAGAAGTTCGCCATCCGCATCCAGGGCCGAGGCCCCGGAAAGGCCCCTCGCGCCACCAACTACACGACGCCCGGCAGTCGTCGCCTGGAGCCGCTGCTCGTCACCGATGCCCAGGGCGAAATCCCCTTCGAACACCTGCGAAACCTCATCCTCGCCTCCATGTCGTTCCCGGTGGCATTCCCTCCGCACTCGCTGCCCACCTGCGAGTCGAACTCGTCCACCACCACGCCCGCGGTCTGCCCGCTGTCGGAGGCGAAGACCGCCCGGTTCATCGACGGAGGCATCTTCGACAATGCGCCGCTGCGGCTGGCCGTGGGGCTCGCGCGCGACGGGCTGCGGCCTGTCGACGGCAAGCTGAAGTGGCGCGATGTCCCCACGCCGGGGGTGCGCGACACCCCGAAGGGCATCGCCTTCGCGTTCGTCGACCCCGATGCCACCGAGTACCCCGTCCAGCTTCCCGCCGAGTCCCAGGCCGAGGCGGAGTCCCTGCCGGCCGAGTTGGCCGGGCTCGTCGCCGCCCTCGTGGACACGGCGCGCTCGAAGGAACTCTCCATGCTGCTCGAAGAGGAGCCCGAAATCGCCAGGCACCTCGTCGTGCCACGTCGGCACTTCCCCGCCGCGAGCGCGCCCCTCTTCGCCTTCCTGGGCTTCTTCGAGACCGAGTTCCGCACGTTCGACTTCTACCTGGGCATGTACGACGCCCGCAGGATGCTGGAGGACGTGAGCGCCGGCACGGCGCGCTTCGCGGACCCTCTTGGCGAGCCGACGGAGGAGCCCGGCGGGTGGGCGCCGTTCACCTGCATGCGCGCCGTCTATGACGGAGCCTCGGACGCCACGCGGGCCTGCCAGGGTGACGCCATGGCGGACTTCCGCGCGCTTTTGCAGGTGTCCCTGGACCAGCTCTACTTCGCGTGTAGCACCGCCCGGAAGCAAGCCGAGGGTACCACCTGGCGCAACCCGCACTGCGACCGCGCCATGGCGGGACAGCCTCCGCCCCACGTCCCCGGCATCGCGCCGAGCCGCTGGCCGGACTGGAAGAAGGGCGCCACGGAGCCGGAGCTGGACTACTCGATGCGGCTGCTGGGTGCCTATGGGTTCCAGTTTCGCGACCTCGGCGTGGAGCCGGGGCGTGGAGACCTCGCCATCGTGCGCATCCGGGAGTCCATCGGGCGGGCCCTCCACCGGCTCACGTCCGCGCAGCCCGGCGCCGACAAGCAGGTGGTCGGCTTCGCGGGCAAGCTCGCTGCGGACAGCGTGGCCTTCGCTCCGCCGGACACCGTGATGCATTTCACCATGGGCCCCACGCAGAGCGAGGTCGGCCTGAGCCTGGGGGCCTTCGCGTCGAGGCTCCCCACGGGTCTCCGGTTCGCGAGCGCCGTCGGCTTCCGGGGCCTCGAGGACGTCTTCTCGTCGGGAGGAGGCGAGTCCTTCTCGGTGGCCCTCGTGGGAGGACTCGAGTACCGGCCCCGCACGGACCAGTCCTTCCTCGCGCAGAGCCGCTTCGGACTGCGTGGCGGGTGGATGTTCAGCGCCAATGACAACTATGGGACCACCGACTGCGAGGACCGCGGTGCCAGCCGGGTGACGGCCTGCTCGCGCCCCGTCGTCCAGGCCCTGGCGGGTATGGCCTTCCTGGAGCGGTTCCGCGTCCAGCTCGTCGGTGAGTGGTACCCGGGGTCCACCAACCGGAAGACGCTCTGGTCGATAGCCCCTGGCCTCGGTGTGGAAGTCGCGCTCTGATCTCTCCCTCACAGCGCCCAAAGGAAGCCACGCCATGCATTGGAGAGCCCTGCTCTGCCCTGTCGTCCTCGTCCTCGGTGCGTGCTCGGAATCACCCGACCCCACGCCCACCCCGCCTCGTCCGCTGAAGGCTGTCCTCTTCCCCTACATCCCAGACGCCGCTGGAGATGGCTTCGCGAGCCTCAAGCAGCGGCTCGAAGCCGACTTCGAGCGGGCGAACTCGGACATCGACCTGGACATCGTGTTCGACTCACAACTGGACCTCTATGACCTGGATGAAGGCGGCGCGCTGAACCAGCTCCTCGGTCAGGGCACGGGCGCCGCCCAGGTGGTGGAGGTGGACACGTTGATTCTCGGCTCGCTCGCGTCGAAGGGCTGGATTCAGCCAGTCCCCGTGCAGCCGGGCGTCTCACATCCCGCCGCCGAGGAGGCCGTGCGCATCTCCGGTGAGGACTATGGCGTCCCCACCTATCTGTGCACCTACGTCGTCTATTCGCGCAGCCCCCAACTCCAGACGGCCACGGATGGAGCGTCGCTCGTCCAGATTCTGGGCGATGTGTCCCCCGGCAAGCGCCCGCTCGCCGTGAACTTCGACGGGAGCTGGACGCTGCCCTCCTCGTACCTGGACGCCTGGGCGGACACGCACCCTGGCGCAGCGCTCGCGAGCGCCATCACCCTTCCGCTGGACTCGCCGTCCGTGGCGTCCTTCAAGACGGTCGTCGACAGCTGCGCGCTCGAGCAGGGTGTCAATCCGTGTCTGGATGGAACCTACGACTCGAACACCGTGGCGGAAGAGGCCTTCGCGACAGAGCAGGCCAATGGCTTCATGGGCTACACCGAGCGGCTGTTCTTCATTCGCCAGGCCCGGCCCTCCCAGCCGCTCCCGCAGGTCATCTCCGTGCCGCTCGGCACCGGCTCGGCTCCGGCGGTCTTCGTGGACGCGCTGGTGCTCAACGCGAACTGCACCGGGACTTGCGCACAGGATGCCCACGCCTTCACCGAGTTCATGAGCGACCCCGAGGTTCGCCGGCTGATTGCCTTCAGCGAGGACGCTCCCGCGGGCACCTCTCCGCGATATCTGCTCCAGGCCAACCGCGCCTTCTACCAGCAGGAGCCCGCGCGCTCCGACCCCATGTATCAGAAGTTCGAGCCGCTCCTCACCGGGGCCCGGCCCTACCCCAACCAGGGCTTCCCGGAGAACAGGAAGGCGCTTCAGACAGCGTTGCTGGAAGACTTGCAGTAGCACGCGAAACGGGAGGAGAAGGTGCCCGTTTCACCTTCGCCTCTCGTATTCGCGTGGACCCCTTCTTCTCCGAGTCCCCCATGCGACTGACTGTTCTGAGCTTGCTCTGCCTCATGTTCACCCCTGGCTGCGGGTCCGACGTCCCGAAGTCCTCGCTCGCGGCCTGCTCGTTCACCGACAAGTGCGCGAGCGCCGAGGAGGTTTGCTACGTCAGCCAGGTCTGTGGCCCGCCCGCCTCGAACGGGGAGTCGCTGTGCCAGCAGGAGACGGGCGACCGCAAGTGTCACCGCCGCTGCCAGGACGATGACGCCTGCGGGTCTGGCGAGTCCTGCGAGACGGTCCGCTGGGTCCAGCGGACGGACATACTGACCGACACCACCCTCTGCATCAAATAGCAGGAGGCGCGACGTCTTGCTTTTGTGAGCAGTCGAGGGGCTGAGGACTCAGGTCCCCAGCCCCTCGACTGCTCACGGCCGCTCAGGGCTGGCCGAGGTTCGTCCAGGTGTTGGTGGCGGGGTTGTACCGCTCGATGGAGTCGTTGAGGTTCGTGGCGAGGAGGTAGCAGCTCCAGCGCCCCACCCCTCAGGGGCCGCAGGGAGATTGCATGTCCAATCCCATGTCCAGGTAGGCGCGGGCACCGCTGTTCCAGAACTTCTTCATGACGTGCTCCGCGTTGGGCATGGAGTGGCCCACTCCACACACATCCACCTTGATGGCCCCTGAGTTGGAAGTGAAGTCAGCCTGGTCCAGGAAGTCCAGGTTGGGGTCCGTGGAGGACATGTGGCAGGTGCGGCAGTAGGGCTTCACGACGCCCCGATAGAGCCCCAGCCCCTTCTGCTTGGTGTTCTTCCAGTTCGGAGGCACGTAGGTGTCATTGGCCACGGCCGTCACATCCCAGACGGGCTTGGGCTCGTAGGTGCCCTCGATGAACTCGCGGATGCCGTCGGTGGGTCCCGTCAGGGTCACCAGATGATTGAGGCGCCGCAGGGCATCCGCCTGGGCCGCGTGGGTGAAACCCGCCGCCGTGGAGTAGCGGAAGCTGAAGACATCGAACGGGAGGAACTGCGCCTGTCCCACCACGGAGTTGGTGGCCGCGTTGTAGTTCGCCTTGATGCCATGGCAGGACAAACAGTTGCCGGGCACGAAGGTGTTGAACCCGGTGTTGTCGAGCTGCGCCGCGGGCGTCAGGAAGCCCGCGGCGTCGTAGACCATGAACTTCACGCTGTTGGGGGAGCCAGCCGGAGGCGTGAAGGTCATGGCCACGGTGGCGAACGAGTTCGTCCGGGCCACGGCGTCCTGAAGGGCGGACGCGGAGCTGCCGCCGAAGACCGGCTGGCCATTGAGCACCCCGTAGTTCTTCACATAGCAGGCAAGGCCCACCATGGACGGGGGGACGCCGAACGACTTGCAGTGCATCTCACGACCCAGCCCCAGGTCACCATCGTTGTAGTAGGTGGCCGTGACGTCGCCGCTGGCGAAGCCAAACGTGGCGCGAAAGGCATCCAGCGTCTCCGGCGCCTGGATCTGGTCGTAGTACTCCTCCGTCTCGGCGGTGCCCAGCCCGGGCGACTTGCGGCCCAGGAATTCGGGCCGCTCCGCGACGGGCCTGTCGACGGGATTGAGCCGCGTGGACACCAGCGCGGAGCGGTTGATGCCCAGGCCCTGGCACTCGGTGCCAATGGTCGACCAGGGCTGGGTGGCGTTCTGGGCGAAGCAGTCCGGATAGGTGATGTCGTCGAACGTGTAGAGGACCGTCTGCCCATCCGGGTCCATGGCGATGGCGCGCACCTTCACCAGTCCTCCCGAGGGCCAGCGTGGCGCGAAGAGGAAGTTGGGGACGGGCGCGGCCGTGACGCTCCAGTGGAAGAGGGGCTCGGGCCGGTTGACGTGGGTGGGCGTGGTGGTGGTGATGGCCGTGGCGAACTGCTGCCAGTGGGACTCCACCGCCGGGTCCAGGTCCGGGGCCCTCAAGACCTGGAGGGAGATGGGCGTGCTCGGCTCGGGGTAGTAGCCCTCGAACAGGAACGTCTCTCCAATCACCGAGTCCCCGGTGGTGGTTCCATTGTGCGGGCCCGTCATGCAGCCCGAGGTGGCCAGCAGCGTCAGACAGGACAACACGAGGCGCCGGAACGAGAGCGGCGGCATGGTCGGAGCTCCTTCGTGGGAAGGCGCCCGAAATGGGGCACTTCCCCCCGAGGAGAACGGCCGCGCACCGAAGTCCCCCTCACCCCGCCGGAGCGATTTCTCACGAAAGCGCCAGCGCGCACCTCCACGTCCTGACTCGCGTACCTCCAGGACGCGTCCGCGTCCAAGTCGAACGCGGCCTGCTGGGACACGGGGGTCTTCCCGACACCCCACGAGCGACAGCGCTCGGAGCGTGGCCCTGGCGGACTCCCGGCACGGTGGCTGCAATCGAGACTTCCGTGACGCACCCACCCGGGCACGGGGCTCCCCCACGCTCGACGATTGTGAGCCCGCATGATCATCAAGTGCAAAAGGTGTCATGAGAACACCTTCGTCTTCGAGTTCGAGAGCAAGAAGATGTGCAGGAGATGCATCCGCCTCGTCGCCCGGGGTCAACCCACGAAGGGCAAGTTCAAATACGGGGACAACAAGCTCGATCACCACAAGCAACGGGTCCAGAAGGTCGACATGCGGGTCAGCGGCATCTCGAAGACCCGGCACACGCTCCGGCGCACCCAGTCCGCCATGACGTTGTCAGAGGTCTCGGGGTCGGGCTCCGGGCAGGGGATGATTGAGGAGCCCATCACCGTCGACGACACGGCGCCGTATATCCCGCCCAGCGTCATGCGACTGCAATGCATGACGCTCTTCATCCCCTTCGACGCGGGGAACAACTTCTACAAAACCAATGCGAAGAAAGGGACCTTCCAGGCGGACTTCATCCCCCAGCGAGACAACCACTTCGCATCGACGTCGGCTCCGACGACCTCCAGGGCCCTCTCCTCCCTCAACACCAGTGTCTATCCCGGTCAGCAGGTGTTCGAGGCCAGGTCGACTCCCATGACGCCCACGCAGATCGAGGGCAGCTACGACAACATCGTCCTCAAGCACATCATGGCCTGCACGAACTCGTCGGAATGGAAGCGGGTCCATGCCGCCAGTCCCATCGACCTGCATGTCCAGTTGAGCAGGCTCTGTCCCGAGGTCATCTTCCTCTCGGAGGAGCTCAAGGACGCCCCATTCCCCAAGGTCCTTCAGCCCTGCCCGGAGCTCAGGTACCGGAAGATCGGCAGCATCAAGGACATCCTCGGTCCCGACGCCGGCGTCGACGCGAAGAACGAGATTGCCGCCTACGCCCTGGTGGACGAGAAGTTCATGTCACATGTCCTGTACGACGCGAAGGTCCTCTTCCGACAAGGCGTCAAACACAAGGAGAAGTGGCTCTGCGTCCAGAAGATCAGTCCCGAGTTCCAGGTCCATATCGATATCGCGGGCGTCCACCTGGATGCCGGATACACGGGCTTCACGTCCGACACCAAGAAGCAGCAGGCCCTTGCGGCGGTAGGCGAGTTCGCGCGCCAGAACGATATCGACGCGCTGCTGGGTGACCTGAACATGGACTCATTCGAGCTGAACGGAGGGTTCTTCCCGAATCAGTTCAACTTCACGACGCTCGCGGACAACACCGTCAAGCCCACCTACACCCTGTCGCATTCCAATACCAATTCACAGAACAACTACATGGGTGGGTTGATCGCCAACACCGACCAGGTTGAAACCGAAGCCATGAACCTGAGAGGCGAAGACACGGTGTCGCTGTCCCGAACGCTGGATGGGAAGTTCTATTCAGACCACCCGGCCATCATGGCGAACTACTTCAAGTCCTTCCACGGCTGAGGCTGGCCGCGGATTGGCGCATTCGTTCAAGCCCGCTCGCGCTCGCGCTCCTACCCTGGCGATGAAGTTGTCACCAGGAGGACCCGCATGGCAGCGCCCGGCCCAATCCAGACTCCCGCCTTCCGCGTTGGAAGGACCTCGACGTGGTGGCTCGCAATCCTCTCGCTCGCGGTCGTCGGCGGGGCGTGTGGCTGCGCGACGACGCCCACGCGCCACCTCGTCTTCCCCTCCACCCCCCTCTCGCCAGCAGAGGTCCGCGCACCTGGGACGGTGCTGATGGTCCTCTCCGCCGCGTCCGAGCAGCAGCTCGCGGACGGCTCCAGGCGTCAGACGGGGGTGTTCTTGAACGAGTTCTACGAGCCCTATCGGGCGCTCGTCGACGCGGGCTACACGGTGGTGCTCGCGACGCCGGGGGGACGGACGCCCGCGTTCGACCCGGAGGGACAGAAGCCGTCGTACTGGAAGGAACGTCCCGAGGCGCTCGCTGAAGCGCAGGCCCTGGTGGCGAAACTTCCAGAACTGCTCGCACCGCTCCCGCTGTCCGAGGTCCGCACTCGCGCGGAGGCGTTTCAGGCCATCCTCGTGCCGGGAGGACAGGGCGTCATGGTGGACCTGCTCCACGACACGGACCTGCACGGACTGCTCGTCGACTTCGGGGCCACCGCCCGTCCCGTGGGGCTCGTCTGCCATGCGCCCGCGCTCCTCTCGCGCCTGCCGGCCGGGCAGAGCCCCTTCGCGGGGCGGCGCGTCACCTCCGTGTCCGGCTTCGAAGAGTGGTACATCGAGACGTTCGTCATGGGCGCACGCGCACAGGTCCGAGGCATCGGAGAGCAACTCGACGACGCTGGCTACGACCATGAGACGGCGTTCCCGGGCCGCTCGCGCGCTGTGCGCGACTGCAACCTGGTGACCAGCCAGAACCCCTTCTCCGGCGCGGACTTCAACACGCTCTTCCTCGCCGCGCTCAGTGACTGGCGCAACGCGGGGCGGTGCGAGCTGGCGTCGAGCGTGACTCCGGACACTTCTCCATGACCCAGGGCCGCTGACGATGGAGGACCAAGGCGTCATGACGAGCCCGGCCCTGAGCGCCGTGCTGAAGGCGGCCGTCGCTCGTGACTACCCGGAGATCGCCACGCAGGGGCGGGACAAGGTCGACATCCTCCAGGCCGTCATGGATGCCCATGGGTGGCGCCCGGTGCTGGAGCTGGGCCGCGAGCTTCGGACGCTCTCATCGCACCCCGTCTTGCGAGCCCTGGGCGCGGGGCAGACGCCCCGACACACCGTGGAACGATGGAGCACGCTCGAGCGCTTCATGCACTCCCGGCACCGCACGCGGCTCGTCGAGCATGACCAGGCGCGTGCGCGAATGACGCTGCGACATGTGGCCATCGACGGCGGGAAGATTCGCGTCGTCAACGACCTGTTCATCTGGGGCGTCCTCGTCGCCATCCTGGAGACCGCGGGCTTCACGGGGCTGACCGTGTCCCTCGAGTCCGTCGTCATTTACGGAGGGGCCTCACGCGCCGGCCCCAGGACGCTGCCGGAGGTGACGGACCTGGCGACCTTCTCGTGGAAGCCCACCCGACGGGCCCCGCCACCCGCCAGCGAGGCTCCGGGGACGGCGGAGCCACAGGAGGTTCGCGGCCGGCTCCAGAAGCTCATGGGCGAAGACCTGCTGCATCCCTGGACACTCGAGGAGAGCGCGCAGCGACTCACCCTGTCCCGTCGCACACTTCAACGCGCCTTGCGGCAGGAAGGCACGACGTTCTCGGAGATGCTGCAACGCTCCCGGGTCGACGCCGCGCATGCGCTGCTGGGAGATTCGGGGCTGACGCTCACGGACGTCGCGTTCTGTACGGGCTTCTCCGACCAAGCGCACTTCTCGCGGACGTTTCGCAAGTACAACGACATTCCTCCCTCGGCGCTGCGCGGGCTGGTGCGCTCCACCGGCTCCACGGCACGAGGCAAGTCCCTGGTCCTCGCGCGCCAGCGCTCACCGCGCTGATGTCATGGGTACGTCCAGGGATGCGTCCAGACGGGCGCATTCCCCACCGACACCCAAGGAGCCACGCCATGACCGACCATCTGCGACCTGAACCCGGGTCCTTCTCCCAGACTTCATCGTCGTCCTATGAATTGGAGCTCGCGCGCCTCCTGATTCCGAACACCTCCTGGACGCTGCTCCTGGTGAGGATGCCTTCGTTTACTCCCGAGGAGGCGGTCTACATCCACGAGAAGTGGCCCGGTCCTCGCGTCATCGCGACCCGGATGGAGTCGATGCTCTGGCCCATCGTGAGAGACGCTTCGCGAGACACGGGAGGAACGCGGGCCTTGCCTTCGGTCGAGGTGGTCAGCGCGCCCATCGAGCCTCCACTGCTCGAGGCCCTGAAGCGACTCTGGAACGCCGCGCTCCTCAGGACGCGCTTCCCGCCCAAGGCCCATGTCTATCTGGACGGAACCAGCTACCACCTCGGCGCTTTCTGCCGCGGGGTGGGGAGCTTGACCGGACGGACCTGGAGCCCGCCGCCCGCCTCCCGCATGGCGGGACTGGTCGACATCGGAGAGAAGCTGACGCGCTACGCGCGGGGGCCCGAGGAACAGCGCGCGAGCATCGCCGACGCGATCATTGAAGAGAGCGCCGACCTGCTCCAACGGTTCGAATCCGAGGATGCCTTTGGGGGCCCGGCGCGGGGATAAGAGGACCTAACAAAAGTCAGGGCTGGGGTGGCCACCGACGAAGGGCATCCCCAGCTTGAGTGCATGGTCCGCGAACTCGTTCCCGACGCCTTCTGGCAGCGTGTGGCGCCGCTGCTGCCTCCGCCG
>NZ_JABUMU010000040.1:0-45641 GCF_013336625.1 Myxococcus sp. CA033 | reverse complement strand
CGACCGAAGCCGCATCAGTGCCGGACGTCGTTTCGGTCGACCCCTCCACGCGCTGGGCCTCCCTGCTGCGAGTCGAGGCGTCGGCATGGTCTCTGCTGCCCCGTGCGGGAGTGGGGACTGACGAGGGCTTCGTGCAGGTCGAGCCCACCGTCGTCTTCGAGCGCGGCCCGGAGTTTGGCGTCAACCTCGGGGCTCCGGTGCGGTTGCGTCTATGGGGGCCCGAAGGGAGCGGTGTCGTTCGGCGCGAGGATTGGGACACCCTCTCTGACTGGGGGCAACTGGTGCGCAGTCTCAAGCTGGGCTCGGACAATGCGCCGTTGGGCATCTGGTTCGGCAAGCTCGACAGCTACAGCCTGTTGTCGGGGCACCTTGTCCGGCGCTACTCCAACCGCACCAATCCCGACTACCACCCGGCCGGAGGCTTCCTCACGGGACGGCTGGGGCCCGTCTACACAGAGGCATTCGCCTCGGACGTGCTGGGCGCGCGGTTGACGGGGGCTGAAGTCGAGTTGGACGTGGAGCATCTCCTCTTCGGCAAGCCGGAGCAGAGGCAGCGCTACACGCTGGCGCTGTCCGGGGTGCATGACTGGGGACGTGCTGGTGGCGGTGCGTCCTCGGTGACGCTGGTGCACCTGGACGCCACGGCGGTGGTGCTGGTGCGTCCTGGGTTTGAGGCACACGTCCTCGCGGGCTGGGGTGGAAGGCCCGGAGAGGGCGGCGCCTGGGGCGCTGTAGTGGGGGTGGGCGCGGACGCGGTGACTCCAACGCTCGACATGGTGTTGCGACTGGAAGTGCGTCGCCAGCAGGGTGGCTTCCGACAGGGCTTCTTCGGGCCAGACTACGAGTTGGCGCGCTTCCAGGCGGCCGGCTTTGACGGCGTTCCGGTCGCGGGTGCCCCCTTCTCGGCGGGCTACTCCGTCTTTGGTGAGGCGGAAGTGGGCTGGGATGCCGTCAGCTACGGGGGCCTCTACAAGCACTTGAAGCTGTCGCTGGGCGCGGAAGCCTTCTCCTGGGGCCGCTTCGACGTGGATGGGCGCGTGGCGGTGCAGCTCTTCGAGCGCAGCTTGGAAGTGGCGCTGAAGGGGCTCGCTGTCGGAGCTGGGAAGCCGGGGGCTCGCTACCTGGGGGCGGCGGAAGTCCGCTGGCGTTTCCTGGGAGGGAAGTTCTACGCGCTCGGGACGGGCGGCACGCTGCTGTTCCCCACGACCGAAGGAACGTTGCGGCCTGGCGCCTTCGCATCGGTGGGCCTGGGGGTGGACAATGCGCGCTAACGCCCTGCTTCTTGCCGTGGTCCTGCTGGCCACGGGATGCGCCTCCGTGTCGCTCTCTCCCGGGCATGGTGGAACCCTTCGCTTCGCGCCGCACGGGATGGTAGGGGTGTCCCTCGGAAAGAGTGCGAGTGGAGAGCCTCGCCGTGTCCTGGCCTCCGACGAGTCGAACGAGGCCGCGCGCTTGCGGCATCGTCGGGGCTCGCGCGATGGGGCGGCGCAAGAGGCCATGGGCAATGCTCGCGGCACTTCCGCACGTCAGGTCTCAGGGGCGGATGCCTGGGAGAAGCTGCTGACGGATGCCGGGCTGGAGGACAGGGACGAGCGGCCCGTGGTGGGCAGCTCGCTCACTCCAACGCAAGCGGCAGGGCTGCTGGAAAGGCTGCTGGGCAAGGACGTGACGCTGGGTCAATTCCCGGCCCGAGTCGCGGTGGGGTTCGTGCTTCGCGAGGTGCTGGGTTCGGCCGAGGTGTCGCGCGCCGAGCTGGTGCGGCGGGTTGAGCGCTTCAAGCATCTGGCGGTACTTCGGCCCGACGGGTGCCTCGCGTGGGTGCGCAGTGGCAGGACCCAGCAGCGAGTGGCTCCAGTGGAGTGGAAAGAAGGGGCCTTCCGCGCGCACGGCTTCGAGCTGGGTCGCTTCTACAATGGGCGCACGGGCGTCTTCCGTTTGCTGGACGACGAGCTGCGGGAGGTCAACGGCTTCGCCATCGCGGACGTCCACGACGATGCCGACGTCATCAGTCGCACGCTGGATGGGGCCGAAGAAGCCTTCGTTGGACTGGCCTTGGCGGTGGGGCAGTTCTTCTCGACGTCGCCAGCGGACAACCTTGCGGCACTCCGTCAGATGCCCGAAGCCGTGGCGGCGCTGCTGGAGTCGTCACCCGAGTACATGGAGCGCTTCCAGTACATGACGCGCGGCGAGCAGATTCAGTCCGTCTCCAAGCTGGTGACGAACATCATCGCCACTTGGGGCACGGTGTCATCCGCAACGCGCACGCTTCAGGGTGCGTCGCTCGCAACAGCCGAGGTGCCAGTGCTGTCGCTCTCGGCACAGGGGGCGCTCGCGATGGAGCGCGTAGCGGTGCCGGTGGGGCGCGCGGCGGCGGTGCTGAGCGGCGGGCCAGGAGCCGCCATCATCCTCCAGCGTGCGGCCACGGCGGCGAAGCAGGGGGGACCTTCCAAGGGGCCCGGCCAGTGGGGGCCTGCCAAAGAGTCCATGTCCCCCCGTGCGCGGCGCTACCAGGAACAGATCACGGGGCACACTGCCGACGAGGCATACTGGGTCGGAGGAGTCGGCAGAGACAGCGGAGGAGTGAAGTTCGATGGGTACGAGAAGCGCGTGCTGCTGGAGGCGAAGGGACCGGGCTATGCGAACAAGTTCCTCGACAACCTCAAGCCGAAAATCTGGTTTGAAATGTCGGGAGCCAAGAGTCTCGTTGAGCAGGCGCGGAGGCAGCTTCGAGCAGCGAAGGGAAACGGAGCTTCGATCCGGTGGCTCATCGCAGAGGAGAAGACGGCCGAAGCCATCCGACTGCTGTTCCAGAAAGAGAAGATCTATGGCATCGACGTGGTCCATGTCGCAGCCCAATAGGTATGGTGCCAATGCCACAGGGCATTCACCATGAGTGAGACATACTTTGCCGGAGCATACTGGGGGGCACGAAAGGAGACTGCGGAGGAGTGCGCCCGACGTGCAGAGGCATTCTTCTCCACCCTCCGGGAGGTTGACTCGTCATTTTCCAACTGGTTCCAGCAAGGCAAGTCGCGCAAGGACGCGCTCAAGCGTCCAATCGAACCGTCTCGCACTTCGCTGGAAGAGATTGTCCGCCGAGGCCGGGATCGTGTGTTCGAGGATCTGGGATTCCGCTTCAGCGCTTGGAACGGTGCGCACGATGACTATGACGGAAGCTCCTTCAACGTGACGTGTGGCGGGTTTACCGACGTGGTGTGCAACAGTTGTGTGTTCGACCTTCCAAGCCGGGGACCAAATGCCGAACGCGTTTTGACTTCAAAAGTCATCTCTCGTCTTGTGCGGAGCATGGCTATTGCGTGGGAGCCCGACTCGGCTGTCGGCATGTCGTCTTCCCATCTTCAGATGATCGACAAGGGCATCCCCTTTGCTGTCCTTCCTGGGTGGGTGACGTACCTCGCGCAACATCGAGGCACGGTGCCGCCCCTCCCAGCCCCTGTGCGCATTGAACCCGTGGAGGACAAGGGCACTCTGATTGTCCTCACCCCCGAGCGCTTCACGGCCAGCAACCCGGAGCATGTGGCGCTGGCTGAGCGGGTGCGAGAGCTGCTGGACCGAGCGGGGCTGTTGAAGCCGCTCCAGGTCCAACCGTAGGAACTAAGAGGGGCCGAGTTACCTGTCGCTCGGCCCCTCTCTACTCCTCCTGGAGCCCTGCGCTGGCAGGCCCCGCCATGTTGCACGTATGTCGCACGAGCCTGCGGAATGCATCGGAACAGGACGGGATGGAAGGGCACGAGGCGGGAATCAAAAGTTGAGTCGTTCCGGACGGTTACGAGGTAAGGGCGCGATTCTACTGGGGGTTTCCCACCGTCTGGAGCGGGTTCGATTCCCGGCTCGTGCACTTCTAACTGGCGAGAGTCGTTGAGGAAATTCTTCCGATTCTAGCCAGGTGCCCCCAATGTGCCCCTCGGACGCTGCTCCAGCACGCGAACCGCATCCTTCTTCACGTCTGGACTCAGGTGCGCGTATCGCATCGTCATCTCAATGGACGCGTGTCCCAAGAGTTCTTGCACGGCTTTGAGCGGCACTCCCCTCATGGCCAGATGACTGGCGAAGGTGTGTCGCAAGACATGCCATCCGATAGTCCGTCTCGGCCCCTCTCCGAACCTCACCCTGAGCGTGCAGGAGGTGGAGCGCATCGGCTGAGCCCTCTCACGTGATATCTACCTTGACGCTCACCGCCACCTCGATTTCGTCGGCGAGTTGCCCCTGTCGATGTCTGTTCCGCATGCTCTTGGCTTCAGGCTGGCTGATGCGACGAAAATCAGGAGTATACTCACACGGGGAGACAAATTCAGGGAACAGGTGTAAGGTTTCGAGTACTTCTTGTTTTGAAGGAGTCTTGCTTATGAACTCTTGCAATCGTGCCCTCGTTGTTCTGCTGTTCTCTGGCTTGCCGGGCATTGCTTGGGCAGCCGCAGCGTGTGTTTTTGAAGGGCGGGAAACTGTTTGTGGATCGACGACGCCGTCTATTTGCTTGAAGCCCGATTCGAGTAAGTCGATAAAAGCACTTATAGCGAGCGAGTGGGCCAAGGAGTGGGTTGAGGCGCACAATCGAGTTCGTGCGTCGGTGGTTGATGCGAAGCCTCCGTTGCCGAAGGTTGTCTGGTCCGACGAACTGGCTCAGGCTGCTCGGGGCTGGGCTTCGCAATGTAAGTTCGCGCATGACACGTGCCGAGTCACCCCTGGCTTCTTGAGTTATGTAGGGCAGAATTTGTATATGAGTGCATCCAGCGACCCGAATAGCAAAGCTACTACTGCGCTTGTGTCTCAGGCAGTCAATGGTTGGGGGAACGAGCGCAGGTTTTTTCCGCTGAGCAGCATCAATCCTTTTGTGTTCGATGCTGCTTATGGCCACTACACGCAGTTGGTCTGGCGCAAAACAACGGCCATTGGCTGTGCAGTCGCGAGCTGCTCCAGTGCCAATCAGCCCTTGGCGGTGTCGCATATCGTTGTGTGTAATTATGGTCCCGGTGGGAATATGGTTGGCGCAAAGGCATACTGAGGCGTTTGTGGGGAACGACGTTTCTGCCAACCTTGCACCCCGGTATCACGAGCGGCAGCAGGAGGTCGACCGGGGTCTTCCCGTGCACCACGCCGATAGGGAAGAGCCCGCCACCTGCGCTCGCGGCTTCCAGGAGGGAAAGGCGCTGGATGGGTAGCAACGAAGACGGGCACCCCTTCCCGAGCGTCTGGCAGGTGCAACGAGTCTCAGGCGGCTCGCGCAGGCGGTGAGCGTCAAGGTAGATGTCGCGTGAGAGGGTTCAGCCGATGCGCTTCACCTCCTGCACGGCCGGGGTGAGACTGGGCGAGGGGCCCAGGCGGACGGAGCCCGCGGGAGTCCAGTTGCGCGTGACGCGGCTCCAGCGCTCCGGGTGACGGGATTGGGCGCGCTGGTACACCTGGTGGCGTCGCGCCAGCAGCGAGGCCTCGCGACCGAAGTGCCTGTCGTCGGGCGTGACGAAGCGGATGGCGGAGTGAAGGTGCTCGGTGTTGGTAAGCGACCGACGGCCGACGTCCTGAACTGGGGTGGACCCGCCGGTTCACTCCGGCATGCGACGACCCAATCCGGATGAGTGGAAGCAGTTGGTAGAAGAGTTCGAGGCGAGCGGGCTGACGCAGAAGCAGTTCGCGACCAGGCATGAGGTCTCGCTCAGCGCCTTCCAGTACACGCTGTACAAGAAGCCGAGGTCCGCACTGGGGCGGAGGCCCGAATCGACAGAGAGGCCACGGGGGAGGTTCCTTCCCGTGGAGGTGGTCGCGTCCCCCGTGCGGCGCTACCACGCTGCGTGCCCCAAGGCACGACCCACGGCCTGAGGCCAAGCAGCCCCCTCACATCGCTGCCGTGTCGCCCGTGCTGCCACTCTCCGTGGCAGGGGTGGCGCACGCGACTGGCAAAGCGATCAGCAGGGTGCGGAAGGGCCGGGACGAAGCTCACGGCGGCGCCCGGCCCGAGGGAGTCGTCGAGGTTTGGCGCATCGCCGGCAAGCGGCCGTGGATTGATCGCCGGCGACTGGCATGATGGGGTGCGATGCACTCCCTTCGACGCCTCCGCCACGACCGCATCTCTGCGTGGCTCACCGCCCACAGTGACGACGAGCTGGCGGCGGCCCTCCGAGCCGCGCCCACCCACGCCGTGGGGGTGGGCGGTGGCACCTCGGTGCTCGACGTGGACGGCGTGCCGGTATTCGCCAAGCGCATCCCGATGACCGACCGGGAGCTGGCCCATCCACACAGCACCGCGAACCTGTTCGACCTGCCGACCTCCTGCCAGTACGGCATGTACCGCCTCGCAGGTCCGGGTTTCGGCGCCTGGCGCGAGCTGGCTGCGAACCTCCTCGTCACCGAGGGGGTCCTCGCCGGTGAGGCGGAGTCCTTCCCCCTGCTGCACCACTGGCGGGTGCTTCCCGGCCGTGCACCTGTCGCCTCGGAACAGCTGGACATCGACGCCGTGGTCGCCCAGTTCGGCGGCGACCCGGCCGTGCGCATCCGCTTCGAGGAACTGGCCGCCGCGACCTCCAGCCTCGTGCTCTTTCTCGAGTACGTCCCCTCTTCGCTGCACGAGAGGCTCACCGACCCGGTCGGCCAGGCCGGGACCCTCGAGCGGCAGTTGTTCGAGATGGTGGCGTTCCTGCGTGGCCGCGAGCTGCTCCACATGGACGGACACTTCGGCAACATCCGGGCCGACGATGAGCGCATCTACCTCGTCGATTTCGGGCTGGCCACCTCGCCTCGGTTCGACCTGTCGAACGCCGAGCGCGACTTCGTCGCGCGGCACGTCGGCCACGATGCCGAGTACGCGGCGATGCGGCTGGTGAACTGGCTCGTCACCACGGTGTGCGGGCTACCGGTGCCGGCGGGCGGTGGCCCCGTTGAGCGCAACGGGTACGTGCGCCGATGCGCGAGCGGCGACATTCCGCAGGACGTGCCGGCCGCCGTTGCGGACATCCTCTCTCGGCACGCCCCTGCTGCGGCGCGGATGAACGACTTCTGCTGGCGGCTGCGCGACGGCGACATCCACGCGGAGTATCCCGGCGCGTAGGCCCGCCTCGCCGCGGGCATGCTCCCGTTGCCGACGCCAGCGCCGCTACCCACTCCACCGTCGGCCCCTCGACCCGCAGGCCACCGGGGCCGTGCACCTTGAGGGCCCCGGGCGACTACAGCCCTCCGGCCTCGCACACCACGAGCACCGGCTGAAACGCGGCGACTGTCACTCCTGCGCGCGCTGACCGCTGCTTGCAGCGGCTGAGAGTCCAGGGACTCAGCCCCGTTCCTCGGCCACCCCCTCTTGGCTTGCGCCCTGAGCCTTCCGCGCCTCCAGCACCGCGAGTGCCTCCTGCCGCAGCGCGTCCGTGAAGCGCCCGCGCGTACCAGCCCCCCGCTCGCTTGGCCGTATCCGTCCGACGGACGACGTGCTGCGGGGTGTTGCCGGGATGAGTGTGGCAGGTCATCCCTCGACGGATGCTGAAGAGAGCTGAGAAGCCGGAGTGGGTACGCGTCGCGGAGGAGTTCGAAGCGAGCGGGCTGACGCAGCGGGAGTTCGCCGGGCGCCGGGGGTTGCGGCTGAGCACGGTGCAGTCATGGGTCTACCGCCGTCGGCGCCAGGTGAGCACCAAGGCCGAGCCAGCCGTGCGCATGCTCCCAGTGCAGGTGAGCAGTAACCGACCGACGGGTGACGTTCGCCGGATGCACCCTTCCGCTTGCTCAGCATGGTAGCCGCGCACGGACGTCCTGGTCGCCAAGGTTTGGGTGGCTTCAGGAGGAGTCAGGCGCGGAGGCGGAGGACGGTTGCCAGCGGTGAGGCAGCAACTCGTCCAGACGTGATGCGGGGTGGCTGCCAAGTCGCATCAGCACGTCGGCGAGGTACGTCTCGGGATTGACGCCGTGGACCTCGCACGTGGCGACCAGGGAACTCAGCCCCGCCAGATTCCGACCTGCCTCGTCATTACCGACGAAGAGATAGTTCTTCCTGCCCAGGGCCATGGCGCGCAACGCACGCTCCGCGGCGTTGTTGTCGAGGGGAAGTGAGGAGTCCTCCAAGAAACGCGTCAGTGCACTCCACTGCCCCTTCGTGTAGCGAAGAGCCCTGCCCAGGGGACTCTTGGGGGGATGGAGCGGAAGCTGTTCATCCACCCACGCAGCCAGACGCTCGAGGATGCGTGCACTGGTGGTGCTGCGAGCGTGGAGGTGTTCCGGAGTGCCGAGCGTCCCGGAGTCTTGGGCGGCGTGCTCGACGCTGTACAACGCGAGGATGAGGTCGAGCGCCGTCCTGGACTCGGGCGCGGTGGTGAGCGCGTCGAAGAATTTGCGGCGCACGTGGGCCCAGCACCCCACGCGCACACGCCCCTCCGGCAGCGTCACGCGGTTGTAGCCCGTGTAGCCATCCACGCGCAGGAAGCCCTGGGTTCCCCCGAGCACTTCCAGGGGCGTCACGCCGGAGCGACTGGCGCTGTGGACGTAGGCGATGAGCTCATCGGTGCGGAATGTCCAGACGTAGGCCCGGCGCGTCTTGCCTTCGTCCAACACGCGTTGGGGTGTCTCGTCGGCGTGCACCAGGCGGGCCTCTCTCACCAGCGCCAAGAGGCGCTCGGCGAGTGGCGCCGTGGCCCGGCCCACCTCGTGGAAGACGTCGCAGAGCGTGGTGCGCGCGACGGGCATGCCCGCGCGGGCGAGGGCCTTGGCCTGGCGATACAGCGGAATCGAGTCGCAGCACTTCGCCGTCACCACGTGCGCCAGCAAGCCCGGGCCATACTGGCCTTGCTCAATGGCCTTCGGTGCGGGGGCGGTGACGATGCCCGCGCCGCAGGGGCAGACGAGCGTCTCCTGCAGATGGACCTGCCGCTCCACGTGCGCGGGCACATACTCGATGAGGTCAGTGCGCTTGCCGGGGCCCAGGGGCTTCAACGCCGTGCCACCGCAGGATGGACACCGCCGCGCTTCGTCGGGAACGCGGTGATGAATCAGCCGCTCGGGCAACGTCGCACGCGCCTCGCGCTTCAGCCTCCGCTCCTTCAGCGTCGCTTCACGCGGCCTGGGCGCGTTGCCCGAGGCCTTGCGCAGCTCGTCTTCGAGGCGGAGGAGCTTCTCGCTCTTCTTTCCGAAGACAGTCCGCTGGAGGAGCGCGAGCTGGGATTCGATGCTGCCCACGCGCTCTTTGAGGGTGAGGTTTTCCTGCTCGAGCCCTTCGGCTCGCTCACGCCACTCGCACTGGTGCGTCGCATCGAGCGCTGCCATCTCTCTGGGAAAACCAACCCACCGCTGGCGGGCATTGCCTCGGCGGCAGGGGGCGGTGCCCACTTGCCTGGTCTGCGGACGTGCGTGACGTCGATTCCGTCGAGCAGCATGGCCAGCTGCGTGGCATCCAGTTGCGCTCCCAAGGCGTCCTCGCCGAAGGCAGGCAGGCGAAAGCGGCCCTGCTCCAAGCGCTTGTAGGTGAGGACGAAGCCTCCCGCGTCCCAGGAGAGAATCTTCACCTTGTCCCCGCGCCGCGAGACGAAGACGAAGAGGTGGCCGGCGTAGAGACTCTCCTTCCACTCCGCGCGCACTATCGCCGCCAACCCATCGATGCTGTTACGCATGTCCACAGGCTCACGTGCCAGAAGGATTCGCACCGCCCGGGGCAACAGCGGCATCAGCCGAGCACCGCCACGAGATGCGCGAGGTACTCCGCCTGCGTGCCCTCCGGGAAACGCAGGAGCACTCCTCGCGGCAGCGCCACCTCGAGCATCAGTCCTTCTCTCGTCCGCCGCACGGGGGACGCGACCACCTCCACGGGAAGGAACCTCCCCCGTGGCCTCTCTGTCGATTCGGGCCTCCGCCCCAGTGCGGACCTCGGCTTCTTGTACAGCGTGTACTGGAAGGCGCTGAGCGAGACCTCGTGCCTGGTCGCGAACTGCTTCTGCGTCAGCCCGCTCGCCTCGAACTCTTCTACCAACTGCTTCCCCTCATCCGGATTGGGTCGTCGCATGCCGGAGTGAACCGGCGGGTCCACCCCAGTTCAGGACGTCGGCCGTCGGTCGCTTACGAGCAGCTTGTCACGCAGCGACATGGTCTTCTCTCCTGAAAGGCACTTGGCCATGAACGGACACCCGCCGTACTTGGTGCAGGCGGGGCCGAAGTTCGCGGGCACATCGGCAGCTCGGGCGGCTTGCGCGTGCGCCTTCATTGCTTCGACCTGGGGCTCGACCTTGGTCCGCCACTCGCGCGCGACGTGCCCGACAGGTACGGAGGCGACGACGGACACCGCAAGGTGCTGGCCCCGGGTCTGGTAGTAGAGGTGCTCCAGCTCCAGTTCGCGCAGGCCCGGGAATCGCTCGACCTGGCTGAGTGCCCACGCGGCATAGCCGACCATTTGCAGGCCGGGTTCCGTGTTGGCGTCGGCGAGCTGCTCGGGCGTCGCGGCGTTTCTCGCGACGTTGCTCGTGAACTTGTGGTCGGTGATTCGCAGGACGCCGTCGGAGGCGAGCTGTCGAGCATCCACGAGGTCGATGAAGCCGGTGAACGGGATGCCACCCGCCGTCAGTGGCGGGGCACCGTCGAGGGGCTGTTCGACGAGTAGGTCGGGGCCGGGCGTGGGCAGCAGGTGCGCCCCCGACTTCGCGAACACCCCGAGCACGTCTTCGCCCGTCGACAAGTAGTGCTCAAGCTGGGCGTGTCCTTCGGTGCCGACCTACTGCGCCCCCGTGGTGGGCTCGGGTAACCGCAACACCTTGGCGAAGTACCAAGCACGGGGGCACAGCTTGTGTCTCTTGAGCTGGGACACGCTCAGTCGCTGGATGACCCCGGCAATGACAGAGGGGCCACGAGGAGGGGTTTCAACGGTGGGATGCACCCCATGTAAATGAGTGCGCTTTCCGAAGAGAGTTCGCAGTCTGCAACGGCACAGGTGGTATCGCCCACTGTTTTGCAATAGTGGAAACCACTTGCATTCACCCGAGCCAGGGCGAAACCCTGAAGCAATGGATCTCTGGCTCCATTGCAAAGAATTGGGGCCGCGAAGCGGGGGCTGGGTTGTTTGCCGTGCCCCGGAAATATATGCTTTGCGCGAATTCCAAGTTCCAAAAGGGGTGGAGACATGATGCACAGGTGGGTTACTGCCGTAGCGTTCGCAGTGATAGTCCTCTCGGGCTGTGGCGGGGTCGAACTAGACACGCCGCCGCAAGCCCCTCTCGACGACAAGAGCGCCAGTGAACTCTGCCTGCTATTCCGTGGTGTGGCGGAATCACGTGAGGCGGCATGCTCCTTTGCAAAAAGGGATGCACAGGCATACTGCAGTCAATTCGGCACTGGTGCTACTCGGGTCAAAACCTGCAAAGTCGTCAGGCAGGATGAGTGGTCCTATACGGTTGACCTGTCTGCCTGTTGCCCGGGCGCCTTTCCCGGCGGGGAAGTCCAGAGCGAATAGGGATGTCTGGGGTACATCGAGTGAGAGGTAGCCATGAGCAATCTCTTCAGATGTGCGACGCACCTGTGCTCGTCTGAATTGCTCGCGACAATTTGATGTTACCCACGACGCTCCCCATGCTTCTCGGTGGGGGCGTTCCGCAGTTCATCCGGCAGGTAGTAGACGAGTGGCCGTGTCCCGTCCCCCATCCGGCGCTGGCCTCGGGTGAAGTGCAACGCCTTGAGGGCGGCGCCGATTTCCCGGGAGATTCGCGGGTCGACCTGTGCGGGGTGGAGCGCGAAGGCTTCGACACCGACGTGGAGAATCGTCATGTCACCAGGGCGCTTGTCGGCGGGCATCTCCAGGAGCCACTTCAAGATGACTTCCTTCCGGCTGTCTCCGCAGTTCTCGGCACGGAGGGCGGCTTGCTGCTCGGCTCCCGCCGCTTCCTCGGACGTGAGCCACCACCCCCCTGTGTCAGGGAAGAAGTCGCCTCGGCTGAGTTGCCGAGCTGACCACCCGAAGGGGGCGAGTGCAGGCGGTTGAAGTGCCGTACACAGACGCATTCAAGGCGCAGATGGTGAAGCGGCTGGTGGGACCGAGCGCGGTGAATGCCTCGACACTGGCCCGGCAGGTGGGAGAGTCCCAACCGACGTTGTCGCAGTGGTTGCGCGCGGCGAATAGAGTAGCGGCCATGGCGGGCCTGTCGAGGAGCCACCAAAAGACTGCCTCTGGGAGTTTGGGAATTCAATGCCGCACGAGTCCTTCGGTTTTGCGGCAAGCGCCGAAGGGGCTCTTGGATGCCCATGTTGTTAGGAATGTTGTGTGATGCTATGGTTTCTGCGTGGTCGTGACTCGAAAGGAAGGAATCGCATGGCGCGTAATGGGATTGTTGCCGTGGGACTCTCAGCGATCATTCTGTTTGGGTGTGGCGGCATTGAACCGGGCGCATCGCCGCAAGATCCGGTCAGCGATGAGGGCGCCCTGGAGTCCTGTTTGCTGTATCGCGCTGAACGAGAATCATATGCGGCTGCGTGTGCTCAATCACTTCAGTACGGACGGGAAGACTGCGCGCGTCGCGGCAGTAGCGTCAAGAGCTATGGGAAATGCACCGTCGTCAGGGTGGACGAGGGGGGCGGCTACACCGTTGATAGGTCTGTTTGTTGCGTTGACTAGCTGTTCGTGCCCACGCAAAAGGAATGCTGCGGGACGCCCGCCGAAGGCGACCATTTCAAATGTGCGACTCGATTTCGCTCATCTGAGCTGGTCGCGGCCGCCTGAAGCTGCCCACGCCGCCCGCCCACTTCTCGGTGGGCGGGTTCCGACGTTCGTCCGGGAGGTGTCACTGAGTATGCTTCTGCGAGACGTCAAGCACGCTCAGTCATATGCGGCGTGCTGTTAGTTTGGACTCCAGCAGCGGTACTTGACCTGAACCACGTTCGACACGTAGGTGTTGGCGTCGAGGACACGGAACCGGATGTATTTGTCGTAGTATGTCCCGTAGGTGTAGAGCCCCCACTGGCAGTAGTCACTATAGGTGGTCGAGTTGTTCCACCAGTCGTCGCCATACGGCCCATTCCCGAAGTCATCAATGATCGACCACTGGTAGGTATACGGCGCTACACCGTTACTGGCGCTGCCGGTGCAGGAGACCGCATAGGTCTGCGGGTTTCTTCCGCATCCCATGGTTGCCGTTGGAGGAGGGATGTCGAGGGCGGTGACGGTGTCTCCCGTGTCGATTCCCTCTTCCTCGGACGCAAGGGGCTCGCCACAGGCACCAAGCAAGACCCCTGCCGAAACTATCACCGCACCACGTAGAAAGTGCTTCACGATAGTCGGAACTGACATGAGGCGCTCCTGTGTGTTCAGGGTGGAAAGGTAGTCGTATATCAACTGACTTGCATGAGAGTCCTGGTTGCATGAGTGGCGAGTGTCCAGAATCGCTCAGATGAGGCTCTGTGCCCTCGGTGCCGACGCGATTTCGCGGGTCGCAACGCGAACAGGTCTATCCCTAGCCTTAGGGATGTTTGTTCGCGGGCCGTCGGGGTATGTGAATGGGCAGTTGGGCGTGCCCAATGACGTGATTGGAGGATACGCAATGAAGCGCAATGGCCTATTTCGACGGGGGTTCCTGCTGGCGGCCGCACTGGCGTCAACAGGGTGCAGTGATTCTCTGGATGATGGTCAAACGCCGATCAACCTCGCCCCTCCATCACTGGCTGAGGCGCAACTGTCACTCCAGCGCATCGATCAACTCTACGAATCCGACCCGGCGGCCGCATTGGACGCCACGCAGAAGCTGCGGCCGAAGCTCGATGAACTCAACAACCTGGTTGCCCGTGTCGAGATGGCACCCGCGCACTTCGTTGAATTCTACGATGTGCAGCCCGGTGGCCTCCTCGTCGTGGAGCGCGGGCCCGTTGAGGATGGGCGTTTCCTGCGCGACCAGGAGGGGACCGACCGCTCCGCCGTCGCGCTCTATCGCCGGCTTACGGGAGGCGCCACGCCGCCGGACGCATTGGTCAGGGCCGAATCGCGCCGGGAGGCGCCCGATGACTTCCATCTGCCTGCGTGGGATGCGGCCGTCCCGAGCCTGGACTTCTCCGAGGGATTTGCTCCGGATCCTGGTGCGCAGACGGGAGACTCTGTCACCCAGTCATGGACGAGTGACCAGGGGCCACTTTGGCGAGATTCTGCCTGCTACAAGTGGGGAGAGTTTTTCGACTGTCTGCCCAATAGAACCGGCAATGGTGCGGCCTCCCGTAACGCCAAGACGGCGTTCATCCAGGCCGCACCCTATCGGGGGAGTTTGAGGTTGCAGCTCTCCTACGACAATGTCGCGAGAGGGGCCTGGGCCGTTTTCGCGGGGGAGATGGCGTCGTACTGGTGGCATTCCGCCAGCTATTGGGCCTGCCCGGGTGGCCAAGCCTGCGGCGTGCAGGAGTACTACATCCGAAACCATCGGTGGGATGTCTTGGACGCGGACGGTGATGGATATCACCTGACCTGGGCGTTCAGGTCGAACTGCAACTGGATCTCTTGCGACACGCCCCCCTTCTGACAACTCCCTGCCGTCCGAGAAGGCTCGACCCTGTCGCTACCGAGCCTTCTTCTTCCCTTTCGTCGACACCTCGTCGTGATACCCCGCCACGTGCATGCCGAGTGTCTTGGCCAGATTGACGACGGAGTCCAGCGGCACACGGGTGTCCTTCAGCCGGTTGTGCGCCGGGTCCAGGAACGCTCCCTGGGTCTCCGAGAAGTCCGTCCGTGTCAGCGTGCAGCCCCGGAAGTTGCTTCCGGAGAGGTCCGTCCCCTTGAAGTCCGAGTCGGTCAGGTCCAGGTCGTAGAAGTTCACCTCGCGGGCCACGCAGCGCAGGAACTCCATCTTCCTCATGCTGAGCCCGACGAATGAGCAGTAGGACAGGCCCGAGTCCACGAACGAGAACTCCGGGTTCGAGGCGATGTTGCTCCAGTCGATGCCGATCAGCTTGGAGCCCTCGAACCGGACCTCCCTGAGCGCGATCCGGCCGAATTGCGCGCGCGTGACGTTGCATCCCCGGACGACGCATGCTTCGAGGATGCTGTCCTTCCACCGGCTCTCCTGGAGCTGACAGTTCTCGAAGGTGCAGCGATAGAACTCCTTGTCGGCCAGTTCGGCGTTCTGGAGATCGAGGTTCGTGAAGGTCTCGTTCTCGAAGTACGTCTCTCGCAGCAGGCGCTGCGTTCCCTCGGCCCCGGCTCCGTCGGTCTCGCTCACGGTCCCACTATCGCCTGTTCCCGCTGACTCAACGGCGACGATGAATGGGGCGATGCCTCACCGCTTCTGGCGAGAATCAGGAGTTCGAAGTTGCATCGCACGGCCCGAGTGTGCGCAACGCGAGCCCTCCTCGATGTCGCACTGCGGACGACATTCTCCTCGACATCAGGGTTGTCGGCGCCCCCGCTCATGGGGAAGTCTCCGCTCCATGGAGAAACTCATCCCCGGCCTTCATCACTTCCAGACGGAGGTCTTTCGCTCCAAGCAGGAGCTGTACTCCCGGCTCGCCGAGGCGCAGAGCCCCGAGGTGCTCTTCATCACCTGCTCGGATTCGCGAGTCCTCCCCAACGAGCTGACCGGCGCGGGGCCGGGCGAGCTCTTCATCATCCGCAACGCGGGCAACCTCGTCCCGCCACACGGCACCCCCAACAACGGCGAGGCGGCCACCATCGAGTACGCCGTGGCGGCTCTGGAAGTGCGCCACATCATCGTCTGCGGCCACACCCGCTGCGGCGCCATGCAGGGCCTTCTCCACCCCGAGCAGTTGGCCCGCCTCCCGGAGATGCGCGACTGGCTCCGCCACGCCGAGCCCACCCGCCGCATCCTCCAGGAGAGCTACAGCCACCTGACCGGCCCCTCCTTGCAGACCGCGGCAGTGATGGAGAACGTCCTTGTCCAGGTCGAGCACCTGCGCTCGCTGCCCGTCGTCGCCGAAGGGCTCGCACGCCGCCAGCTCAACCTCTATGCCTGGGTGTACCAGCTCGAGTCCGGCTCGGTGCATGCCTATGACCCGGAACTTGGGCAGTACGCCCCCGTGGTCGCCGTGGACGGCGACTCCGCGCGCGCCCGCGGTCGCTTCGGGCTCCGTCAGGTGTTCTGAGCGGGCCCTTTCTCCCGGGTGCGAATCCCCGGGTCTGATGGTTGTTCGACACGGCTGGATTGACGTTGGAGAGGCAGGGGGCTTTCGTTGCGCCAACTCTTGAGCTGGGCCGTGATGTCCGGCCTTTGTCTGGCAATGACGGCGTCGGCGTCCGAGCGGCAGCGGGAGGTGCTCGGCCGCGCGCTGTTCTTCGATACCTCCTTGAGCGCCGATGGCCGGGTCGCCTGCATGTCTTGCCATCTGCCGGAGCGCGTCTTCTCCGACAGGGATGCTCGCTCTCTCGGCGCGCATCACCGCGTGGGCACGCGAAATGCTCCCAGCCTGCTCGATGTGGCGGATGCTCGGACGTTGTTCTGGGATGGGCGGAGGACCTCCCTGGAAGCGCTCATCCTCGACCCGCTCCTGCATCCTCAAGAGCACGCGCTGAGTTCTCCCGAGGACCTGGTGGCTCGTGTCCGTCAGCGCCATGCCGCGGCCCACGCCCTGGCTTTTCCCAACGAGGAGGTCTCCACCGGGACCATCACCCGGTCCATCGCGGCCTATGTGCGCACGCTCAAGTCCGGCCCTTCTCCGTTTGAGCGCTTCCACTTCGGCAAGGATTCCGCCGCGCTCGACGAGTCCCAGCGCCGGGGCCTCAAGCTGTTCCTGGGTCGCGCCGAGTGCGGTCGCTGCCACACCGTGGGCCCCCAGGCGGCCACCTTCACGGATGGGCGCTTCCACGCGGGCGAGCCGCGCGAGGACCTCAAGTCGCGGCTGCCCACGGTGGCTCGCGAAGTGACCCGAATGTCCGAGACCGAGCGCTTCTCCGCCGTGGCCACACGAGAGGACGTGGCCGCGCTGGGGCGCTTCGTCGTGACACTTCGCCCGGAGGACTTGGGCCGCTTCCGGACTCCCAGCTTGCGCAATGCCGCCCTCACGGCCCCCTACATGCACGACGGTGGTGTTCCCTCGCTGCGCGAGGCCGTGGAGCGCGAGCTGGATTCCCGCGTCGGCCGAGGCGCCCGACGACCCCCGTTTACCCCTCAAGAGCGGGCCGACCTGGTGGCTTTTGTCGAGGCGCTCACCAGCACCTCGTTCTCCGAACTCACGCACACCGAGGTGATCCAGAACCCCAGGAGTGAGCGCGCCCTCTCTGGGGAGAGGGTGACACCCTGAAGCTTCGCCCACCGATTTCGAGGCACGTTGTCAGGCGACGTGACATGACGACTCGTCAGGACGGTGCTCCCGTCGAATGCTCGGGCTGCCTTGGCCCTGGTCAGTCCATTCCCGGCGAGTGACCTTGTCAGGAGAACCCATGTCGCGGCACGCAGAGACCACGTTCCTGAATGTCGACCTGGACCTCAAGAGTCAGTTCGGCCTGTCCAGGTTGCTGAGCGCGCTTGGCGACTCGGTCGCCCCGGTTCACGCCGAGGACGGATTCGCGTGCCTGGAACTCGACGAGCAACCCGAGTCGCCCGAGGAGGCGGTGATGCGTCTGGCGACCCTCATCACCCGCCTTCCCAAGGATGCGCGGGAGGAGTGGGACCGGTGTTCGGAGCGGACGCTGGATATCGGCATCCAAGCCGGCGCCACGCCGCATCAGGTGCGCTACCAGCTCCCCGTGGCGGCACTCGCCCTCGCGGTGAGCATCAACGCGGAGGTCGTCATCACGGTCTACGCGTGCCCCGAGCCGGCGCCCTGACCGCCATCACCCCGTGAGCGCCGTGCGTCGCCGGTGACGCACGGCCACGAGGAGCATGCTGGCGAACGTCACCACCAGCACGGCCATCTCCTCCAGGCTGTCGAGCGGCGCCTCGTTCTCGTTGATGAGCGCCAGGCTCAACAGGCACAGCACCAGGTGGACACTGAAAACGGGAAGCGACGCGCTCCCCAGCAGCACCAGCACCCGCGGCTTCAGCCAGTGATAGACGCGCGGTGAGCCCCGGTCCGCGAGCACCGCCAGCGCCAGGAAGTTCACCAGTCGCAGCGGCGCCAGCGTCCACTTGTCCAGGAGCACGGGCAGGCGCGTGAGCAACACGAAGGGCTCCACCTCGTACCGCGCCAGCAGGAACATCAGGCCCACCACCCACGCGCCCCCCAGCAGCACCGAGGATGCGCGTCCCTGAGGCGCCTTCGTCCTGGCCCGCTGGCTTCCCGTCCACACGCCCAGCACCCAGAGAAACTGCCAGGCGAACAAGTCGAACGCCCCGGACTGGTCAATCTTGACGGGCAGCCACGTGAGGTCTCCCAGCCACGTGTACAGCGTGCGCTTCAATCCGAGCTGCGCCCAGAACCACACGAGTCCACTCAGGCACAGCACCTTCGCCCAGCCCGCCTCGCGCGCCGCGAGCAGCACGAACGGCGTCAGGAACAGCAGCACGACATACAGCGGCAGGATGTCGAGCAGTGGCGGGCAGTACAGCAGGACGAGGCTGCTCAGCAGCGCCGTGAGCGGCTCCTGGTGGTAGAAGTCGAGCAGGTTGCGGATGGCGGGCCGGTTCGCCAGCCACCCCATCGTGCCGATGACGGTGAAGGCGAAGAGCAACAGCCCGACATGGTGCGCGTAGACCTTCAGCGCCCGTCTTCGCAGGCTCGCCCACAGGCGCACGGGTGTATCCCAGCTCTTCGCGTGCGAGCCCCCCACGAGGAAAGCCGACAGGAACACGAACCCCTCGGCCGCCGACACGAAGCCGAACGGCTGGCTGCTGTACGCGTTCAGCCGCGTGGGCAGGTGCGTCAGCGTCATCAAGACGAGAAGCAGTCCCCGCAGGGCATCCAGCTCGGGTCGGCGTGGCATGGAGACGTCGAGCGTCCGGGCGCGGAAGGGCGGGCGCCCTCGGCCCGTTACGGCGCGCCCAGCTCCTGCTCCAGGAACCCGCGCAGCGCGGCCGGTCGCCGCAGCGCGGTGTCTCGCATGAACTGGACGTCCTCACGCCAGCGCTCCATCGAGGTCGGGTACCGCCACCGCCCGATGTGCTCGGGCAGCTCGGGCTCGAGTCGCGCCGCCGCCGCGTCGAGAAACGCGACGACTCGCTCCGGCGCGAAGGTGTTCTCCAGGTGCCAGCGGAAGCGGGCGATGAACAGCCCCTTGAAGTCGGGCGACTTCAGCAGGCTCCGCAGCAGCACCACGAAGGGCTCGCCGAGGCGCTCGTCATGCAGGAGCCGTCCCAGCGAGTTGAACTCCGGCCCCGCGAAGAACGAGGCGTCCAGGTCGTACAGCAGCCAGCGCCAGCGACCGTCCCCGGCTCCCGTCGCGCCGTTCCCCGCGCGATTGCGCCAGAACTTGACGTTGTTGTCCGGCCAGTCCTCGTTGCCGAAATAGAGCTGCGCGACGTGGTAGTCGATGAAGTCCTCCACATCCATGCGCTCCACGACGTGTGCATAGTGCTCGGGGACGGAGAGGTCGTGCTCCCGCACGTACGTCAGCAGCTCCGTGTACGGGAGGCTGTCCTCCGGCTCCCCCGTGTCGAGGTCGCCGGCATTCTCCAGGATGACGAGGTCCTTCCGGTTCAGCCCATGGTGGCTCGCCAGGTAATACTCGTCATAGCGCTCGCGCAGCTCATGCAGCCCCCAGTACTCGCCATTGAGGAACACCACCGTGGGCCGACAGGCCTGGAGGGCCAGCGTCGTGTCGCGCAGCAGGCCCTGGAGGACGCAGTCCTTGAGCTTGGTGTATTGCTGGTCCTGTCCCGAGGTGCGGACCATCAGGCGCTTGAAGTCGCGCAGCGGATGGCCCGGGAAGATGTCGGCCTGGAACAGCTCGGGGCCATAGTCTTCCTTGGCATACAGCCGCAGGCTCTTCTGCGGCAGCGCCGCGCTCCCCGAGCCGTGGATGCGCACCCCCGCGTTCTGGGCAATCACAGGCGTGCCCGCTTCTTCGAACCACTCGACGTGGACCGGGCGCTCCCAATCCTTGCCATCCTGCATGTAATTGCCGGTGCCCCACCCCTCGAACCCACCAGGCGTCTCCTCGTAGACGCGGCCCGGGACATAGATTCCGCGGACGGCGTCGAAGAAGTTCTCCGCGTCCGTCACCAGTGACAGGACGGGCAGCGTGTAGGGCCGCTGGCCAATGAGATACGTGCGCGCCTGCCCCATCTCCACCGGCGTCTCACCCGCGAACCGCTGCACTCGCACCACCGTGCCGAGCGTCACGGGCAGGGTGGGTGGCTTCCAGCGCCAATCCTCGGGCGAAACCTCGGGGTTGGTCCGGATGAGGCTGAGCGGCGCGGGCTGCCCGCTCCGATTCAACAGCGCCAGGGGGGCTGTGTAGACGGGAGAGGAGGGGCCCGGAGTCGAACCATCCAGGGTGTAGCGCGTCGTCGTGTCAGGTGACGTGGGCAGCGTGAGGAGCGCCTCGGATGCATACAGGCTCTCCGGCGACGTGAAGCTCAATCGCTGGAAGTCGAGCCGGGTGCGGTTCTCCGTCCCGGTGTCGTGATATGCGATGACCTCCAGGGCCTCGCTCGCGTGACTCGGCTGCCAGGGAATGCTCCACCGACCCTCTCCCTCCAGCACCGCCTCACCGAGGAGCATCGAACCCTCGTAGACCTCTACCCGGACGACGCCCGCATCGACCCGGAAGCCGCCGCGCAGGACGTGCTGCTCGTTGTCCATGGCGTCGATGGTGAGGCCGACCGGATGGGGCGCCTCCTCCACCTGCTCACCGGGCTCCTGCTCCTCACGAGGCGTGTCCCGACAGGCACCGAGCGACAGCATGAGCAGGGCGAGCGCCCCAGAGAGCGTCCGTCTCCCGGGTGGGGTGAGGCTGCGCGGGCGCGCCAGGGCACGGTGCCCCGGGACTTCGGGAGAAAACGACTCATTCATGTTCGGGGCACGGTGGTGGGGGGGCCAGGGGCGACAAGCACCACGCGGCCACTCAGCAATACTCGTGCCTCAAACTATCTCCCTGAATTCACGGAGTGGTGTCGGGAGGGCGTGGCAGTGTGCCACGCTGGGGATGGCGGATTGCCATGGCTGCTGCTCACTCGAGCGAGGGTGGGACTTGCGATGACGGAGTCGAGACCCCGGCACTGTGCGACGTGTGGGCGCGCGCTGAGCCCCCGCGAGGTGTACTACCGCTTCAACCTGGTGCTGGAGGGTGAGCAGGACCTGCTCGACTCCGGTGACGAGCCCGGAGACGGGGAGCGGGACGCCCTCGCGGAGCTGGTCCAACGGCTGGAGGAAGGGCCCGAGGACGCCCGCGAGTTGGAAGACCAGGTCCACTGGGAGCGCGCGGGCGTGGTGTGCGGAGCGTGTCGCATCGTGGTGGTGCGCATGCTCGATGCGGGCCCGGGGACGCCTCGACCGCACTGACGACGTCCCGGGCCCTACGACGAGACTTCACAAGCGTGCTTCAGCGGCCCCGGCGCGCCACGGAGAAGGCGAGGTCGTCGTGGTCCAACCACATCCCGGGCTCGCAGCTGGCGTGGGAGGGATTGGTTCCGAGCACGCCCCGAATCGCCTGGAGTCCTCCGTCGGGCAGGGTGAAGGTGGTGGACAGCTCATGTTCACCGGGGACCTCGACCTGGAGCCTCGCGACGTGTGTCCATTGAGGGGTGCGTGCGTCGGGGGCGTGAAAGAGATTCACCTCCTCCAGGAACGGCACGAAGCCAAAGACAGTCGCCGTGAGCGTCACCTGCCTGCCCGCGGTGAGGGGGCCGCCATCCTGGCTGGTGATGCGCAGGCCCTCCAGCGTCGCGGTGACGAGATAGGTGCCCTCTTCTCCATCCGGGCAGCTGCCGCCGAGCGTGTTGGGCGCATGGGGTTCCGGACCGACGCCTCCCATTCCCCGGACGAGCTGCCCGGTGTCGCACGAGGCCGTGAGCGCGGTGCATCGGGGGGCGAGGAGCGTCGAGTCGTAGTCGGCGATGCCAGGGTTGCGCACCGTCACCGTCACGGGCGCGGCCCGGTGGGCCTTGAGCGCCGTGTCGTAGGCGCGGACCTCCAGGGTGGTGGGGCCATTGAGTTCCTGTCGCGTGTCCCAGGCGAAGTCGAAGGGGCGGGTGTCGTCGCTGGCGAGGAGCACTCCGTTGACCCAGAGGTCCACGCGGCGGATGGCGACGTCATCCCAGGCCAGCACATGCACGCGCGGCGTGTCTCGGACCGTGGTTCCCGGCAGCGGGGTCAGCAGGTGCGCCCAGGGGCGGTGGTCATCGCCAGGGGAGGGCGCGAAGCGGGCCTGGAGCAGCAGGTTGGGTGAGCGCGGCCCGGCCTCCTTCACCCGTCCCGGAATGGCGGCGCCCGCGAGTGCTTCCATCACCTGCGTCGGCGTGGCGGTGGGGTGAGCCTCCAGATAGAGCGCGGCGGCGCCCGCGACGTGCGGTGTGGCCATCGACGTACCGGAGAGCACCTCGGTCGCGCTGTCGTCGGCGATGCCCGCGGAGATGATTTCGTCACCCGGCGCGAACAGGTCGATGCAGGCGCCGTAGTTGGAGAACCACGCCTTCCTGTCCGCGAGGTTGGTGGCGCCCACGGTGAGGGCTTCCGGCGTACGGGCCGGTGATCCACCGCATGCGTCGCCGCTGCGATTGCCCGCCGCCACCACCGTGGTGATGCCCGCGGCCACGGCATTGCGGACCGCGAGGTCCAGCGCCTCCGAGGGCTCCATTCCCAGACTGAGGTTGGCGACGGCGGGAGACTCATGGTGGGCGGTGACCCAGTCGATGCCCTCGATGATTCCAGAGACGGTGCCCTCTCCGCCGCAGTCCAGGACGCGCACGGGATGCAGCGTCACCGCCCTGGCCACGCCCCACGTCGAACCGCCGAGCGTTCCCGCGACATGGGTGCCATGGCCGTCGCAGTCCTCCGCGCCGCCGTTGGGGTCCACTCCGTCGAAGCCCGCTCCCAGGCGCCCCAAGAACTGCGTGTGCGTCGAACGGATGCCCGTGTCGATGACATAGGCGTGGACGCCCGCGCCGCCGTGCGTGGGCTGGTAGAGGCCATCGAGGGGGAGGTCTTCCTGGTCCACGCGGTCCAGGCCCCAGGAGTCCGTCCTCGGCTCCGCGTACAGGCGCACCCAGGCGTCCTGTTCGACGAGCGCGACGCGTGCATCCGCGCGCAGTGCCGCCACGCTCGCTTCATCGAGCTCGGCCGCGAAGCCCTGGAGCGCATGGGCATACGTGCGACTCACCTTCGCCGCGTGGGCACTGGCGACGCTCAGTACGTGCTCGCGCGCCTTCTGGGGCAGGAGCATGCCTTGGGTCGCGGGTGGCTTGAGCACGACGATGTAGTGGTGAGGGACGCGCCGTGTCCCGGTGCGCTGGGATGTGGCGGCCTGGGGCGAGAGGTCGGTCGGGTTCGTGCAGCCGCCGAGGACAAACGCTGACAGGACAAGGGACAGGGGTGTGGTGGAACGGAACTTCATGGGTGTGGGCCTGAGAGTGGGCCGACCCCTCTTCCGGGCACAGGGGGGCTCGGAGCGAGGTGGCGTCATGGTGAGCCCGCTTGGACGCCGAAGGCCTTCGAGTTGATCAATCCCCGCCTCAGGTTTCTGAGCAGGCTGGGGGAAATCAGGGTGTGCCTGTCAGCGTTCCGGATTGCGCGCCGAGTGACAGCTCGCTGGCACCATCATTGCTGTTGAAAGAGGCTCACTCGATGGGAGCCTTCATGGACTCGAATCAACTGCGCCAGCTCTTCGCGAAGGCCCTGCGAGCTTCGCTGGCCTCTCCCCTGTTGCTGGCCGGTTGCGGCGGCCTGGACCTGAAGGGCTACTCGCCTCCCGTGTGTGAGGACGATTGGAAGCTCTCGATGAGCGGCCTGTCCCCGGCGACCCAGCCGGACCTGGTGCAGCTCCGCCGGAGCCAGGACACCGGGGATGGGAGCAGCAACCCGCGCCTCCATACGGTGCTGTCGTCTTCGGGCACGGCTTGCGCGACGGCGTCCCAGCCCGCGACGTGTCAGGCGGAGCTCGCCGCCCTGGCCCCTCAGGAGGGCTTTCGTTCCGTCTGCAACTTGTTCTGCGAGTCGTACTACCTGGCGACCACGGAAGGCGACACGGTGGCGGCCAAGACTTCGTTGGAGGCACTCATCGGCTTCCTGGGCGCCATCGACACGCCCCAGGAAGCCCTGCTGCGTGTCTTCGCTGACGGTTACACCCTGAGCTGCACCACCCTGGAGCGGGGGGCGGTGAAGGCGAACGGCGATGGCAGCTTCAACGTCGTCGCGACCCAGGGCTTCGCCTGCGGAGAGGGGACCCAGGAGACGCAGTTCGTGCTGGGGGTGTCGGCTTCGGGCGAGGTGGTCGAGAAGGAACGCGACGTCCTGAAGCGCGGCGACAAGGGCTGTTCAGTGGGACGTCGGCCCGCGGGACTCCAGTCGGAAGGCTTCGTCGAGTGCGCGGATGCCGTGGGGCGGCACCTGGCCCTCATCGCGCACCTGGAGGCGGCCTCCATCCAGGCGTTCCTGCGGCTGCGCGCGGAGCTGGCGCTGCACGGCGCGGACCCCTCGCTCCAGGACGCGGCGCTGCGCAGCGCGATGGACGAGGTGATGCACACGGAGGTCTGCGGGCGTCTGGCCCGGAAGTACGGTGCGACGCCGGAGCGGCCCCAGGTGGCGTCGCTTCCGCCCAGGCCGCTCGCGGAGGTGATGCTCGACAACGCGGTGGAGGGCTGCGTGCGCGAGACGTACGGCGCGCTGGTCGCCCACCATCAGGCCCTGCACGCGGAGGACTCCGAGGTGCGCGAGGCCATGGCGCGCATCGCCGAAGACGAGACGCGGCACGCCGACCTGTCGTGGGCCATTGACCGCTGGGCGAGCACGCGTCTTCTCACGGTCGAGCTGGAGGCCGTGCGCGAGGCTCGGCTGCGCGCCATCGAGTCCCTGCGCGCGGAGGTGGCCGAACCGACGGATTCCGCCCTCATTCGCGAACTCGGCCTGCCCGCGCCCGAGGTCGCCGTGGCGCTGGTGGACACGCTCACTCGCGAGCTCTGGAATTAAGACCTTCTTTGCGTCAGGAACAATGCTCCATGAATTCGAGTCGATTGCGCGAACTCTTCACGCGGGTGCTGCGTGCCTCGCTGGCCTCCCCCCTGGTGCTGGCGGGCTGTGGCGGCCTGGACCTTGATGGATATTCGCCACCCGATTGCATCAACGGAAAGCTCTCGGTCAGGGACCTGTCACCCTCGGTGCCGACGGACTTCATCGAACTGCGCCGTGTCTACTCGACCATGATGCGGCCGCCCTTCACCGAGTCCGCCCTTTCGTCCTCGGGCGTTCGCTGCGTGACGGCCACGGATGGACCGAGCTGTCGCTCCGAGCTCAAGGCCCTGACCTCCACGACGGGTTTCGGCACGAGCTGTGGCGAGCGTTCCCTGAGCTGCGTGACGCACTATCTCGCGACCACGCAGGGGGACGTGGTGACAGCGCACAACTCGTTGGAGGCGCTCCTGAGCTTCCTGGGCACCATCGACACGCCGCAGGAAGCGGTGCTGCGCGTCGTCGCTGAGGGCGACCGTTCCTATCAGGTGAGTTGCTCCGAACTGGAGCACGGGGCCGTGAAGGCGAACGCCGACGGTACTTACAACGTGGTCGCCACCACGGGTACCATCTGCGCGGGGGGAGGGCCGTGGACGCAGCACGTGCTGCTGGTTTCGCCCGAGGGTGAGGTGCGCGAGACGCGCAGCGAGATTCTGGAGAAAGGCCCCAGCAGCTGCGACGGACGCAGGCCCGCGGGGCTTCGCTCCAATGGCGTGGTCGACTGCTCGGATGCCCTGGGACACCACTTCGCCATCATCGCCCACATGGAGGCAGCCTCCATCCAGGCGTTCCTGCGGCTGCGCGAGGAGCTGGCGTTGCACGGCGCGGGCGTCGAACTCCAGGACGCGGCGCTGCGCAGCGCGATGGAGGAGGTGGCGCACGCGGAGGTCTGCGGCCGTCTGGCCCGGAAGCACGGCGCGACGCCGAGCCCCGCCGTGGTGGCAGCGCTTCCTCCGAGGCCGCTCGCGGAGGTGGTGCTCGACAATGCGGTGGAGGGGTGCGTGCGCGAGACGTACGGCGCCCTCGTGGCCTACCACCAGGCCCTGCATGCGGAGGACTCCGAGGTGCGCGAGGCCATGGCGCGCATCGCCGAGGATGAGACGCGGCACGCCGACCTGTCGTGGGCCATTGACCGCTGGGCGAGCACGCGTCTTCCCGAAAGCGAGCGGACGGCCGTGCGCGAGGCTCAGGTGCGCGCCGTGGAGGCCCTGCGCGCGCAGGTGGCCGAGCCGACCGATGCCGCGCTCATTCGCGAGCTCGGCCTGCCCTCGCCGGAGGTCGCCGTGGCGCTGGTGGACACGCTCGCGCGCGAGCTCTGGAACTGAGGCACGACGCTCGATGACTGCAGGCCGACAAGGGGCTCCGCGCGGGCCCTTGTCGTGCGAGGGGCTCGCGCGGGCGAACCCCGACGCTCTCGCAAAGGCCCGCTTCGCGTCAGTCGGATGACGGGGGGCTCGCGAGCACCTCTCGCAAGCGCTCCTCCAGGAAGCGCCGCTCGGGCTCGGTGCGCACCAGCGCGAGTGCCCGTCGGTAGGAAGCCTCGGCTTCCCGCCAGCGGCCCAGTCGGCGCAGCAGCTCCGCGCGGGCCGCCGGCAGCAGGTGGTACGCGGTGAGCCTGCCAGAGGACTCCAGGTCATCGACCAGCGCGAGCCCTTGCTCCGGGCCGCGCGCCATCGCTACCGCCGCCGCGCGATTGAGCTCCACCACCGGGCCGGGGGTCAGCTCGGTGAGCCGTCCATAGAGAGCGGCGATCTGCTCCCAGTCGGTCTCTTCCGGACGCTTCGCCCGTGCATGGAGCGCCGCGATGGCCGCCTGGACGGTGTAAGGCCCGTGCGCGCCCAACGCCATCGCCGCATCGAGCTGCTTCAACCCCTCTTCAATCTCCTCGGCCTCCCACAAACTCCGGTCCTGCCGGTCCAACAGCACCAGCCCTCCGTCCTCGGCCACGCGCGCGCGGCGACGCGAGTGATGAAGCAGCATCAACGCCAGCAGCGAGGCCACCTCGGGATGGAGCGGAAGCAGCGAGCGCGCCAGCCTCGCCAGCCGCAGTGCCTCCGCGCACAGGTCCGTGCGCAATAGCTCCGTGCCCTCCGTCGCGGCATGTCCCTCCGAGAAGAGCAGGTAGATGGCGTGCAGCACGCCCCGGGTGCGCTCGGCCAGCGCATCCGCCTCCGGAATGACGTAGGGGATGCGCGCGTCGCGAATCTTGCGCTGCGCCCGCACCAGTCGCTGCGCCATCGTCGCCGCGGGCACCAGGAACGCGCGGGCCACCTCCTCCGTCGTCAGGCCGCACAGCGTGCGCAGCGCCAGGGCCACCTGGATGTCCTCCGCCAGCGCGGGGTGGCAGCAGGTGAACAGCAGCCGGAGCGAGTCATCTGGATGGTCCTGCCAGTCCCTCCCATCCAGCGGCGAGGCGAGCTCCTGCTCCAGTCGCGCGATGACCTCCAGCGCATCCACGCGCGCGCCGAGCCGGGCCCCCCTGCGCACCCGGTCCACCGCCTTGTTCTTCGCCGCGCGCAGGAGCCACGCCCGAGGCTCCTTCGGCACACCCTCGCGCGGCCACTGGAGGAGCGCCGCCTCGAAGGCCTCCTGCACCACCTCCTCGGCCGAGCCGAAGTCTCCGCCCATGACCCGGATGACCGTGGCCACGATGCGGCCATAGTCGGCGCGCCAGGTCTGTTCGAGCAGCGACGGCAGGTCCGTCATGGAGACTCCACCCAGGCCCCGAGGCACCGCCCCGGGGCCCGAGCAGTGGGCCTCAGCCCGCGGACTCGGAGAGTTCCCACACCGGGCGGATCTCGATGCAGCCCAGCCGCGCGCTGGGAATGCGCGAGGCGAGGGCGATGGCCTCGTCGAGGTCCTTGGCCTCCACCAGATAGAAGCCTCCGAGCTGCTCCCGCGTCTCCGCGAAAGGCCCGTCCGTCGTCAGCCGCTTGCCGTCGCGCACGCGCACCGTCGTCGCTGTCTGCGTCGGTTGCAGCGCCTCGCCCGCGATGAGGTTGCCGCTCTTCTGGACCGAGTCCGTGTAGGCGAAGTACTCACCCAGGAGTTGCTCGGACTCCTCCTTGGACTTCGACTCCCAGGCCTTCTCGTTCTCGTAAATCATCAGCAGGTACTTCATGGGTCGGTCCTCACGGTGTTGGGGGAGCAGACGCTCCCGCCCAGGAATCGAACGGGAGGGAGGCGAATCGACAGCCTATTTCCGGAGGATTTCCGGACCGCGTCAGGAGGGTGTCTCCAGAGGGGAGAAGTGACTGAAGGGGCCATGGCCCCGCCCCAGGGCAAGGGGGTGCTCCAGGGCGGCGGTGACGTGGGCCTTGGCGCGCCGGGTGGCCTCGCGGGCGTCCTGCCCCAGCGCGAGCCAGGCGGCGATGGCGGCGGACAGCGTGCAGCCGGTGCCGTGGGTGTTGTGCGTCTTCACCGCGCGCAGGAACAGCGTCTCCATTCGCTCGCCGTCGAACCAGACGTCCAGGCCGCGCAGCTCCCCGGACATGCCTCCGCCCTTGATGAGCACCGCGCGCGGCCCGAGCCCGTGGATTCGCCGCGCGGCCTCCTTCATGTCGTCCAGCGTGTTCAGCGCCATCCCCGCGAGCAGCTCCGCCTCATGGCGGTTGGGGGTGACGACGTCGGCGAGGGGCAGCAGGTGCTCCTTCAAGGCGCCGACGGCCGAGTCGTCGATGAGGCGTGCTCCGGCGCGGGACACCATGACGGGGTCCACCACGAGCGGGCCGGGCTTCAGGGCCTTCAGCCGCCAGGCGACGACGGAGATGATTTCGGCGTTGACGAGCATGCCCGTCTTCACCGCGCCCACGCCCAGGTCCTCGACGACGGCGTCCATCTGCGCGGCCACGGCGGCGGCGGGCAGGACGTCCACGCGGGTGACGCCCCGGGTGTTCTGCGCGGTGATGGCCGTGAGCGCGGTGGTGCCGTGGACACGGTGGAATGAGAAGGTGTTCAGGTCCGCCTGGATGCCAGCGCCACCACCGCTGTCGGAGCCGGCGATGGTGAGAGCCGTCGGCACGGGCTTGGGAGTCTCCATGGGCCGCATGCTGCGGCACCCGGAGCGTGGGAGCCACCCCAAACTCCGGGCACGGGCCCGCCTGGTCGCAAGCCCGCACCCGGAGTCATCCCGGCATCAGATGACGCTGCCTAGCGTCAGGAAGACGACCTCCGCCGCGCGCACCTCACCCAGGTTGGTGAAGCTCGTCGTGTCGATGAGCAGGGTCCACTCACCCAGGAGGCTCCGGTCATAGAAGGAGTTGGTGGCCGGGGTGGAACCGCCCAGGGCGATGCTGCACGAGTCCGTGAACGAGGCCGACTGGAAGGGCGTGGTGCAGGTCGCGTTGGCAAGGTCGCACGCCGGAGGGCCGGAAGCGCAGGCGGAGAAGGGCACGTAGTGCAGCACCTGCCGGTTGCCTCCGGAGGTGTAGTCGTCCTTGCTCAACAGCTCGAACTCGGCGAAGTGGTTGCCGAGCTTGAAGCCATCCATCGTGTCGCGCACCAGCACGGCCGACACGTTGGCCGTCGCGCCGCTGGTGGTCACCACGTTGACGCGCACGTTGCGCACGCGGTGGCCCTTGCGCAGCGCCAGGTCCGGTGAGGCCGCCAGGTCCGTCGCCGTCACCTGGAAGCGCGCGCCCCGGTACGTCGTCGGCCCGTTGACCAGCTCACCCAGCGGCTTGAGCCGCTCCAACTCGTTGACAGACAGCGCATGGAACGCGCCGGCGGGCAGGCGCCGGTAGTACTGCGCCGGACTCTGCACCGTGTGCGAGGCCAGGCTGTCCAGGCCCTCCACCAGCCGCGTCTTCATGTCCGGGTAGTTGCCCAGATGGAAGTCGATGTTGTCGCGGAAGGAGACGGGAATGGCGCTGCCGCCGGTGCTCGGGTCGAAGGGCAGGTACTGGTACTCCGCCACGCGGATGAGCTCCCAGTAGCGCATCGTGAGCTGGTCCAACGTCCGCAGTGCCCGCGCGTACACCTGCTGGCCGATGAGCAACTGGTCGAACTTCCGAAGCTCCGTGCCGCTGCCGAAGTGGAGGATGTCGTTGAGCGCGTCGCGCGCCGCCACCGCGTTGCGCTGGCGCAGGAGCGTCGTGTCGCGCTCCATCAGCGCCAGCTTGTAGTCCGCCTGGGCCTTGATGAGCTGGGCCTGCAGGTCCAGCAGGTCCAGGGTTATCTCCACCTGGGACTGGGACAGGATTTCCTTCTTCACCTCGTCCGAGATGACACTGCGCGCCGGGTTCTTCTGGTTGCCGTTGATGATGTCCCAGAGCTGCGTGCCGCCCGTCTTCAGCGTGTCCTTGAAGGGCTTGCTCTTGGCCGCCTCGGCGCCGCTGGTCTTCAGAGCCTCCCACACCTGGGAGTGGAAGGACGTACTCGCGCTGCTCGTCGACCCCGCGCCGGGCACGGGCGTGGCGCTGGCCTCCGACTTGAAGCTCTTCTTCATCTCACTCCACATGCTCTCCGCGCCATTCCCAACCAGGTCGGCGGCGAATTGTCCCCCGTACGAGGCGGCCACCTTGCCGATGACATCCAGGACGAAGTCCGCGAAGTCCTTGTTGTTGGCGTTGTAGTGGTTGGTGATGCGGGTGTCCGTCGCCTGGATGCTCTCGGTGAGCTGGGTGATGGCGGCCTTGCGGTTGTTCATGGACGTCTGCAGGGCGGTCAGCGCCGCGTTCGCCGCGGTGATGCGCTGGCTGTCCGCGGCCTCCTGGGCCTCCAGCGCGATGACTTCGGCGTTCATCGCGACCTGGTTCTGCGTCATCCAGGCGGACAACTGCATGCCATTGGAGAGCGCGAGCCACTGGTTCACGGAGCTGTCCAGCACGTCGTAGAGCGAGTCGAACTCCGCGCGGAGTTGCTCGTAGCGCAGGTGCGAGTTGAAGGGGGTCTCCCTGGCCAGACCGTAGAAGTTGCGCTGGCCTTGGAGGTAGCTCAGGCGGGTGACGTCGTGGGCCATCAGCGGGCACAGCGCGCCGTACAGGTACGCGGACGAGAAGGGCGCCTGCGCGTCGAGCGGCTCGTCACACACGAGGCCCGCCTGGGCGAGGATGCCCCCCATCTCCATGATGTTCTGCGTGTAGACGAAGGCGGCCCGCTCCAGCTCGCCGCGCTTGAAGAGGGTGTTGCCGTTCGCCTGGTTCACTCGCCATGACTGGGGAGCGAGCAGCGCGCGGAGCATGTCCACGTCCCGGCGCGCCGAGCGGAGGATGCGCTGCGTCCCGGCGATGCCCGCGGTGCCCGCGACGCCCGCGGTGGACTTGGTGCCCAGGAAGCAGGTGCGCTGCTCTTCCCGGGGAATGCACAGGTAGGTCTCCCAGTGCTCACAGGTGCCCGGAGGGGACTCGAGCACCGTCACCGTCACCGTCTTGGAGGGGCGGTTGCCGCCCAGACCCTTCTTGCCGCCGCCGGGCGCCACGGTGACGAGCTCCGCGCGCGTGTCCACGTAGCGCCCGTTGTAGGACTCCGACAGGGACACGTCGTGGAAGGTCTGCACCTTGTTCTTGCAGGCCAGGTCGCCGATGAAGGGGCTGTTGCGGCAGGTTTCGTCGGCGCAGTCCTTGAACCCGTCGTTGTCGTTGTCCAGCCCGTCCGTGCACTGCGCATAGGTGTTCTCCTGCGCGCCGCAGACGCTTCCCGTCAGGGGGCTGTTGCTGCACTGGAAGTCATAGCAGTCCGTCCAGTTGTCCCCGTCGTTGTCCACGCCGTCGCTGCACGTGACAGCGGTGGCTTCCTGGAGGAAGGGGTAGTCGTCCGGCTCGCATACCTTCGCGTACGGATTGCTCGCGCAGTTCGAGTCCTGGCAGTCCGTCTTGCCGTCGCCGTCGTTGTCCAGGCCGTCCGAGCAGGCCTGAGGGGTGCGCTCGGTGCCGCAGGCGGAGAGCACGCGCGGGTTGAAGCGGCACTCGTAGTCCGCGCAGTCCTTGTGGCCGTCCAAGTCATTGTCGAGGCCGTCCGCGCACGCCGCGTCGCTCGCTTCTTCCAGTCCGCTGGTGAGGACCAGCGCGGGGCCCAGGCCGCAGTAGGGATTGCCGAGGCAGCCCGGGTCCGAGCAGTCACCCAGCCCGTCGCCGTCATTGTCGAGCAGGTCGCGGCACTCCTCGTCGCCGCCCTCGCCCTGCGCTCCACACGTCGTCGAGTGGTTCAGGCACGAGTAGTCCGCGCAGTCGACGTACCCGTCGCCGTCGTTGTCCAGCGTGTCGCCGCAGGCGTCTTCGGAGAACTCGCTGTTGGACGGACGCGACTGCTGACAGAAGCCGCGCAGGCGGCACTTGGTGTCCGCGCAGTCCACGGCGCCATCTCCGTCGTTGTCCTTGGCGTCGCTGCAGGCCTCGGCGGAGGACTCCTTCTGGATGGGGCCCCAGGAAGCGTCAGCGCACACCGTGACGTGGGGGTTCTTGGAGCAGGCGTAGTCCTGGCAGTCCGCGAAGCCGTTGTGGTCATTGTCGATGCCGTCGCCGCACTGGGCGTTGTCCGCCTCGGTCAGCAAATCACACAGGGCGATGGCGGGGTTCCACCGACAGCGCAGGCTCTGGCAGTGCAGCGCCTCGTCCATGAAGCACTGCTCGGGCGTCACCGGAGAGGCCTTGTTCGGCTCGTTGACCAGGCCGGGGCCGCGCAGGGACGTGTAGCGGATGACGACGTCGCCGGAGCGTCCGCCGTTGCCGCCGTTGCTGCCGTTCTGCGGCGGCTTGACGATGGTGCCGGTGCAGTTGAGCTTGGGGTCGGGACCGTTGTTGCCGGTGACAGTGTGGGAGATGGTGGTCGGCGGGCCATCCGCGCCCAGCCAGCCGTCCTCGCCCCGCTCGCCCGTGGTGTTGACGCGCACGCCGTCGAGGACGTTGGTGTAGAGCACGAAGCTGCCGCTGTTCTGCCCGTTGCGTCCGGGGGGGACAATCGCGTCGGTCGGGTCCGGGTCAGCCTGCGCGGTGCGCACCACGGGAAGGGTCCGCAGCGGGAAGCCTCGGGACGTGTAGGCGCCAGAGGCGATGACGAGCGTCGCGCCGCCCGTGTCCACCGGACCCGCCAGCTCGACGACGGGGGCCACCACGACGACGGCCGCGTACTTGCGCTGGGTCGGGTCCTGCTCGGAGACCTCAAACAGGTTGGCGCACGCGTGACTGAATGAACAGGCGTTGCCGGGCAATGTCTGCCAGTTGACGACAGGGTTCTGCAGGGCGACGACACCGTCCGCGTGGGGCAGCAGGGCCTGATTGCCCTTGAGGAACACGGGATAGTCGCGGGCATAGGACGTCAGCACGCGCACCTTGTCGGTGGGCACGTGGCGCCCGGAGAGCACGCCGCGCAGGTCGTCGAAGCGGGGGCTGGGGAGCACCGCGAGCAGCTCGCCCACCGTGGTGTCCATTGTCGCGGGCGCCGCGGGCAGGCCGCGCAGCTCCGAGAACTCCATGGGCGAGGAGAAGGCCAGCGGCTGCGCGGTGGTGCCCGTCTCCAGCTCCGAGGATGTCCCATCGTCTCCCGGCGGCGTGCTGTCTCCACAGGCGCCCAGCACCAGCGCACAGGCCATTCCCCAGACTCGCCGCCGGCTCCGGCGGATGCTTCCCAAGAAGTTCATCGTGGTTGCTCCTTTGCTGGCGAGCTGAACGGGGAGCCTGGGATTCCTTCTCCGAGATTTCGTGGCATGCCGGAAATGGGAGCTGAAAGGAGTTACCATCCACGCCCCATGGCCCCTCGCTTCCACCCCACTCGCGGCGTCCTGCTGTTGTTGTGTGCGTTCGTGCTGTGTCCGGCCCTGGCCGCCGAGGCCCGGACCGCCCTGCTGCGGGTGGACGGGCAATGGCAGCTCCAGGTGGATGGACGCCCCTATGTCGCCAAGGGTGTCACCTTCAGCGGCAGTGGCAGCTCCGCCGCGTATGAGCAGGACTGCGCGAAGCTGGCGGCCCTGGGCGTCAACACGCTGCGCACCTGGGGCGTGGGCGCGGAGACGCCGCTGCTCCTGGACGCCGCGCACAAACACGGCCTCAAGGTCCTCGTCGGGCTGTGGATGCGGCACGGCCAGCCCGGCGCGGAGGATGACGACTCCTTCGACTACCTCACCGACACGGCGGGCATGAAGAAGCAGCGCGCGGACACGCTGGAGAGCGTGCGGCGCTTCAAGGACCACCCGGCGGTGCTGGCCTGGGGCGTGGGCAACGAGGTCATCCTCAACAGCCCCAGCGACGCGGCGAAGGAGGCCTACGCGCGCTTCCTGGAGGGCGTGGTCCAGGACATCAAGAAGTCGGACGCGAACCACCCGGTCATCTCCGTGGACGCGTGGGTGCTCGCGGTGAAGTGGTGGGAGAAGTTCGTCCCGTCGCTCGACGCGTATGGGCTCAACGTCTACGGCCGGGGCATCCATGCGCTGCCGGAGGCGCTGAAGAAGGAGGGCGGTACCAAACCCTGGCTCATCACCGAGTTCGGCGCGCAGGGCGAGTGGGAGGCTCCCAAGGACGTCCACGGCATTGCCCGCGAGCCGGATGACCAGGAGAAGTACGCCGTCATCGTCGACGCGTGGAACAACGCGCTGGCGCCCCACGTGAAGGCGGGCAACTGCCTGGGCCTGTTCGTCTTCAACTTCAGCTCGACGTTCGACCACACCAGCCTCTGGCTCGGCATGTTGTCGGGCAAGTCGACGCGGCCCGCGTGGCACGCGGTGCGCGAGGCGTACTCCGGTCAGAAGCCGGCGACGCCCCTGCCCGAAATCAAGGGCCTCACCGTGGAGGGCGTGAAGAAGGAGCCCACGGGGACCTGGGCGGACGTGCGCCTCGAGGCGAAGCCGGCCGACGACAAGCCGCTGGAGATCTCCTTCGCCTACAACTTCCGGGGCGCGGCCACCCGGTTCGAGCGCGGCGAGGTCATCCGCCTGCGCTCCACGCCCGGCGCCACACCGGGCTCGTGGCGCGTGAAGGTCCCCTCGGTGAAGGGCCCCATCAAGCTGTACGCGCTCGCCAAGGACGCCTCCGGCAACCTGCTGATGGCGACCAGCTCCCTGGTGCCACCCTCGGCCCCGTGAGCCGGCTCACCTGTCTCAAACACACACTCCGGGCGTTGGCGACAGGACTGCCCGTTTGTTGGATTGGGACGGATTTTTCCGATTTTTAAGAAATTAAAAGGAAGGCGAGGAGTCCGGTAGTAGGGTCGGCGGGGCATGAGTCCCGAATCGTCTTCGCGTCCCACACCCCCGGACGGGCCTTCGCGTTTCACTCGTCGCCGAGCCATCGCCTTGCTGGGCGGTGGGCTCCTGTTGTTGGCCGTGGGGCTCGTCGCCCGACGTGGCGGCGACGGCGTCGCCCCGGTCGAGTCGGTGGAGCCAGGCTCCGCCTCCGGTGTCGCCCCTTCACGCCGTGGGCCGGGCAAGGCAGGCGCTGCTCCAGGCGCTGAAGCAGGGGAGGAGGCCGCCGCGGGAGCGCCCCGGTACGACGCCACCACCTGCTGGAAGGACCTGGAGCGCTTCAACGAAGGCGTGAGTCTCGACACGTTCCGCGAGTGGGCCGCGCCGCTGCTCTCCTCCAGGGACCCGCTGGTCCGCATGTACTTGAAGGAGCGCCTGACGGAGCTCATCGGCAACGACGCGGGTCGGGCGAATGAGGTGCTGGGGTGGACGCGCGAGGCGGGGCCGAAGGAGTTCAAGGTCTTCGCGATGGCGCTGAAGGACTCGGAGGCCGTCCATCTGCCGGAGGTCTCCCGGAAGATTGTCGAGCTGGGGCTGGACGCGACGCTGGAGCCGGAGCGGCGTGCCGGGGTGCTGTCGTCGCTGGATACGCAGAAGCAGCTGTCGCCCGAGGTACTCACGCGCCTGACGGACTTCGCCAAGGACCCGGCGTCGGGCGAGGCGGGCTGGGCGGCGGCGCGGACCATCGCCCGGGTGATGAAGAACGACCATGAGCGGACCGCGAACGCGGCGCCATACCTGGACAAGCTGTTGAACATCGGCACGCAGTCGCTCGACGAGCACGTTCGGTACATGGCGCTGTCGACGCCCATGGAGACCGCGCCGGTGCTGGACGCGAGCGCCACCGACGGCTACGCGAAGGTCCTCACCACCGAGGGCAGTCCCGACGGACGCGGCGCGGCCGCGCACAACCTGTCGCTGTCCGAGGACCGGGCGAAGGTGTTGGAGACCTTCGCGAGCGCCTTCGAGCCGGAGAAGGACGTGTGCGTGCGCTGGGCGCTGTTCCGCTTCTCCGCGCGCGCCGCCGGAAAGGACGCGCTGCCCGTCATGGCGAACATGGCGCTCGTCGACCCGCGCTTCCAGGCGACGTACCAGGACTTCGAGCGCATCTACGCCAGTGGCGTCGTCGACTTCGAGCGCGTGTGGCTCGCGCTCGCGGACCAGGACCCCTACGGCTGCCTCCACCGCGACTGAGCTCTCCATGACGCGCACCTTCCTGCTGGCCCGGGCGCTCTGCCTGCTGACGTCGTTGTCCCTCCTGGCTCCCTCCCCGTCCCTCGCCCAGGCGACGGGGACTCCGCTCCCTCCACCCGCGCTCCAGCCGGAGACATGCTCCGTCGAGGGCTTGATGGACTCCATCCGGCGCGGGCTCCAGTCGAAGTCTCCGGCATACCGACGCTATCTGCGCGAGCTGCTGAAGGAGTCCGCCGTCACGCTGCCAGAGGAGCAGCTTCGCGCGGCCTTCGAGCGCGAGACGGAGCCCCTCATGGTGGAACACCTGGCGGCGGCGCTGGCCGCGAAGACGGACCGGGGCGAGAGCGTGGCCACCCTCCAGCTCGTGGGGAAGCGGGCCTCGCAAGACGCGGACCCGGCCGTGCGCGCCGCCGCCACGCGGGCCCTGCGCCGCACGAGCGCGGAGGAGCACACCGGGGATTTGTACTCGCGGCTGGTGCGCGATGCCTCGCCCGAGGTGCGGATGGAGGCCGCGACGAATCTCATCGAGGACAACCAGTTCGTCTACGCGGGGTTCCACGGGCCGGCATCCGACACGGCGGTGGCGGCGGCTGCTGCTTCGAGCGATGCGAAGGTGACGGCGCGAATCCTGGGCAACATCTCCACGGCGGCCATCAGCAAGGAGTCGGCCGAGCAGCTTCACACGCTCTTGCGCGGCGATGACGCGGAGGTGCGCGCGGCGGCGGCGAAGGCGCTGGGGGGCGTGCCCGCGCCGGAGATGTCCCGCGCGCGCCAGACGTTGGTGGCGCTGTACCGCGACGAGTCGGACGTGGGCGTGCGCACGTCCATCCTCCAGAGCCTCGCCCGGCTGGGCTTCGCCAGCGCGGTGCCGGAGCTGCGGGGCTTGCGCAACGTCGACCCGCGCCTCGTGCCGGAGGTCGACGCGTGGATTCGAGCATTGAGTACGGGTCTTCAGGAGTGGAGCCTGATCCTGAGGGAGAAGCAGCGGTTGCAGCAGGCTCGATGAGCAGCAGTCCTTCTGGGGGCCGCATGGGCGGCCCGAAAGGAACAACGATGCGTAGCCCCAAGTCGCGCCTCGCGGCGCTGACGGCCCTGGTAGCCCTCCCCACCGCCGCACTCGCCTACACCGCCGTCGCGCCGTACCCCAGCACGGTGACGGCCACCACGTACTACTCCAGCGGCACGTACCACGGTGCCGTGGACGTCGCGAACTCGCGCTGCAACTACTGGGGCGCCGAGACGGGCGTCTCCGCCACCGTCTATTGGAACGTGACGGTCCGCACCTCCGGCGTCGTCTGCAATGGCAATGGCAGCGGCAACCAGAACGAGGCGCTGCTCAACCTCGGCAGTGGTTGGTCCTTCCGCCAGTGGCATTGGATCAAGACCAGCGACTCCTATGACCGCACCTGCAACCGCTGCCAGGTCGGCAACCTGGGCGGCACCGGCAACGCCACCGGTGCGCACTCGCACTTCCAGAAGGACCAGTACGGGACGAAGAACACGTCCTGGTACTCGTCCTACACCTCGAAGGGCGAGGCCTTGGACCGTGGTGAGCTGATGGGCTACATCTGACAGCCCGTGGTCGTCTGACGACTCTCCACTGAGCGTCGTCGGGCCCGCACCGGCCAGGGAAGCAGGGGCCCCGTGTCCCGCCTCCCTGGTCCGGTGTACGCGCGGCCCTGCGTCAACTTGACGCGCTCGCGAGGAGGGGACTCCCGGGGTAAGAAGAGGCGTGTTCCGCCCGCCCACCGACTCGCAGGCGGCCCCGCGCGGCCCCTTGTGGTCGAGACATCCCTCGCCGCGCTCCGCCTTTCATCGCTCCGCCCAGGACGTGGTGGACCTCTTGTCGTCCAGCGCGATTGCCCTGGGCTGGCTGGTGCGCCTGCGCTGGCACGCCGTCGGGGGCACCGCGCTGACGGTGTTCGTGGCCGTGCGAGTGCTGGGGCTGGACCTCCCCGTGGTGCCGTTGCTCGCGGTGGTGGCGACGACAGGCGTATCCAACCTGCTCCTCGCGCTGTGGCTCCGCCGCGCGCCGGTGGTGAAGTCCCATCACCTGGGAGGAGTGCTCGCGTTCGACATCATGCTGCTGACGGCGCTGCTCGCGCTGTCCGGTGGCCCCGACAACCCGTTCGCCATGCTGTACCTGGTGCACGTGGCCCTGGCGGCGCTGGTGCTGGGGCCTCGCTGGACCTTCGGCCTGTCGCTCCTGTCCATCCTGGGGCCCGCGCTCCTGGTCAATTTCCATGTCCCGCTGCGGGAGCTGGCGCACGTCTCCGGTTCGATGCCGGCGAACTCGCGACATGTGTTGGGGATGTGGGTCGCCTTCACGCTGACGGTGATGCTCATCGCGCTGATGGTGGCGCGGGTGTCCGCCGCGCTGCGAGACAGGCAGGAGGCCCTGGTCCGCGCCCAGTTGCTCACGGTGCGCGCGGAGAAGCTGGCGTCCCTGAGCACGCTGGCCGCGGGCGCGGCGCACGAGCTGGGGACGCCGCTGGGGACCATCGCCATCGCGGCCAACGAGCTGGAGGCCCTCATCCTGGAGGAGCCGCACGAGGCGCTCGAGGACGCGCGCCTCATCCGGGACCAGGTGGAGCGGTGTCGCGACATCCTGGAGCGGATGAGCGCGCGGGCGGGGCAGACCTATGGCGAGGTGCCGGAGCCAACGACGACCAGCGTCGTGCTGGAGCGCCTTCGCGAGCAGCTGTCCGCGGGGGAGCTTGCGCGCCTGCGCTTCGCGGAGGGCCCGGACCTGTCGCTGTGTTTCCCCATGCGCGGACTGGTCCAGGTGCTGGCCAACCTCGTGCGCAATGGCCTGCACGCGAGCGACGCCTCCCAGTCACCTGTCACGGTGAGCGTGCGCGGCGACGCGGGGCGGACGACCTTCGTGGTGGAGGACCAGGGCACGGGCATTCCGCGTGACGTGCTGGCGCGCCTGGGCGAGCCGTTCTTCACCACCAAGCCCGCGGGGCAGGGCATGGGGTTGGGTTTGTTCCTGGGGCAGACCTTCGCGGAGCTGTGCGGCGGACGGTTGGAGCTGTCGTCGGAAGAGGGCAAGGGAACGCGCGCCACGCTCGACCTGCCGTGCCGGAGGGAGCCTGTCCATGCCGCGGCCTGAGGTGTCCCCCGTGGTGCTCGTCATCGACGACGACGAGCCCTATCGCGAGCGACTGGTGAAGGCCTTCGGCCGCAAGGGCTTCGCGGCGCATGGCGCGGGCAGCGCGAAGGAGGCGCTCGAGTGTGCGCCCGTGCTGCGCCCCGGCTACGCCGTCATCGACCTGCGTCTGCCGGACGGCTCCGGGTTGGACCTGGTCCGTGAACTGAAGGCGCTGGATGCGCGCACGACGATGGTGGTCCTCACCGGCTACGGGAGCATCGCCACCGCGGTGGAGGCCGTGCGGCGGGGTGCCACGCACTACCTCTCCAAGCCCGTGGACGTGGACGACATCCTGCTCGCCTTCGCGGGGGCCACACTGCCGGCGGGCGAGGCCGTGGCGTTGGAACATCAGGTGCCGTCCCTGGCGCGCGCGGAGTGGGAGCACATCCAGCGCGTGCTCGCGGACTGCGGTGGCAACATCTCCCAGGCGGCTCGGCTGCTGCGCATCCAACGCAGGAGCCTTCAGCGAAAGCTATCCAAGCACCCCGTGCGGCAGTGATTGACGCGGGGTGCGTCACCAAGACGCACGAGGCGGCGCGCGCGGTCCAGTAGGGTGACAGGCGTCGGAGGCTCGATGTCCCTGCCGCGCGCCGTCTCGCTCCCGCGCTTCTTCATTCGGCGACGAGGCCACGAGCGCCGGTCCTCGTCGGAGGCGGAGCGGTGAGTGCGATGGCGTACCCGGTGGTGCTCTTCATCCATTCGTGGCTGCGCTGGGCGGTGGTGCTGCTCGTCCTGCTCGCGCTGGGCAAGGCCCTGCGGGGCTGGTTCGGCGGCGGTGCATGGACTCCCTCGGACAGGCGGCTCCAGGTGCTCGCGGTCTCCGCCTTCGATACCCAGATGTTGCTGGGGATGATTCTCTACTTCGGCCTGAGTCCCTTCACGCCCCCCGCGCTGGAGGGCGGGCTGCGCGCGAGCCTGTCCGTTCCCTCGCTCCGGTTCTTCAGTGTCGAGCATCCGACGTTGATGCTGCTGGCGCTCGCCACCGTGCACGTGGCGTCCGCGCTGAGTCAGCGCGCGGAAGCACCCGTGTCGCGTCACCGCCTGTGGGCCCTGGGCCTCCTGCTCGCGATGCTCCTGGTCTCATTCGCGATTCCCTGGGCTGGACTGTCCCACGGCCGTCCCCTGTTCCGAGGCTTCTGAGGTCCGCGTCCATGTATGACTTCCTCTGGCTGCTGATGATGGCTCCTCTCGCGCCGAGCAAGCCTCGCGTGGGGAGGACTCCCGTGTCCTATCTGTCCGAGGTGCCTCGGCAGAGCCCTCGCATCGCTCCGCCCGCGCCGCCCGTGCGTCGCTCCCGCCGCACGCGGGCGAACTCGCGGCGTCCGCGAGACCCGGCCTCGCGGTGAGGCGCGAAACAGGGGCGTGACTCCCACCTTCGTTGAGTGGCGCGTGCCCCGGAACATTCGGCTTGTGGTGACGGGCGACATGCCGGAACCTTGTCGCGATGATGCGTGCTCTTCCGGTCATGGCCTCGGTGGTCTTCCTCGCGAGTGCCGGAGGATGTCGGCGTCAGCCCGACTCCGATGCGGCGCGGTGGGAGTCGTTACCTCCGGTGGACGCGCGCGAGCTGCGTTCGCTGGACATGTTCCAGCGCATCGAGGACCCGGCGCAGCGCTCACGCGCGCTGTTCCTGGAGACCAGTCGTGTCTACCTCCATCCGCGCTGCTCGAACTGTCACCCCGACGGCGACAGCCCCTATCAAGACTCCGGTGAGATGCTCCACAACCCTCCGGTGACGCGAGGCCCCGAGGACAAGGGGGTCGTGGGCATGGAGTGCACGGGGTGTCACCAGGAGCGGAACCTGGAGCTCGCGCGGGTGCCGGGGGCGCCGAACTGGCACCTGGCTCCGCGCTCCATGTCCTGGGTGGGCAAGAGCCCCCGCCAGCTGTGTGAGCAGCTCAAGGACCCCGCGCGGAACGGAGGCAAGACGTTGGAGCAACTGGTCGAGCACAACGCTCATGACAAGCTGGTGGCGTGGGGATGGGCTCCGGGCTCGGGCAGGCAGCCCGCGCCGGGGACCCAGGCGAGGTTCGGGGAGCTGGTCGCGGCCTGGGTGGCCACGGGCGCGCAGTGCCCCAGCGAGGAGGTACGGCCATGAGCATCCGGGTGCGAGTCAACGGAGTCGAGCAGGAGCTGGATGTCGACCCGGAGATGCCGTTGCTGTGGGCCCTGCGCGACGTGCTCGGCCTCACCGGGACGAAGTACGGCTGCGGTCAGGCGCTGTGTGGCGCGTGCAGCGTGCACCTGGATGGACAGGTGGTGCGCGCGTGCGTGACGCCCATTCGTCGCGCGGACGGGCGCGAGGTCACCACCATCGAGGGGCTGTCTCCCGATGGGGGCCATCCGCTCCAGCGCGCGTGGGTGGAGCTGGGCGTGCCGCAGTGTGGGTTCTGCCAGTCCGGGCAGCTCATGTGCGCGGCGGCGCTGCTGGCGAAGAAGCCACAGCCCACGGACGCGGACATCGACCAGTCGCTCGCGGGCAACCTCTGCCGCTGTGGGACGTACACGCGCATCCGCGCGGCCGTGAAGAAGGCCGCGGGCGTGCCTGACTCGAAGTAGCGAGGATGCGATGAGCCAGCAGCCCGTGGTGTTCACCCGGCGTTCCTTTCTCGAAGGACTCAACCTCTCCGTTGGCGGGCTGGCCCTGGGCCTGGTGCCCACGGTGTCGGCCGAGGCGGCGGCTCCGGGCGTGGGCGCGAAGTCGGCGCCGGAATTGCGGCCCAACGTCTTCGTGCACGTCGCGGCGGATGGCCTCGTCACCATCGTCTGTCACCGCTCGGAGATGGGGCAGGGCATCCGCAGCTCGATGCCGGTGGTCATCGCGGACGAGCTGGGCGCGGACATGGCCCGCGTGAAGGTCGTCCAGGCGGTGGGAGACGCCGTCTACGGGGACCAGAACACCGACGGCTCCAGCAGCATCCGAGGCGTCTTCCAGGCGCTGCGCCGCACGGGCGCCACGGCGCGCACCATGCTGGTGGCCGCGGCGGCGAAGCGCTGGAAGGTGAATCCGGAGCAGTGCGAGGCGCGTGACCACGCCGTGTACCTCCGGGGGTCGGAGCGCTCGCTGGGCTTTGGTGAGCTGGTGGCGGACGCGGTGAAGCTGCCCGTTCCCAAGCCGGAGGCCGTCCAGCTCCGGCCGCTCTCGGAGCTGCGCCGGGTAGGTACGGAACTGCCGCTGCTCGACGGGCCCGCGTACGTCACGGGCAAGGCCGTGTACGGCGCGGACGTGAAGTTGCCGGGGATGCTCATCGCGGTGGTGGCCCGTCCGCCCGTGGTGGGCGGAAAGGTGACCCGCTTCGACGCGACGCGGGCGCTCGCGATTCCCGGGGTGAAGCAGGTGCTGGAGCTGCCCACGCCTCAGCGGCCCTATCTGTTCCAGGGCTGGGGCGGCGTGGCGGTGCTGGCGGAGAACACCTGGGCGGCGATGCGCGGTCGCGAGGCGCTGGACATCACGTGGGAGAACGGTCCCAACGTGTCCTACGACTCGGAGAAATACCGCGAGGCGCTGCTGGAGTCGGTCCGAGCGCCGGGCAAGCCGGCCCGGTCCGTGGGCGACGTGGACAAGGCGTTGGCCAGTGCGGCGCGCGTGCTGGAGGCCGAGTACTACGCGCCTCACCTGTCCCATGCGCCCATGGAGCCGCCGGTGGCGCTGGCGCGTGTGGAAGGGGGCGTGTGCGAGGTGTGGGCGCCCACGCAGCACCCGCAGGCGGCGCGCTCCGAGGCGGCGAAGATGGCGGGGCTGCCGGAGGACAAGGTGACGGTGAATGTCACGCTCCTCGGTGGCGGCTTCGGGCGCAAGTCGAAGGCGGACTTCGTCGCGGAGGCGGTGTTCCTCGCGAAGGCGGCCGGGGTGCCGGTGCGCGTGCAGTGGACGCGCGAGGACGACATCCGTCACGACTACTACCATTCGGCCAGTGCGCAGCGGTTGAGCGCGGGATTGGATGCGAAGGGCAAGCCGACGGCGTGGCTGCATCGCACGGCCTTTCCGGCCATCCGCTCGACGTTCTCCGAGGACGTGACGGGGCCGGTGGCCAGGGACTTGAACCAGGGTGTGTTGGACCTGGCGCTCGACATTCCCAATGTCCGGGCGGAGATGGGCGAGGCGCTGGCGAAGGTGCGCATTGGCTGGCTGCGGTCCGTGAACAACATCTTCCACGGGTTCGCGGTGGGCTCGTTCATGGACGAGCTGGCGCATGCGCGAGGCGTGGACCCACGTGACAACCTGCTGGAGGTGATTGGGCCCGCGCGTCACGTGTCGGTGGCGGAGCTGGGCGTCACGGCGCTGCCGAACTACGGCGCGCCGGTGGAGAACCATCCGGTCGACGCGGGGCGTCTGCGAGGGGTCATCGAGCGCGTCACGGAGCTGTCGGGCTGGAGCGAGCGCGAGAAGAACGGGCGCACGCTGGGGCTCGCCGCGCACCGCAGCTTCCTGAGCTATGTGGGCGTGGTGGTGTCGGTGAAGAAGGACGCGGTGGGCAAGGCGCGGGTGGACGAGGCCTGGGTGGTGGTGGACGCGGGGCTCGTCGTCAATCCGGACCGGGTCCGCTCGCAGATGGAGGGCTCGGTCATCTTCGGGATGAGTCTGGCGATGTATGGCTCCATCACCATGAAGGACGGAGCGACGGAGCAGTCGAACTTCCGGGACTACCGGCTGGTGCGCATCGTCGATGCGCCTCGGGCCATCCACGTCGACATCGTGCGCAGCGAAGCGGCGCCCGGTGGAGTGGGGGAGCCCGGCGTGCCGCCCGTGGCCCCCGCCATCGTCAATGCCATCTTCGCGCTCACGGGGACTCGTGTCCGTGAGCTGCCCATCATCCGGACGGTGCCTGTGTAGAATTGGGGTGGCGCTGGCCGTGCTGTGTGGGAATGGGCGCGCGGCTGGCCGCGTCAATGTGTGGATTTGCCAGGGGGAATGGCGTCCCGTCAGTGGCAATGCTATCCGAGCTGAGCGCCTTCCTGGTGCCTGCGGTTGGATGTGCCTCGAAGTGATGTTCCCGCTTTGAAGTCTGTCTCGCATTGCATGACGCGGAGCCATGGGACCATGAAGAAGACAAGCAGGCTGACGCTGTCCATGTTGGGGACGGGGGTGGCGATTGTCGCCCTGGGTGGAGTGGGCTGGCCTCACGCGGAGGCCGCCGAGTCCACCTTCGTCGACCCCACGCTGGCGCCCGCGCCGTTCTCGTGTCCCTCCGTGCGCGCCACCGGTGACCGCGCGGATGGCACCACGGACTACAAGGTGAAGATCCTCTATGTGGTGCCCTCGGATGGGGTGGACCGCGCGCTCGACACGAGCGGGGCTCTTTGCCGGTCCGTCCAGGCTCAGTATTCGTGGTTCACCTCCCAGACGACGAACGGAGCGGCGCTCCGCTACGACGTCTCGGGCTCCGTGTTGGACATCCAGTTCGTCCGTCTGTCGAAGACGGACGCGGTGATGAAGGGCACGGCGAACACTGGCAATGTGAACACGGGTTACGCCTATGTCCGTGATCGCATCGAACTCGAGTTGGCCGCGATGGGCTTGCTCAGCGACACGCGGAAGCTGTACGCGGTCTACTATGACGGCACCAGTGAGTGGTCTTGTGGTGGCGCCCCGTGGCCTCCGACGCTGATGGGCAGGGTCACCGCCCTCTACCTCAAGGGATTGCCGAGCGGCCCGGTGCCTTGCGCCTCGAATCCCATCGGTGGGTCGAGCACGCTGCCGGGGTACATCGAGTTCGCCATGCTGCATGAGACGCTGCACGGGCTGGGCATCGTCCCCGCAGCCGCGCCCAATCAACACGCCTCGGGCCATGTCTTCGATTCGGCGAGAGACTTGATGTACGCCGCGAGGCCCGGGACGTCGGACCCCGGTTGGGACATCTACTCCGGAGCGGTGGTGCTCGATTCGGGTCGAGACCAGTACTACGGCCACTCGGGCAGTCAGCTCGACCTGGACCAGAGCGCTTTTCTCTCTCCGCTCCCTCCAGGCGCGCTGGCGCCGCCGGGGTGGTGAGCCGCCGTCGCTAAACCAACGATCTCGATTCTCGCACGACGTCAGGAGGCACGCCTGAGGTCGGCTCGGCGCAGGGATGGACAGGCAGAGCGCTGTGCATTCCGCGCGTTGAGGTAGGCATGTACCCGCACCATGAG